>CBDHHR010000071.1:40000-42500 GCA_965263245.1 Metamycoplasmataceae bacterium | reverse complement strand
AAAGATTTCTTCGTTGTTTTTCTGTTCTGTCTACGTACGAAACTCTCATCATTCTTCTTAAACAGCACATTTCCGTAGCTCCGATGGTGTGTTGTGTGTTTATTTAATGTGCAGCATTGTGGACTCGATGTAAGGGTGCAACCACATACATTCCCACTAACTCACTGATTAACAAACTCACATACATTCACTCACTTACTCGCACACACACGCACACGCACACGCACACGCACACGCACACGCACACGCACACGCACACGCACACGCACACGCACACGCACACGCACACGCACACGCACACGCACACGCACACGCACACGCACACGCACACGCACACGCACACGCACACGCACACGCACACGCACACGCACACGCACACGCACACGCACACGCACACGCACACGCACACGCACACGCACACGCACACGCGCACGCGCACGCGCACGCGCACGCGCACGCGCACGCGCACGCGCGCACACACACACACACTCGCAAAATGTCGGACGGACGGACGGACGGACGGACGGACGGACGGACGGACGGACGGACGGACGGACGGACGGACGGACGGACGGACGGACGGACGGGACGGACGGACGGACGGACGGACGGACGGACGGACGGACGGACGGACGGACGGACGGACGGACGGACGGACGGACGGACGGACGGACGGACGGACGGACGGACGGACGGACGGACGGACGGACGGACGGACGGACGGACGGACGGACGGACGGACGGACGGACGGACGGACGGACGGACGGACGGACGGACGGACGGACGGACGGACGGACGGACGGACGGACGGACGGACGGACGGACGGACGGACGGACGGACGGACGGACGGACGGACGGACGGACGGACGGACGGACGGACGGACGGACGGACGGACGGACGGACGGACGGACGGACGGACGGACGGACGGACGGACGGACGGACGGACGGACGGACGGACGGACGGACGGACGGACGGACGGACGGACGGGCAAGCGGACGGTTGGGCAAGCGGACGGTTGGGTAATCGAACGAACAAAAGGACTGAATAACGGACAAAAGTACTAACGAACGAACGAACGATTGAAAGAATAAACACACAATGAACATAACTACACATACACAACAGACAACGAGCATAACTTTTAATCATAGCATCGCCGCTTTGACTTAATCAGAGTGTCATAATTATAATCATGTCGACTCGCCGTGAGTGTTGTGCAGAATGGTGCCGAACCGCGACCACTCTCTGAAGCCGATCGGTGGTGTCATGGAGGCCATCGCCAGCTTCACGGCGAGGATCGCGACCGTGAGTAGACGGCGTAGACTGGCCGCTGTACCACCGACCAACCATATGCTACAGCTTAGATATGCTATGGCTTAGTACACTCACGCACGTACGTACGCACGCACACACACACGTACGTATGGAAAGATGTGTTTGCAAACACACACACACACACATATATATATATATATATATATATATATATAATACACGTATGAATATATGTAAGTATGTGTGTATGTATGTATGTATGTATGTGCGCATGTGTGTATGTATGTATGTATGTATGTATGTATGTATGTATGTATGTATGTATGTATGTATGTATGTATGTATGTATGTATGTATGTATGTATGTATGTATGTATGTATGTATGTATGTATGTATGTATGTATGTATGTATGTATGTATGTATGTATGTATGTATGTATGTATGTATGTATGTATGTATGTATGTATGTATGTATGTATGTATGTATGTATGTATGTATGTATGTATGTATGTATGTATGTATGTATGTATGTATGTATGTATGTATGTATTTAAAGTTTCTCTGTTTTGTGGCAGACGAGACTTCCGGGCGAATTATGACGCGAAAGCGTATAAGAGTCACGTGGTCTGGTTTGAAAACGTCATCACTGATCAGGTTTGTGTGTGTGTGTGTGTTTGTTTGTTTGTTTGTTTTTTTGTTTGTTTGTTTGTTTGTTTGTTTGTGCATGCGTATGTGTGCATGCGTGCGTGCGTGCGTACGTACGTGTGTGCGTATGTGTGTTTGTGCAGGTGAAATAATCGAGGACATATGATTTGTCGTTTGCCACGTACGCAATGTCTAAGGCTAAGCGTACTCTTGCACTTATACTCGCGAATCTGACAGCAACAGGAAACACTGTTGCTTTATTGCATTCGGAAAGTATTAATTCCAACTAGCTTACACCTGTGGCGCAATAACCCGAGCACAGGTGTTAGAACCATAAGAGGATGCTTTCCTTAAACACATTTTAATTGCCAATTTAACACGGCTTTGCGTGCAGTCGATAATAATTCCCAAGTACGTCGACTGTAACGACTTAGAAATACAACCAAACTGCCTCAAACGCTACCGTATGTATGTACGTAAACCCTACATTCATATTGAACCAAAGGGTCCAACGATACAGTGTCTTTGTCGAATATTCGTTTGGGGGTCCTGTTACAATGTTAATATCTCAA
>CBDHHR010000071.1:27500-35000 GCA_965263245.1 Metamycoplasmataceae bacterium | reverse complement strand
CTTATTGGTCATACGACAAGGTGATGGTGATATAGACTGTGTATATATATATATATATATATATATATATATATATATATATATATATATATATATATATATATATATATATATATATATATATATGTCCTTTTTCTGAGATTCAGTTATTGTTACAAATGTTAACAAGGTGTCGTATGTGTGTGAAAATAAAGCGCGTCTTACATTAATGACATACTCAATCATGGATACGACAGGTCGCGTACGTAAACCACCCAATTGATGCGCAACCAGTCTGTCGACACGGTGTAAACAGCAGGTGCTCATCAAACGTCGGCGAGGAAGATGGACGTGCAAGACACTGTGTCGCTATGGAGGCTGTGCATCATGCTGTGTGGCTGTGTCAACGTTCGACAATCATTCTGCAGCGCCACGGTATGTCAAGTTACAACACTCGTGCGCCACAACTCTGTGACGTAGCAATGACTGTAGCTAAGTAACTACAAACTGGTGTGAAGCGCAGGCGCGCAGTGTCAACTGCATTTGGCTCGAATCGAATCATGTGCTGTCGCGTTGGGCAACTTACGTTCACTCTATGTCCCCCCAGTTCACTCAGCTGTGTGAATGCTATTGACAGTGATATAAATTTGTGTTCAAATAGTTTTCGCGCATTAATTGTAGCGTGGCATAATGTATCCAAAGTCGAGATTGTGTTCGACTGAATAAGTGTGCCACAGATAGAACAATAAAGCAGTTTGGATAATTTTAAGGATTGGATACTGCAAAAATATAAACATTTACCTATACTGTTATCACAATCAGCGAGATATACATACATCCAGAACACTGTTGAGAAAGCTGTATTCTAGTGTGCCGCTGCCGCCGAGTGTTCGAACATTTGAAAATGTATCAAATGTCCCGAATATATAGTGAGTTGCATTAAATAAATTGTAATCCAGTTGCATAGGTAACTATTAGCGTTCGCTTGTGCGTTCACAACATATGCATTTACCACACGTGTTACCTCAGACAGTTTTATTTTAAATACACCTTCTGGTGAGACGACGTAGGTGGTGAAAGATGAATAGTATATACTATGCGGAGGAGTTACCTTAAAAAGTCTTAGACAACCTTACTTTAATACGACGTGTTGTGTTTAGGGCACCACATTGACATTGGAGGATTATGTGAACCGCCCGGACCCGACCTACACGTACACTGAAGTGTATCGGTCCCGAGGATTCAACCACAATGCGTACTTCTTGAACATGACATCACAGAAATGGATGGATGGTAAATACAATAGTAGTATCAGCTTCGGTCGGTGTTCTACTTGCTAAGCCATCAAACTTATCCGTCCAAGTTACGCAAGTAAATTCACACATGTTGACTTTTCATATGGACCACTAAAAACAAACGCACACATATGCATGCACGTGGTCACACATAAACACACAAACACACACACACACATAAACACGCACGCACGAACAAACACACAAACACACAAACACATAAACAAACAGATACACACACAAACACAAATACAAACAAAAACAAAAGCACACATAAACACAAAGATAAACAAACATACATACACACAGATAATGCTTTATTTAAATAAATCATATATATTACTACTTTATATAGACCGTTGTGGATACATCTGTAGAAATACAACACTTTGTGTTAAAGTTGCTTTCACTTCAAAATCACGATGATTATACTTATGCTTGTTGCTTGTGTTCATGCGGCAGAAACCTTCAGCAACCGGCCGATCTGGTGGCACGATGTGGTCATCTCGGTGCCAACTAAGATCATTGATCCTACCGTGGCATTTATTTACATCGGATCGGGTTCCAACGAACCAGAGAGGTACTGTTGGTTTATTGTTTCCCGTTTTGTAGCTTCAAGTGGCATTATACACATTATACAGTTCAGCAAGTTTTATGTTCGACATTATGCACCTGAAACCAAACCAAGATATTAAATAAATGTTGTCGAAACTCAGGAGGCTTTCGAAGCAAATGATGGCGCGTCATTAAAAAGAAAATAATTTTGAATAACGACGAATAACGATACCTTTCAATATATAAATCAGAGGAGAAGACGATGACATTTACAAATGGTGGAAAGATGATGCGGTGTCCAGTAATTGTTCTGAAACAATGTTAATTGTTGCGTTATTACGTGATTATTGTTTCTACTTTGCTCATATTTTACCATGTTGAGTCGATTGTCTTCGGCCTTGGGTTGTGATTGCAGAGACTGGCGCCCCCTTTGATGTATTTGTCAGGCATTCTTAGTCAACACACGTCCACATGCATGTATCATATTTTCAACAGTAACGTTAGCAATATTAAAACAGACATGTCTCCAGGAAAATAAACGACACTGAATTGAGAATATGGGAAATCAAATTGATGCTTATATTTACCATATTGACGTATTTTCGTCATTGTTGTGTCAGCATAGTTTTGTTTTTATTTCACGCGCTTGCAGCATTTCTCCGTCTGGGCGCGAGGACACGGCTGCTGCACTCAGGAAGATGAGTCAACAAATGAGAACTGTCGTCTGTCACTTGAAGCAAATACCGAACCAACCAATCGTGTTCAAGGTATTCATTCTATAACTGCTGTCTAACATGATCGACATAAAACATTTATTAAATGGTATTGTTCCATAAATACATTTAAAAAAAATTAAATACAAATGCATGTTCTTGAAGACGTTTTCTGCAGTACAGCTCTTCAGTCACAGTAACCGATAGTCTTGACCTTACTTTTAGCAAACGTTTACTTGAAAAATGTTGATATCATAAATACGCGGTACACTTGAAAATTACCATAATTAAAAAACTGTTACTATAGCATTTCATATAATGAAACCCAAACACGCGAGTAGTTATATGCGGGCTTTCCCCATATAACTACTCACGCGTTTCGTTAATACTGTGTGTGTGGGGGGGTGTGTGTGCGAGTTTGTGAGAGGGTGAATGTGTGTATGCATGTGCGTGTTTATTTATGCAAGCTGAACTGTACTTATATACATTGTACATTATTTTGACCATCCAAACTCTAGGCTGATCCAACGCAGAAAAGCAGAAAGGAAGACGAAATCATTGCTTACTTGTGGCGCACTTTTATAGAAAACGAGAATGCTTCTCCAGAGATATTACTTCGCTACCCAATGACAAAGGTATATTGCAACTTTGGTGTTTTTTATGTTTACCTTTTCCCGATTTTACCCATATCAGGATGTGCCGAATAGTCAACGTAAATAATATGTTGGTCTCATTAGTTCAAGTTCCAAGTGATAGCCTACTACGTCATCGTTGTCACTCTTATTTGTAGGCCGTAGTTCGCGCAATGGACACCGTGACAGATTTCACAGGTCGTTTAACACCAGCGTTGAACATCACCAGGTTTGTGATTGCGGGACTGTCGAAGGTGAGTCAAGTTGAGGTTTATTTGTACCTATCCAATTACATACCAGCGCCCTATCCATCAACATACCAACGCCCTATCCATCTACATACCAGCGCCCTATCCACCAACATACCAACGCCCTATCCATCTACATACCAGCGCCCTATCCACCTACATACCAGCGCCGTATTCACCAACATACCAACGCCCTATCCATCTACATACCCGCCCTACATACCCTGTCAACTCTCCCCAGTCGTACATGTGACGGCTGACATAGAGACACGGACGGCGTAGTAGTGATACGAGGCAGGTGAACGCGCAATTTAGTTAGGTAATGTAAAATACTGCTCATAACACATGAGTACATTTGTGTGAATATCAATTTTTTTATGTTGATTGTTCTTGTAAATATAATAATTTATCTATATCAATAAATAATACGGTTCTCTGTCAGTTTGTCTCTCTATGGATTCATGACTCCGTCAGTTTTGTATATTTGTAGGTTGAGGTCTTTTTTCAAAATTTGTCCGGGGCAACAGAGATCTCACAATTGCAAAGTAAATATTAGCTTTTTTCTTTGTGCAATACCAAGTAACTCAGTTAGGTACTTATAAAATAGTGTTGTGCTAATTCACGTACGATTCGGCCCTTTCAATTAATCCAACAATGTTAGGCTAAAACGTAATAAATGAAAGGACTGACATCTTGCTCATGACGCGGTAAACCTATCACGAAGGACAGAGATGTGACGTGACATCCATTATGACGCGCCAAGTTCCTAGTGTTGATCGATGTATATATTCGCCGGCTGCTACATATACTCTGTTGATTTATTATATTTCCTTCGATTCAGAAACTGTTACATGTACGCCGTAATGCTGCATTGCAAATTCGACGATTATTTACACAGTAAACTGGTTTACAGAGCATGTGTATTAATATATCAGAATATGCATTTGACATCATAGATAGTGGTGTATATTATCTGAGAACATTGTCATTAGGCATTCTAGCAGACGACGTGGGTTTATAGAGTGTCATACACAGTGTCATTTGTGTGACTTTTGTGACTTTAGAATCATGGGGCAATACAAAAACAACTTCACTTTGTCCTACCGTCGATATGAATTGACCAATTTTAGCACAGGTTATTTGTACCTCCACCATTTAACAAATGAAGAAATCACGAGTATATTATATATATATATATATATATATATATATATATATATATATATATATATCTGTCCTTACTTTCTGTCCAGCGCGGCTGGTCAGTATGGTCAACGACTGCTGTTGACAAACGGGTCATAGCACAGATGCCAATAGTAATGACAGCCATGAAATTCCGAGAGGTTCGTATGACGGAGTTGCTGACCATTCCTGGAATAACTTTGTCGACATGCTCGTGTTATTATCTGTGTATACATTTTCCTCTAGCTATTAGTTTGTCTACTGCAAATACCAATCAATATGTTTCGTATAACTGTCTGCCACACACACGCATACGAACGTGTCTTCCCGCATACAAACATACACCCTCCACATACACACACGCACGCACGCACGCACGCACGCACACACGCACGCACACACACACACACACACACACACACACACACACATAAACACACATACATACATACATACATACATACATACATACACACACACATACATACATACATACATACATACATACATACATACATACATACATACATACATACATACATACATACACACGTACACGCACACGCACACGCACACGCACACGCACACGCACACGCACACGCACACGCACACGCACACGCACACGCACACGCACACGCACACGCACACGCACACGCACACGCACACGCACACGCACACGCACACGCACACGCACACGCACACGCACACGCACACGCACACGCACACGCAAACGCAAACGCAAACGCAAACGCAAACGCAAACGCAAACGCAAACGCAAACGCAAACGCAAACGCAAACGCAAACGCAAACGCAAACGCAAACGCAAACGCAAACGCAAACGCAAACGCAAACGCATCTGAATTTAACCGTACCGAACCGAACCGAACCGAACCGAACCGAACCGAACCGAACCGAACCGAACCGAACCGAACCGAACCGAACCGAACCGAACCGAACCGAACCGAACCGAACCGAACCGAACCGAACCGAACCGAACCGAACCGAACCGAACCGAACCGAACCGAACCGAACCGAACCGAACCGAACCGAACCGAACCGAACCGAACCGAACCGAACCGAACCGAACCGAACCGAACCGAACCGAACCGAACCGAACCGAACCGAACCGAACCGAACCGAACCGAACCGAACCGAACCGAACCGAACCGAACCGAACCGAACCGAACCGAACCGAACCGAACCGAACCGAACCGAACCGAACCGAACCGAATCGTATTGGGGGTTTATCAGGAACAAAGTAAAGTCAATGACGAATAAAATCTATGTATATACTAATTTGAGGACAAGACCATAAGGAAGAATGTGTATTTATGATACTTCATATGACATTTACGTTGACAGCATTTACAGAGACACCAACAGTCGCTCGGTGGGTGGTCCTTTGCGATGTATAACTATTATGTTGAGAACATTACTCGGTACTTGGATCATCCGAGATTCGAATTGATTATGGATCTCATCGACCCATATAGTAAGATGTTGCCGTTGGATATTTAAATAAAGCTAAATTAATAAGTATGGTGAAAGCGTATCATTAAAATGTTGCCAGTATTAATTGTACTAAGATACGGTGTGAATTAAATTGATAAAATTGATATGAACTATGTGTATTTTGATAATGTGAAATCTGCCGTAAGTGGTAATTTTAGTTATATTGTGTAAATGTTGTTAATGAACACATAGTTCCAAGAGGTGTTAGGCCAACGTCTACTTAGCGGTGCTGAATACTTTGGTCACATTGTAACTTTACGTTTACATGGGGCAGAAAGGTTTATTAACATTATTACCATTCCAGTAATATGTAGACAATTGTAATTTTGGAGATTTGTCTTAACATAATAATACATTCACATGAACAAGCGTACATACTTATATATTTAGTTACACACAAAAAAACACAAACACACTCACATACACGCAAACACCCCCACACACACTCACTCGTTCATCTCACTTATATATGCCGAGTGGTTGGTTGCAGGTTCCATCCGCAAGTACACTGTGCCGACCATGATAGTGGACGGCACGGGCGATCAGTTCTTCCTGCCAGATGCGTCACACATCTTCTTCAACGAGCTGCCTGGACCGAAGTACTTTCAGTGGGTCACAGCCTTATTTCTATGACATCTTTACTTAAATACGTTTCAGTCGGTCGTAAATTAACGCGTCACACTGAGAGGCGGCTGTAATGGTAAGATCTGAGTTAAGGCCGTACTCGCCGCAGAACTGTACATGCAGAACTGTTCATCCGAACACCATATTTTCTTGACCTTTTGTGGAAGCACTCATTTAGTCAAATACTCATATATACTGAAAATATGCAGACGCCATGAAAGAACGAAGGAGATGTAGTTGATGCAAGTGAAGTGTCAAGAAGTAGTTGACGAGGAGTTCATCTTAATCACCTGAGGCTGGAAAGTGGAGCAAGTGGAAAGTGAACGGCTGGCAAAAAGACTGGAAGATCTGTATGTGTAAGACGTAAACCACACATGGACGACCTAACCCGTATTAGAACATTTGTTGACAGGGATGGAAACGGGTGTTGACGGGGTTTGCAGAACACTGGGGAAAAGTAAAACAAACGAAACCTACAGAACAACAAATGCAACACCACAACTGTTACTACACCACCGCGACTGTTGCCAACAACATGTATGTTTACACTACTTTAGTTTCAGCAACACCAATAACAACGGGTAGTGTGTGAAGTACATTAGGATTACATATCGTCTACTCTGGCTGGGCTCAATAATGCAGCTATGAGTGCGCTGTCGATTGACCATTAAAGTTAACGATGTACGTGTAATAAAAACGTCGAAATGTTTATATATAACAAGAATACAATTAACAAGGACTAAAGCATGTACGGAATAAT
>CBDHHR010000071.1:17500-22500 GCA_965263245.1 Metamycoplasmataceae bacterium | reverse complement strand
TCGTCTTGATTGAATCTGGGCTCACGACATTGAAAGACAATCTTGTTAATTACCCGACGGCAATTCGTGCTGAAATCCATCCTCCTTCTCCCATATAGTACACTATTGGATTCTAAGAAAACATTTATATCAAATTTAAAACGAGAGTCAATTAACTGGTTCATTGTCGAACGGTGGTGTTTTGTAGCGCATTCGGTAGATGGCAAATTGTCATGTTCAACACAACACTTTAATGATAGCTAATGTGTCATCGTCAGCACTTCAACGTACCAACCCACTGAGCCGTGCAATCAGACTCAAGCAACTACCATCAAAGAACCAGTAGTGAACTCCTGACACTGTCCGTCCATTGCAACAGGCCTTTAAGCATATAATGTGTCATAATGTTTATTTTGTAGTGCGCCATATCTATGAGCGCCCATAGTGCTTAACATAAGACATATATAGGAAACTAAGACAAATTTAACTATAATTATAAATACATAAATTAATGACTTTAAAAGTTAAAATAGAAAATTACAATGAAAAATAAAGGCATGTAATAAGTTGATTCAGTTGTAAGACATATAAATAAATAAGCATTCCATACTGTTGCGGCTGTGTGAACGAATAAACACTCGCCGGCTTTAGTGCGTGATATGTGGACCACAAGACCATTACATTCACCAGAACGGCGGGCACGCAAGCGCAGTCACGTATTCACACGTCACGACGATTTATTTGTGATTATATTTTGGCGACGATTTGTCTTGTCGTGACTGGCGGTTGCGACTGGCGGCTGCGATAAGTTGGTGCACTCTGGCTTAATGTTATGAAACTATTGTAATATGGCGGGTTTGTGTCACTTGTTTACGCGTCAGAGGTGAGCTCTGGCTGTGCGCTGCGCCTCCTTGGTTCTATAACGTCTTCGACAGAGAAGAGAGCGTCGCCGTTCATGGTGGACACAACAGTATTTATTAATGAAGGGCGGCGGGAAAGGCGCCTTTAACAACCTTGAACGTCCCCTCAAACAAACATGTTTTATATCAAACATATCTGATATTCTACGACGACTAAATAAAGATTTCACTCAATACAAACGTCGCGTTACATCGGGTGTACACGTCACTGCCCTTTTTTCCTTTGACTATCAAGTAAGTAATAGCGTGTCAAAAGCAGGTGAACATTTATTTTTACACATATTGATTTATGTAATAGTTTGATTCATGCATATTATTGAGCATGTTAATACAGGTATATTCTGTCATGTTATCACAATTAAGAAGTCAAGCTTAAATGTATAATTAGGGCTAACTAGGTCAGAAGCATTGCGTGTTTCTGGCACGATACTCGTAGAGACCTACTTCTAGCTGTGGCTCACTCTCGGGCCGTTACATATGTTGTTGTGTGCAAAGTAACGCTAATGTCTTCTTATGTTGCGAGGCGGTGTACAAGGGACCTTTGGGCAACCGACTGACGCTGACGTCAGAGGTGTACATCATCCCGAACACGTTCCCCTTCCCGCCGTGTTACGGTGAAGCTTGCTTCCTCGCGCTGGTGTAGGCCGACACCAGGAGACCTTGCTTACGAGTGACCCATCAACAGCTTTACAAATGTTCACAAGAGATCTTTCATAACTGTCAACATTCTCCGAAGCGTACAAATGGTACGCTCTTGGAGGGGAGTCGGAGGCGTCCGTACGCTTGAAACTAGTTTAGCCTACTTGCTGTTGTTGGTACGTATTAGTCACAACAATCAGCATTTTAGTGTACATTTTGGGAGTCAATAAAAAGCGTAGTCTTTACGCTTCCGAAAATGTTGACAATTCTGAACCACCACTAAGGGAGATTGTACGGCTGTTCGTGTGGGATACCAAGATGGGCGTCACTGTATATCTTAGAGAGATTGTACGGCTGTTCGTGTGGGATACCAAGATGGGCGTCACTGTATATCTTAGAGAGATTGTACGGCTGTTCGTGTGGGATACCAAGATGGGCGTCACTGTATATCTTAGAGAGATTGTACGGCTGTTCGTGTGGGATACCAAGATGGGCGTCACTGTATATTTTAGAGAGATTGTACGGCTGTTCGTGTGGGATACCAAGATGGGCGTCACTGTATATCTTAGAGAGATTGTACGGCTGTTCGTGTGGGATACCAAGATGGGCGTCACTGTATATCTTCTAGATTAATGCAGTTGTTTCGCAACAGTACACTCTGTAACATAGTTTGTTGAGTGGGAAGGCAGACTGGTGGACTGTACGCGCTCTGTCATCACTATACATGTACCACGCGAAAGGGAAACATGAATTATTAATAAATGTGTCAGTGGTTCAGGCTAAAAAGAACGACGCAGTTTCGAGCAAACACATTTGTAGTGTTTATATTTGAAATACATCAGAGACATCGACACGGTATTTTACAGTTAACAGAATAAGTTTCATGATTATGTACACATGTTCTATTTGTCTGGGTGGGAGGGAGGGTGGATGGGTGGGTGGATGGGTGGATGGATGGATGGGTGGGTGGGTGGGTGGGTGGGTGGATGGGTGGGTGGATGGGTGGATGGGTGGGTGGGTGGATGGATGGATGGATGGATGGATGAATTAATTAATTAACGTTGATTCAACAGTTCGCGAGCGCAGTACCTAGTAACTGTGCAGATGTGACAGGTGCGGGAGGCCGAGTGTGACAGCGAGATGAGTGAAGTGACACTGGAAAGAACTCTTCTTCCAAACTGACGCCTTTCACACTCACAACACATCTATGAATTGAGGAGATATCTATGAGGAGACTATATTTTTGATCCAATTTCTCAATTGGTTCATACATCTTGAAATGGGTTTGCGGGGGTAGCCAACTGCATGAAGTATGTTTTATATGATGAGTAGAAATACAGGTGAGATGTTATTTCTTAGTCATGGCTTCATTGCCATATATTTATTTCAATGAACAACATTAATCATGAGTATACTAGCTAGTATCTGGCTGTACCTGTGTAAATTAGCAAAGCGGCAAATTTTGTACTATTGTACATTGTACATAGAAGTACAATGAAATAAAAGCAATTATCCTATAAAACACTGGTAATCGATTACACTCGACACCTGAAAGGAATGTAACGATTGTATCAACATCTATCACAGAGCGAACGTACTATGCACTCATCAATCCATCATTACACTTTGCGAGCACGGTCTGTGATCCCTACATAAAAACGTTTGAGGCAATACAGCGACGTGCAGCCAGGTTTTGCCTAGGACATTTTGAAAACACACTCAGTAAACACCATGGTGATGAAACTTAGTGAAATGGCAATAATTAGAAACAAGAAGGAAGACTGCCCTCCTTATAGTTGTTTTTCAAGATCTAAACACATGTCGTAAACATAATCCACCTAAACCTGACAGCACCAACCAGACGATCTAAACACATGTCGTAAACATAATCCACCTAAACCTGACAGCACCAACCAGACGATCTAAACACATGTCGTAAACATAATCCACCTAAACCTGACAGCACCAACCAGAAGATTTAAACACAGCAATGTCACCACAGCAAGACTTTCGTAGTACCATTTACCAGAATAGACACAAGGAATTGTTTCAATCTCTCCCAGGACCTTTCCAGACTGGAAAGGAGTTCCAGAGACAGTATCGTCAGCTCCCAGTCTTTGCTGCTTCAAGGTTAGGGTTGCCGCCTATTTCACTTACCAGTAAACAAAACTAGCACTCCCATTCATATTTAATTATTTCCTTCATATGTCAGATTCATACATTTTTATTCAGCTGCAAACTATATTCTTCTATCTATGTGTTATATTTCAATTAAGTCGCGTATTCCCTGCAAATACCATAAATGATCTTCAAATTGTTGATGTTGGTTGGTTAAATGGAAAAAGGGTAATCCTCGCTAGCGTGTAGATCGAACCGTTTGTGTTCTAGCTATGCACATCTATGTATTGCTGTCATGTCGTTATACGTCACAGCAATGGATTATCTTCATTGAGCATCTTTGGATGCAACTTTAAGCGATTGTGCGCAGAAGATATCTTAATTAATAATGTTACATGCAATAACATTTAACGTTACGTCTATAACAACAATGACTACACACGATGTATCCTGTACAATGTATCAACTACACCGTTGTCAACCAAACTACATGTCTGTTTATCTGATAAATTAATATGTGTTTGGAAAGCGTCAGTTGTAACAGATATTGCGATATGTCATATATATAGGGCAGAGGTAATACAATTATCATATGGGCAGTGCCGGATTTCACGCGGTACCGCCATCCCGGACGAAACAACAACAACAGCAACAGATATTGCATCTAGCAATAACATGGATGGGTGGGCGGGTGGATGGATGGGTGGGCGGGCGAGTGAGCGAGTGGGCGAGTGAACGAGTGCGCGAGTGATCGAGTGGGCGAGTGAACGAGTGCGCGAGTGATCGAGTGGGCGAGTGAACGAGTGCGCGAGTGAGCGAGTGGGCGAGTTGGCGAGTGAGCGAGTGAGCAAGTGAGCGAGTTAGCAAGCGAGCGAGCGAGTCAATCAAATTTGTTTTAAATACAATGGTATTCCTTTGTTTTAATCCACGCCAGCATTACTCCGGAGTTGATATCTTAGGGAAGCTAAAACGTGACATGTCTCACTATCCATTCTCTTGTGATGTGTGCGATACGTTTTCTAGCAACGGTCGCCGGAGCGACTCAGATTGAACACTAGGCAGTTACGTTCCGATATGTTCAGACATGTGTTTTATGTAACAACCTACCAGGTCACCACAAATACAATCACCAAGATCTACACTGAACAACACACCAAGTAATTGAGCACATAAACTGTACTACGACAGACATTCTGATGACTAGTTATGCCGATGTACCGCATGGCAAATGACGTTTCCTATGTTTGTACACAAAATAAAATGTCATGCCGATCCGCTTATAAGGGTATCTTATTAATGGTCGTGTTTCTCAGATGCTATTAAATAGCCAATGTCTTGTTGATT
>CBDHHR010000071.1:0-7500 GCA_965263245.1 Metamycoplasmataceae bacterium | reverse complement strand
TCAAACAGTCAAACAGTCAGTCAAACAGTTAGTCAAACAGACAAATAGTCAGACAAATAGTCGCGCACACACACGGAGACATATCGTGGTTGCGACATGGATATACAAACACTACGCACCAAACTAAAGACGCAATGATTATTAATAATTATGATTGACATAAGCATAATGTTACAAGTGACGGGTAGACATTTTCATTACATACAAGCAGACGATAATACACCGATTAAATAAGTTCGAGTCATATCATAAGTCTTACCTCTCGAAGTGGCTCTGCGGGCAAAACCATTGGTATCTGTGCTATGACCCTCCTATCAACAGCTGCTGTTGTCCAGACTGCCCAGCCGTGCTGCTCATAAAGAGAGAGAGAGAGAGAGAGAGATATATATATATATATATATATATATATATATATATATATATATATAGTGTATATTTATACAGTGTATATTTATTCGGTTTATATATATGTGTGTGTGTGTGTGTGTGTGTGTGTGTGTGTGTGTGTGTGTGTGTGTGTGTGTGTGTGTGTGTGTGTGTGTGTGTGTGTGTGTGTGTGTGTGTGTGTGTGTGTGTGTGTGTGTGTGTGTGTGTGTGTGTGTGTGTGTGTGTGTGTGTGTGTGTGTGTGTGTGTGTGTGTGTGTGTGTGTGTGTGTGTGTGTGTGTGTGTGTGTGTGTGTGTGTGTGTGTGTGTGTGTGTGTGTGTGTGTGTGTGTGTGTGTGTGTGTGTGTGTGTGTGTGTGTGTGTGTGTGTGTGTGTGTGTGTGTGTGTGTGTGTGTGTGTGTGTGTGTGTGTGTGTGTGTGTGTGTGTGTGTGTGTGTGTGTGTGTGTGTGTGTGTGTGTGTGTGTGTGTGTGTGTGTGTGTGTGTGTGTGTGTGTGTGTGTGTGTGTGTGTGTGTGTGTGTGTGTGTGTGTGTGTGTGTGTGTGTGTGTGTGTGTGTGTGTGTGTGTGTGTGTGTGTGTGTGTGTGTGTGTGTGTGTGTGTGTGTGTGTGTGTGTGTGTGTGTGTGTGTGTGTGTGTGTGTGTGTGTGTGTGTGTGTGTGTGTGTGTGTGTGTGTGTGTGTGTGTGTGTGTGTGTGTGTGTGTGTGTGTGTGTGTGTGTGTGTGTGTGTGTGTGTGTGTGTGTGTGTGTGTGTGTGTGTGTGTGTGTGTGTGTGTGTGTGTGTGTGTGTGTGTGTGTGTGTGTGTGTGTGTGTGTGTGTGTGTGTGTGTGTGTGTGTGTGTGTGTGTGTGTGTGTGTGTGTGTGTGTGTGTGTGTGTGTGTGTGTGTGTGTGTGTGTGTGTGTGTGTGTGTGTGTGTGTGTGTGTGTGTGTGTGTGTGTGTGGTGTGTGTGTGTGTGTGTGTGTGTGTGTGTGTGTGTGTGTGTGTGTGTGTGTGTGTGTGTGTGTGTGTGTGTGTGTGTGTGTGTGTGTGTGTGTGTGTGTGTGTGTGTGTGTGTGTGTGTGTGTGTGTGTGTGTGTGTGTGTGTGTGTGTGTGTGTGTGTGTGTGTGTGTGTGTGTGTGTGTGTGTGTGTGTGTGTGTGTGTGTGTGTGTGTGTGTGTGTGTGTGTGTGTGTGTGTGTGTGTGTGTGTGTGTGTGTGTGTGTGTGTGTGTGTGTGTGTGTGTGTGTGTGTGTGTGTGTGTGTGTGTGTGTGTGTGTGTGTGTGTGTGTGTGTGTGTGTGTGTGTGTGTGTGTGTGTGTGTGTGTGTGTGTGTGTGTGTGTGTGTGTGTGTGTGTGTGTGTGTGTGTGTGTGTGTGTGTGTGTGTGTGTGTGTGTGTGTGTGTGTGTGTGTGTGTGTGTGTGTGTGTGTGTGTGTGTGTGTGTGTGTGTGTGTGTGTGTGTGTGTGTGTGTGTGTGTGTGTGTGTGTGTGTGTGTGTGTGTGTGTGTGTGTGTGTGTGTGTGTGTGTGTGTGTGTGTGTGTGTGTGTGTGTGTGTGTGTGTGTGTGTGTGTGTGTGTGTGTGTGTGTGTGTGTGTGTGTGTGTGTGTGTGTGTGTGTGTGTGTGTGTGTGTGTGTGTGTGTGTGTGTGTGTGTGTGTGTGTGTGTGTGTGTGTGTGTGTGTGTGTGTGTGTGTGTGTGTGTGTGTGTGTGTGTGTGTGTGTGTGTGTGTGTGTGTGTGTGTGTGTGTGTGTGTGTGTGTGTGTGTGTGTGTGTGTGTGTGTGTGTGTGTGTGTGTGTGTGTGTGTGTGTGTGTGTGTGTGTGTGTGTGTGTGTGTGTGTGTGTGTGTGTGTGTGTGTGTGTGTGTGTGTGTGTGTGTGTGTGTGTGTGTGTGTGTGTGTGTGTGTGTGTGTCTTAGTTCTTAGGTGATTACCTCCAAACAGCCCAAACTTGGGCTAACGCAGGAGTTGTTCTTCTGTAGAATTTGTGAGTCCACTACAGGTTACACATTTACCCCCTGTGTGGGATCTTTTACTTCCCCTGGCATAGACACCAGACAGAAGGGACCACCGGCTTTTAGTGTCTCTTCCGAAAGACACAGGCAAATGTGGGGTGAAGAAATTGCCTAAGTTTCGAAACGGCGGTAGGTGGGATTGAACCACCGTCCCCTCGATTGACAGTCCGGCGCTCTACCGCGCGACCACCGCTCCCCACATCTATGTGTGTATATATATATATATATGTGTGTGTGTGTGTATCTGTGTGTGTGTGTGTGTGTGTGTGTGTGTGTGTGTGTGTGTGTGTGTGTGTGTGTGTGTGTGTATCTGTGTGTGTGTGTGTGTGTGTGTGTGTGTGTGTGTGTGTGTGTGTGTGTGTGTGTGTGTGTGTGTGTCTGTGTGTGTGTGCATACGTGCGCATATATATATATATATATATATATATATATATATATATATATATATATATATATGCAAATGTGTGCATATATCTGCCTACGTGTGCATATGTGTGCGTGTGTATATACATAATAACCAAGCAAACATGCATATATACAAGCTGAGCGATATACAGACAGACAAGGAGACAGACTGACACACAGACACAGACACAGACATAGACACATACACATATATACAGCCATAGACACATACACTTACACATATACAAACACAGACACAGAGAAACAGAGACACAGATACACCGTCACGCAGGCACGCAGGCACGCAGACAAAGAGTCAAAGAGTCAAAGAGTCAAAGAGTCAAACAGTCAAACAGTCAAACAGTCAAACAGTCAAACAGTCAAACAGTCAAACAGTCAAACAGTCAAACAGTCAAACAGTCAAACAGTCAAACAGTCAAACAGTCAAACAGTCAAACAGTCAGTCAAACAGTTAGTCAAACAGTCAAACAGTCAAACAGTCAAACAGTCAAACAGTCAAACAGTCAAACAGTCAGTCAAACAGTTAGTCAAACAGACAAATAGTCAGACAAATAGTCGCGCACACACACGGAGACATATCGTGGTTGCGACATGGATATACAAACACTACGCACCAAACTAAAGACGCAATGATTATTAATAATTATGATTGACATAAGCATAATGTTACAAGTGACGGGTAGACATTTTCATTACATACAAGCAGACGATAATACACCGATTAAATAAGTTCGAGTCATATCATAAGTCTTACCTCTCGAAGTGGCTCTGCGGGCAAAACCATTGGTATCTGTGCTATGACCCTCCTATCAACAGCTGCTGTTGTCCAGACTGCCCAGCCGTGCTGCTCATAAAGAGAGAGAGAGAGAGAGAGAGATATATATATATATATATATATATATATATATATATATATATATATATATAGTGTATATTTATACAGTGTATATTTATTCGGTTTATATATATGTGTGTGCGTGTGCGTGTGCGTGTGCGTGCGCGTGCGCGTGCGCGTGCGCGTGCGCGTGCGTGTGCATTTTCGCCTATAATAAAGATTCCGTTGAAGTCTCTAGTACAATTTTACTCTCCAAATATGTATTACCCTAAAGTATTTTGTAGATTAGTTTGTATTACGTAATGTTAAAATGCATATGCACGTGTATTGTTACTAAGACTAAGTATATTGAAGCTGAAAGCGTCAGAGATGCAGGTTTTCGAGGCAGTTTCCTGTGACGTAAAGCTTGATTAACTTTTATACACATCGTTGTAGTCATACACACTGTACATTGATAGGTTTTGAACATAAATCAATATTCGTCTTATCTTTATCCCTTATAAAACAATACCATTCAAATACCATTCAAATATCATTCAAGATTCAATTCCATTGGTATTTGAATGGTATTTGACTGGTACTTGAATGGTCCTAGGGGGTATTACGGCCAAGGGTATTTGAATGGTATCTGAATGTTTTTTTAATGATATTTTGGATTCTTTGTACCGTTCGGTGATATTGATTTGGTATTTTAAATAATCGTTGAGAGTAGCACTGAGTCCTGTTGAAATATCATTGAATGGTCCAATGGTACTGACTGATACTAAATGTTATTCAACGGTAATCAGTGGTATACCATTGGCTTTTTTGTAAGGGTATGCAGCTCCTTACCAAAAAAAGGTCGCGTTTTGCGAAAAAGCAGATTACCTAATTTTCGTCAAAATTTCTTCGCGCGACCCCTAACATTTAGAGCGAATGTATGGCTTTTTATGAGTTTTGCATGCTTACACAGATAAGAAGGACACATTTATATTTATAAAACGTAAATTATATAATGAGATAAATACATGGTATGTCGATGGTACTTGAGCGTTAACGCCAGACAACAGATCCCGCGCACACGGTGCATTACTGTCTTAATAAACTGCGCTTTCCAAGTGCAATTTTACGGTTGAGTGAGCTTTGATGGTTCGCGTAAAACTATAATTGAATGTACATAAAACTCGAAATTGCTTACCTTCGACAGTCCTGCAAGTACAAATCTGTTGACGTTCAAACAGTGCGGGTCACGACGTATGAAGTCAGTCACTGTGTCCATCGCACGGACTACGGCCTGGGTAGCAAGAGACTTCGTTGGTGTATCACAGACAGACTTGCGTATTAAAACTGTCTCGCACTCTTGTCAGAATAAGTCGTAATGTATTGATTTAATATTATTTGTACTTTACCTAACAGTTGCTGCTAATGTTTGTTGTAATGAAAAACAATTAAGCGGAATCTTGCACAATATATGCGTACATAGAGACTTCATTGGAAACATAAATACTTATTTGACTTACTGTGTTTGACAATAATGAATAGGCTCAATGTTTTTTCTTTGTCCATCTGTATTTAGCACCACGCCACCTTGTTACATTTAGAGCAGATCGATATATTTGCTGTCAATAGGGAGATCCAGTTTTATTTGACAACATCATTAGTTCCATGGCTTTCCTCTTCTCCGTTGTCCTTTACAGTGTGGAAAAATAAAACCACTTCTTATTTTATCTTTAGATTATTTCTTTAAACGAAATTAACAAGGTTTTTCCTTGACCTGCTGCAAATATGCTTACATCTGGTATCTAATATGGCAACAACGCCGATGACCAATTGATAACGCATGAAAAAACTATAAAGATATTGAGATTGTTGTGAATGTAGTGTCCAGACATCTACTCAATAGAACGCTACTGGCAAAATGAGGGAGCCATGCATTCGAATTAAGGTACACTGAACGTGATGTCTACTAGCCGTGGTGTTAGCACCAACGGTGGCAGCGGTAAACCCCACCTTGGTCATTGGATAACGAAGTAATGTCTCTGGGGAAGTATCTTCATTCTCTATAAATGTTCGCCACACATATGCAATGGCGTCGTCTTCCTTCCGGCTTTTCTGTGTTTCGTCATCCTATTTGAACGGAAACAATTGAGAAATGAGCCAGATCGTGATGTTATATTTCAGATCTAAACATGTAATTAACAAATATTTTGAGATAAAGGAAATATTACAAATTTGTTCTACAAATCATATGCATGTATGACATCATAATAACCATCACCTGTGGTGCCGAGCTTCTGTCGATATACAATAGTATTGACCACCAAAGTTGTCAGAAACGTCACTATTAATATATCATAGAAACCACTTATTTTGTGTTATATTTTCGATGTACTCGAACCTGGTATTAAGGCTTAGTAATGTGGACGTGATATATTAACTTAAATTAAAATAATAACTCGTCCGTCATCTTCAACAAGCAGCGGAACTCATGTGTATGTTGGCCCTAAAAGCAAGCAATTTTAGACTTACTTTAAAGACGATCGGCTGATTTAGTACTTGCTTCAATAGGCAGACTACAGTTCTCATCCGCACACTCATTCTCTGCACCATTGCTGTCACAGCATCCGGGCTATACCGTTTGCTTCAAGAAAAGATGCTGATAAATTATCTACAAAAACTAAAAAATACAGCAAATGCCAGCATTGTTTTTGAATAGCCACTCATTGATTATTATAATTAATATACAAACGTATATATGTATGTATGTATGTATGTATGTATGTATGTATGTATGTATGTATGTATGTATGTATGTATGTATGTATGTATGTATGTATGTATGTATGTATGTATGTATGTATGTATGTATGTATGTATGTATGTATGTATGTATGTATGTATGTATGTATGTATGTATGTATGTATGTATGTATGTATGTATGTATGTATGTATGTATGTATGTAAGTATGTATGTATGTATTTATGTATGTATGTATGTATGTATGTATGTATGTATGTATGTATGTATGTATGTATGTATGTATGTATGTATGTATGTATGTATGTATATATGTATGTAAGTATGTATGTATGTATGTATGTATGTATGTATGTATGTATGTATGTATGTATGTAACGATGTATGTATGTATGTATGTATGTATGTATGTATGTATGTATGTATGTATGTATGTGTGTATGTATGTATATATGTATGTATGTATTTATGTAAGTAAGTATGTGTAAAATTATGTGTGTATGGAATGTGTATGTGTATATGTGCATGTGTTTGTGCGCGTCTACGTGACATGCGATTGCGTGTTCTTGAACGGATCACACATTCAAACAAGGATGTTTGTTTTTATAGACATGTGCTATTATTTAGAGAATGTGTTTGGCGGTAACTATACCTCTTCTGTTCATTAGATCCTCCTACGACAAGCACAAGTGCCACGGTAGGGTCGATGATTCGACGTGGCACCGAGATGACCATATCGTGCCACCAGATCGGCCGGTCACTGAAGGTGTCTGTAGCGAGGCGACAACGGAGAAGAAGAACAAGATACAGGAAGAGCACGCTGCCTATGCACTGTCACCTCGGACGACTACAAATATGAACTAACCCGGACTATTTAAACAATTCATCATTTCAAAATACACAGAGTTAAGGAAGTATAAAAAGCGGTTAGCTATTTAATTTTAAAAACTTGTTCGGTGTCTGATTGCTAATAGTTGTGTTGGGCCTTTAAGTGGAGATGAACGGGTATGACAAATGCCAGTTTAAAATAAAAACGGCATATTCAACATTTATATTATAACAAATAAACCCGCTTTCGTGCTATAACTCTTCGTTTGCTCGATAATTACCCTCCATATACACA
>CBDHHR010000070.1:0-3025 GCA_965263245.1 Metamycoplasmataceae bacterium | reverse complement strand
TGAGAATTTCATAGTTTTCGTGAACGCATGGTGCTTACTGTAGGAATGTATTAAACGCACTTGACGTTGTACGTGACAACGACGTAACACATAAACTACTGCATCAATGTGCATTGTCAAATGGCGTTGAAATATGAGAAACATGAAAGGCACGACCTAGACGTTCTGGGTTTAGTGAGAAAGAGCCGCGTTCATTACTCGTACATATCCACCAAAACGTATAATTTCTTGAACAACACGTTCATGATTAGTGTCAGGAAAAGTAATTACGAAAGTACGGCATATACATCCCCAGGCTGAACAATTAACTGTAAAGCGTGACGACTTTTTGAGAATTGCTAGTGCATTCGTGATTGCGTACGTGTGTGGTGTGTGGTGTGTGTGTGTGTGTGTGTGTGTGTGTGTGTGTGTGTGTGTGTGTGTGTGTGTGTGTGTGTGTGTGTGTGTGTGCGTGTGTGCGTGTGTGCGTGTGTGCGTGTGTTTGTGTGTGTGTGTGTGTGGTGTGTGTGTGTGTGTGTGGTGTGTGTGGTGTGTGTGGTGTGTGTGGTGTGTGTGTGTGTGTGTGTGTGTGTGTGTGTGTGTGTGTGTGTGTGTGGTGTGTGGTGTGTGTGGTGTGTGTCGTGTGTGTGGTGTGTGTGAGTGTGTGTGTGTGTGTGTGTATGTGCGTGCGTGCGTGCGTTCATGTAGCAATGTGTTGTAAATCACCGTATTGTGTTAATGTTGTACACCATCGTACATTGGCAATGTTGTACACACACATGCACAGTCAATGTCGCATACCACCATAAACTAGCAGAGAGTTATACACCTGCGTACTTCCTCAGAATAGTGTACAACATTGTGCACTGTAAGAATGTTGTACACTGTTGTGCATCGTAAGAATGTTGTATACTGTTGTGCATCGTAAGAATGTTGTACACTGTTGTGCATCGTAAGAATGTTGTACACTGCAGTACACTGCCGGAAGAAAGAGTCGTGTTCACACACTCAGTGAACTACAAACATACGTCCATTGTGAGTCTTGCGGCCCCAGTGCCGCAATTAACTTTGATGTTCGCTGGAAGTTTGATGTCACCATTATATCCAGGTTGATTCGTTGTCAATAGTCACGTGACGCAATTCCAACATGTCTGACCGACCGACCGACCGACCGACCGACCGACCGACCGACCGACCGACCGACCGACCGACCGACCGACCGACCCACCGACCCACCGACCCACCGACCGACCGACCGACCGACCGACCGACCGACCGACCGACCGACCGACCGACCGACCGACCGACCGACCGACCGACCGACCGACCGACCGACCGACCGACCGACCGACCGACCGACCGACCGACCGACCGACCGACCGACCGACCGACCGACCGACCGACCGACCGACCGACCGACCGACCGACCGACCGACCGACCGACCGACCGACCGACCGACCGACCGACCGACCGACCGACCGACCGACCGACCGACCGACCGACCGACCGACCGACCGACCGACCGACCGACCGACCGACCGACCGACCGACCGACCGACCGACCGACCGACCGACCGACCGACCGACCGACCGACCGACCGACCGACCGACCGACCGACCGACCGACCGACCGACCGACCGACCGACCGACCGACCGACCGACCGACCGACCGACCGACCGACCGACCGACCGACCGACCGACCGACCGACCGACCGACCGACCGACCGACCGACCGACCGACCGACCGACCGACCGACCGACCGACCGACCGACCGACCGACCGACCGACCGACCGACCGACCGACCGACCGACCGACCGACCGACCGACCGACCGACCGACCGACCGACCGACCGACCGACCGACCGACCGACCGACCGACCGACCAGCTAGATATTATCATCAGCCATCAGCTTACCACAAAATTGTAGCACTGCTGTTTGTTGAAGGCAGCAGCCTGTAAATATTCTGGTATTGGCCACTATTCGTCCACAGAGGTAGCAGTCGTTGAAAATGTCGACACTGCGTGCGCATGCGTTGGGTAGCGAGGCGGAAGTCCGTGAGGGTCGGCGGTTGTTGTGAACCGGAAGTGAACACACGACCGTGACGGCCGTCAGCAGAAGCAGCAGACGGCACCGGAAGCAACACCACGTCATCTGCAACGAAACATAGGACGGTGAGACAAGGAATCTTCCCGAGAACCACGTGTAACATTACTCGTGTAAACTTCTTACAGGAAAATAAATGGTAATTACCTGGATCCAAATACGCAACAGAAGTTGTGTAAAGTAACTATTTGCAATTACGATACGCAGTATTACGCCAGTTGTTTACTCAGAATGTTTTTATTAATGTGGCGGTAACTATACAGACACATATGTGACGGATTGAATTATCGGCTGTGATGAGTAGAATTCTTTTGCATTAAATGCATGGTTTTGTCCACAATATACTTACTGTATTTGCGTATTAGTGCTACTGGCAAAACTGAACGGGATAACGTGATAAACATCCACGTACGGCACGTACATAATTATGCATCATAAGTACGTACGTACGTACGTACGTATTAATGTACAAATTGATTGTGCAGAGAGAGGGTTTAGTTGTTGATTCATAATGTGCAACATCTTTAGTGAAAGAGAGGATTCTCATAGGAGCATAGTAAACAAAAGAAATGAACTAAACATTATGGTAGAAGATATTGACCCTCACATAATAGGTATAACTGAATCTTGGGCCACACCCGATATATCAGATGCCGAATTAGGAATGACAGGGTATGTAATGTTTAGGAAAGATAGATTAGGAAGAAGGGGAGGCGGAGTTATTTTATATATTAAAGAATCCATCCAAGCTTATGAAATAAAATTAGAAAAAGAAGCAGAATGTGAGGAAGCTGTCTGGTGTAACATAGTTACAGGAAACTCAACATTAACTGTTGGGTTAGTGTATCGGAGTCCAAACATAAGCATGGAAGAGAATGAAAAAATACATAACGCTATCAAAGAAGTGAGTAAACGGGACTGTATTATCATGGGAGA
>CBDHHR010000069.1:0-7500 GCA_965263245.1 Metamycoplasmataceae bacterium | reverse complement strand
AGATTGCTATACAGACGCTGAATGGCTCGGAGGCCGCATTTGAAGTAACAACTTAAATAAGGATACTCCGTTTTATCAGATAATACTATATTATAAAACAACTATTCAAAATTAATCTATATTCCCCAAAAAATAAATAAACCTAAATATAAATTTGCAGTAGCTTACGAAGCAGGAATTGTGAAGGATTAGCCTCGATTAGGCAGAATCCGTGAGGTGGCAGCACTTTACAGGAATAGCATTTAAAAACGCAGACTAGCGACCGTCGGTTAAGCAAGTTTACAAGATGGGCAACATATTGACCTTCTGATAATTTCCCAGTGCAGGGTGATTCTGGCGTCTTGACGGGGTTGTTGGGGTTGGGTTGGGGGGTGTTGTGTTTGAGTAATTCAATAGTTTCATCACAACTCCCTGACGTTATAGTTGCCCTCAAGATATAATAATGTAATGACGTATCGTATGTCAGTAACGTTTTGTTCAAAGTATCATTGGCGCGCGAAAGATATTGTTATTAGCGTTGAGAGCCGCAGCTTCAGCCCCTTTCAGCCCCTTTCAGCCCCTTTCAGCCCCTTTCCTCGTCCGCTCTTTAAGATTATGTTATCGGATACTGGATGACGGGGGAGGCGAAGAACATTTACAATATCACAACAGAGGACCGACAGTACCCTTTGATGTTGAAACGTGTCGCATTACATGTGTGAACATACGTATATGTGTATGTATGTTTGTTTGTTTGTATGTCTGTCTCTCTGTATGTGTGTATGTTTGTATTTAACCAGAGGAACCAGTGAACTCGGCACAACGCTCAATTGGCTCCAACGTAACGCCGAATTGACCAAGAAAAACGGCGAAGATGACGATGCTCGTAGTATCAGCTCTTGTATTATGTTTCGTGGCAAAGGCTACTGCGTAACTTAGATACATGTTTGGTCCAGATCAGATGCGTTAGTTAGTTAGTTAGTTAGTTAGTTAGTTAGTTAATGCGAGAGTGCGAGAGTGCGAGAGTGCGAGAGTGCGAGCGTCCGAGAGTGCGAGCGTGCGAGAGTGCGAGAGTGCGAGAGTGCGAGAGTGCGAGAGTGCGAGAGTGCGAGAGTGCGAGAGTGCGAGAGTGCGAGAGTGCGAGAGTGCGAGAGTGCGAGAGTGCGAGAGTGCGAGAGTGCGAGATTGCGAGAGTGCGAGATTGCGAGAGTGCGAGATTGCGAGAGTGCGAGAGTGCGAGAGTGCGAGAGTGCGAGAGTGCGAGAGTGCGAGAGTGCGAGAGTGCGAGAGTGCGAGAGTGCGAGAGGGCGAGAGGGCGAGAGAGAGAGAGAGAGAGAATGGGAGAGAGAATGGGAGAGAGAATGGGAGAGAGAATGGGAGAGAGAATGGGAGAGAGAGAGAGAGAGAGTGCGAGAGTGCGAGAGTGCGAGAGTGCGAGAGAATGTTTGAGTGTGTGAGTGTGGGATTGAGAGAGTGATAGAGTGAGAGGGAGCGAGAGAGAGGTAGTGATAGAGAGAGATATGTGTATATATATATATATATATATATATATATATATATATATATATATATGATATAGAGAGAGAGAGAGAGAGAGAGAGAGAGAGTGAGAGAGAGAGAGAGAGAGAGAGAGAGAGAGAGAGAGAGAGAGAGAGAGAGAGAGGGAATACAGACAGATAGAGAGTAGAGAGAGTAGAGAGAGAGTAGAGAGAGAGAGAGAGTAGAGAGAGTAGACAGAGAGTAGAGAGAGAGAGTAGACAGAGAGTAGACAGAGAGAGTAGAGAGAGAGAGAGAGAGAGAGAGAGAGAGAGAGAGAGAGAGAGAGAGAGAGAGAGAGAGAGAGAGAGAGAGAGAGAGAGAGAGAGAGAGAGAGAGAGAGAGAGAGAGAGAGAGAGAGAGAGAGAGAGAGAGAGAGAGAGAGAGAGAGAGAGAGGAGAGAGAGAGAGTAGAGAGAGAGAGATAGTAGAGAGAGAGAGAGAGAGAGAGAGAGAGAGAGAGAGAGAGAGAGAGAGAGAGAGAGTAGAGAGAGAGAGAGAGAGAGAGAGAGAGAGAGAGAGAGGGAGGGAGAGAGAGAGAGAGAGATAGTGTGAGAGTTAAATAATGAATAAGACGCATCTATTATGTGATACACGACGATGAAACATTGTCTTCACCTGAATATCTGCGGAATTGGCGTATCATTCATGAATGTGTTGAAACACCCACATAGAATAGAAGATTAAGAGAATACCAAACGGAAACGTTTTCGATATTAAACTGATATGAACAAGTACATTAAAGAGAATGTGTTGTTTTTATGGTGGCATTTACATTCTTAATAGTGATATCTGCTTTCATGAGTGCATTCAACAAATAGGCATTTAATGTTTCTATCATATTCATTATTTCCGTCGAATCCAGCTACAACTGTCTGTATCAACAGTTAACACAATACCAGTAGCCGTTATTGTAAATCGACTTCTCTATTGTAACTCACTTCAAAACAACATTGCAAAAAAGGTGTTACGTAAACTCCAATGTATACCTAATTATTTAGCATGCCTGGTATTTAAGGGCCCCCGTTTCTCACCATCGCCATGCCTTTTTAAGCAATTGCACTGGCTTCCAGTTGCATACTGAATGAAAATTCAAATTGGCTTATCTTACATACTGTACTCTTTTGTTCTTAACAATATAATTATATTTCCTTGATATATCTAGGACCTTAAGATTAAAATTTTGGCGAACGAGCTTTCTCTGTAGCTACGGGAAAAACCTGGAATCAACTGCAAATATAATTACATGATTTGGAATGATATCTATCTTTCGTAAAATATCAAAAACATATTTGCATAATATGCCGCAGTTCCATGCTCTAAATATGCATTACGCCCAGCGAGTTTGCTTGTTGCGCCTCTGGGCATGAATTGTCAATGATATAAGCGCTAGAATAGTGTTACAATTATTTACTTATTTATTGAAACGATACGATAGCACATCAGTTTCAATCTGCAATGCTGTGGTTAAATACACGAAATAAACTAAAATGAAGTTCTCACAAATACAATTGAATATTATTGCGTGCGACAAATATAAATACTCGTACAGTAGTCCCCCTCTTACAAGGTCCCTCTCGCCAACGGCCACCCTGATAGTTTCATTGAATTAGATTTAACAAGATTTAACAAGATTGCCACCTAGAGATTCAATTCTAGATGGCAGGTGGACTATGAAGCCATTTGGCTTATCGAGAGTCCAACCTATCTATCTAACTATACACCGCCCGTCTTAGGTATATGTTAATTTTTTTTTAAATATATTAACACTGCTAGCACCTACACAATCAGCTGATAATCTGTTCCATTCGTTTACTGTTGCGTGTTAAGCGTGTCTAATACGTACCACTAACGGCCGCCTGACTAATGCGGCCAGCAGCTGTGTTACAGGAAAAGTCTACCTCGCAACAGCGGCCAGTCGGCAACTAAAACAGCACACGTGTATGGTTCCCTCTCAACATAGGTCACCCGCCTTATCAGCCCAGCTTATATTTGCTTGAAAGGTTGCTCTTCAATCAAATCGCATAAGATATATAGGTATGCAGCGGTATTGCAACATCGTTGTAGTCACTGCTCTATGTTTGTGCCCACGACACTGGGCGTGTTAGTGTGACCGAATGTGACATACATCAAACACGACAGCGACAGGCTACTAGCGTACACAACAAGGGGCCATTCGTGAAATACGTCACGCCACACACAGGGGTGGCACCGTGGGTGTGTGACGAGTCGTTTACACGGGGGTATGCGCTATGTATGTATTTCACAATGTTGACTTGTCGGGCGGTTTATATCAGACTGATAACACATTCACGAATCAGCCCGTTTTTTTATTTGTTTAGATTTACACAGGAATTCCACGAAACAACAACAATTCATTGTTGGTTCACTACAGCTAAAGATTTAAAGATATAAAACCTTCTGTGAGCCTAGTCATTATTGTAATGTTATCGTTCGAGAGACCTTTCTGACAGCGTGTCGTTAAGTATTGATCAGAGAGGACTGCAAACCTGGTAATAAATAACGTGTTGTGATTTATGAACAGCTCTAACAATGCTACACACCATATAGCGCATTGGTTTGACAAATTGACAGCACACATTTTATAATGCTTCATGTCGTATGCTATTTTAACAACGACAACAAAAGTAAAAAACTGACTTTTACAGTCATATTATAATCTTTCCTTTGGAAGGTGTGATTGACATTTTGCTGTAATTCTTAATGTTTCTGACTTGACATAAATGTTATATTTTTTTAATACATTTTATATAACACTAGCTAACCGTTCAAATACAGTCGTGTGTCTAGGGTCTAATATGTTGCAAAACAGTTTTACAGGAAAGAAATCGGATGGGTAAGAGATGGAACATAGAACATTTAACACAGTACAGAGCAAGTCATGAACAATTATTTGGTACATTTCGCTCATCCGTATGGTTGAGTGTCTGTAGAACACTGAGGATATAATGTGTATGTTTAGACTTTGCGTATTAGTTGCTGCATTGATGAATGTATCACAAAGTAAAAGATTGTCATCTGATTTTATATGAGCCATGCATGGTATCAGTAACCAAGGTATATCGCGTTGTCTGACAATACCACATGGCATATCTATTTGTCAATAGTAGGAAGTTAAATCTCGCAATCGAGGCCAATGGCTGTTTAATCAGACGTTCAATGTAAGCTGTCTTTTACGATTAGTAGCGTTACTTTTCATTGCTGCTGTTAGTTTTTCTGTCATAGGAATTGCGTTTATTGGTAGCCTGTGATTGGACACATATCGATTTATGAAACGTAGAATTGGCTGTAAGCGAACTCAGCTCATGAGGAATCCTTAAGACAGGGAGGCTGTTGTTAGTTGTGTATTATTAACTATTTATTATCATGTTCTTTGTACTACAATGAATATAACGACAGTATACAGCCCGTCTGGTGTACTTACTTACGTTAACAAGACCAACACAATATACACAATGGGTACGTAGACACCTGGGAACATGTTGAAATGGTAAACAGATTTAAAATAGTATGTTTAATGGCAATATTGTCAAAAGAGGCTGAGGTGACAACACTACCATATGATATTCAATTATATCACACTTTCCTACGAAAAAGCGACATATTATTAGTATAGAAATTGTTAAGCTGGCTAATCGACGGTAAAATAAGATACACTCTCGCTTTAAGAAAAATGTGCCAGTCAAATTAGAACTATCGATGAGGAAAACATCGGATTAATCAGAGAGGCAAAACATATTTTAGTCTATATATATATATATATATATATATATATATATATATATATATATATATATATATAGCCAGCTCTCTTGACACATTTGTCAATATTGTTTGTAATTACATTTACATTGAAGCACAGTGACATTAACATGTTCTATATTTCCGAGTCGAAAATGTTGCTGTGTGTTTTTCTAGCTAATTTTTTTCAATGCATTCTTATCAGGTCAATATCGCAAAAACTTCCTTTCGATTTCCTCGTAACATTTTATTCCATGTTGATGTTACAACAAATTCACGAGCCAAACGCATGTGGCACAGAAAGATATTCAACAACAGTTGGTGGTTCTTCGTCTGTTCTTGTTCTGTCACGGATGAGAGGAGGCAACTTCTTTCAGATGTCGGGGACCTGTTCACGAGCACGGTTCACTGAAACAGCACAGTACTTGTATCAACGAATGTCACAGTATAATATTAGGAGGTTCATTTATGCCTGTGTCTAATATTGATTTCGGAAATAATTGTCTTGCTTTCTATAAATTCGGTGATAGATGTTTTGTTAAACGTAATATATGACACCATTCCAAAAGTATATCCACCTATATCAATTGTACCGGAATTAAACTGCTTACACACACACACACACACACACACATATATATATAACACGCACATACACACACACACACACACATATATATATATATATATATATATATATGTGTGTGTGTGTGTGTGTGTGTGTGTGTGTGTTTGTGTGTGTAAGCAGTGTAATTCCGGCACAATTGATATAGGTGGATATACTATATATATATATATATATATATATATATATATATATATATATATATATATATATATATATATATATATATATATATATATATATATATATATATATATATACATATATATATATATAATATTATCCGGATTGTGTTGAAATGTAGAATTCAACGTGTAAAACTAAATATCATGCTATGCTTACTTGCTGAAGATCTTGCAGTCCGTGCCAGAGTATTCTCCAAATCTACATTCAGAACATTCGACACATTTTCCATTCAACGTGTTCCGGGCCCAAGCTTGGCCAATATATATCGGCTTCTTGAAGGTGCCGTCTTCGTACGGGCAATATATATGTTCAAAGCCAGCGTCTGCAATAAATAACATGTTATGATAGTCTAATTTAATTGACACGTTTACACATATATAAGCCCTATTTACATTAACGTTCTTTTCATGTACACAACGCAAACTATCTTGATGTTGGGGATTACCTACCACGTCATGTCAATTTAAAGGTTGGTGAATCCGAAATACACGTTGTACATCATTCTCGCAATAAATCAATACTATATAAAGTTTCATTACTCATATTTCTGTTCTTAGTGTATCAGCACTTGTTAGTGTATTATGTTGTAATACATAGTTTCATTATTACGATAGACTTTAATTTCTATATGCGTGTTTCAGTCCTCAGCAAATACCACGTTTAAAACTTTGAAACGATCAAGTGAAACAGCAGTCTGTAGATAACATACAACCGAATGCTTGCAAATAAACACAACATCACCACAAAAAACTCATCTCCCCACGCATATGCATACGCACACGTGCACACGCGCCGCACACGCGCACACGCGCACACGCGCACACGCGCACACGCGCCGCACACGCGCACACGCCACACGCGCACACACGCACACACGCACACACGCCCTCTCGCATTCACATACTCTCTCTTAAACACCCATACAAACAAAGAAACATACACGCACGTTCACATGCACACGTATGCACACACGCACACATGGAAACGCACACCATGCCCACTATCGTTTTCATTCATGACGGACTGACAAGAAAGAACACTACTTACCGTCCTGATGCGATTCGGGATAGAAATGCAGCATATTGTCTGGACTAGGCACGAATGCCGATGTCACTGCTGTGGCCACGAAACATACTACAAGAGATGATACTACGAGCATCTTCATCTTCGCTGTCTTTCTTGGTCAAGTCGGCGTTACTTCGGAGCCAAGAGCGATGTGTGCCTACTGCCTGTGGTTCCGCTGGTTATATAGTTTCAGTCGCACTCCAAAGTCTTACGGCGTAACCTTTCCAGCCCAAGACGATTTGGAGAGTTACGACTGTGACATTTCTATTTCAAAACCCCCATATTGCGTAGACGGACATTACATTACGTCAGGTACAATTAACGACTTGGCCAAATGTCACGAGTTGG
>CBDHHR010000068.1:5000-7500 GCA_965263245.1 Metamycoplasmataceae bacterium | reverse complement strand
CTGCTACTGCTACTGCTACTGCTACTGCTACTGCTACTGCTACTGCTACTACTACTACTACTACTACTACTACTACTACTACTACTACTACTACTAATAATAATAATAATAATAATAATAATATTAATAATAATACTAATAATAATAATTGTGTAACATTGAAAATACTTGTATACAATATGTTTAAATCACATATAATATTGACACATTATTAACAATTATGTAAGTTTATGTTGCACGTCTGAAAATTAAATTACCTAAACACACAAAAGGATGGAAAACAAGCTACAACTCACCGGATGCTTGGGCTGTGGCGCCATCATGAACAATTAATCCTATTGACGAATACGGCAAAATTACATCACCGTTGGGGTATGTTTTTACTCTCCACTCGTATCTTACAATGTCACCTTGACTGCTGTAGAAACCAGCGAAGGTGAAGGACACTGTTTCCCTGTCACTTTGGTACTCAATGTCAAGGCCAGGGATTTCTCCGTCGTAGACGATTCCGGCCGTGTCTCCACGAACAATCTTGACAGGGCTGCGACAAAAACAGTGTTGATTGTCAAAAGCACTTTTAAAATGTTTTTGAAACTACTATTTTAGATGGTGTAAGTTATGCCTGGTACTAGACTCCGGGTGCTAAGACCAGAGCGGCCCGCTACACACTAGCTGAGTGTGACATCGAATGCGATAGCGGAAGGTCACATTGGACTAGGCTTTTAAGCCAAATAAGTACGTAAATCAATATTTAGTCAAAGTTTGTTTTAAGTACTTGGTGTTTGTTTTGATATATTTATTGATTACTTTACTTGTGGAAGTATATTACTTGTTTGAATGTTGACATACAGTTAATGTCCGTCCGGTAGAACTGGTGGCATTCTCTTCAAGACTTGTGTTCAGTGTAACGGAGTTTTGTCTGACCAACTCTGTTTCTTCGCGTATGGTAATTATGAGTTATCATAATTAATAAAAGAAAGTCGATGTGATATATATATATATATATATATATATATATATATATATATATATATATACATATATATATATATATATATATATATATATATCGACCATCACACTGCGACGTAGGTCCTGGGTGTTGTCATCGATGCTAATGCAATTCGAATGTGAGGCGTAATTAGTATGTACGAATTGTCACACTATGTTAAGGTGCCAACCCATAGATCCGACTACTAAGTATAACAGATCACATTACTAACGAAGACGTTCACATCAAGATCAGCAAGTACTTGTAATTATACGAAACCCTTCTTATAACGATCAACAGACACACACCGAAGTCACGATCGTGTGGTCTTGTACAGACCACATTACAAGATACTGCGAGATGTGGGAGAAGAAGAGGGAGACAGAAGAGAAGGAAGACGTTACTAAGGAGTGGCCATAACTGGCTGGAGTTCTCTGCCTCTGGGATGGTTCTAGAAAAAGGGAAACGTGAAGTGAATAGGTTGGTAAGGTCCGTGGGGCCTCAAGGATCCTTGCGGATATAAACAAATCATGTACGATTTATCACAGTATGTCAAGATGTCGTAGATCTGGGAACTAAGTATAAAAGATACCGTAAATAAGACGTTCACAGCAGGATCAAACAAGCCATGATAGCATAAGAAAACCTGCGTAAAACGTTCAACAGGCACATTCTGAAGTCACGATTGTGTGGCCTTACAAAGACCATCGTGCAGGGTACTGTGAGATATGGGAGACAGACAGACAGGAGTTAGACAGATCAGATGGAAGACAATACTGAATAGTGGACAGGACTGGAGTTCTCTGACTCTCAGATGGTTCCGGAAAGAAATAAGTTAGTGATATCCCAACGATTCGTACGGATTTTGGGTCAAGATGGATGTATAATCATGAACATCTGCTTAGCTATCCCGTGATAGATTGGAACCATAACCGATACCATATACAATTAAAGAAGATAGACAACCGAAACCCTTGTTGGATAGCATGCACCTATTAATATTTCAAAACTATTGTTGTAAAGCCAACTAGTGTCAAAGTCCAATGGTGAAGACAATATATTAAAGGTCGCAGAGACAGAAAGACAAATGTGTCTTACAATTAAATAAACTACTGTCTCACCTTGAACTGTTGGTCAAACTGACCAATTTGGCGCCGTTGACCGCTTTCACAGTGACGTAGTAGACAGGTGAGTTTGTGGTCAAGTTGGTCATTTCGAAGTTAACGTTGCCGATGTATCCTTCTTGTTGGGTGCCCATGCTTTGGAAATCCAGTACGTCTGATTCTCCTGCAAATCATAATCAGAGATTGTGAAAATGCATCCTTAAACATGATTTCATAATGTATACGTTTCCGTCCGCATCTATCATATTATGATACATGTGGACGGAAACGTATGGTATGCATGTTTATGCGGAAGTGCGTACGTGCGTCTACACTTCAGCACGTGTGCGCGTAATCGTTTGTATATATGTGTGGAACGGTGATTAGTTAAATACATGTAGCACAA
>CBDHHR010000067.1:0-8947 GCA_965263245.1 Metamycoplasmataceae bacterium | reverse complement strand
AGCACACATCCGATCTCTTACAGAAGTACAACTTACATCTCTAGCACCAACACCGCTACTCAAACAACTGTCCAGCCTCCATAATAATAAAACCACATTCTAATAATACAGGGTTAATTCCCACATGGCAGATCGATGCGCTGCACAAGAAATATACTAAATGTATATCTCATCTCAAACAACTGTCCAGCCACCATCACAAACAAGTGCACAGCTCTTATCTCAAACAAATTTCCAGCCACCATCTCAAACAACTGTACAACCTCCATCTCAAACGATGGACCAGCCGCCATCTCAAACAATTGCACAGTTCCTATCTCAATCAACTGTCCAGCTCCCATCACTCACAACGGTATGACCCACGGAAATTGGTCACGTCGGCAGCGTTACCACATCGGGGGTGAAATGTCTGGATACCTCTGCAAAATCCTTGGTCGCGTTAGCGAAATATTTTGGACGTGTCGGCTAACTTCGTGGACGCGTCGGCGAAATATTTTTGACTCGATGGCAGCATTTTAGTTGCCTCAGCGGCAAAATATTGGTCACCTCGGCAAGGATACCGCTTCGGCGACACATTTAGGAAGAGTAAGAATTCTCCAATGTCTCCTGGTGTTTAATAAATATTCTCCAGATGATACATGTAACATATTGATTAATGATTATTCCACGATATTTTGCTGAATAGTAAAGAAAATAACGGACAAACAGCGTGCTGTGTTGCACTATTAACCGCAAGTACATGCGTACTCGTAACCCTCCTAGGGAGCAGCTACTCTTCCTTCTAGTAAATGTTGTCTGCTTAGGGTAAACCCTACTTAGTATCCCTTTGTTCATGCTCAATCAAATTTAGGCAGAGTAAATACGGAGCAAGGTGTTCTTTGTTTTGCGTCAGCAGTTACATTCGCTGATGCCATGGTGGCTCCATTGTTAAGACTTCCAGTCAATATATATATATATATATATATATATATATATATATATATATATATATATATATATATATATATATATATATATATAAATATATATATATATATATACATATATATATATATATATATATATATATATATAAATATATATACATATATACATATATATATATAAATATATATACATATATACATATACATATATATATATATATATGTATATATATATATATATATATATATATATATGTATATATATATATACAGTCGCGCCTCGCTATAACGCAACTCGCTATAACGCGAATCGGCTATAACGCGGTCGGTCGTGGACCCCGAATTTCTGCCGCCAGGGGGAAAATGGGCGCTACAGCTAACAATAACGCTGTAATTAACTGTCACTTATGTTTATGAAATCCTCATGTTTGTCTTGTACAGGTGTATCTAGAAACAATTTAATGATATTAAGAAATTTAACACAGAAGTACAACTGCGTTGCTGAGTTCGTTGTTCGTTGTGCCCCTGGTTTCTGCTCTGCCGTCGGCTTCGCGGCACCAATCCAATCGTTTTCAAACCGATCTATTGTGTAACCAGCGCTTGGTTTGTGTGGTAATTTCTTGTTTCGTGTTTGTTTAAAACGTTACCAATTCCTTTGATTGCATTTAATTAACTTTAGGCACAGTAAATTTGGTACAAAGTCCTGTTTGTTTGCCCCGATATCAATCGCGTTTGTCTCCTGCCAGTTCGCTGTGGCTTCGCCGGCGAAGGCGCCCGTTCGCTGTGGCTTCTGCGAACGGGCGCCTTCGCCGGCTTATAAATGGCAATTAAATTGCTTACGAATCGGGCGGTGACGAAAAATAATAATGGTACTGAAATGGCAGGCTAATGTTGTTATGTTTTCTTCACTACGTATACGAAAAAACATTTACTTGTGCGCAAATATACGAATTCGTCAACTGCGTGTGAACCGCAGTAGCCTCGAACCACCGTGAATTGCATTATAAATAGGCACGGTAAATGTGCGATCTAAATTTATATTTTGGGATTGATTAAAAGATGAAATTAAGCCAATAGTGAGCGCAACTAGTATAAGTATTAATATTTGACCGACTTCGGCAACATGTCAATTCATTTGTGCGTTTCGGCTGCTGAGTTCAAGGTTATTTTAGACCGCGACCGCGACCGCGTACTATGTTATCGCTCCGCCTCAGTTCGCATCGCCAGACGAGGCGCGTTGGCTCTGAATTTATTTCAAAACTGTACAACATTCGCAAGATGTACTCAGTTCAACATTCGACAGTGTATATTACTTTAACGTAATACACATTTACATTGGTTCCAATGTCCGTTAGTTTTATAAATCACGCATACACCGCGCAACCAGCACATTGGCTTCGGTTGCTGTTGTGGCGTTTTGTGGGTGGTGGCGCCCCTGGCGGAATATAATCTATAACGCGCCTCGTTTACAACGCGGTTCCATTTCGTGGACCCCAACTACCGCGTTATAAGGAGTGCAGTATCCATCTCAAAAAAATGCGCACCTCCCATCTCAAGCAACTGTATGGCTCCCATCTGATTCAACTGCACTGCTCCCATCTCAAACAATCGTAAATCATCTAAATGATACACCAATAGAGCTGCCATCTCACACAGTTGCATATATACTATGTCAAACAGTTATCTAGCTCCCATCTCCTAGAACTACACAGCGCCCACCTCAAATATCAAACAACCGTGTAGCAACAATGTCGTACAACAAAAAACTCCCATCAAAAGCACCAGTACACCTCACATATCATACAACTGTGCACCTACCATCTCATACATAAAAAGTCCCATCACAAGCAACAGCACACCTCCCATTTCATACAGTATTACAACTCATATATCTAGCAACAACACCGCTACCATCTCAAACAACTGTCCAGTGCCCATCTCAATCAACTGTCCAGCCTCTATCTCAAACAACAATCAAGCCTCCATCTCATACAACTATCCAACCTCAATCTCAAACAATTTTCCAGCCTACATCTGAAACAATAATGCAGCTCCCATTATTAATAACTGCCCAGCCTTCATCTCAAACAACTGTCATGGGTACTTCTCCGACAACTGTCCAGCTCCCATCTGAAATAACTGTGTAGCCCCCATCTCAAATAACTATGCAGTATCCATATAAAACAGCTGTCCAGTATCCATCTCAAAAAACTGCGCAGCTCCCATTTCTAACATCTGTCCAGCTCCCATCTTAAACAATTGTGCAATATCCATCTCAAGCAACTGTGCAGTATTCATCTCAAACAACTGTGCAGTATCCTTCTCAAACACCTGTGCAATATTCATCTCAAATAACTGTGCAGTTCCCATCTCCACCAACTGTGCAGAATCCATCTAAAAAACTGCGCACCTCCCATCTCAAGCAACTGTACGGCTCCCATCTGACACAACTGCACTGCTACCATATCAGCAAACTTTAATCATCTAAATAACACACCAATCCAGCTGCCATTTTACACAATTGCATATCTACCAGGTCAAACAATTAGCTAGCTCCCATCTCATAGAACTACACAGTGCCCACTTCAAGGAACTGTACACCTCACATATCAAGCAACTGTGCAGCAACCATGTCATACAACAGAAAAACTTCCTTCTTAAGCAACACTACAACTAAGCAGCTACCATCTCATACAACAAAAAACTCCCATCAAAAGCAAAAGTACACCTCACATATCATACAACTGTGCAGCTATTATCTCCTACAAAAAACTCCCCATCACAAGCAACAGCCCACCTCATACAGTACTACAACTCATATATCTAGGAACAACACACCTACCATCTCAAACAACTGTCCAGTGCCCATCTCAATCAAGTGTCCAGCCTCTATCTCAAGCAACTTTCTAACCTACATCTCAAACAACCATCCAGCCTCCATCTCAATCAACTGTCTAGCTTAGATCTCAAACATCTCTTTAGTCTACGTCTCAAGGAACTGTCCAGCCTCCATCTCAAATAACTGTCCAGCCACCGTCTCAAACAACTGTCCAGCCTCCATCTCAAAAAAATGTCCTACGTCCATCTCAAACAATAATGCAGCTCCCATCACTAATAACTAACCAAACTTCTCAGACAACTGTGCAGCATCCATCTCAAATGGCTGTACAGATCCCATCTCAAACATCTGTGCATTATCCATCTCAAAGAATTGTGCAGTATCCATCTCAAAAAACTGCGCACCTCCCATGTCAAGCAACTGTACGCCTCCCATCTGATACAACTGCACTGCTCCAATCTCAAACAACTATAAATCATCTAAATAATACACCAATCCAGCTGCCATCTCACACAGTTGCATATATACCAGGTCAAACAATTATCTACCTCCCATCTCATGGAACTACACAGCGCCCACGTCAAGCAACTGTACACGTCACATATCAAACAACTGTGCAGCAACCATGTCATACAACAGAAAAACTACCATCTTAAGCAACACTACAACTGAGCAGCTATCATCTCATGCAACAAAAAACTCCCATCAAAAGCAGCAGTACTTTTCATATATCATACAACTGTGCAGCAACTATCTCGTACAACAGAAACATTCCCATCTCAAGCAAAAGTACAATTGTGCAGCTATCATGTATTAGAACAAAAAACTCCCATATATAGCAACAGTAAACCCACATATTATACAACTGTGAAGCTACCACCACATGCAACAGAAAAAACTCCCATCAGTACACCTCAAATATTTTACAATTGTGCAGTTAACATCTCATACAACAGAAAAACTCCCAACTCAAGCAACAGCACACATCCGATCTCTTACACAAGTACAACTTACATGTCTAGCACCAACACCGCTACTCAAACAACTGTCCAGCCTCCATAATAATAGTACTACATTCTAATAATACAGGGTTAATTCCCACATGGCGGATCGATGCGCTGCACAATAAATATACTAAATGTATATCTCATCTCAAAAACTGTCCAGCCACCATCACAAACAAGAGCACAGCTCTTATCTCAAACAAATTTGCAGCCACCATCTCAAACAACTATACAGCCTCCATCTGAAACGATGTACCAGCCGCCATCTGAAACAATTGCACAGTTCCAATCTCAAACAACTGTGCAGCTCCCATCACTCACCATGGTAACACCCACGGTAACTGGTTACCTCGGCAGAATTACCACATCTGTGGTGAAATGTCTGGATGCATCGGCGAAATCCTTGGACGCGTCGGCGAAATATTTTGGATATGTCGGCTAACTTCTTGGAAGCGTCGGCGAAATAGTTTTGACTCGTTAGCGGCGTGTTGGTTGCCTCGGCGGCACAATATTGGTCGCCTCTGCAATGATACAGCTTCGGCGACACATTTAGGAAGAGTAAGAATTCTCCAATGTCTGCTGGTGTTTAATAAATATTCTCCAGATGATACATGTAACATATTGATTAATGATTATTTGACGATATTTGGCTGAGTAATTAAGAAAATAACGGACAAACGGCGTGCTCTGTTGCAATATTAACAGCAAGTACACGTGTACTCGTAACCCTCCTAGGGAGGAGCTACTCTTCCTTCTAGTAAATGTTGTCTGCTTAGGGTAAACCCTACTTAGTATCCCTTTGTTCATGCTCAATCAAATTTAGGCAGAGTAAACACCAAGCAAGGTGTTCTTTGTTTTGCGTTTGCAGCATTCACATTCACTGATCCCACCTTGGCTCCATTGTTAAGACCTCCTGTCAATACATTATGTAATACGAGTGTAAAATATGTACAGAATATATATATATATATATATATATATATATATATATATATATATATATTATCCTGCATTGACCATACTATCTCAAACAAATATCTAGCCTGCACCTCAAACAAGTGTCCAGCCTCCATCTCGAACAACTATCCAGCCTCCTTCTCAAACAACTGTCCAGCCCCCATCTCAAAGAACTGTGCAGTTCCCATTTCAAACAACTGTCCAGCTCCCATCTCAAATAACTGTGCAGTATCTATCGCAAACATCTGTCCAGCTCCCATCTCAAATAACTGTGCACTATCTATCGCAAACATCTGTGCACTATCCATCTCTAAAAAAATGCGCAGTTCGTATCTCTAACAACAGTCCAGCTCTAATCTCTAACAACTGTGCAGTATCCATCTCAAAAAACACACCTCCTATGTCAAGCAACTGTATGGCTCCCATCTGATTCAACTGCACAGCTCCCATCTCAAATAATTATAAATCATCTAAATGATACACCAATAGAGCTGCCATCTCACACAGTTGCATATACAATATGTCAAACAGTTATCTAGCTCCCATCTCATAGACCTACACAGCGCCCACCTCAAGCACCAGTACACCTCACATATCAAACAACTGTGCAGCTATCATCTCATACATCAAAAGTCCCATCACAAGAAACAGCACACTTTCCATTTCATACAGTATTATAACTTATAAATCTAGCAACAACAAAGCTACCATCTCAAACAACTGTCTAGTGCCCATTTCAATCAACTGTCAAGCCTCTATCTCAAACAACTATCTAGCCAACATGTCAAACAACAATCAAGCCTCCATCTCAAAAAAATTCCACCCTACATCTGAAACAATAATGCAGCTCCCATCATTAATAACTGTCCAGCCTCCATCTCAAACAACTGTCCAGCCTACATCTCAAACAACTGTCCAGCCTCCATCTCAAACAATTTTCCTGCCTCCATGTGTAACAATAATGCTGCTCCCATCATTAATACTTGCCCAGCCTCCATCTGAAACAATTGTCCAGCCTCCATCTCAAACAACTGTCCAGTCTCCATCTCAAACAACTGTCCAGCCTCCATCTCAAACAACTGTCCAGCCTCCATCTCAAGTAACTGTCTAGCTTCGATCTCAAACATCTCTTTAGTCTGCATCACAAGGAACTGTCCAGCCTCCATCTCAAACAACTGTCCAGTCTCCAACTCAAACATCTGTCCAGCCTCCATCTCAAACCACTGTTTAGCATACATCTCAAACAACCATCCAGCTTCCATTTCAAACAACTGTCTAGCTTATATCTCAAACATCTCTCTAGATTCCATCTCAAACAACTGTCCAGCCTCCATCTCAAACAACTGTCCAGCCTCCATCTCAAAAAAAATTCCTGCATCCATCTGTAGCAATCATGCTGCTCCCATCATTAATACTTGCCCAGCCTCCATCTGGAACAATTGTCCAGTCTCCATCTCAAACAACTGTCCAGTCTACATCTCAAACAACTGTCCAGCCTCCATCTCAAACAACTGTCCAGTCTCAATCTCAAACAACTGTCCAGTCTCCATCCCAAACAACTGTCCAGCCTCCATCCGAAAGAACTGTCCAGCCTCCATCTCAAACAACTGTCCAGCCTCCATCTCAAACAACTGTCCAGCCTCCATCTCAAACAATTTTCCTGCCTCCATCTGTAACAATAATGCTGCTCCCATCATTAATACTTGCCCAGGCTCCATCTGAAACAATTGTCCAGTCTCCATCTCAAACAACTGTCCAGTCTTCATCTCAAACAACTGTCCAGCCTCCATCTCAAACAACTGTCCAGTCTCCATCTCAAACAACTGTTCAGTCTCCATCTCAAACAACTGTCCAGCCTCCATCTGGAACAATTGTCCAGTCTCCATCTCAAACAACTGTCCAGTCTCCATCTCACACAACTGTCCAGCCTCCATCTGGAACAATTGTCCAGTCTCCATCTCAAACAACTGTCCAGTCTCCATCTCAAACAACTATCCAGCCTCCATCTCAAACAACTGTCCAGCCTCTATCTCAAACAACTGTCTAGCCTACATCTCAAACAACAATCAAGCCTCCATCTCAAACAATTTCCCCCCCCCCCTACATCTGAAACAATAATGCAGCTCCCATCATTAATAACTGTCCAGCCTACATCTCAAACAACTGTCCAGCCTCCATCTTAAACAATTTTCCTGCTTCCATGTGTAACAATAATGCTGCTCCCATCATTAATACTTGCCCAGCCTCCATCTGAAACAATTGTCCAGCCTCCATCTCAAACAACTGTCCAGCCTTCATCTCAAACAACTGTCCAGTCTCCATCTCAAACAACTGTCAAGCCTCCATCTCACACAACTGTCCAGCCTCCATCTGGAACAATTGTCCAGTCTCCATCTCAAACAACTGTCCAGTCTCCATCTCAAACAACTGTCCAGCCTCCATCTGGAACAATTGTCCAGTCTCCATCTCAAACAACTGTCCAGTCTCCATCTCACACAACTGTCCAGCCTCCATCTGGAACAATTGTCCAGTCTCCATCTCAAACAACTGTCCAGTCTCCATCTCAAACAACTGTCCAGCCTCCATCTGGAACAATTGTCCAGTCTCCATCTCAAACAACTGTCCAGTCTCCATCTCACACAACTGTCCAGCCTCCATCTGGAACAATTGTCCAGTCTCCATCTCAAACAACTGTCCAGTCTCCATCTCAAACAACTGTCCAGCCTCTATCTCAAACAACTGTCTAGCCTACATCTCAAACAACAATCAAGCCTCCATCTCAAACAATTTCCCCCCTACATCTGAAACAATAATGCAGCTCCCATCATTAATAACTGTCCAGCCTCCATCTCAAACAACTGTCCAGCCTACATCTCAAACAACTGTCCAGCCTCCATCTCAAACAATTTTCCTGCCTCCATGTGTAACAATAATGCTGCTCCCATCATTAATACTTGCCCAGCCTCCATCTGAAACAACTGTCCAGCCTCCATCTCAAACAACTGTCCAGCCTCCATCTCAAACAACTGTCCAGCCTCCATCTCAAGTAACTGTCTAGCTTAGATCTCAAACATCTCTTTAGTCTCCATCACAAGGAACTGTCCAGCCTCCATCTCAAACAACTGTCCAGTCTCCAACTCAAACACCTGTCCAGCCTCCATCTGAAACCACTGTTTAGCATACATCTCAAACAACCATCCAGCTTCCATTTCAAACAACTG
>CBDHHR010000066.1:12500-14144 GCA_965263245.1 Metamycoplasmataceae bacterium | reverse complement strand
CCGTCACAGTCATGCATGAAATAATCGATTGCCACATCTCTAAGACTCATATCGCTGAGGCCACAGCGAGCAGTTTCATTGAGAAGATAAAAGACAATGTTCTCCTTGCTTAAATTCCTATCATAATACTGAAATGGTTCGTTTTAACAGTGAATTGTCAAGGAAAAATGCGCGTAAACCAAGGACCGGAAGTTGGTCTGACGAGCCGTAAATGACAGCTGGCCAATTAGAGAGATTATTTCTGGTCACAAGGTGGCACTTATCCTTCACGAAAGCCCCATTTACATGCACATTTATGGAAAGTCTTTAATGAAAATGCTGTCAGTGTTTAGAATAGAAAAATCCAGCTTTCCGAGGGTACCAAACATAGTGCCTTTGTATACAATTTACTTGGATTATTCTTGAAGAGAAAGTTGGTAATTTGTTGTGTGTAAAACAATCACACTCATTAAACGACGTTTGATGTGTCAAAACACAGCCAGATAAACACATTTAAACGATAGACGTGACATTTAAACAACATACATATGTTAGATCATACTATTTAGGAACGATTGCCGCTGGAAAGTCATTTTCGAGAAAAAAACCAGTTCCGTAATGTTTTGGCTTGTATATCGTTATAAGCTCCAGCGAGAAGCGTCTCATTTTGGCATGGCGGGTCACATATAACATATCAATAAATAATAATAACTTAATAAAAACACTATAAACTAATCAATTAAATGATACGTTGCTGTGATAAGTTAAAGCTGCCATATAAAAGAAGAATACACTGGCTAAGGAAACGTTCTACCACTGTCTATGTCTCTGCTTCTGTCTGTCTGTCTGTCTGTCTGTCTGTCTGTCTGTCTGTCTGTCTGTCTGTCTGTCTGTCTGTCTGTCTCCCTCCCTCCCTCCCTCTCCCTCTCCCTCTCCCTCTCCCTCTCCCTCTCCCTCTCCCTCTCCCTCTCCCTCTCCCTCTCCCTCTCCCTCTCCCTCTCCCTCTCCCTCTCCCTCTCCCTCTCCCTCTCCCTCTCTCTCTCTTAACAAAATTTACGAAAATAATAACACAATTCAATCCTGTTGTCGCACGTAAATGTCGTATTTCTGTCGTCTCTAGCAAAGCGAGCGGTTCCGAGGTAATCAGGATCACAGCGCGGCGCTGCGGGACTGCACTGACGTCAGAGACCCATCTTGCATGGAAACACACCTGGCGGAGGAATGTCTACTCGAAGGACTGCCTATTATTGATCATCCGCAAGACGGCGCCACAATCGACGGCACCTCCCAGAATGTGAGCATTGTGTCTCGAGTCTCGAGTTTCGATCATGTCTCGTATCTCATGTCTCTCGGACTTATCGGTTTCGCATTTGTTTCAGTAACATAACAATTGAAATACTTTCGCGCCTTCTGCTTAATTGACAAGTGACTCATTAGATAGTCTGATGCACATTGGGAACACGTAACTCACGAGCTTGTTGTATTCAGTGGGCTCGCGATACTATGGAATGACTATGATGGGAATGTTGGAAGGATGTTTCTACGATTTGCAGTGATTTTTTTAGATATGATATGAAAGCGTTTTCATCGACAGCATTGCTGTTGCTTCGTTTGTCAAATTTGTTTGCCCAGCTTTGTTTTGTTGCTGAAGACTTACAAAGATTA
>CBDHHR010000066.1:0-7500 GCA_965263245.1 Metamycoplasmataceae bacterium | reverse complement strand
TCGTTCGTTCGTTCGTTCGTTCGTTCGTTCGTTCGTTCGTTCGTTCGTTCGTTCGTTCGTTCGTTCGTTCGTTCGTTCGTTCGTTCGTTCGTTCGTTCGTTCGTTCGTTCGTTCGTTCGTTCGTTCGTTCGTTCGTTCGTTCGTTCGTTCGTTCGTTCGTTCGTTCGTTCGTTCGTTCGTTCGTTCGTTCGTTCGTTCGTTCGTTCGTTCGTTCGTTCGTTCGTTCGTTCGTTCGTTCGTTCGTTCGTTCGTTCGTTCGTTCGTTCGTTCGTTCGTTCGTTCGTTCGTTCGTTCGTTCGTTCGTTCGTTCGTTCGTTCGTTCGTTCGTTCGTTCGTTCGTTCGTTCGTTCGTTCGTTCGTTCGTTCGTTCGTTCGTTCGTTCGTTCGTTCGTTCGTTCGTTCGTTCGTTCGTTCGTTCGTTCGTTCGTTCGTTCGTTCGTTCGTTCGTTCGTTCGTTCGTTCGTTCGTTCGTTCGTTCGTTCGTTCGTTCGTTCGTTCGTTCGTTCGTTCGTTCGTTCGTTCGTTCGTTCGTTCGTTCGTTCGTTCCTTCCTTCCTTCCTTCCTTCCTTCCTTCCTTCCTTCCTTCCTTCCTTCCTTCCTTCCTTCCTTCCTTCCTTCCTTCCTTCCTTCCTTCCTTCCTTCCTTCCTTCCTTCCTTCCTTCCTTCCTTCCTTCCTTCCTTCCTTCCTTCCTTCCTTCCTTCCTTCCTTCCTTCCTTCCTTCCTTCCTTCCTTCCTTCCTTCCTTCCTTCCTTCCTTCCTTCCTTCCTTCCTTCCTTCCTTCCTTCCTTCCTTCCTTCCTTCCTTCCTTCCTTCCTTCCTTCGTTCCTTCCTTCCTTCCTTCCTTCCTTCCTTCCTTCCTTCCTTCCTTCCTTCGTATCGTTCGTTCGTATCGTTCGTTCGTTCGTTCGTGCATTAATTAATTAATTAATTAATTAATTAATTAATTAATTAATTAATTAATTAATTAATTAATTAATTAATTCATTCATTCATTCATTCATTCATTCATTCATTCATTCATTCATTCATTCATTCATTCATTCATTCATTCACTCATTCATTTTCAGGGCCGGACGATCACCAAACAACACAAGAAAAAGGAAAACAACAATAACATTTATTATATTTATTAATAGATGTCTACTCCAATCTCAGAACTAAGACTCTGATGACAGTCACAGGTAGCCGGTGTTATGTCCACCATAGCCTACACGCCTGGCAGAGCCCACGCGGAGGTCCAACAGTCGCGCTGACGATGTTTGTATTCGACGTCATAAAGTCGTATCCGGCGCCCCATACTGGTAGCACCAGCGACCGTTCGTATCCGGGTTGAAAAGAAACCGTCAACGGCGACGCTAGGCTACAGGTTTAGCTATGTGCTGGGCCCGGTTAAACTCGTGCACTTAAAAACGTGCACTGCGCGGTCCCAATGACCTACTTACACTCACTGTGTCACCCCTAGTAGTAGTAGTAGTAGTAGTAGTAGTAGTAGTAGTAGTAGTAGTAGTAGTAGTAGTAGTAGTAGTAGTAGTAGTAGTAGTAGTCGTAGTAGTAGTAGTAGTAGTAGTAGTAGTAGTAGAAGTAGTAGTAGTAGTAGTCGTAGTAGTAGTCGTAGTCGTAGTAGTAGTAGTAGTAGTAGTAGTAGAAGTAGTAGTAGTAGTAGTAGTAGTAGTAGTAGTAGTAGTAGTAGTAGTAGTAGTAGTAGTAGTCGTAGTAGTAGTCGTAGTCGTAGTAGTAGTAGTAGAAGTAGTAGTAGTAGTAGTAGTAGTAGTAGTAGTAGTAGTAGTCGTAGTAGTAGTCGTAGTCGTAGTCGTAGTAGTAGAAGTAGTAGTCGTAGTAGTAGTAGTAGTAGTAGTAGAAGTAGTAGTAGTAGTAGTAGTAGTAGTAGTAGTAGTAGTAGTAGTAGTCGTAGTAGTAGTCGTAGTCGTAGTCGTAGTAGTAGTAGTAGAAGTAGTAGTAGTAGTAGTAGTAGTAGTATTAGTAGTAGTAGTAGTAGTAGTAGTAGTAGTAGTAGTAGTAGTAGTAGTAGTAGTAGTAGTAGTAGTAGTAGTAGTAGTAGTAGTAGTAGTAGTAGTAGTAGAAGTAGTAGTAGTAGTAGTAGTAGTAGTATTAGTAGTAGTAGTAGTAGTAGTAGTAGTAGTAGTAGTAGTAGTAGTAGTAGTAGTAGTAGTAGTAGTAGTAGTAGTAGTAGTAGTAGTAGTAGTAGTAGTAGTAGTAGTAGTAGGTGTAGGTCAGATTTGATTGTGTTAATGTGCTTACAGCTAACAGACCGTGCCTCCTTTCAACGCGTTGTTCACTCGCCCGAAATACACGACTATGGACAACAAACCCCACGGCGCCTCCGGGCCAGCACTCGGCAATCTGCCTGAATCTATTTCGTCCGTGAGAGCTCAGCAGTCTCTCTCTATTTATTTCTCCCGCCTGAGCTTAGTGAGAGACGCATGAGCCAGTGTCATTTCTCAGCGAACAATTGGCTGCATTCACGACGAGACCCGGCCTATCGTCTCGTATTGAGTTGTAGCGGTTTCGACGGACGTTATACCTGACACGCAATGAAAGCCAAAAGCGGCGAGGCGACGGCGGTTGATCAAATACCCAGGTGAAAGTGCGGGTATGAAACCATGAATCACATCTTTAACGACCGCATCGCCTAGCACTGGTCGCATCGTACTACCGGATCTTTTTCACGGATTTCCCCTTGATTCCAGCGTTGACAAATTGTATCTAGTATATCACTTTAGTTGACAATAGTATGTTAATTTATTTATTAATACGCATATAAAAGCTACACGTTGTCATTTATTTAAGAGCAAATGCTTGTTGATAACTGAAATGATAAATTGTTTAAATTAAATCTATACTTTAGTGTCGTTGCTATATTAATTTAAACGTAGGACGAACATTTAATTATGTATTTTACTTGTTCATAAATTATTTTTATCGTTTCTAAATTTTATTTATAAATGTATTACTTATTTAGATACAATAACTATATATATATATATATATATATATATATATATATATATATATATATATATATATATATATATATATATATATATATATATATATATATATATATATATTATACAACAACAGTTCCGTCTGGTAGGCCACAGCGTGGTGCACCTACAAGAGGCAGGGATACAAATTATTAACGAAAGCGACGTGGTTATTATTATTTTCAATATTGTATATGGTTAATTGAAAACACGACATACCACGTGACATGGTTACCGTCATTAAATAAATCTGCGCAGCGCAGCGCAGCGCAGCGCAGCGCAGCGCAGCGCAGCGCAGCGCAGCGCAGCGCAGCGCAGCGCAGCGCAGCGCAGCGCAGCGCAGCGCAGCGCAGCGCAGCGCAGCGCAGCGCAGCGCAGCGCAGCGCAGCGCAGCGCAGCGCAGCACAGCATAACTTAACTTAACAAAATACCGCATATCAGTAATAACAATACGCAACTAGTTAAACATTAAAAACAAACGGTGCACATCGGGTGTAACAACAAAACATTACATAACCATTCTAACAGGTAACGATTTTTAAATATAACCATGTTTTCGTTGAATGCATTCCACGATTTACAAACACGAGAACGCATCGTGTGAGTAATGGATAGCCCCGTTATGATGGAACGTCAGCTAGACGAGGATTTCCCAACTCACGTTCCTGTTACCATTCGCGGGCAGTTTACCCATGTTTAACGTGGAGCCCTGGATTTCCCCGCTCCAGGTCCAATCACCATTGTGGTTGAAAGCAATTATTGCGAGGTTTCCGTAATAACGCGTCGAATTTAGCAGCGTAATAGCTAACATGTAATGACAACAAAACAATTATTTAATGACATTTCTACGAGGAATTCAGTAAGTTTTGGGAGCCATGCTTCTAAGATATTTCTGTTGTGCATGTTTTGGGTTTCAGGAAGTAGAGGAATTTCGGGTCAACATCCGTCGAACACTGCAATTTCACTTTAAGACGTCCTGTCACGCGCGGTGTCTTGTGTAGGCGCGCGAGTCTACTGCATCAACGTTTGTCCCAGGAGAGTGCGTGGGAGAGGGGTTAACCCCCACCCCCGGGGCAGGTTTTACACTGAACCTGCTTATGTGGGAAACGTTGACAATAGGGAAGTGAACTTATAATTATATGTTATGTGTACACCCACCCACACACTCAACAGGAAGTAAAAGACAATATGTGAAACTGTATGACATGGACTGTGTACAGAAACTGCACATCTGGGTGGGCGTAATGGCTTAAAAAATAATTAAGATATTAAAAAAAGGTTTCGTTATTTCGTAATGCATTCCTAGTCATCCATAATACATCAAATCATGTGTGTCCGGCATTACTGTGGTCGAAAAAACAATGGAAATATGCAGAAGAAACTACGTCTTTGATGTTAAAACGAGTGTGTATGTGCCTAGGTTTATTTCGTTTTATGAAATATTACGTTCTTATGACTACAACATACATGTTGAAGGTTTACTACCTGTCAAAATGTGTTTATTTACTTTATCTTAATTAAGTAAATAAACACATTTTGACAGGTACAATGTTCGCAATTTGAAACATTCCACACGCAACACGTTCAAATGGTGAACATGACAATCAGTTTCAAAATAAAATTGATTAGAAATAATGCAGAGGCCAGCACAGTTAACCTCAATACCCTTTTATGTTTAATTTCCCCACGTTCTAGACAGCAGACTTCCCGTTACAAACTAGTTACTGCTCTAGCAATTCTTGCACAGAGAAGCTGGCACCATCCCTTGAAATGCGATCCGCAAGATAACACCCAGACGCTGACATCAACCATCAGTTATCATAGTGGTACATTGTGCAAATAACCAAAAGAAAAACGACAAGAAATAACAATGTAAACATTCTGGCGCAAAATAATGGAAACTGTCTCCTAAAATTAAAAACTATAAAACCAAATTTCTTTTAAATAATGATAATAATAATCTGCAGAATGTGTTCCGTACTGAATCTGTGTTCGAGCGGCAGTTCGTTCACACATGCAAATCGTGCATTTGTACATTTTCCCATACAACTGCTGAATATTACTTGTGAAATCACTTTCGCCGTATCTTCACCGCTATCGACAAAACCTTCCTTCTCACCTGAAAAGAGGGTTTATAGTTTACGGAACAGTTCATTCTTGAGGGAAATGTTTCATTTCCGGTAATGCATTTGGCACTTTCGAGTGTGCTTCACGCCGTTTTCAGTACTTCACCGATGTCCAATGACGTCATGTTTCTGTGAGAAAGCTCATAGCTACAATGGTCCCAGTTGATTGGTCGTTTTGTCTTTCTTATTAAAATGGTTTCTTTCTCATGTGACGATGACGTCATTAGGCGACAATAAAGTACTGAAGAAGTCGAAGTATGTCGAATGTTTGTATATACTTCACTCAAGGATGTATGGTTTTTACTGTGCGCAGACAACCCAGCTTACAACGGAACAGAAAAACACGACCAATGCTCAACTCATTTCTCTAAACTATATGCAACATGAGCACATGAATTATCTAAGAAGCGACGGAAGATAAAAAAAGTTGAATAAGGAGCGGAAGTCAGCGGGAATCAACGTCAATAGAAAAAGAAGTGACCACAGTGTCCGCTAAATAACCATGCACAGTACCTCCATTCTCCGTCTGGCGCGTAGTATAATATTATGGTTATTATTACACTGTGACGTTGCGTAACCCCGCATATTTCTGTAGAATGTCGTTTCGATACCGCGACACTGACACCAGCAATCGTCAAGAGTGTTGACTGCACAGCCGTGTGTCAATGTGGACTTCCGTATCGATGGGTCACACATGTGCATCGATCAAACTTATTGTTGACATATTGCCATAACCAAACACTAGTGCGTACAATGTACACATCTTCATTCATACAACGTTTCGGGGACGGATATAAAAAATAGAACTAGTTATGCGTACCTTAATAATGATAATGTTTATAAAGCACAATATCCAATATGGTCAAAGCGTTGCACAATAAAATTAAAGTTTCTCAATGTGTTTTTTTAAACCTTGACGTTGGACATCAAATGGCTCCAATACAAAGTGTAATTTTATAATTATGTGCAGCACAGTTGTGATCAGTTATGATCTCTGTGATGTGTGAGGGTTGTATGTATGTCTAAAGTCATTTATTCGCAAATAGTCGTCACAAATATTTTGACTGTGACGTTAATTGCCATGCGATCTCAGACAGACATAACTGTATGGTTTAGTCAAAAGTGTCCGTAGTTAGGACATCGCAAAGTTAGACCCCAAAAAAGATCGGGTCAATACTCGATAAATACAAATAGGGGTGACATGTATGACTTGGTGATGTTTCGGGATTAAAATATACCAAAAAGATCCCTGTGATGTTTTAAATTAAATTATCCAATTTCTTATTTTACTTTTAAAATTATGATTAGAAGCCGGAAATGAAAGTGGCGTATTTATTTGAAACGTATTACAGCATTGAAGGCGAACGATACGTTTAAAATGCACGAATATATTTTAAATTAGATCCCGACAAATTTGATTCGGTTATACTGTTATGCAGTTACTAATATTTCGTTTGCTATGTTTTGCGTGTTGATGCAGGTTAGGTATATGCCTAAGTGATTGTAAATTTAGCATGTAAATTTAGCAAGAAAAAATAGCCTGTAAATTTAGCACGAAAAAATACATCCACCAATTATTAATATCAACGCAATTTCGAACAGTAATACTCTTTGAATAGTCTCGCACAGAAGTGCATATAATATCAACGTGCAATTAAGCAATTCGCTGGTTAAGCAATATTCGCCAGTTTTATACGGATAGCTATGAATAATTAACTTGCATCTCCCGGTGTGAACAATAACACATTAAAACACTTAACCATTAGCGAGTTTATAAAATATTAAACGCGTTACCTTTCTTCCGCTTCGTAGATCTGGAACACAATTTACGCTAACCACATACCAACATTTACGGTCGTTAACTCGATTAAAGTTTGATAGCGAGCATCTTTGTTTTATCTTTCCCCTTTTATCTTCGTATTCATCGCGGGGTATGTTATATAGTTACTATATTCACCAATTAAATATACGTTGTCTTATTTACTTATCGTTTCTTTAAAGGCGGCGTCCAGAGCATCGTGTTCAAAAGAAATCCTACCACACTCATTCTCTTTAACTCGACATTAAAACGCGGGCGCCGGCTCATCGGTTACATACTTATGAATATAACATATATGTCGAAGGCCTGCCAATTTGTGTTTAGTTACTTTTTAAGGTCGCACAATCACAACAATGCTCGCAATTTGAAAGATTCCACCCGCAACGTATTCAAATTGTATACAAAACATCCAGTTTCAAAGCAAAATTGATTATCAATAATACCGAGGCGACAGGAGTTAATCGCAATACCCTTTGATGTTTAACGTTCCCATGTTAGACAGCTGACTTCCTGTTACGAATTACTGCTCTGTTAATTCTGGACAGGAGC
>CBDHHR010000065.1:10000-15185 GCA_965263245.1 Metamycoplasmataceae bacterium | reverse complement strand
ATAATAAGCACGTACAATTGCTTTAATACTATATTATTAATAAATATATATACATAATGTTAAAATCATCGAAATTATATTTCTAATCATTACAGCAAATTGGGTCATTATATATAGTGAATGTGTATCTAATCTCAATATCATTTATACCCGGATCACATCTTTAGTTTGCCACTGAATATTTCAATTTAACCGGGTCAAATGTTTTTTTGTTTCCCAATGATTAATAGCAAATCTAAAATGTTTATAATCAATTTATTTAAACAAATAACATATCATAGTGGAGAGTATTTCGGTTTATGTTTCTGAGAAAAAGAGCAACAAAAGTGTTACTGAGAGTGCTTTAAAATATCATAACGATTATGCGTGAGTTCACAAAATACTGTTAAAAACTGCCGATTGTTTTTGCCGCCACCACTATTTAAAACCCCTCTCTGTCGATTATTTTACTAACGACATACAATATGGGTTGAAGATTTCCCGCTGATGTTCTGGTTTTACATTTCCCAAAATTTAGGGTTGCTAACCCTATTTCCAGCTCATATCTCACACTACTGGGGCTCAATAATCCCAAGCTCTCCCGGTTCCGATGTCTGTGCAACATCCACAAAACCTCCGCACAAACACTTCCATTATCTCTGCGAAATTACGCAATGCATGAAAATTAATTAAACTAATCATTGAGGTAATTGTTCATACGGTTTTTAATCGCACAGCGATAATTGTGCTAATTGACAGACCCGACCATGCGTGCGTGCATAAAAGAACAGATATTAATTTTAGAGTAATCGACAAAAGAATTCGGAGAACAAAGCCCATTTCGTGACTCACGCTTTCCGAAATCGTCGAACCAAAAAGCAAGCGTTAATCTCTCAACGTCAGAACCGTAATTATTTATTCGCTTTTTATCGGCGATATCCACATCCTAGACGTCAGAGCAATCTGACCCAACATCCATCCCAATTAACAATTTCGCGCGGCTTTTTAACAAGCTACTAACGCGGAAACAGATAAGTGCGTTTTGTTTAGGAGTTTCGTGTTTGTGCGATAAGGCGCGTAAAGCTCTCGCGTTTTTCCGCTGAAACCTCCGGCTATCTGTGACGTGGCAAAATCATTATTTATGTGCATTGACTTTCGGTGGAGAGGAAGTTTTATGAGTTATTTACACACGCACGGACGCACGCACGCACGCATTCACTCACGCACACGCACACGCACACGCACACGCACACGCACACGCACACGCACACGCACACGCACACGCACACGCACACGCACACGCCACACGCACACGCACACGCACACGCACACGCACACGCACACGCACACGCACACGCACACGCACACGCACACGCACACGCACACGCACACGCACACGCACACGCACACGCACACGCACACGCACACGCACACGCACACGCACACGCACACGCACACGCACACGCACACGCACACGCACACGCACACGCACACGCACACGCACACGCACACGCACACGCACACGCACACGCACACGCACACGCACACGCACACGCACACGCACACGCACACGCACACGCACACGCACACGCACACGCACACGCACACGCACACGCACACGCACACGCACACGCACACGCACACGCACACGCACACGCACACGCACACGCACACGCACACGCACACGCACACGCACACGCACACGCACACGCACACGCACACGCACACGCACACGCACACGCACACGCACACGCACACGCACACGCACACGCACACGCACACGCACACGCACACGCACACGCACACGCACACGCACACGCACACGCACACGCACACGCACACGCACACGCACACGCACACGCACACGCACACGCACACGCACACGCACACGCACACGCACACGCACACGCACACGCACACGCACACGCACACGCACACGCACACGCACACGCACACGCACACGCACACGCACACGCACACGCACACGCACACGCACACGCACACGCACACGCACACGCACACGCACACGCACACGCACACGCACACTCCCTCTCCCTCTCCCTCTCCCTCTCCCTCTCCCTCTCCCTCTCCCTCTCCCTCTCCCTCTCCCTCTCCCTCTCCCTCTCCCTCTCCCCCTCCCTCCTCCCTCTCCCTCTCCCTCTCCCTCTCCCTCTCCCTCTCCCTCTCCCTCTCCCTCTCCCTCTCCCTCTCCCTCTCCCTCTCCCTTCCAACAACGTAAACAATAAAATATGTCCAAATAGATGAACGGTTCACACCAAGGGCCAAACAAATATTGTTTAACTTTGCAATCAATACACATTACCAAGTAAACTAGCAGGAGAAAACTTTCATTTAAATGACAACAGTGCGGTAAGACGCCTTGTGACGTGGGCAGTCAGCTGATCAGACTGGAAGAAACTACCGAACCGAGAAGAGGCGGAGATGAAAACTGGATAGATCATAGTCTCGCAGTATTTACATACAGTTATCAGGTCTCTGTTTCACACTGATGTAGATTAATATCACCCAGCAGGATTAGTAGTCACCGATGTTGTCTGTGTAGATGCGGTGGCGAAATCTAGCGAATAACGACGACCGACAAGTGGCGCCGTCTACTGACCACATTCGTAGTAATATTTTATTTGTATGAAACTGTTGGATGCTACCGTTGAGTTAACCAATACTATAGGCCTATTATTGTACACACGTATATTGTACACATGCATATGTTGTACGAGCGCTCCCGACAGTTTCGTCGATTTAGTCTGTCGTTCGGACTGTCGATCGTTCGGTCGTTCGGTCGTTCGGTCGTTCGGTCGTTCGGTCGTTCGGTCGTTCGGTCGTTCGGTCGTTCGGTCGTTCGGTCGTTCGGTCGTTCGGTCGTTCGGTCGTTCGGTCGTTCGGTCGTTCGGTCGTTCGGTCGTTCCCGGTCGTTCGGTCGTTCGGTCGTTCGGTCGTTCGGTCGTTCGGTCGTTCGGTCGTTCGGTCGTTCGGTCGTTCGGTCGTTCGGTCGTTCGGTCGTTCGGTCGTTCGGTCGTTCGGTCGTTCGGTCGTTCGGTCGTTCGGTCGTTCGGTCGTTCGGTCGTTCGGTCGTTCGGTCGTTCGGTCGTTCGGTCGTTCGGTCGTTCGGTCGTTCGGTCGTTCGGTCGTTCGGTCGTTCGGTCGTTCGGTCGTTCGGTCGTTCGGTCGTTCGGTCGTTCGGTCGTTCGGTCGTTCGGTCGTTCGTCGTTCGGTCGTCTACGAACGTAAGGCCATTATTAAAACTCAAAGACATTTTTTTTTGCTTGAATACGTTTCGATTTAATTTAAAATTAATAGAATTTGTAACCTGTTGTTTGTGTGTGATTTCTTTGGTATCTTATTAAATGTGTAATTATTAAGCAGTAAAACGAAACCTATTCAAGTAAAACTAAATTTCTTTGCGTTTTAATAATGGCCTTACGTTGGTAGAAGGAACTATACGTACCAGGTATCAACATTACAGCGTGTTAAAAAAAAAAATTGAAAATACACCCAGTCCTAAAGTTTCGTCAAACATCTTGTTAGGTTGTGCGTGCGTTTGTACATGTGTGTATGTGCGTGTGTGCGGACATGCGTGATTGTGTGTATGCATTTAATGTGGGTGATCGTCCAAGTTCCGTCTAACCACAAACAAGAATTACTACACAAATGATGACACACAATATGACACAAAACCGCCAACTACTGCACTGGAAATAGCACGGGGCTGGTCGCCAATCTATAAACTAGTGTCTGATGATTAAAGGAATGCGACACTTTGATGTCGGGTGTTGTTTAAGCCCGCTGCAGTGGCTGTGTCACGATTAGTTCTCCGGTCCGTTTAGCAACGCGTTGACCCGGGACGTGTTTACGATTGTCGGCATGAAAAATCGCCGCCAGAACTGTTCTCGCAACGCAAAATAAAGCCCCGTGAATAAATCTGACAGATGTCACGTGCCGCGATCACCAAGCTAGGATGCAGACACGGAAAATCAATCGATGGCAGTGTCCCTGGTCACGACTCCGCAGCATCTCCGTCGACCACCATCCATACGAACGACCAGCACGCGCTACGGGCTCTGATTCAGCGATGGATCGGACTTGTGTCTCCCGTGTGCGCGGACCGGTCGATGCCGTCGCAGGCCGGTAACAGATGATGCTCACAACGGTCGTTGCCCAAGCAGGTAAACAGAAGGTAAGTTCTTACATAGCGCGGTATCCAGGGCAATAGACGGTGGCTATGGCTTCCGACTGTCGGTTAAGAGTATCCGGGTTCGAATCCTGCGCTGCCGTGTCAAATCTTGGGCAAGTTTGTTCTGTACTGTTCCCGTTTAATCAGCTCTATGAGTGAGTACCTGGTTGTAGACACTGGTGGATATTTGTGTAAAAATTGTCTTCGCGCGTTAATGGCAGTGTAGCTGAATGCTTCCCGGAGAAGTCAAGATGGAATTCGACTGAACAGGTCTGCCAGGAAATAAAGTGTAAAGCGCTTTGAGCAATCCGGAGTATTATACATTGCGCTATATAAAAACCTAAATTTACTTTTCTCCCGTCATAGGGAGTGAGTGGGCAAAAAACCTGATACTTTACTCTCCGGCAGAATTTGACCCTATCTCGACTTCTACGGGGAGTGCTTAGTCATGCTCTCATTATTGAGAGAAGATTGTTCTTACACCACATCCACCATTACCGGAGACACGGTATTTGTTTATCCAACTATGGCACTGGAGCAACGTAGGGTGAACGGAAGGGAACAAGAGGATTCGAACACGGAATGTCTACGTTGACAGAGCGATGTTTTACCACCTGTGCCCTAGCGTCCCACTACATTTGTGTTGCGATTGTTGTGAAGTAATATCACGGGAAGCGGCAAATCGTGATGTCGTCTGTGCAGATGGTGTGATTTTTAGTTGGCTAGGCGTAAGTTGGTTAGTGGAAATACGTACATTTGAATGAAAACATATTATAGTATTTTATTACAAGACTGTGTTTTGTGCATGGTAGATGTTTGCGTATGAAGTGTTACCATCATTGTAACCGTAAATAAGTTTTGATTTTTCGGTTTTCGATAACAATATTAATATAGAAATTAAAAAGGATTTCTTTCGTTTGGGTTATTGGTGTTGTAAGTATATTATTAACATCCTTTATGGCAGTTCGCTTTATTTAACGAAATTATTATTCATATATTCGTAATTTCCAAACA
>CBDHHR010000065.1:0-5000 GCA_965263245.1 Metamycoplasmataceae bacterium | reverse complement strand
TGTCCAATCTGCGAAAATATGTTGTCGCCTGAATGGTAGCCCACTGTAGCTAGCAATGTTTCGAGAACCATTAGAATGTTATACCTACTGATACCCGATACCAATAGTTTACAGTATAGTTGTGGTAGGCAGACCTCATACAAGACCTCTTGTGAAGCGTATTCGGCTGCACGACGATGCATATACCACAAGCGTCAATAAGTATATGAATATGTTCAGCTATTCTTAGGGAGTAGACACCGCGACGAAAATATAGTTATAAGTAGATATCTTAACGAATATATACTGATAGTTCGGCAGGAAACAGACGCACATAGTTGTCATCAAGAAATATACGTACTCAACAATCGTACGAATCAGAATAGCTTCTTTGGCAATAAAATACATATTATATTCAGAACGCAGAAACACTCAACAATTGTCAGGACATTTATGCAGTCAATAATCGTTGGGAAATAAACCCTCGCAGATGTATAAGCCTATGATGAACAATCATCAGTACGAAGATAGACTCAACCATCCACAAGAAATATGCACACTCAGCAATCATGTGGAACTTTCTACAACATATATACACAAATGATTACCTTGCGTAACATATATAAGGATGATCCAAACTGACATAAACTTACTCTAAACGCCCAGGGCATCATGTGATGTCATCGTGTAATTATTTAATATCGCGTCGATTCTTATGAAATTGAACATCGATGATTGGTCAATACTTTGTTCACTCGTCAAACATATACAAACATTGTATCATATTTGTATGTTGCAAATAAAGATCAATGTGATGGAACTTGACACGTACATATGTAGCCTTCAAGATGCAGTCGAATATCAAATGCAACATTCAAAAAGCCAACTCACAAATCTATGCAATATACTTTCTTGCGTAGGGAATCCAGGTCAGAACCTCGTTAAGTACAAGCCACGAGTACTTCCTCAGAAGATGGGACATTTTCTGAAATCGGTGAAAGTTATGTTTTTGTAATATAGAGCAATATTCTTTCACCAGGACAACATAAATAACTTTACACATCACGCCGTGATACATGCGTGCATTTTTACACACTCTAGGTATATATCGGAAGAATTCAGCCACGCCGCAAATACTGCGCGATATATAGCCCCTCGCACTATGCACTACTGCAATGGGGAGTGAACGAAATTGTCCAGGTTTCGACACGGCACCAAGGGCAGTGTCCTTGTGGCGTGTATCAACACGGCCTATGTCGATGCGAGGCCGCGTGTTGATTCTATAATATCCGGCTGTGAGCACATCGAGCGTGATTGTGGATGAGTTACGAGTGAGCGCCTGGCGCGAGGCCGGTCTGTCGGTGTGCTGTGTTTTGTTGCGTGAACCGAGCGACCGGACGAATCGATACCCTCGGCCCGGTCCGGACGCGCCTGGCTCTGTCCGGCCCGTTGGTCCGAGCACCAGCCTCCACCATCGGCGGTTGGGAGGTCTAGGCGTGATGGCCGTGAGGAGGCAGCCGGGACGTCTTCTGTGCAGGACGGAGGGAGATGTTCTAGGCTACGACCATCGTCAACAAAGGCAGGTGTGTACAACGTAATAAGATTACGGTGTCGTGTGTGGAATATGCGCTGGCTGAAGGCGGTGTGTAGACAGGAAGGCGTGGAGAGACGGGTGTGAGGAGCGCATAAGTTTAGGGAAACGGACGGAGGGTAATTGTTTGGAGGTTGGAAGAGAGGTAGGCGGAGTTGGATTTTGAGTTGGAGTGTGTGTGTGTGTGTGTGTGTGTGTGTGTGCGTGTGTGTGTGCGTGCGTGCGTTTGCGTGTGCGTTTGCGTGTGCGTGTGCGTGTGCGTGTGCGTGTGCGTGTGCGTGTGCGTGTGCGTGTGCGTGTGCGTGTGCGTGTGCGTGTGCGTGTGCGTGTGCGTGTGCGTGTGCGTGTGCGTGTGCGTGTGCGTGCGTGTGTGTAATATATATATATAAATTATACACACACACACACACACACACACACATATATATATATATATATATATATATATATATATATATATATATATATATATATATATATATATGTGTGTGTGTGTGTGTGTGAGTGTGTGTGTGTGCGTATGTATGTGTTTTTTGTGTGTGCGTGTTTGTGTCTATTTGTGTTAGTGGTTGTGAATGTATCTGTTTGTGTGCTTTTGAAATTGCGTTTGTGTATGAGTGCTTGCTTGCATTTTTGGCTGTGTGTGAGTGTGTGTGTGTGTGTGTGTGTGTGTGTGTGTGTGTGTGTGTGTGTGTGTGTGTGTGTGTGTGTGTGTGTGTGTGTGTGTGTGTGTGTGTGTGTGTGTGTGTGTGTGTGTGTGTGTGTGTGTGTGTGTGTGTGTGTGTGTGTGTGTGTGTGTGTGTGTGTGTGTGTGTGTGTGTGTGTGTGTGTGTGTGTGTGTGTGTGTGTGTGTGTGTGTGTGTGTGTGTGTGTGTGTGTGTGTGTGTGTGTGTGTGTGTGTGTGTGTGTGTGTGTGTGTGTGTGTGTGTGTGTGTGTGTGTGTGTGTGTGTGTGTGTGTGTGTGTGTGTGTGGACCACCCGTGTGTGTGTGTGTGTGTGTGTGTGTGTGTGTGTGTGTGTGTGTGGGTGTGTGTGTGGGTGTGTGTGTGTGTGTGTGTGTGTGGGTGTGTGTGTGTGTGTGTGTGGACCACCCGTGTGTGTGTGTGTGTGTGTGTGTGTGTGTGTGTGTGTGTGTGTGTGTGTGTGTGTGTGTGTGTGTGTGCTTATGTAAATGCGTGAATGCGTGAATGCGTGAATGCACGCGCGCGTGTGTGTCTGTGTATATGTCCGTGTTTCGCCTGCGTGTCTGCGTGTCTGTGTGTGCATAGCCGCACGCCTGTGTGTTGGTTGCCAAGCCAGCACAAGACGCAATGCTCTCATCGTGCATCCTGTAGCAAGTAATCCAATCCGCGCCTAGCCGCAGCGTTATGCAAAATAAAAAACACCGCAAACACCGCACTATTCGTCAGCGAAATTAATAGTAAACGAAGCACGCATCTGCATCACCCAGCCGAATACAGCACGAATGACAACCAACATCACATGGGCGGACACAGTACACGTGCATGAATGGAACCGTCGGCTTACACAAAGAAGCCGTGTCCTGTAGATGATAGATTCGATTAAGGCAGTGTTAGTGTCTGCAATAACCGAAGCAGAATCACCAAGGACGCCGTATGTTGCTAACAAACTACAAAACACGCATCGAGCCCGATCGTCTGGCTTATATTGATCAGGGTCAACCCATCTGGGAACGATACCTCATTGAAGATCGAAGTGTAGCTGTCATTCTGTTGAAGTGTGCTACGGCTCGTGTCACTAAGCCCCGTGTACCGCACGGCTCCCCAGATGTAGGCGTCGATAGCGTGTCTGATATACTATAGTTCGGTCGTTTATTCCCTAATAACGCACGCTAATTTCTAAGAGCATCGCGTTCATGAATAGATTCCATTCGCATGTGGATTTACTAAAAACACGTGGGAGATGAACATTAATAGCCTCATACATTAGTAAATAACAAATTGATTGATAAAGATCACATATCTTAGAAATGTTAACTTAGAGAATTGTGGCCTGGAAATACAATGTATATACAGGTGAATTTGTATCGTGGTCATTCCGGTTCCTTTCCGTACGTGGTATATATATATATATATATATATATATATATATATATATATATATATATATATATATATATATATATATATATATATTTATATATATATATATATATATCCGGAATAACCAAGACACACTTTCAATATCTTTCCAATACGCAATTCTCTGATTAAAAATTGCTAAAATGTATGACTTTTATCAATCAATTCGGTATTCGTCAATGCGTGACGCTGTTTATTTTCAACACCCAGGTACAACTTAGTAAAGCGACATGCAAGTGAAACCTATTCATGAACGCAAAGCCCTTAGAAACTAAATAGGTATTACATCCTATATATAACATTATTTTCAGTGATATTATATTAGATCATTAGCACGGGAATTGCATCTACTCCGGCAAAAGTGAATTAATACTTGCTATTGGTGTTGAAATGGCACTGATTTAATTGCGTGCATTTGGTAATTTAGACTTCGTGTTGTTCGCCTCTTCATTTCGTTGACTGTCCGAGGTGAGAATCGCCGCCCACACATATGTTTTCTTGATGTTTCTTGTATTTTCCCTCATTCTCATTCCACTGCTTTTTCTATCCTCTGACCAATGTACCTCGCTTTCATTGTCCTCTCCATATTTCATTGTCTTCTCCCACTATTCTGTAACACCAAACACATGTCTCTGTTTACAGTCATGCTATCTCAATCTCGATCGGATTTAAAGACAACGCGACAAAAGGGACCAGGGCGCAGTGCCCTCTAAGTGCACTAGTGATGTCCTGGTCCACAACTGGCTTTTAAAAACAATAATACCGATATTGGCAAAGCAATAAATCACCAGTTAATTAATCATGCATGTCCAACTCAGACGAACATGCTTCCAGAGCATTAGCAACCAAGTTACTAGAGTCATTCGTCTTCCGCTGGTTTCCTTTCAGCCGACCTCTGGTTATTATACAAACTTAACCATTGTTCTCCTAGTCTAGTCTACCTTTCATAACTACAAAGTTTCATAATTTAAAATACATCAAACGCTGGCGACAACTAACATATTTAGCAGCAGTTCAAGAGCATATACATATATGTGAACATACATTTGCTTGGCTGAACTACAGTTTGATTTGGTGTAAACATCATGGGGTTTCTTGACTCGTGGTGTGGCAGAATATATACATTTCACTAAGATTCTGACTCTCAGTGTTTTCAATCAGTCTCGCTAAACATGTGCGCTATACAAAAGCGCCTAGTTCTTAATTATTTTGCAGACAAATGCATGATGAATACTGCCTCGTGTGTGTTCAACCACTCAGTCATTCCTCTTTGTGCGTCAGGACGCACGCGAAACATCGATAAGACACCGTCACGTGGTATTGTAGTC
>CBDHHR010000064.1:12500-15529 GCA_965263245.1 Metamycoplasmataceae bacterium | reverse complement strand
ACAAACCACCAGTAAGTGGCACCTTCGTTTTAACGTACGGCCAAGACACGTGCTCTTAGAATAGTCGTTGAAAACAACCTTCGTTTGCCTTCCGTCAAACATCGTTTGTGTATTCACTGTGCAAGTTCCTGCTTTTAACAAAATGTGTATATAAATCATCGCTATTTCCGTTTCATTTTTAACGTAGCTTAGTTTGCTGTTGTTGCCATATGAACAGTATCCTCTGCTACAGCTGGTGGCAAAGTGACCTGAGCGGACCAATAACGTGGAGTGAAACTGTGTTCATATGTTACGTAGTGAATGTAAATAAAAAGTAAATAAATAAAACTAAACACCTGTATAATGTAACTAGCTGTGGTTACCATCACGGGCAGATGACTACGAAAACCAAGTGTGATTATCATCTGGGTCAGATGACTGACCAGACTAAGTATGGTTACCTTCGGGGACAGATGACTAACCAAGTGTCTGGAGACAGATGGCTGTCGACATGTAGTTACCTTCGTGAACAGACGACTCCGAAATGTAGTTACCTTGGGGGACAGTTGATTGTCCAAGTGTGATTACCTCGGGGACAGAAGACTCTCCAAGTGTAGTTGTCTATGGGCCAGATGACTGTTCACGGATAGTTAGTTACCTTGACGGACAGGTGACCCCCAATTCTGGTTGGTTACCTTTGGAAACAGATTAACTGAAGTGTGTTTGCATTCTTAAATTCGGAGACAGGTAACCCCCAAATGTGGCCGAACATTTTCAGGGACAGCTGACTTCCAAGTGTTGTTATTTCCGATGACAGATGACTGTGGAATTATCTTCGGGGACAGGTTGCCGTTTCTGGGTGATGGTTGTCGTTGGCTGGGTAGTAGTCTTCATTAGTTGCGTTTTGGATGTCGTTGTTTAGATATTGGCTGTTAATATTTGGCAGTGGATTGTCGTCGTTTGGTTAACGGGCCGAAACACCGGTGTACTTGCAACATGATTATATTTATTCAAGTCCAAACTAGATTATAAGTTAAGCCCTGCAGAATAAACATGTACCATTAAAAGTCCCGTTCTTAAATGTAATGTTTTATATATACCATAATATTCAGTCCTAATGATTACTAAACGCTTTGAACGTTACTACCTGGCAGATCCGTTTAATCGAATGACATCCCCACTTCTCCTTGAATTGCTAAGCCATGCTACAATAAATGGCCGAAAACTATTAGTATGTCAATATCAATCACTGTCTATAACCAGGTATATACTGTATCCGCTACTCAAGAACAAACATGTCAAGTTATTTCACCAGTGACATTTTTGTATGTTTGGTCTAATGTTGTGTCACCAGCGATGTTGAATGCTTGATTCTGTCGTCATTGGTCCATTCTTGCTTCGCATCGTTAGAAGGGTGGTCGCGTTGTTCGAACGGTGGTCGTTTCGTTGGGATGGTGGCCATCATTGGTCGAGTGGTCGTTGTCGTCAATATGTTGTGGTGTTTTCCTTTGGCCGTTGACCGCGTGGATGTGTGGACGTTGTTTGGAAAGCATTCGTCATGAATGAGATTGTAGTCGCTGTTGGCCTCGTAGATTTCTTGATCTTCGAAAAACAAACATAAACGACGTACAAATAACTACGTGTTCAGAAAACTCCAATTAAACTACTAACATGGTATAACGTATATGAGTGTTCTGAATGTAAAACGTAGAGCGTGCGTAAATAAAGACATACATGGCAATGTATTTTAATATTCACTTCTTTGTTAATGTTTACATTACTCTTCACTTCCCGTGTATATCCGTACATCGCAGATACACCACATGTCTTACATGGCGATCTTTGATTGAACTGATAATATTAATATAAATTAGTAGAGAACTTAAGCAACAACATTGCTTCAACATGGCTTCATTAATGGTTATATCACAACTGATATATCTTGTATGTCGCGGTTTGCTAATGTATAAATCACAATTGCCATAAGCGACCTGTGCGACATGTATTATATATATTTGTGTTTAAAATAATTGTACACATTTCTAAAGCCATTTGAATTTGTTGATAATATATAATAACAGAAAATTATATTTTCTTTAGCTTATGTTGTGCATACTATCTTATTTCAAAAGACAACTAATGTTTCATAAAAAGTGTAAAATAAATCAACCTAATAATTTCAAACGGTATTGATTACAATCGATACCAATTTATTTGTTATTCATGTGGTGTTTCACTGTTATGCAAAGCAACGTATTTCTTGTTTAATTACAATCCTTATTTCAAATAAGTACCCAAATATGCTACTTCTTAACGTTGTGAGTGATTATTATAAGTGCCAAGGCTTATATTATATATATATATATATATATATATATATATATATATATATATATATATATATATATATATATATATATGGTGTGTGTTTATATATTGTTGATATGTATACAGCTTATATGTAATATATATATATATATATGTATGTATATATATATATATATATATAATGTATATATAGATAGAGATATATAATATTATATGTACATATATCAGTGTATATATAAATAAATACAATGACGCCTGCGAAGATCGTAGGCTGTTCCGACGGCCGGCGTCGCGACTCCTCATAGAGGTGGTGGCATAACGACGGCTGCTTGACTCGGACCAACGCTATTGTTAAGTGGTAGCTTTTATAGGGTGCGAACTATTGTTAGGGTGTAATGCGGTCTTACTTGGTGGGTATTATGGTGCATAGCTCTGCACAACAGGTCCATCGGATGCTGTTTCCGGCACTGTTGTGATGGTTGTAGCTCCATTGGATGCTGTTTCCGGCACTGTTGTGGTGGTTGTAGCTCCATCGGATGTTGTTTCCGGCACTGTTGTGATGGTTGTAGTTCCATCGGATGTTGTTTCCGGCACTGTTGTGGTGGTTGTAGCTCCATCGGATGTTGTTTCCGGCACTGTTGTGGTGGTTGTAGCTCCATTGGATGTTGTTTCCGGCACTGTTGTGGTGGTTGTAGCTCCATCGGATGTTGTTTCCGGCACTG
>CBDHHR010000064.1:5000-7500 GCA_965263245.1 Metamycoplasmataceae bacterium | reverse complement strand
GTGGCCATTGATAGCTGATCTGGAACAAAGGGGATGACACCGGCAAGGCTAATTAACTCACTTAGCAAATACTACTTTTGGCCCTTTACTCTCTTGTAGTCAAGTGTATGTAATTAACAGAACCATGACAAATAATGAAAATATTCTCAGCTGTTTACTTAGTGGCAGTGGGTGCTATGCTGAACTTGAACTACAGACAACTAACCGTTTGTGTTATATTCTACCAAGAGATATTATTTCTTTATTGGCAAACTAGATCACGAGTCAGGTAATATTGATTTACTGACTATTGTATATCCTGCTAATATATCAATTAACCTATTGCAATATTTATGTAAGTAAATTTTTCCATCTTGATGCTTCGTTTACATAATTGAATATTGAACCACCACTAAATTGGCACTAATTATAAACCTTGCATACCATTTGTTACAGTATTAAATGATTCATTCAATACATGAGAAAGTCGTCTGATTATTAATAATAACAACACTTGGATAATGGATAGCAATAATCAGTTAGAACACTAGATGATGACACAGCAACAGAAAAAGAATGATACCTGGGAATTCTATGGAGTAATGAAAGTAATCATGATTACATTCTAAACTAATCTTACTCGACTACATTCTAAAGTACTCATACTCACGCTCAAACTCAAATACAGCAGGCTGACGTTTGGTTTCGTCAGGCATTGCTGTATGATTTCATAAATCAGTGAAAGTAATCACATTGTTATTAAATGCAACGGTACTATACAAAGAGCTTCTTTTGTTGTGAATGATATTGTTTGCATTTTATTTATCACTACTATTAAACTGTTTTGTGACACATACATATACCAGCTGACATCATAATAAAATTATGTAAGTCTTGAATGCATGACTCATTTCCCAAAATATATTATGAAATCATTGCTGAGTTGTGTTGGTAAAAAAACAACTGTTTGGATATGGTAACATCTAGATTCCCACCCTTTGTACTGATCTTGAAGCACCTCAATGGGATTTATATATTGCAATGTTAAGCCCATATTTGCAAAACTGGTGGAAGAAAGAGCCATTTGAATAACAAAAATAATGTTACAAAACATTCCAATAGAATCACTATAAAAGTATGTTCCATACATTCAAAATAGACGCAAATATATGCCATTGTAAAAGTGTGATGCACACCCACCCCCTGACCAATTTTTTCTACGCACTACCCCTATGGGCTCTCTACACCACATACACAATTTAAACAGTCTGTACCTAAAATACAGCTTTATTTAAATTTGTATTCAAAATATAGGACCTGCCTACAAACTATGCAAATTCGGGCACGTTACATTCAGTACATTCAGCTAGATGACAGTTACTTACATCCTAAACTGCCACAGATAATACCTATCTATATGACACGAAGACGCGGGGATTTGTATTTAATGCTGCACGTACTATAGACTACACTGAAAACCATGGCTGTAACGAAGTCATAACATGCACAACGCTTTGAGACAAGGACATTAAGAAAACACTATTTATAAATAATTACAAATAACGCTGATTATGAGGTTTTGTTATGTTATTAATAATAATTGCAAGAAAGGAAGCGCATCAATAAATTATTAACATAAATTATAATGTGCATGGTCCACTCATAGGTTAATTCGTTAGTCACCATGTTTCCGCTGGTCACAGTAGACGTTAACGTTTGTCATGCATGTAAGAAGTCCATGAACAACACTCAACACGAGGTGGAACGGCATCCTGGACCGTATATACATTCCACACTGGCTAGCTGCGGGCCGGAACGTCGCGCTAAACATAGACATGAACCGATAACCTTTGAAATGTAGAACGACGTTCTGGACCACCACACCGGCGGCAACTGTCCCCCGGGTGATCAGGCTCGGATCCTTCTTATCGGGGCAGTTTCGCCACCCGTTTCGACCGCTATTGCCGCGCACATGCGATAATCAATAGCGGACTCGATCCGCGTTTGATTTCTTTGTCTGTCATTGGGAAAGGGGGCGCGCATCTTGGTGGGGTCAAGGATGCCGCCTCGCGAATTTTGCAATGCAATACCACCATGGCTGTTTTAATTCTAGGAGACAACGACCTCAATAACTGTGATTGTCAGCCAGACCAGCTATATATTTTGTTAATGTTACCCGTTCTTTGATTAGTGTTGACGGTTTCCAAAAAGTGGCCATTTGCCAACTGCGGTATCGCTACCCATTTCGACCCCAGTATAACAGTTTGGTTGATCTATTAAACGTTGAATAGCGCCGCTTAACCGATTTATTTCCCAAAATTGGACTCCAAGTCGTGCGTTTTTCTGGAAATCATCAATCAGCCTTACAAGCATCTACCCTTGTCTGTGACAACATATAACCATGAAATTCACTTGGGGCGTATCGCCAGTCCATTCGAAGAACCCCTTTTTCAACTTTCAAAGTTCTCCTCTCGGTTTGGTCCCAAACACGATCCGGGCAAAGTTCGTCTAATACACGATC
>CBDHHR010000063.1:0-5000 GCA_965263245.1 Metamycoplasmataceae bacterium | reverse complement strand
CCGCTTTGTCCCGTTATTCCTGGAACCTTCTGTGTTACTAGCAGTAGACATGACTATTGCTGTTCCCCGTCGTCATTAGTAACGCCGCTTTGTGCCGTTATTCCTGGAGCCTTCTGTGTTATTAGCAGTAGACATGACTATTGCTGTTCCCGTCGTCATTAGTAATGTCACTTTGTGCCGTTATTCCTGGAACCTTCTGTGTTACTAGCAGTAGACATGACTATTGCTGTTCCCCGTCGTCATTAGTAACGCCGCTTTGTGCCGTTATTCCTGGAGCCTTCTGTGTTACTAGCAGTAGACATGACTATTGCTGTTCCCGTCGTCATTAGTAATGTCACTTTGTGCCGTTATTCCTGGAGCCTTCTGTGTTACTAGCAGTAGACATGACTATTGCTGTTCCCCGTCGTCATTAGTAATGTCACTTTGTGCCGTTATTCCTGGAGCCTTCTGTGTTACTAGCAGTAGACATGACTATTGCTGTTCCCGTCGTCATTAGTAATGTCACTTTGTGCCGTTATTCCTGGAGCCTTCTGTGTTACTAGCACTAGACATGACTATTGCTGTTCCCCGTCGTCATTAGTAATGTCACTTTGTGCCGTTACTCCTGGAGCCTTCTGTGTTACTAGCACTAGACATGACTATTGCTGTTCCCGTCGTCATTAGTAATGTCACTTTGTCCCGTTATTCCTGGAGCCTTCTGTGTTACTAGCACTAGACATGACTATTGCTGTTCCCGTCGTCATTAGTAATGTCACTTTGTGCCGTTATTCCTGGAGCCTTCTGTGTTACTAGCACTAGACATGACTATTGCTGTTCCCGTCGTCATTAGTAATGTCACTTTGTGCCGTTACTCCTGGAGCCTTCTGTGTTACTAGCACTAGACATGACTATTGCTGTTCCCGTCGTCATTAGTAATGTCACTTTGTCCCGTTATTCCTGGAGCCTTCTGTGTTACTAGCACTAGACATGACTATTGCTGTTCCCGTCGTCATTAGTAATGTCACTTTGTGCCGTTATTCCTGGAGCCTTCTGTGTTACTAGCACTAGACATGACTATTGCTGTTCCCGTCGTCATTAGTAATGTCACTTTGTGCCGTTACTCCTGGAGCCTTCTGTGTTACTAGCACTAGACATGACTATTGCTGTTCCCGTCGTCATTAGTAATGTCACTTTGTGCCGTTATTCCTGGAGCCTTCTGTGTTACTAGCACTAGACATGACTATTGCTGTTCCCGTCGTCATTAGTAATGTCACTTTGTGCCGTTACTCCTGGAGCCTTCTGTGTTACTAGCACTAGACATGACTATTGCTGTTCCCGTCGTCATTAGTAATGTCACTTTGTGCCGTTATTCCTGGAGCCTTCTGTGTTACTAGCACTAGACATGACTATTGCTGTTCCCGTCGTCATTAGTAATGTCACTTTGTGCCGTTATTCCTGGAGCCTTCTGTGTTACTAGCAGTAGACATGACTATTGCTTTTCCCCGTCGTCATTAGTAATGTCACTTTGTGCCGTTATTCCTGGAGCCTTCTGTGTTACTAGCACTAGACATGACTATTGCTTTTCCCCGTCGTCATTAGTAATGTCACTTTGTGCCGTTATTCCTGGAGCCTTATGTGTTACTAGCAGTAGACATGACTATTGCTTTTCCCCGTCGTCATTAGTACTGTTACTTTGTGCCGTTATTCCTGGAGCCTTCTGTGTTACTAGCAGTAGACATGACTATTGCTTTTCCCCGTCGTCATTAGTAATGTCACTTTGTGCCGTTATTCCTGGAGCCTTCTGTGTTACTAGCACTAGACATGACTATTGCTTTTCCCCGTCGTCATTAGTACTGTTACTTTGTGCCGTTATTCCTGGAGCCTTATGTGTTACTAGCAGTAGACATGACTATTGCTTTTCCCCGTCGTCATTAGTAATGTCACTTTGTGCCGTTATTCCTGGAGCCTTCTGTGTTACTAGCACTAGACATGACTATTGCTTTTCCCCGTCGTCATTAGTACTGTTACTTTGTGCCGTTATTCCTGGAGCCTTATGTGTTACTAGCAGTAGACATGACTATTGCTTTTCCCCGTCGTCATTAGTACTGTTACTTTGTGCCGTTATTCCTGGAGCCTTCTGTGTTACTAGCAGTAGACATGACTATTGCTTTTCCCCGTCGTCATTAGTAATGTTACTTTGTGCCGTTATTCCTGGAGCCTTCTGTGTTACTAGCAGTAGACATGACTATTGCTGTTCCCAGTAACAAGATTGGTCATGATATTAACACGAAACTTCAACATATTAAATATATATGAATATCAAGTTAAACTAATTGACTAAGTTAGTGAAAACAACCGGCATAATTGTAAGTATAAATTTGCAGCTGAACTACGCAGGAGTGATTCAGTTTCGGGAGTGTATTGGTACTGACATATGTCGATTTCACAGCAGACCAATAAAAATACAACGGCTCAACAAGAGAACAAGTTTTATCGTCGTATCATGCAATGGCATGCACGACGTCACACCTACCGATTACGTCGCCGCCTTACTGTCTCCGCCAACGATATCTCTCAGGTGCAACGTATCGACCGACTGCGCTTGTTACGATTCCGGTCTCGCATCGGCTGCTCGCCTGAAAATGATTATATCCACATTGTACGTCGCTGCCGTTGGCTGAGTCACGACACACACTGATCACACAATGGCTTAATCCAAGTGACGTAGTTTGTTGTAGCCACGCGGCAGCCCAGCCGGACAGTTGATGACCACAGTGTGCATAAGTACACATACTAAGGTAAATTTGTTTTGTTAGATGCCTCGTGCCTGTAGCACGTGTCTGCGATATAGATCAATACAAATTACTTAAATGGTAGGTAGCAAAACGCGTCCAACAAGTAATGGATCAACCGTGTTATCGCATGTAATGGATCAACTGAGTTATCGCATGAACTTGGAGAGTTGTTACGTGTGGAGAAACTATTATCGACCGTGATATTAATCGCTGTTAGATTCACTTTGGCTTCCTTCTGTCGTGACAAGGAGTATGGTGGCCAGTGTGATCCCGTGGGAATTCAGCGATGATAGCAAACCAGCGATACAGATGGGTAGGGGAACACAAATAAACAACACCACGCGTGTCGGCCGTCTGGGAATCTGTTCAGAGGTTGCATGAATGTGTATAAGCGCCACAAACGCTATGCAAGGATACGACATTTTAGTTTGATATATTCCCGTATGAAACAATAAATTTTGTGAGAATTTGTTAGGAAAGGGACACAACAATGTATTGAACTTTTACTCAGACCCCCGTTGTCATGATAACACATAAAATGGCTTAACTGACCTTTCCATTACCTGTCCAATTTCTTAGCAAAACAAAAAAATGGCTATGCACTCGTCATATATTGTGCTGAAATTATTGTTTTTTAACAAAAACGTAATAAAATATTTGGTCTACGTACGTTGTCACAGTATTCTAAGATACGTGAATGGGTAGCGGGCTACACACATTGGTGGATGTGGCTGTACACATAGTCTTCGCGTATTAATTGCAACGCGGCTGAATGCTTCGCAGAAACGTCGAGTCTGTGTTCAGTTTAACAGGTTTTCTAGCGAACAATGCGTAAAGCGCACCAATAATAATAATAATAATAATAATAATAATAATAATAATAATAATAATAATAATAATAATAATAATAATAATAATAATAATAATAATAATAATAATAATAATAATAATAATAATAATAATAATAATAATAATAATAATAATAATAATAATAATAATAATAATAATAATAATAATAATAATAATAATAATAATAATAATAATAATAATAATAATATTAATAATACTAATACTAATACTAATACTAATACTAATAATAATAATAATAATAATAATAATAATAATAATAATAATAATAATAATAATAATAATAATAATAATAATAATAATAACAATAACAATAACAATAACAATAACAATAACAATAACAATAACAATAACAATAACAATAACAATAACAATAACAATAACAATAACAATAACAATAACAATAACAATAACAATAACAATAACAATAACAATAATATTATTAATAATAATATTAATAATAATAATAATAATAATAATAATATAATAATAATAATAATAATAATAATAATAATAATAATAATAATAATAATAATAATAATAATAATAATAATAATAATAATAATAATAATAATAATAATAATAATAATATTACTACTACTACTACTACTACTAATAATAATAATAACACTTAGCGGACTATATGCTAAGAAATCCGAGCTCTGAGGCACGATATACAAAATCATTAAACGTAGTCATGACTAGGGACAGGCAAGAGTCGCCATTGGAGGGTGGGAGCATCGAAAGTTAAGGGTGGGAATGCGATCTCAAACAAAAATGTCCTGAATTGTATCGAAAGATAGTTTCAGACGTTTGAAGGCAGATGCTTACTATAACATTGTGACAACTTACCTTTTTACCGAATAGACAACGATGACCTTCGTAAAGGTGGTCGATGCTGAGTTACACATCGCAGGAAGTGGGCCGAGAACGCGGGTCTGGCGTAGCCGTAGCCGTAGCCGTAGCCGTAGCCGTAGCCGTAGCCGTAGCCGTAGCCGTAGCCGTAGCCGTAGCCGTAGCCGTAGCCGTAGCCGTAGCCGTAGCCGTAGCCGTAGCCGTAGCCGTAGCCGTAGCCGTAGCCGTAGCCGTAGCCGTAGCCGTAGCCGTAGCCGTAGCCGTAGCCGTAGCCGTAGCCGTAGCCGTAGCCGTAGCCGTAGCCGTAGCCGTAGCCGTAGCCGTAGCCGTAGCCGTAGCCGTAGCCGTAGCCGTAGCCGTAGCCGTAGCCGTAGCCGTAGCCGTGCGCTTGCCGCAGACGAAGGAAGTCATTGGTCTGTACTCACGGTTTCATCAATTGATAAAGCTGTCAGCTTTAGACGTTACTCCCCGGCAGTCATCGACTTCCATGTCGACTTCTCTGGG
>CBDHHR010000062.1:5000-10058 GCA_965263245.1 Metamycoplasmataceae bacterium | reverse complement strand
ACGGAACTATTCCGGAGACATCTAAGGGCCTATACATTACTCTGCAAACAGCACGCACATTTCAACTCGATGCGTTATTAAATGGTGCCCTTTACGGTGTCAGTGTTCGTACTAAACAAAGGCACACATGCACACACCCACACAATCATTACATAGCGGCTTAATCCATTATTGCCTAAGGTTCAATCATAATTTAAAGAATGAAAGTACAGATTATCGAAATATTTAAATACGATATTCTGCGTTTGTGTTTCTATGCTGTGGTGTCCTGTATATGTAATGACTATACGTCATAAATCAGTGGTAAACAATTCAACAACTGATCTAATACGGAATCATTTCACTCAGGAAATCAATCCGCCTGAGAAAAGAGTTCCGTTCAAGGAGACTGCGTTTTTGAGAACCCCAATGTGGGCGTGTTGCGGAATGTCTCAAGGGGGAGGGAATATGCTTGCTTTAGTCACACGTCAAAGGGATTGAGCACTTCTCTCTTGTGGGGGATGTCGAAATCACACTCTTATACATCAACCGCTTTAAAGCGACATGATCAGTTCGTGGCTTTTTATTTTTATTGCAAAATCATATTAATCAGTATAAGTTATAACTATTGTAGCGTCCTGGACGCCAGTAAATGTTTTATCGAAACAGAACTGACTTCGTAATGTTAAATGTCGAATGTTTATAAGAATCCCGACGCTGTCACTCAAATCGCCGCGAGTGACACCCATTATACTCATTATACACTGTTAATTGTTCAGCCTGTTGGATATACTTCCACACGATTTCGTCGAAAAACAACATTGTATTATATGTATTTTTATTACTGCAAACATAAAATACGCGCACACGCACACACGCACATACGCACATACGCACATACGCACACACGCACACGCGTACACACACGTACACGCACGCGCACGCGCACGCGCACGCGCACGCGCACGCGCACGCGCACGCGCACGCGCACGCGCACGCGCACGCGCACGCGCACGCGCACGCGCACGCGCACACGCACACGCACACGCACACACACACACACACACACACACACACACACACACACACACACACAATCGCTCCTGTAAATATAAATTAGTCATGCTAATTCCGCTACTACAGGCGTTATTTAGAACCAGTAGGTGTCATGTCAACCTATCCACCAGATGGCGGCACTGGAATTCACAAAATGTTATTTTAGCAGGATTTAGCCGACATGAACTGAAAAAACAGTCGCACGTAATCGAGTATATACGTGCACTTGCCAGCGAAAAAACCCAGCAATTAGTTTGTTTCAGTTAATTATATAATTACGTCAGTCATGAGTCGTCGAGAATCTCAATGACACATTACAACATGAAATGTCTGCTATTTACTTTTTTACAGCAATGTCACAGTCATTATGAACGTATCCGCAAAAGAAGTAGCGCTTCTGGTTTGCACGGATGAAATATATATTTATTTACAAATACGGAATGGAGAGAGGTATTTTTTCCCGTGTTACATCCATGAAGTTGAGGCGTGGCCATTTTACGTAGATGACCGTTTCCGAAAGGTGGCCGGTTTGAAGAGTTCTACTCCAGTACTCTACTATCACTTCGGCGATTTTCTTATTTTACGTAGCACACTGATCTAGCTGACGGCTTATATAATTTATATTCGATTTAGTTTTGTCATGATTCTAATGGTTCTTTTAAATAATGTAATCCGTGCACTGTGCGATACACGTTTAATACACCACATCTTGATGTATCACGTGTTGCTGGGGAACGTCAGAACTGGGTTGACGCGTACATCGAATAGACCGTAATAGTGATGCATTTTGATTTAATTTATACGGAAATACTTATGAAACGTTTTAGGGTGTTTAGAAATACGAAACGAGTATATACGAAGATGAAACATGGACACATATCAGACGCGAAATCCGATGTGTATTTATTTGTGCTTGTCTTACCACAAAGTCAAGCATGATCGTCACGTGTCAGCATCGATCCAAGACTCTCGGGTAGTAGGCGGCTTAACACGAATCAAGATTACTCAGTTGATCTACTGTCGGTGGTTAATCGGGCGTTATGTTTATCTGTAGCTCCATGCTGCCTAATGCTCCATGCTGTTTGGTGTTCCATGCTGTCTGGTGCTCCATGCTGTCTGCTGCTCCATGCTGTCTGGTGCTCCATGCTGTCTGGTGCTCCATGCTGTCTGGTGCTCCATGCTGTCTGGTGCTCCATGCTGTCTGCTGCTCCATGCTGTCTGCTGCTCCATGCTGTCTGGTGTTCCATGCTGTCTGGTGTTCCATGCTGTCTGGTGCTCCATGCTGTCTGGTGCTCCATGCTGTCTGGTGCTCCATGCTGTCTGCTGCTCCATGCTGTCTGGTGTTCCATGCTGTCTGGTGTTCCATGCTGTCTGCTGCTCCATGCTGTCTGGTGTTCCATGCTGTCTGGTGCTCCATGCTGTCTGGTGCTCCATGCTGTCTGGTGCTCCATGCTGTCTGGTGCTCCATGCTGTCTGGTGCTCCATGCTATCTGGTGCTCCATGCTATCTGGTGCTCTATGTTATCTGGTGCTCCATACTGTCTGGTGCTTCATGTTATCTGGTGCTCCATGTTATCTGGTGCTCCATGCTATCTGGTGCTCCATGCTGTCTGGTGCTCCATGCTATCTGGTGCTCCATGTTATCTGGTACTCCATGGTATATGGTGCTCCATGTTATCTGGTGCTCCATGCTATCTGGTGCTCCCTGTTATCTGGTGCTCCATGTTATCTGGTGCTCCATGTTATCTGGTGCTCCATGCTGTCTGGTGCTCCATGTTATCTGGTGCTCCATGTTATCTGGTGCTCCATGCTGTCTGGTGCGCCATGCTGTCTGGTGCTCCATGCTATCTGGTGCTCCATGCTATCTAGTGCTCCATGTTATCTGGTGCTCCATGTTATCTGGTGCTCCATGCTATCTAGTGCTCCATGCTATCTAGTGCTCCATGTTATCTAGTGCTCCATGCTATCTGGTGCTCCATGCTATCTAGTGCTCCATGCTATCTAGTGCTCCATGCTATCTGGTGCTCCATGCTATCTAGTGCTCCATGCTGTCTGATGCTCCATGCTATCTAGTGCTCCATGCTATCTAGTGCTCCATGTTATCTGGTACTCCATGCTATCTGGTGCTCCATGCTATCTAGTGCTCCATGCTATCTAGTGCTCCATGCTATCTAGTGCTCCATGTTATCTGGTGCTCCATGCTATCTGGTGTTCCATGCTATCTAGTGCTCCATGCTATCTAGTGCTCCATGCTATCTAGTGCTCCGTGCTATCTGGTGCTCCATACTATCTAGTGCTCCATGCTATCTAGTGCTCCATGCTATCTAGTGCTCCATGCTATCTGGTGTTCCATGCTATCTAGTGCTCCATGCTATCTGGTGCTCCATGCTATCTGGTGCTCCATGCTATCTAGTGCTCCATGCTGTCTGGTGCTCCATGCTGTCTGGTGCTCCATGCTATCTGGTGCTCCATGCTATCTGGTGCTCCATGCTGTCTGGTGCTCCATGCTGTCTGGTGCTCCATGCTGTCAGAACAGCCCGAGTGCCCTGGACGAACGTGATGAGAGCACAATTTTATAACCAGCCCAATTACGTGCTTCCTTATTACCAATCGCGCCGGTTTGATCAGCGGCGACCAGGTACCTAGCCGCCGGTGCAATTTCCCGCGCAGACACCGCATCAATTACGTCCGCTCGTTTACTGCCTTTCTGGCGTGAGCACCTCGCCGACACGTGTGACCGCACACACGCCAGCCGAGACGTGCACACGCACATCTACCACTGCCACTGGCAGTTGGTTACAGTTAGTCGTACAATCAGTTTGGTTAGTTATCTTTTGACAAGCCCAAACACAATGAAGCGTACTATTTGTGACATGTAATATCAGTGCTTCTACGTACCACAGCAATATCACACAGCAATACCAGCCTCCTGGGAAACCGGGAGAAGAAATGGCGTGTTTGTTTTGCCGATGAACGAATTGGCCATTAACTTTGTATATGGCTTTTGATAATGTTCTACTGGATTCAGGCAAGAAAATGGACATAGATAAATGCTGGTTATTTCACTGCGAAGTCATGCAATAATATAACACCAACAGTTTCGGGTCATCATGACACCCTGCGTTATTTTCTATCTGCTAAACAGATAACGACAGCGATGCGTTACGGCGATGTTGAGAAATATAATTTTATTGACTCCTCCATTAGCACCAGAGTTCGCATCATAATTAATAACGTACATTATTAGTGGCGTGTAATCAACAATTATCTCAAGTTCGAACATAATTAATTAGAGAAACTATGTGTAGGCTAGAGACAGATGCAAGACTTATATTAGTCGGAACACGAGCACAACATCTACGCTAGCTATGAATATGCGTTGACGACAGTTGGTGTACTAAACAAAACTATAAGTACAAAAAGGTGGCGCCACTGGAATGTTTAGCGGTCAATTACCTGCCATGTCAATATGTACAGCTAATGCACAGTTATTAGTTTGCGCGTCATTGGTTGTCGGCGTACATAAATAACCAGTAGATGGCGTGTTCTGTCTTAAGGATAACAGACGACGGTGATAGTCTATATAATTCAAGGCTGTATCAGATGTTGCCTTCTGACCTGTGTGTACTGTGTGTACTGTGTGTACTGTGTGGACTGTGTGTACTGTGTGTACTGTGTGGACTGTGTGGACCGTGTGTACTGTGTGTACTGCGTGGACTGTGTAGACTGTGTGTACTGTGTGTACTGTGTGTACTGTGTGTACTGTGTGGACTGTGTGTACTGTGTGTACTGTGTGGACTGTGTGGACCGTGTGTACTGTGTGTACTGCGTGGACTGTGAAGACTGTGTGTACTGTGTGGACTGTGTGTACTGTGTGTACTGCGTGAACTGTGAGTACTGTGTGGACTGTGTGGACTGTGTGAACTGTGTGTACTGTGTGTACTGTGTGTACTGTGTGTACTGTGTGTACTGTGTGTACTGTGTGTACTGCGTGGACTGTGTAGACTGTGTGAACTGTGTAGAC
>CBDHHR010000061.1:7500-10112 GCA_965263245.1 Metamycoplasmataceae bacterium | reverse complement strand
TGAAAGTGGTTCTTCTGGCTGTGACGTAGGCTGTGACGTAGGCTGTGACGTAGGCTGTGACGTAGGCTGTGACGTAGGCTGTGACGTAGGCTGTGACGTAGGGTGTGACGTAAGTTTACCAAAGTCTTCTACGGTCGTGGGATTGACAGCTCGACCGAAAAAGCGACGGAAAAGTAACAACGAAATTGTGGAGCTGTTTCGATACATCGGTTACACAATATGTATACGCGATTACGACACTTGCAATAGTGCAATCTTTTGAATTCGTCACAGACTATAACCAGAGTTTACATTAAGCATATCTGGCAAGACACACGATATGCCGATATTTAAGTTTAAGTAATGGAAATTCGCAACAATCTAACGATTAGCGAAAAGCTCCTGTGTTAACGAAGGCCTCCATACGTCATTACAGTACACGATTTGTATTGTAATCGTAGCTGCATTTGGCCTCATGTTTCTTATTCCCCGGGAATGCTTAAACAAATATACATGACTAAAACGGGAACATTTAGTAAATGATCGAGACTTCCGAGAAATAATGTCAGCAAATTGATATATTTATCAAAACACGCCACCATTGCCTGTCGTACCGGATTCTTCACCAAAACACAACGACCGTGCCACCACCTAGGGGCTGACTCCAGCGTCCCCAGTAGTCCCCCCAGGTCATCACACGTATATGTACTATGTAGCCGCCGGCCAATTCTGTGACGACACATCCGCTGTGACTGTTCGGGGTAAAATTAGTTTATCTTAGCATTAATAGGTAAACGAACACCGTGTCTTAGACGTAAGTGTCTGCAGCAGGCCTGTATACACGCGGGAATAGTAGCCTCGTTTTGGAGTGAATAGGCGGAATTTGGCGGTGAGCACTGACGGGTGTCTTCAGAACCCTGGCGACGTCACAAGGAGCAGCCAGACTGGGCGACGACTTCACTTCTACTTTCTCCGGTTGTCTTGTCATCAGTGTCACGATGCACTTGGTGTTGATCAGGCGACATCAAAGTAATTTGTAGTGAAAATCACCGACACATTACGGAGGAAACTCTACCAATAAACAGGCGTACTCCTTCAACACTTCGTTCGGGTGGACGAACTGTGTTGTTGTTTGTACCGACCACAGGACTGTTCAACTTTTAAATCAAAGACATATTTCAACTCGCAGACTGAGGGATATTTCTTGCGGGTGCTCCGTCGAAGATACAAGTAACTCCAGACCAATTATCAGGTAAGCATTCATGTTGTGAAAGGTCCCATAATCATCTCTTTGATTTACTATTTTATACATGTAATGTCTACAACGCTTCAGTTGTCGTTAAAGTTGGGAATGTACGTATTCTGTCGCTGGAGTTATAACATGCAACTATTGCAGCAATAGACGTTATTAAACAAAAGCAGTGTACATTTTATCATGAAATATTCTATCGTATGAATGTTCCATGCTTAGTGAGACGTCAACGCAATGCGTACAACAAAGTAGTCGTTACTTTGCACTTAGTAAATGCTAAGACCTTGTAGGCGTCAGTTAAACTTATTGTTCTGTTCACAAAATTGCCAATAGAAAGATCAATACTAAAGTGAATTGACATGTAAATCTTAAATGTATTATGCTTCTTCAAATTTGTGTGTGTTTGTTATTAAGTGGTTTATATAAATTAAACGTGGCTCACAAAAAGTCTATAAGTGCGATTAATATACAATTGTTGTAATGCAAATGTCTGTGTGGCTTGTGAATAGAATTTGTATAGGAAGGCACAGACACGGACACGGACTATCGCCACAAAATAAAAATCAGTAGGAGACAATTAACGGCACATTAATAACATTTCAAGAAAGTGCATCTGACAAACTTGTTGCTCTGATATTGGCGCCATAGAACGTATTCTTTTTATTATTTGTTAATTTATTTATTAAAATATTAAAGCGAACTTATAACAACTTGTTCTGTGTTTAAGTGAGGATGTCTGCTCATGTTAGTTAATATAACTATCTCAGAAAGAAAGTGCGTTGAAGGTTCGGCGCTCTCAAAACTGCATTACAAAATAGAAACATTTACTATTTGTTTTTATCTCGCGGAAAGAGTAACCCTCTTTGATGTCCAGTCCGGCTGTGATTTACATTTAATCGAGACATTAGTTACAGTTGTACATAATAATAATATTAATAATAACTTCTATTGCGCCTACATTCTTAGAAACCAAGCTCAGATGCGCATCAATACAAAAGGGATACTCGACCTCAGAATATACAGGATACGTACCACTATATAATTATATATATATATATATATATATATGTATATATATATATATATATATATATATATATATATATATATATACTACACATATATAGAGAGAAAGCTTATATGACACATATATGTTTATATACGTATATATGTACATACCAGATTATATATATATATATATATAATCATATATATATATATATATATATATATACATATATATATATAACAGGTCTATTTACTTTACAATTTATTATATATATATATATATATATATACTATATGTATATAGATATGTTAAAATAAGTTATATATATATATAATTATATATATATATGTGTGTGTGTCTGTGTTTGTATAT
>CBDHHR010000061.1:0-2500 GCA_965263245.1 Metamycoplasmataceae bacterium | reverse complement strand
TGTATGGTCTCGTCGTGTATGGTCCAGTTGTGTATGATATCATTGTGTATGGTCTCGTCTTGTATGGTCCAGTTGTGTATGATATCATTGTGTATGGTCTTGTCGTGTATGGCCTCGTTGTGTATGATATCATTGTGTATGGTCTCGTCGTGTATGGTCCAGTTGTGTATGGTCTCGTCGTGTATGGTCTCGTTGTGTATGATATCATTGTGTATGGTCTCGTCGTGTATGGTCCAGTTGTGTATGATATCATTGTGTATGGTCTCGTCGTGTATGGTCCAGTTGTGTATGATATCATTGTGTATGGTCTCGTCGTGTATGGTCCAGTTGTGTATGGTCTCGTCGTGTATGGTCTCGTTGTGTATGATATCATTGTGTATGGTCTCGTCGTGTATGGTCCAGTTGTGTATGGTCTCGTCGTGTATGGTCTCGTTGTGTATGATATCATTGTGTATGGTCTCGTCGTGTATGGTCCAGTTGTGTATGGTCTCGTCGTGTATGGTCTCGTTGTGTATGATATCATTGTGTATGGTCTCGTCGTGTATGGTCCAGTTGTGTATGGTCTCGTCGTGTATGGTCTCGTTGTGTATGATATCATTGTGTATGATATCATTGTGTATGGTCTCGTCGTGTATGGTCTCGTTGTGTATGATATCATTGTGTATGATATCATTGTGTATGGTCTCGTCGTGTATGGTCTCGTTGTGTATGATATCATTGTGTATGATATCATTGTGTATGGTCTCGTCGTGTATGGTCTCGTTGTGTATGATATCATTGTGTATGGTCTCGTCGTGTATGATCTCGTTGTGTATGATATCATTGTGTATGGTCTCGTCGTGTATGGTCTCGTTGTGTATGATATCATTGTGTATGATATCATTGTGTATGGTCTTGTCGTGTATGGTCCAGTTGTGTATGGTCTCGTCGTGTATGGTCTCGTTGTGTATGATATCATTGTGTATGATATCATTGTGTATGGTCTTGTCGTGTATGGTCTCGTTGTGTATGATATCATTGTGTATGATATCATTGTGTATGGTCTCGTCGTGTATGGTCTCGTTGTGTATGATATCATTGTGTATGATATCATTGTGTATGGTCTCGTCGTGTATGGTCTCGTTGTGTATGATATCATTGTGTATGATATCATTGTGTATGGTCTCGTCGTGTATGGTCTCGTTGTGTATGATATCATTGTGTATGGTCTCGTCGTGTATGATCTCGTTGTGTATGATATCATTGTGTATGGTCTCGTTGAGCGTCGTTCAAAACGGACAGGAAACGAGATTCATTTGCGTGCGCTATTAGCAGTCAGTAAACATAATGTTTCGTTCCTTCTAACAGCTCGACCACAAGGTCTCTCCACTACTTCCAGTCACCTAGTTCTTTTAGCATTTGCTTTATATTTCATAATCTTACATATGTTTAACCAACCTCATATATAGACATATGTGAGATTATAATATATATATATATATATATATATATATATATATAATGTATATATATATGTATTTATATATATATACACACAAATATAATATATAAATATATATATATATATACATATATATATGTATATATATATATTTATATATTATATTTGTATATATATATATATATATATATATATTATACATCATTATTTCTCACTCTCTCTCTCTCTCTAGATATACACATATTTATATATAATTATAGGCTGCCGTTGTGTACTTAGGGTTGTTCACCCTCACACACGGCTGTCCCGGGAGCCGACGGGGCGGACAGACCACTGTCACTGTCATGGCGGACGCCAGTGGCAAGTCGACGACAAAGAGGGCGTCCTTCATGATCAAGGACATCCTCACTCCCGACGTCTTGTCGTCCTGTCCGGTGTCGTCACCACCGCCGATGACGTCATCCACGAGTCACGTGACAACATTCTGTCTGCCGCCGCTGGCGCTGGACCAGCGTAGGCCGCTGGGGTTGCTGCAGAAATCGACGCCAGGTGGCTCTGTGCTCGACTCCGTGCCGTTCGGTGTCGGCGCGCAGTGTTTCTACAGCGGCCGGCAGATGGCGCTGACGGTGTTGGACGCGCTGAGGCTGTCGGCGAACCACGTGCCTTTTGGGGTCCCTCTCTCGGCTGACGTCGGCGCATGCGCAGCTCACGGATGTCGGCGCGATATTTACGGTGAGTGTTAACAGCACAAGCACAGTGGGTCTACGACAGAGTGGCTTTAGTGTTTGTGACATACAGGATCTACGTAGACGGGATCAGATGTCTGATTCGCCGTCTGATGGCGACTTGGAGATTTTGTTTTGTTCAACAAGTCGCGCGGTTGACAGATGAGTTGTTTGTGTTAAAGTAGTCCTATCTGACCAAACATTACGAACACACACCGAGGGCCCGGGTGTCCGCGTAGCAGATCTGACCGGTTACTTTTATGCGTTTTCGCGTAAGACCCAAATATATCACCCGACACGGTCGAACGACAGTGGCGCATGTCTGGTGTCTGGA
>CBDHHR010000060.1:0-2500 GCA_965263245.1 Metamycoplasmataceae bacterium | reverse complement strand
GACCTGGTCCATCCGACCTATGTCAACTAGAAGAACAACCGTGACCTGATCCATCCGACCTATGTCAACTAGAAGAACAACCGTGACCTGGTCCATCCGACCTATGTCAAATAGAAGAACAACCGTGACCTGGTCCATCCGACCTATGTCAACTAGAAGAACAACCGTGACCTGATCCATCCGACCTATGTCAACTAGAAGAACAACTGTGACCTGGTCCGTCCGACCTATGTCAACTAGAAGAACAACCGTGACCTGGTCCATCCGACCTATGTCAACTAGAAGAACAATCGTGACCTGGTCCATCCGACCTATGTCAACTAGAAGAACAACAGTGACCTGGTCCATCCGACCTATGTCAACTAGAAGAACAACTGTGACCTGGTCCATCCGACCTATGTCAACTAGAAGAACAATCGTGACCTGGTCCATCCGACCTATGTCAACTAGAAGAACAATCGTGACCTGGTCCATCCGACCTATGTCAACTAGAAGAACAACTGTGACCTGGTCCATCCGACCTATGTCAACTAGAAGAACAACTGTGACCTGGTCCATCCGACCTATGTCAACTAGAAGAACAACTGTGACCTGGTCCATCCGACCTATGTCAACTAGAAGAACAAGTGTGACCTGGTCCATCCGACCTATGTCAACTAGAAGAACAACTGTGACCTGGTCCATCCGACCTATGTCAACTAGAAGAACAACTGTGACCTGGTCCATCCGACCTATGTCAACTAGAAGAACAACTGTGACCTGGTCCATCCGACCTATGTCAACTAGAAGAACAACTGTGACCTGATCCATCCGACCTATGTCAACCAGAAGAACAACTGTGACCTGGTCCATCCGACCTATGTCAACCAGAAGAACAACCGTGACCTGTTCCATCCGACCTATGTCAACTAGAAGAACAACCGTGACCTGGTCCATCCGACCTATGTCAACTAGAAGAACAACCGTGACTTGGTCCGTCCGACCTACGTCAACTAGAAGAACAACCGTGACCTGGTCCGTCCGACCTACGTCAACTAGAAGAACAACCGTGACCTGGTCCGTCCGACCTATGTCAACTAGAAGAACAACCGTGACCTGATCCATCCGACCTATGTCAACTAGAAGAACAACTGTGACCTGGTCCATCCGACCTATGTCAACTAGAAGAACAACTGTGACCTGGTCCATCCGACCTATGTCAACCAGAAGAACAACTGTGACCTGGTCCATCCGACCTATGTCAACTAGAAGAACAATGGTGACCTGGTCCATCCGACCTATGTCAACTAGAAGAACAACCGTGACCTGGTCCATCCGACCTATGTCAACTAGAAGAACAACCGTGACCTGGTCCATCCGACCTATGTCAAATAGAAGAACAACCGTGACCAGATCCATCCGACCTATGTCAACTAGAAGAACAACTGTGACCTGGTCCGTCCGACCTATGTCAACTAGAAGAACAACCGTGACCTGGTCCATCCGACCTATGTCAACTAGAAGAACAACCGTGACCTGGTCCATCCGACCTATGTCAACCAGAAGAACAACTGTGACCTGGTCCATCCGACCTATGTCAACTAGAAGAACAATGGTGACCTGGTCCATCCGACCTATGTCAACTAGAAGAACAACCGTGACCTGATCCATCCGACCTATGTCAACTAGAAGAACAACCGTGACCTGGTCCATCCGACCTATGTCAACTAGAAGAACAACCGTGACCAGATCCATCCGACCTATGTCAACTAGAAGAACAACTGTGACCTGACCCATCCGACCTATGTCAACTAGAAGAACAACTGTGACCTGGTCCATCCGACCTATGTCAACTAGAAGAACAACCGTGACCTGGTCCATCCGACCTATGTCAACTAGAAGAACAACTGTGACCTGGTCCATCCGTCCTATGTCAACTAGAAGAACATCCGTGACCTGGTCCATCCGACCTATGTCAACTAGAAGAACAACCGTGACCTGGTCCATCCGACCTATGTCAACTAGAAGAACAACAGTGACCTGGTCCATCCGACCTATGTCAACTAGAAGAACAACCGTGACCTGGTCCATCCGACCTATGTCAACTAGAAGAACAACCGTGACCTGGTCCATCCGACCTATGTCAACTAGAAGAACAACCGTGACCTGGTCCATCCGTCCTATGTCAACTAGAAGAACAACCGTGACCTGGTCCATCCGACCTATGTCAACTAGAAGAACAACCGTGACCTGGTCCATCCGTCCTATGTCAACTAGAAGAACAACCGTGACCTGGTCCATCCGACCTATGTCAACTAGAAGAACAACCGTGACCTGATCCATCCGACCTATGTCAACTAGAAGAACAGCTGTGACCTGGTCCATCCGACCTATGTCAACTAGAAGAACAGCTGTGACCTGGTCCATCCGACTTATGTCAACTAGAAGAACAGCTGTGACATGGTCCATCCGACCTATGTCAAATAGAAGAACAACCGTGACCTGATCCATCCGTCCTATA
>CBDHHR010000059.1:17500-32067 GCA_965263245.1 Metamycoplasmataceae bacterium | reverse complement strand
TAGACATAGAAGGCCGTTTATTTTGGTCGACATCGCAGGTCGCAGTGCAACAATGGCGTGTCTGGACTCAAGTGTCTGCGTTTTGAGGCACCCGCAATCGCCTCTGTCTACGTCACTCGCAGGTCGATGTGCTCAAGACACAGCCTACGTCAAATTGTCATTAAGAGATGAATCACAAAACACAAGACAGTATTTATTATTTATCCGCCAATGCATCAGTTGTCTCCGTCTGACTCCGGCGCCCGCGGTCTGACCCAGTTGGCGAGTCGTGTGCCGCTTCAGGAGCAATTGCTGCTGATGCTGTGGTCTTTGTCATTGTCGTAAGCGGCGGGACTCGCATCGCTGCGGCTCCTCGCTTCATGAATTTTCCCGTCACTGACCCCCGCTGGCGTCTCCACTCTCTCTCTCTCTCTCTCTCTCTCTCTCTCTCTCTCTCTCTCTCTCTCTCTCTCTCTCTCTCTCTCTCTCTCTCTCTCTCTCTCTCTCTCTCTCTCTCTCTCTCTCTCTCTCTCTCTCTCTCTCTCTCTCTCTCTCTCTCTCTCTCTCTCTCTCTCTCTCTCTCTCTCTCTCTCTCTCTCTCTCTCTCTCTCTCTCTCTCTCTCTCTCTCTCTCTCTCTCTCTCTCTCTCCGGTTTTTGTCTCTGTCTCTGTCTCGATCTCTGTCTCTGTCTCTGTCTCTGTCTCTGTCTCTGTCTCTGTCTCTGTCTCTGTCTCTGTCTCTGTCTCTGTCTCTGTCTCTGTCTCTGTCTCTGTCTCGGTCTCGGTCTCGGTCTCGGTCTCGGTCTCGGTCTCGGTCTCGGTCTCGGTCTCGGTCTCGGTCTCGGTCTCGGTCTCGGTCTCGGTCTCGGTCTCGGTCTCGGTCTCGGTCTCGGTCTCGGCCTCTGTCTCCGGTTTTGTGTGTGTGTCTCTCTCTCTCTCTCTCTCTCTCTCTCTCTCTCTCTCTCTCTCTCTCTCTCTCTCTCTCTCTCTCTCTCTCTCTCTTTCTCTTTCTCTCTCTCTCTCTCTCTCTCTCTCTCTCTCTCTCTTGTTCTTTATTCGTATGTTTGTCTGTCTTTACGTCTCTCTCTCCCCTCCCGCCTCTCTCTCTCTCTCTCTCTCTCTCTCTCTCTCATTGGATCAATCGACGTCTTGCAATAATTTCCAACTAATTTCAGCTCTATCTGATCTGACATTTATAAATGACACCTGCATCGGATTTTCGCTGTTCCGGTTGATTTCTGACAGACAAGAACAACTGGTTCAGGAGCCCTGATCACGAGGAGCACTTTATGCAACAATTTTGCCTTGGCCGAAAATCGATGTGCTTTATAGGAAAATTACAAATGGGCTTGCTTGCGTAAAATTACGCTGGAAAGGTTCGTTGAGTTGTTGCACTTCCGGTTTGCCTCGAGTGGACATTAGTGACAATTTGTCACGAATCGTAATTGTGCGTGGAAGCGAGCGAGATTTCGCGTTAGAGTGTATGCATTCATGCATGCATGCATGCATGCATGCATGCATGCGTGCGTGCGTGCGTGCGTGCGTGCGTGCGTGTGAGTGAGTGAGTGAGTGAGTGTGTGTGTGTGTGTGTGTGTGTGTGTATGTGTGTGTGTGTGTGTGTGTGTGTGTGTGTGTGTGTGTGTGTGTGTGTGTGTGTGTGTGAGTGTGTGTGTGTGTGTGTGTGTGTGTGTGTGTGTGAGTGTGCGTGCGTGCGTGCGTGCGTGCGTGCGTGCGTGCGTGATCGAGTGGTCGCAGAATAGGATTGTTAATCAAGAGGATTTGGGCTAAAATCAAACCCATGATGCAAGTTTGGACAACTTTGATTCCAATATTTGGTGTCACGTCTTTTTCGAGTCGCCAAAACTCGTTTGTTCGATTACTGAACATTTCTCAGGAGAGTTCTTTTTCCAATCAAAAGTTTCATTTTTCATATTTAAGACAAGATCTTTCTTGTTACCCGTAGAGACTTTCGTCTGACGTTCCACGCCGACTTCTTCAGTACTAATGACGATGACGTCATCGTACACGTGGGGTCGCTCGTAATTGGTACGGTGGCTATGGGGGGGGGGGGCGGGGAGAGATGGAGCGCCTGGGGAGCCTTCGGAGTGTGTGGCTGTCCACCCTGGGCCTTGGAAGGGGCCGCGGATGACACGAGACAGAAGAAAGGGACCGAGGGTTGGCCAGGTAACGGAGGCTGCGGTAGTCGGGGTTGTCCCATGTGTGGAGGAGGTCCCGGCGGAGTGCGGAGTTAAAAAAGGCAAGTTCTTATATAGCGCAGTATCCAGTCCTCAGGACGGTTCAAAGCGCTTTACACTTTACTTCGCTGACAGACCTGTTCACTCAGACACCATCTCGGCTTCGCTGGGAAGCATCCAGCCATATGCTACAATTAATGCGCGAAAGCTTCTTCTCGTACATATGTCCACCACTGTCTATAACCAGGTACTCATTTATACAGCCGAGTGAACTGGAGCAATGTCGAGGGAAAAAACTTGCCCAAGGGTTTAACACCGCAGCACAGGATTCGAACCCGCGTTCACGTATTCGAGAGTCCGAAGCTCTACCTCGACCCAATGCGCTCTGCTGCCACAGCCATGCGTCTCCACGCCACCCTCAGACGCTTGTTGGTTCATCCGAAAAAACGGGTCAGAGTCAGCAGAGGTGAGCTGGTGAGCTGGTACTTATTCTTAAAGATAATGATAACGATAAATGTCTCTGTCTCTGTCTCTGTCTCTGTCTCTGTCTCTGTCTCTGTCTCTGTCTCTGTCTCTGTCTCTGTCTCAGTCTCTGTCTCTGTCTCTGTCTCTGTCTCTGTCTCTGTCCCAGTCCCAGTCCCAGTCCCAGTCCCAGCCCCAGCCCCTGTCCCTGTCCCTGTCCCTGTCCCTGTCCCTGTCCCTGTCCCTGTCCCTGTCCCGTCCCCGTCCCCGTCCCCGTCCCCGTCCCCGTCCCCGTCCCCGTCCCCGTCCCCGTCTCCGCACACGCACACGCACACGCACACGCACACGCACACGCACACGCACACGCACACGCACACGCACACGCACACGCACACGCACACGCACACGCACACGCACACGCACACGCACACGCACACGCACACGCACACGCACACGCACACGCACACGCACACGCACACGCACACGCACACGCACACGCACACGCACACGCACACGCACACGCACACGCACACGCACACGCACACGCACACGCACACGCACACGCACACGCACACGCACACGCACACGCACACGCACACGCACACGCACACGCACACGCACACGCACACGCACACGCACACGCACACGCACACGCACACGCACACGCACACGCACACGCACACGCACACGCACACGCACACGCACACGCACACGCACACGCACACGCACACGCACACGCACACGCACACGCACACGCACACGCACACGCACACGCACACGCACACGCACACGCACACGCACACGCACACGCACACGCACACGCACACGCACACGCACACGCACACGCACACGCACACGCACACGCACACACACGCACACGCACACGCACACGCACACGCACACGCACACGCACACGCACACGCACACGCACACGCACACGCACACGCACACGCACACGCACACGCACACGCACACGCACACGCACACGCACACGCACACGCACACGCACACGCACACGCACACGCACACGCACACGCACACGCACACGCACACGCACACGCACACGCACACGCACACGCACACGCACACGCACACGCACACGCACACGCACACGCACACGCACACGCACACGCACACGCACACGCACACGCACACGCACACGCACACGCACACGCACACGCACACGCACACGCACACGCACACGCACACGCACACGCACACGCACACGCACACGCACACACATATATACACACACTTACATACACACACCCCACACCACACACCCCACACCACACACCACACACCACACACCACACACCACACACCACACACCACACACCACACAACACACAACACACAACACACAACACACAACACACAACACACAACACACAACACACAACTCACAACACACAACCCACAACACACAACACACATCATATATATATATATATATATATATATATATATATATATATATATATATATATATATATACAAACACACACGCATACGCACACATGCACGCAAGCTCGCAAACACATACAGCCTCTACATGTCAATGAAACTCCTATCGCTGCAAATTACTGCCTAGTTGCTTCGGTAAATTATACTTTTCACATACTCTCAAGATACAATCTGATGTGCATCTGTTCAATAGATGAATGCGATATCTCAAGATACTATCGGAGGCTTCCACAATATAGACACATCTGATCGGGCAAACATCAGTTTACGCAACGGCCGATCGATACATTGCGTATGGAAAACACATGATTGTCAGAAACAACATACGATGCAACCTATCTCTTTTTAACAGATACCTGTTGATGTAACACAAATACAACGCATCCCGAACGGTGCACAGCATTTCAAAAAGTGAAACGTACATCTAAAAGCAATAATCCGTTGATACAACCTTCCAAAAACGCTACGCCTGTATTGTTGGAATGTTAAATTTATCGATTTGGGCAACCGCACTGATTTCGTAATCAGATTTTCATCAAAAATGTAATTACAGAATTGTATGATGTCATTAATATATCACCGTGCAATAGCTGGAATGACACTGATTTGCACACATTCCGGTAAATACCCAACATCTTCGCATATTCTACAACTCGACGTTCGCAGCCAATCTAGTTTCCTGTTTCGCGCGTTGCACTTAATTAGATCACAGCAACCGATAGAGACAGGCGCCCAGCTAGCGTTATAACGCGCCGAATTATTCATCGCGAACATCAGAATTACGCAAAGTGTTATCATTACACGTCCATCACATATCGAATATTCGACAGCGAGCGACTGACGAATTCGATTCTATTTCGCGACACTTGCGACGTCGACGATGCCTGAAGAGCTGTCAAAACGTTCACGCTGCTGTGAATCCATATCGCTACCCGTTCTACCGCTGGGACAGCGATGCGAGACCGCTTGATTAGCGCTGACGAAGATTAATGTCGTTTAGACTCTCGTTGTGACGTTGCGGTGCTCGCCAAGTGATACCGCAGCTCGACAACCGAAGCCACATTGAGACCCGCCCACAGACCCGGAGAGGTTTCGCGAGGGTTAGAATACGTCTGTCACTTTAAATTGCAATTCTTCGCTATCGATCGAGATCGGAAAAAAACTTATGTTTCGTATTGAAGCTAACGTATGTTTTGGTTTTAGGGGTTTTGTCATAAGCTGACAAAGCCAATGAACCTTAGAATATGTCGTACTGCTTCAAATCACCAAAACGTAGTTCTTGGCATTTTCGCATTTGATCGATCCGAGAAAGGGTTCCAACACCACTGGAAAAACCCAACGTATTCAACTGATGCTGGGTAGTTCTGATATACGAGGTGACGACCAACCAATCACCTTGTCACATATGTGGTGTTTTAAATTAATATTGCATATTACAAGTTGATATGGTTTTGAGAAGTGATAACGCATTGGGCATGCTGACTTACTGGAAATTTGTATTTCAAGACAACTGTGCGACTGGACTTGTTACTGTGTTGTACTTGTACTTGTACTTGTACTTGTACTTGTACTTGTACTTGTACTTGTACTTGTACTTGTACTGTACTGTACTGTACTGTACTGTACTGTACTGTACTGTATTTGTATTGTACTGTACTGTAATGTACTGTAATGTACTGTACTGTACTGTACTGTACTGTACTGTACTGTACTGTACTGTACTGTACTGTACTGTACTGTACTGTACTGTATTGTATTTGTATTTGTATTTGTATTTGTATTTGTATTTGTATTTGTATTTGTATTTGTACTGTACTGTACTGTACTGTACTGTACTGTACTGTACTGTACTGTACTGTACTGTATTGGAACTGTACTGTATTGTACTGTATTGTATTGTACTGTACTGTACTGTACTGTACTGTACTGTACTGTACTGTACTGTACTGTACTGTACTGTACTGTACTGTACTGTACTGTACTGTACTGTACTGTACTGTACTGTACTGTAGATCACTTTCGTTCGTTCTATTCTTCATTCTTGTTCCGTGTATAGATCGATCCATTGTCGATCCACTTCTTTATTTCCAACATTACCTTTCAGCCGCCATCTTTCATCCTCGCCCAATCGTCTCATTAGCTTTTCCCACGGTCTTCCCACCTCAGTTGTACCTTTCACCTTCTCCTGCGTCCTTCGTCTTGTTCCATTCTCTTCTCCCTACTGGTTCGCCCGCATCCATCCTTGCCAGGTCGACCGCCCGCCTCATCCGACTTCTTACCATGCTACATATGAGGCGACATCCCATCCTACTTCTCCGGTCGACCATACTTCTTCTCTACGCCAACTTGTTTCTTCGAACCCAGTTGTCCTTACAAATGTGGAGCTAACGTTCTTGTTCCGTCGGAGCCATTGTCTCCAGTCTGATGCTCTCAGCATATGCTAAATATCTGTGTCCATCGTGACTTAGTCTACCTTTCTCCACGGTAACATTCGTTCCTGCTTCAACCGGATGTCACACTTCTACCTGCGTATGTCGTCCCTCCGCAACAAGTCAGCAAACGTACACAGCACTTCCGCTTGCGTCATATCCTGCCTGATGTTCAACGCCGATCACTGATGTCCGACCTTCATCGCTTCTGTCTCCTCCAAAGTTATTCGCTTCTTGAATAATCCGTTCCATTTCTCCAAAGTCTCTCGTAGTTCTTGTTTCGTCTCTGCTGTATTGGCCAAGCCATGTGTATGAATCATCTCCATATGAGAACATCTCTGTTCCCAGACATTGTGACCCATATGTGGTCGCACGTATCAGGCCAGCAAGACTTACACATGTCACGCATTGCGCTGGCGTCATCACTAAGGCAAGCAGAACAAAAGGTCGCTGGTCCCTGCATTATTCCGACGAGTACAATATCGACATCTTGGTCAACCTGATCTCTTGTAGAATAGTCACTCCTGTCACGATTGTTCACCGAGATGACCTTTCGATATCGCCTGTTTCTCGAATACAGCACAAAGACGATTCAGTCATCAGCATGTAATTCGATTCTGGGTTCCTGATATAGTTGGTTTCCCTTCCTTCCAATTAGGGCGCGCAAATCCTTAGGAAAAGGCGAATAAGGAAACACCAATTCTCTGGATGATTCGAACGTAAACTACTGACCACGTGACTTCTTATATTTATGGTGTTCTGTAGCACATTTCAAGGTATACGTTTTGTTTTATCTGAAATAAATAATATCCTGAACCAGCAAAAGTATGCATTGTATGTATGTATACATAGGAATCACTATATGATGTGTTTATTCAAACGTATTCGTATAGTTATTCAACGCAGACATAATGTGAATGACCTTCGTGAGAACGGTTTTCTAGGCATCCAGTTTATGGTCAGGATGACTATGGTGATTCTGATAACGACGACAATGATGATGATGATTATTATTAGTAGCATTTGCTATTATTGTGGTGATGATGATAATGACGATGACGATGACGATGACGATGACGATGACGATGACGATGACGATGACGATGACGATGACGATGACGATGACGATGACGATGACGATGACGATGACGATGACGATGTCGATGTCGATGACGATGACGATGACGATGACGATGACGATGACGATGACGATGACGATGACGATGACGATGTCGATGTCGATGACGATGACGATGACGATGACGATGACGATGACGATGTCGATGTCGATGTCGATGTCGATGACGATGTCGATGTCGATGTCGATGTCGATGTCGATGTCGATGTCGATGTCGATGTCGATGTCGATGTCGATGTCGATGTCGATGTCGATGTCGATGTCCACACAGCACCAGTATTATAAGCATATCATTTACAGTTATTTGTTTGTTTGTTTGTTTGGTTGGTTGGTTGTTTGTTTGGTTGGTTGGTTGGTTGTTTGGTTGGTTGGTTGGTTGGTTGTTTGTTTGTTTGTTTGGTTGGTTGGTTGGTTGGTTGTTTGTTTGTTTGGTTGGTTGTTTGGTTGGTTGGTTGGTTGGTTGTTTGGTTGGTTGGTTGGTTGGTTGGTTGTTTGGTTGTTTGGTTGGTTTGTTGGTTGTTTGGTTGGTTGTTTGGTTGTTTGTTTGGTTGGTTGGTTGGTTGGTTGGTTGTTTGGTTGGTTGGTTGGTTGGTTGTTTGTTTGGTTGGTTGTTTGTTTGTTTGTTTGGTTGGTTGGTTGGTTGTTTGGTTGGTTGGTTGGTTGTTTGTTTGTTTGGTTGGTTGGTTGTTTGGTTGGTTGGTTGTTTGTTTGGTTGGTTGGTTGTTTGTTTGTTTGGTTGGTTGGTTGGTTGGTTGGTTGTTTGTTTGTTTGGTTGGTTGGTTGGTTGGTTGGTTGTTTGGTTGGTTGGTTGTTTGTTTGGTCGGTCGGTCGGTCGGTCGGTCGGTCGGTCGGTCGGTCGGTCGGTCGGTCGGTCGGTCGGTCGGTCGGTCGGTCGGTCGGTCGGTCGGTCGGTCGGTCGGTCGGTCGGTCGGTCGGTCGGTCGGTCGGTCGGTCGGTCGGTCGGTCGGTCGGTCGGTCGGTCGGTCGGTCGGTCGGTCGGTCGGTCGGTCGGTCGGTCGGTCGGTCGGTCGGTCGGTCGGTCGGTCGGTCGGTCGGTCGGTCGGTCGGTCGGTCGGTCGGTCGGTCGGTCGGTCGGTCGGTCGGTCGGTCGGTCGGTCGGTCGGTCGGTCGGTCGGTCGGTCGGTCGGTCGGTCGGTCGGTCGGTCGGTCGGTCGGTCGGTCGGTTAGAGCGTTGTTTACACGACGACTGCACACGTACTCAGTAAAGACGACTACAGAAAGGGCAGAGTTTGCATCAAGATAAACACGTTTGATCCGTGTATTGATCGGTTGAAGGCGACAGGCGAAAATTGAGCAACGCCAGCTGGCTGTAGGCACTGTGTAGCCGACGCATTTGCGCCTGGAAATAAACATACCAATGAGGTGTAGTCGATAGGTTCCAGAACATTTGTAAAATAGTTTTCCTGAGCTAATTACGTTTCCAGGAGTTTCAAATATTTATTTAATTGCTGGTGCTGACGAGTTCAAACGTGTTCTCGGATAGTTACGAAAAGGGTTTCGCAGGGCATAGGGCCAAGTACATGGTAGTTATAAGCCTACATTTCTGACAAAAATATATGTTATACGTGGGAAAAGTACGACCCTGGCACAGTGTAAGGTAGTCATAGTGTCTGGCAAGGGGTACATGCATTCATATTGTAACGGCGGGAAATGGGCAAAGCTAATCTTGTTGTCGAGAGAGTGACTAAACTACGGTAAATATTAAATTACTGGAAATCCTACATTACATGCATCGTAATGTTTTGGAAACACATCAAATACCAGATCAGTGGCCTAGCTTGCTAAGCATATTTTCAATCTGATAAGTCATGTTGTCTCTAAAAAATATCCATGTATTGAAGAAATAGAAAAGATTGACAGCAAACAAAATCAATCGACCATGAACAAAAACAATTGGCTGTAACTCTTCATCGAAATATTCGCCATCTTCCTTCTAGTATATTTGCATGAGGCGTGGTTTATATAACATCCATATCATCCATAACACTCAGCGTCAACATATCGCATTAACTATTTAAACGACGTCACTGCCATTTTCAAAACGAACGCTTTGAATACACGATACTAAAATGTCGCGGCAGTAGGCAATTGTTGTTTATGGTGCACCCCATTAAATATGAATAACTTCGAGGAATGCCTGACATAACATCGCCACTGTATGTTGCTATGTCGACTATAAATAAATCGACAAGGGCGACATCGTACTTAACTTGGCGTGACACAGTCGAGACAGGTTATCATGCGCATATTCCAGATGAGCGCTCCCCTACAAAGCACGCAAACAGATCGATTTTTCTTCTCGATACTTCGGCCGTGGTTCTCGACCGTTTTTACTCATTTGTTCGTCGGCGTGTTAGATTAGTTGCCGAGCGCGAAGTGTTTGACTGAACGACGAAACTGGAATTGAATAAACTTCGCTAAACTCGCTTGTCTGGTGAACGTCGTCCGAATATGAATGGCGTGGGTGCTTTGGCATCGTTAGGGACCAGCGCGCAAGGACAGTTTCGCGACAGACAGGATCAGTATATAGGTTGTGATGGTTCGCATGTAGACGTTTGATATCGATTATCGGAGCATATCGGAGAGTGACATATTGGCCATGTGATCTTGTCCGTGTTTGTGTACGCATTCGCGTTCGTGTAGTCACAGGAATCATCATTATATTCGAATTGCAATCACAAATAAAGTAGTACTCATCTTACTGAACGGAATCACAAAAAACTGTCATGATAATTAACCAGCGGGACACAATAATAATAATCATCATCGTCATGTCGTTATCATCATCAGCATAATCGTCGTCATCACCGTCATAGTTATATTAATCACTATATTCTTTGTCGTAATCGTCTCCACATTCATTATCATAAGCATATATATCATCACCAATTTCGTCATCATAACTGGCACAATCATCACGTTGATTGTGATTATCCCAGACATTGATGTCAATGCCTTCATAGGATCGCATTCCTGTTTTCTGACGTGAATGTCAAATATGCTGGTTATGACACTTATAGATTTGTGTTCTAAGTAGAAACTTGATGGTACATCAATTCGCTTTATGAGCTTGCCGTCGTTAACTCTTGGTTAATATTTCGCAATGCTATCATCACTTCCGACAAGGCGCGATCAACGTTATTCATCGTAACTAAAACATATCCACGACTGAACGAATATACAATGTAACATGGATACTAACACAATACTGCGGCGTACCTGAATACTCCCACTAGTGTGATTTTCAACGCGTACTGAATAACATTTACCGTTAGCTACTATAATCACTCAAAACATTTACAGTATTGTGTTATATGTATTAAGATTCCAACAGGCCAGGAAGACCCAGCAACAGCACTGATAACTGAAGCTAACCATCGTACTTGGTTAATCCAGTTGCCCTATATAATTCTTTCGAGTTGAGTCGCGTGGAAAAGAAACAGTTAAATACGATGCAAAGTCACGACACCGGCCAAAGGCAAAGTAAAGATGAAAGCAGAATGGATGAATAGTTACTTCAGCCAACAACGTGAGTGAAGTAGGTCAGATCTCGCCGTGTCAGTCACAACTCTCTGTGGCAGCGCGGAATGGAACAGGAAAGGAGGAAATAACGACATTAAGGCGGCGATAATACGGACGCGCCATGACGAAATGTCATCGGTGACTGGTGCGAGAGACTCGTGGAATAACAACGACTGCAACAACAACATTGGGCGTGTAGGAGTAACAGCCGTCGTGTTACTATTTATATTATTGTTATTACTATTAGTAGTAATAGTAGTAGTAGTAGTTGTTGTAGTAGTAGTAGTAGTTGTTGTAGTAGTAGTAGTAGTAGTAGTAGTAGTAGTAGTAGTAGTAGTAGTAGTAGTTGTAGTAGTAGTAGTAGTAGTAGTAGTTGTAGTAGTAGTAGTAGTAGTAGTAGTAGTAGTAGTAGTAGTAGTAGTAGCAGCAGCAGCAGCAGCAGCAGCAGCAGCAGCAGTAGCATTAGCAGTAGCATTAGCAGTAGGAGTATCTGGAAAAGCCTTGCTTTTGACAACCCTAGACTGGCTGGCGTTGATTCTGCCTGTAGAACAAAGCGCATTGCTAGATTTATTCCTACTCGTATTTCTCCACACACTTGTTGAATGTCGACCGTAGCCTGTGTGTTTGGGATTACGTAGGACGACACTTTGTCAGAAGTCATTCGACTTTGTGTATCAGACTGTGACAGAATTCTCAGGGTTTCGTGTGTCTGTGTGTCTGTGTGTCTGTGTGTCTGTGTGTCTGTGTGTCTGTGTGTCTGTGTGTCTGTGTGTCTGTGTGTCTGTGTGTCTGTGTGTCTGTGTGTCTGTGTGTCTGTGTGTCTGTGTGTCTGTGTGTCTGTGTGTCTGTGTGTCTGTCTGTCTGTCTGTCTGTCTGTCTGTCTGTCTGTCTGCCTGTCTGTCTGTCTGTCTGTCTGTATGTGTATATATATATATATATATATATATATATATATATATATATATATATATATATATATATATATATATATATATATATATATAGAGAGAGAGAGAGAGAGAGAGAGAGAGACATACATACAGACACATATATATATAAATAAATAAATATATATATATATATATATATATATATATATATATATATATATATATTTCTCTCTCGTTCTCTTTTCCCTTCTGTCTCTTCCCCCCCTCTCTCTCTCTCTCTCTCTCTCTTCGTCTCTGTGCAAATATATTCACTTGTACGCATATAGTATCTATCTCAAATATCGATTGTCTGATTGCTCACCGAATTGTTTTCGTCTATGGTCTATGTCTGTGGGATTCGATCCTGCAATGGAATTCCCACTCTGCCCCATAAGCACATGCTGTGTGAGCCATTTAACATGTCTGCTTCTTTTTGATCTTATCCAGATGTCTGAGTAGTAGAATACTGCCGAAGTCCTTATGCGGCCCAAATACGACCTTATTCATTAAGCTATTTTGATTAAGAGGGATATAAAGATTGAAGTACCATTTATTCAGCCTTTTTAGTTGGTGGCGTTTAGCGTCTTTGAATTGTAAAAATGTTCTGTCCTGTGCATCTTCCGGGGTGAGCCGCAGTTCCTGCATGTCACTTCTTACGCCATCCATCCATCTCCCTCTTGGTCTCCCTCTTGGTCTTTTACCTGGCACTATCATGTCAACAACTGCTCTCACTTCATTGTTTTCTTCCATTCTCTGCATGTCTCCATACCAGTGTAGTCTCATTTCTCTGAATTTCTCCTGTATACTATTCACTCCTAACTCCATTCTGACGTCCACACCTTTTACTTTGTCTCTCGTCGTGCGTGCGTGCAACATTAAAGATATATTACGACTAGTCCATTACCCTTTTTCAGCGATACAACCACGTACTGCACTGCACTGCAAACCAACCTATTTGCGCTGAGTATCAAATCTCACTGCATTAACTGCGGTGGCGCACACGACGAGTCGTGTCCACCTGATAACCAAAGAAGACGCCATAGCTGACAACCACATCGCGCGTTCAACCCGTGAAACCATTGATCCGAACGTGCGAGAAAGTGCAATAAACCTCAGGGCAAAGATTGCGAAATCACTAAACGTTCATGTCACAGTTGAGACGTACTATTAGATTGCTTGATGGGTATCAATACTTAACCGTAAACCAGTTCACCTGACCCCCCTGACAGGTGCCATTTTTGCGTTATCAGTTTAGTTGTGATCAGCTGCGCAGGGACTATCGAATCGGGCATCGGGAGTAAAGCACTGTTAATTCACGCATTATGTGTTTATGAATCGAATGTTAAGTGTCAAACGTTAGCTGTGTGCAACTTAACCAATCAATATGGACTGCTATGTCACGTATTATTTTACAAACGCTGTAAACGAGAAACGGAAAAACAGGTCGGGAACACCATTTGCTTTGTACTCAAAAGCCATAACAAAGAGATGGTACTGAACGCTCCAAATGGCGCTCGGCCAATTCCGATTGCGCGGACATTAAACACGCTTTAGCGCCTGTGGTCACGTCCAATGATCTGTCGTCTCGGGGCTGCGAAGGTCATTACTGCCAGACGATATCTGCAATAATCAGAAGCTCTGTAAACGTCCCGATTGGCGGAAGCTCCGAATCGGGTGTACTAATCAGTGTTAGACACGTTCTGCCAAGTACCGGCTGGTGATCGTTTCTTATGCTACGCACACACCAACCGACTAGTCGGCGTAAAAGAAGTCGGGCGACTGTAGTCAATTGGCTTGTGTGCCCAAATCGGCTGGTGTGTGCGTAGCATAGCAACAATCATTAGGCGAATTCAAATGTTCAGTCAGCAGTCGGCAGTCGGCAGTCGGCAGTCGGCAGTCGGCAGTCGGCAGTCGGCAGTCGGCAGTCGGCAGTCGGCAGTCGGCAGTCGGCAGTCGGCAGTCGGCAGTCGGCAGTCGGCAGTCGGCAGTCGGCAGTCGACAGTCGGTAGTCGGCAGTCGGCAGTCGGCAGTCGGCAGTCGGCAGTCGGCGTTAATCCGCTTGTGGGTGGGTTTTTTTCATAACCCGACGGTCGGTGGTAAGTTGGCCAATAAGAAATCATAAATCTATCTAAACTCGCCGTATTGTTTAGTTTCTCAAGTCAATTCCGACCACAAGGCTTAATTTTTTACTCTCACTTTTACTGACCTGGCGGGTAATCAAATTTCGAGAGAGCGGTATATTATTTGTTCCTCTCTCTCCCGTTGAACAATCGCCGTTTGTTATTGCTTGTTCTTGAAAGAGGTGCCACAAATAAATGTAAGTTTGTCTGATTGTGTTTCCCGCTTCCAATAGGATTCGCCATTTATCTTGTGGAAAACGCTATCGCTGGTGGCTCTGCTACCGAGCGCAGAAATTATAAACCATA
>CBDHHR010000059.1:7500-10000 GCA_965263245.1 Metamycoplasmataceae bacterium | reverse complement strand
GCGTTGCGATAATCGGTGCTGACAAGCCGGCGGCGCAAAGGCTCGAGCCCGACCGACGAGCGAAGCTTGGTCGTCGACGAGGAAGACACCGCAACATCCGTCTCCGCGCTACGGAGTAATTGATGCAGCCCCCACTGATCTGGTTTGATAAGACGCTCGCTCGCGCCCGGCGCCGGCTGCAGCCAATACGGAGGAGGCGCCGCTAATTGTTAGGAACAGCTCGACACTAATCTAGGCACGTATGTTTTGTGTCGCGACGGCAGAGTACTGAGTGAGTGGTAGTGGGGGACAACGGCATAAAGTGACGTCATTATTGGCGGGAGAGAATTGTTAGTGATGGTTGTGATGCCTGTGGTGCTGCTTCTGCAGTTGTTGTTGTTGCTGCTGCTGCTGCAGTTGTTGTTGTTGTTGTTGTTGCTGTTGTTGTTGTTGTTGTTGTTGTTGTTGTTGTTGTTGTTGCTGTTGTTGTTGTTGCTGCTGCTGCCGCTGTTGTTGTTGCTGCTACTGCTGTTGCTGCTGTTGTTGCTGCTGCTGCTGCTGTTGTTGTTGTTGTTGTTGTTGTTGTTGTTGTTGTTGTCACTGCTGCTGCTGCTGCTGCTGTTGTTGTTGTTGTTGCTGCTGCTGTTGTTGTTACTGCTGCTGCTGTTGTTGTTACTGCTGCTGCTGTTGTTGTTACTGCTGCTGCTGCTTCTGCTTCTGCCGCTGATAGTTTTCTTCCAGTTGTTTTTCTGTTTGTTTCTGTTCTTGTTCTTCACACGTCTTCTTCTGTTTATCTATTATGATGTCTTATTCTTTCTAATTTCTTCTCACCTGCTTCGATATTTTTCTTCTCTGCTTTTTTTTACCTTTTCCTTATTTCTACTCCTCTGATTTTTCTTCTCTGCTTCTTCTTTTTCCCTCATTTTCTGCTTTCTAATTTTCTGATTTCTTCTTCTCTGTTTCCGTGTTCTCTGTGTTATTCTCTCTCTTCTTCTTCTTCTCTGCTTTTTTCTTCTTTCTGCGTTTGCCAAAACGTTAGTAGTGTTATATCGCACTCGATCAGAACAAGATTCAGTTAATCACATTTCTACTTCTATTAACTTCAACCATCTCTAAGCAACTCAACATCAGTATAAACAACAAGTAAATATTATTTCTTTTCAACTGTCCTCATCGACAATTTGTCAACTTAAATGAAGTAGTGCTTTTAAACGGCAAAACGATTACTGTCTACTATTTATCTTTAAACTCTGCCAATACTCCGTGGGATTATTTTATTCTGATCATGTTGGCGCCACTACTCTCTGTCATGCAATGGTATGTCACTCATATTGTCCTTGCAAACATAAAGCAAAAATATGTTCTTATATGGGTAAGTATCCATTTCTTGAGGTTTCCTCAAAGTACTTGCCTCCCTGTCTATCGTGTTCCATCGTCCTTCACCTCGACTTGAAGTTTGGAAGTATCTTTACGTAGCATTCACTCACGATACACTAATGCATAAAGCACATTCGTAAAGAAATATCCACCGCGTTCTATAGCCATGTGCTTTTTCATACAGCTGGATGAATTGGCGCAACGTAGAACGAATGATCGTGCCAAATGTTCGACACGACAGTACCTCATTCGTACCCAGCTCTCTTGGTTGAGTCTGATGTTCCAGCCACTGTGCCACAGCGCTTCAATCATAACTCATCCGCTGCTGTATCACAAAAGAAAACAAAGAACCACGTCGGCAGTTAACACCAAAGCCCAAGCAGCTTCAGCTATGACGTCATCGTTAGAGTAGCAGAAGGGTGCGACGACTGGTGGTAGCCGACTGTAAGAGGCAGATCCCAGGATGAATCGTGTTTCTCGTATTTGTTTCTTCCCTACACGAGTCCACTATTCGGCCTGTGCGTTGGGAATCCTGAACTCGATAGTTCCTCGACACGCACCAGTTGTCAACCACTGTGTACTATGCATTGTTCTGCTTTCGCTTTCGCTTTCGCTTTCGCACACATATAGCAGGTCTACAGCCGCTACACCGCCGATAAACCAGACATACTACATGCATACGTACTTACTTACGAATATATATATATATATATATATATATATATATATGTATATACACATATATATATATATATATACATATATACATATATATGTATATATATATATATATATATATATATATATATATATATATATATATATATATATATATATATATATATATATGTAAGTATGTACGTATGGATATATATATATATATATAAATATATATCCATACGTACATACTTACATACGTACATATACACGTACAGGTACACATGCATACATACGTACATGTGTGCATGCATACATGTTTTCATTCTATCAACATTCTATAACAGAAATGCGTATTGTTTTAACGTTTCATGTTTGAGTTCAATTATTAAACGAACTGCACTTCGCTGAAACAGTTGAACGCTATGCATAAGGCATTATTTAAAGGTGAATAATAATGTCTAATTTCTGTAGTTGGTGAATATAA
>CBDHHR010000058.1:0-17847 GCA_965263245.1 Metamycoplasmataceae bacterium | reverse complement strand
TTCTACATTAATTAAAACTGAAAAGTAATCAACACGACAGTCGTGACGTCAGCTGGTTGGTATTCTAGTTCCGTTACGTCTGGTTGCACCGAATCGAACTAGAAGTTTATTTAAATCACGTCGTTCCGGATACCACCATTTTGTTGTAACTACCCGGAACCAACGACACTACAGCCATAAATAAACATATTTCCTGTCTTAATTGAAGCCAGAACAAGTACTCCGTCGTTACAGCGCAGGTGGGTCATAAATCAGCACGTCGTTTGGTGACAGCTGACATCAGATGCGAGTGATAATATACGTGATAATGTACGTGATCATGTACGTTCCCATGCTACACTGCCATTACAAATGTCAGCACTGGCGATCTGACAAAATATGAGCTATTTTACACAACCTGCGGTGAATTGTAAATACCGCGAGTCACACCGGTAACATTGATTGGAATGGCGAAGTTTGCAACACTTTAAGAAAAGATTCAAGTCGACGTTACTGTCTTCGTATTTATCAATAGTTATCACATTGCTAAACAAAATGACCGTTATTGTTACTTTGTATTCTATCTTGTAACTCTTATTCCAATTACTGTGTTTTATTTTGAAAAGGGCATAGCGGCTTACAAGTCACATTCACACTTCTGCTAGGTCCCTTCAACAGTAGCAGCAGCTCACAAATCATGAAATTATATTACATTATATTATATTATATTATATTATATTATATTATATTATATTATATTATATTATATTATATTATATTATATTATATTATATTATATTATATTATATTATCTTTCCCATAATATGTTGTACTGTTACTGTGCTGTTGTTGTTGAATAAACTTTCGTTCGTTCGTTCGTTCGTTCGTTCGTTCGTTCGTTCGTTCGTTCGTTCGTTCGTTCGTTCGTTCGTTCGTTCGTTCGTTCGTTCGTTCGTTCGTTCGTTCGTTCGTTCGTTCGTTCGTTCGTTCGTTCGTTCGTTCGTTCGTTCGTTCGTTCGTTCGTCCGTCCGTCCGTCCGTCCGTCCGTCCGTCCGTCCGTCCGTCCGTCCGTCCGTCCGTCCGTCCGTCCGTCCGTCCGTCCGTCCGTCCGTCCGTCCGTCCGTCCGTCCGTCCGTCCGTCCGTCCGTCCGTCCGTCCGTCCGTCCGTCCGTCCGTCCGTCCGTCCGTCCGACCGTCCGACCGTCCGTCCGTCCGTCCGTCCGTCCGTCCGTCCGTCCGTCCGTCCGTCCGTCCGTCCGTCCGTCCGTTCGTTCGTTCGTTCACACACAAACACACACACACACACACACACACACACACACACACACACACACACACACACACACACACACACACACACACACACACACACACACACACACAGCCACAGACACATACACAGACACAGACACAGACACAGACACAGACACAGACACAGACACAGACACAGACACAGACACAGACACATACACTGACACTGACACAGACACTGACACTGACACAGACACAGACACATACACATACACATACACATACACATACACATACACATACACATACACACAATCCCCATACGAAACTAAATGTCCACCAAACAAAAAACAGACAGATATTGTTTTATAGTATATCTTATTGCAATATAATGATGATATAATACAATCGCGATGATAAAATTTCTTTTTAGAGCGCGGGAGCACTGTGGCATCGGACAGTCAATCTAGCGAATCTTGATTTATTTAGCGAATAAATTGCAACCTTCACTGAGACGTTGAGATGTTGTTCGAGTGACATGTCATGTCAAATGCGAGTTCTTCTGGGCAGCCAGAAGCACTCGATACAGCGCTAGACTTACATAAGAACTTTATCTTCATCTTTCGGAACCACGATCTTTAACTTATTGAAAATGTCGAATTGTCTCCTCACGGAAACAGGTGGCTGTATCAGTTCTGTGGTGGCTGTCCTGTCACAATCATATCGTGTTCCCCTTCTCCCCTTCGTTCAAAGCGAGGTCATAGTATCGCTTCATCTTCCTTAATGTTTGAGCTATTGAAGCATCCCCTGTTTGCACGGGTCGTTATCCTGCTATCCCCCGCACAACTGTTTTTATCACGCCTCGGTCGCTGCTCTATACAGCCGGTTGTTTCTCTGCCATCTGTTTTCTAAGATTTATCCAGTAATAAACCCCTTGTCGTTCGCATTAGACCGTTTGTTGTCAAGGGCGGCACTAACCAAATGCAAAATATGCACCGTAACACAGGAAATGGTCGGCGGTTATGTAAAGTCTACGTTGACAAAAGGGTTAGGTAGAGAACACCAAGCAAATTATGAAACTATGGTGGACGTGAATGGAAACTATAAAACTACATTTCAGGAGACAATTACATTCGAAATAGTATCTGATTGCATCAATAAACACAGGGTGTTTCAAACAATGTTCAGTGACGGCACAATACGTTGTAAATTGAAATGTTCTTCTCTCGTCACAATTCGATATTTCGCTCCAAAACAATCGAACACAAATTTGGTGTTCGTGCTGTTACCATATAAAAATTACAATTTTGAATAGTGAGTAGTTTATGTGACCAATTCCTAATGACAACCTTGGAAAACGACATTCGTGAAATGCCGTAAGAACGTGACCTATTCAAATATTGTGTGAAATCCGACATCTTGAGATCGTGTTTTCCTTGAGACGATGTCCACACGTCGGGGCCGGTGACTAGAGGGTAACCACCCGTGAGAGGCGTCGTGGTAGTTGACCCCCGCCGTACAGGTGTGACGCCCGCGGATATTGTCCGCGATAAAATCTTACAACCGGAAGTTGGACATGGTGTTAATACCGAGCTTTGTTAATCTCGTGGTAATCCGACACGTCGGACAGACGGTTTTTGTGTACGAGATTACCACCGTTTCCTGTCCACGGTATAGGAACAAGGATGACATGTGTTGTGTGGCCATTTATTGCCGCCATTGCGGTTAATCTGTTCTAATCGGTCATCGGGCCATGGTGTTGGCAGATACCCCGAGGTCACCAACAAATTAGACACACCGTCATATGCACTATACCAAAAAGAAACTGTTTCCTTACAAAAAGCAGCCAAGACGTCCTCGGTTAGATAACTGCACAGAATGAATATTGTGAGGTACCCCTGTGCTAGCACTATTGTGATGTGCCGACTTCAGGGGTCGATCTTTGACCGAGGCTGCCTAGACCATAAATCCAAAAATATTTTTGGGAGTACGCCTAGTGGCAAATACCACAGAAAAACCTCAATTGAAATATATTTGCGTAGTCCCAGTTTTTCAGCACTCGCCTTGTCAAAGGCACCCGTCACCAATGGTCGTATGGTTTCTGTTGCATTAAATAGTATTTAAAAAATTAAGAACCTCTCTAGAGCGGCCACTTGCCTTATGCGACCGGCATTCAACACAGCCACGACCACTCGGTAGTCAGTAAAATTTCGATTATGTTTCTCAATTTCGATTATGTTTCTCCGGAAGTGACGCCGTTGAGTGGATGTTCCTTTATAGAAGCGGACAAAATGCCTTAGCTTGAATGATAGCTCGAGAGAGAAAGAGAGAGAGAGAGGGGGGAGAGAGTGAGTGAGTGAGTGAGTGGGTGAGTGAGTGAGTGAGTGAGTGGGTGAGTGAGTGAGTGAGTGAGTGAGTGAGTGAGTGTGTGAGTGAGTGAGTGAGTGAGTGAGTGAGTGAGTGAGTGAGTGAGTGAGTGAGTGAGTGAGTGAGTGAGTGAGGGAGGGAGGGAGGGAGGGAGGGAGGGAGGGAATGAGTGAGTGAGTGAGTGAGTGAGTGAGTGAGTGAGTCAGTCAGTCAGTGAGTGAGTGAGTGAGTGAGTGAGTGAATGAGTGAGTGAGTGAGTGAGTGAGTGAGTGAGTGAGTGAGTGAGTGAGTGAGTGAGTGAGTGAGTGAGAGAGAGAGAGAGAGTGAGTGAGTGAGTGAGTGAGTGAGTGAGTGAGTGAGTGAGTGAGTGAGTGAGTGAGTGAGTGAGTGAGTGAGTGAGTGAGTGAGTGAGTGAGTGAGTGCGTGAGTGCGTGAGTGAGCGAGCGAGCGAGCGAGCGACTGAGTGAGTGAGTGAGTGAGTGAGTGAGTGAGTGTGTGAATGCGTGAGTGAGTGAGTGAGTGAGTGAGTGAGTGGGTGAGTGGGTGAGTGAGTGAGTGAGTGAGTGAGTGAGTGAGTGAGTGAGTGAGTGAGTGAGTGAGTGAGTGAGTGAGTGAGTGAGTGAGTGAGTGAGTGAGTGAGTGAGTGAGTGAGTGAGTGAGTGAGTGAGTGAGTGAGTGAGTGAGTGACTGAGTGACTGAGTGACTGAGTGACTGAGTGACTGAGTGACTGAGTGAGTGAGTGAGTGAGTGAGTGAGTGAGTGAGTGAGTGAGTGAGTGAGTGAGTGAGTGAGTGAGTGAGTGAGTGAGTGAGTGAGTGAGTGAGTGAGTGAGTGAGTGAGACAGAGAGACAGAGAGACAGAGAGACAGAGAGACAGAGAGACAGAGAGACAGAGAGACAGAGAGACAGAGAGACAGAGATACAGAGAGACAGAGAGACAGAGAGACAGAGAGACAGATAGACAGATAGACAGAGAGAGGGGGGAGAGAGAGAGGGAGAGAGAGAGAGAGGGGGGGAGAGAGAGAGAGAGAGAGAGAGAGAGAGAGAGAGAGAGAGAGAGAGAGAGAGAGAGAGAGAGAGAGAGAGAGAGAGAGAGAGAGAGAGAGAGAGAGAGAGAGAGAGAGAGAGAGAGAGAGAGACGATCAATTCACATGTCACAAACGCGTTCTTGAAGTTGTACATAGTATGAACTACTTACAGATCAATTATGTTACATGGCAATTTTTTATTTTAATTATATATGTTTGGTTTTTGAATGTATATTACAGTATAGTGATTAGAGAATTATTTTGGTTTAGCCTTAAAGTGTTGTCTTTTTCCTCTTTGTGACTTTTTACTGTGACTTTATAACCTACATCCGTCCTCGATTCCACGCAGTCAGTTGACCGCGTGGGTATTTCGCACTGCAACGACTGAACAGACGCATAAATCAGGCGTCTGTCTACAGACCTTTTGTCCGCCTACATGTCTACAATGATTGCGTTCGCTTTCATCGTCAATAATTGATCGTATTCTGTCAGGTCGAGAAAGATGGAGACCACACAAATACACACACCTGCCGCACATTAACTGTCAGTAAGCGTTGTAAATTCCTAATTAATTTATAATTACATGACTTCCTTCGGTGACGCCTAAATCAAGATGGCGTTTTGGACGCTGGTGTCAAACTACGACCAAAAACACTGTTTTATTAATGTTTGCATTTCCGTCTACTTTTGTGTCGATGGTTATCTCAGTGAAGTAATAGTAGACATAATCGACAACCCATTGGATATATTCATTGTTCTGAGAATAGGTGTAAGTGTTTAGGTTATTTATTTTAGTTATATTGACGGGATATTACACTTATTTTTGGCAACTTTGAATAAGTCACCAATTTACAACCTTGTATATAAATACGCCATCGTTTTCACCTTATAAATTGTCAAACCTTTTTCAGAAACACCGAAAGGGAATCCGAAATCAGAGTAATTGATATGCGGTCGCACGCATCAGCTTTGACATCTATGCTATTATTTACCAGGCACTTTCCCGTAAGCATCCATCGTATTTACATTCACAGCTTACTCCTGTAAGAAAACCTATCCAGTTTGGATCATCTAGTTCTGGTTCTAAAGGCGATACCAATACTGGGGCAAGTGCTTTATATGTAGCTGCGCCTACCCTTTGGAATATGCTTCCTTGTAGTGTGAGATCAGCTGAAAATATTGCTAAATTCCGCCGTCGTTTACAAACATACCTTTACAACCCTGGCTGTCAAGTATCCACCATAGAGCACTGGCATATCTGTGGATTGTTTATAGACACTGAGATCGATTTAAATTTTTGATGCGCGTTTCAGCTTGGTTTCCAAGGAGTTAAGCGCAATAGAAGTTATCTTACTACTTACTACTACTACTACTACTACTACTACTACTACTACTACTACTACTACTACTACTACTACTACTACTACTACTACTACTACTACTACTACTACTACTACTACTACTACTACTACTACTACTACTACTACTACTTCTACTACTACTACTACTACTACTACTACTACTACTACTACTACTACTACTACTACTACTACTACTTCTACTACTACTACTACTACTACTACTACTACTACTACTACTACTACTACTACTACTACTACTGCTACTACTACTACTACTACTACTACTACTACTACTACTACTACTATTATTATTATTAGTAGTAGTAGTATTATTATTAGTATTATTATTATTATTATTATTATTATTGTTATTATTATTAGTAGTAGTATTATTAAATGTGGTAACGTGAAGGTAACGTGAATTATTATGAATTTACACTGTTTGACGACACCAGCCGTCGACGTCAGTGTTCTTTTGTTTCTCCACGTCACAATGTGTGCCCAGTTAGTTGGGTTACGTCATAATTTAGTTGCGTGAATTCGATTGACGTGAACCGTCCTTTCACGGTTATTCGTTAACGTCCCGTGGACGGTAGAAAAAAAACACTGAAACGAAAGTGTGGACGATTCACTTTATAATACATTTGGCGTAACGTGTCTGGTACAAATGGGTCAAACCTTTTTGATTTTAAAGACATTCCACCACCACGTAAAGGGTGTCCATTTAAATTCCGGTGATTCTAAATTCCGAGGATGAAACACAATAGTGACTATATTTCTCAAGCCCAGCAAAATGGGTAGACTCTTACAATTATGGCTTACGTCGCGTGTTTTTCGAATCTGAAACTAATAAAAATAACGTGAGAGTCACTAATAGCCTTTCTCGATGATTCTCCGTAAGTGTTATAATACTTCATCTTGAAACGACAGTTACAACACTGAGTTTACCCTCTTTTAAATGACTCCAAAGCATGAGCCTCTGAACCAACACCCGTAACCGCTCCAAAAGACAAAAGGCACAACCTCCGATCAAGACCTGCGATCACTTCGTTTGTTCTTGCTTGGTGCTCTGTTTGAAAAGCATTTCCTTTCTGACGACATCAAAGTCGCTTCAATTACCAGGCGATTATCGCCTCTTATGCTCATTACCAAAGTCCACCGCGGCATCGTTAGCTAATTAACGCCCGCTTTCAAACAATCGTATCTAACTGCAGGAATCACGCTCACAATGTCTCCCTCAACCTTTGTGGTTTGCTCGACGCCCTCTGCGATTGCTAAGGAAGCGCCAACGTTTGAAGACTGCGGTGTAGAGATTTGCACCGTTGCGTCTCTGTGGATCAAACATATCGTACATCTGGCCGAAAATCAACAGAACTCATGTAGATGTTATCAAAGACAAGGCGAGCATGCGCGGATCGGTGAAGACTTCCGTTCTGGTGGTGTTTCTTGCACGCCGCAGATTAATGATCTCAGATGGGTCCACCGAGATGGTGTCCGAACATTTTGCCGCGGGTCAAACACCTGCTGTTACAAAACACATTTCTGTGAAGGTCTCTTTGAAGAGGAGACAAGATTTGTTGCTAGAATTTATATATAACTTCAAAGGCTTTTTCCCTGCTTTCATTGAGCATCTATTATCTAGTGTTAAACTGTTTTGCTTATTTCACTATCTAAAATGTACCCTATCATACGTGTGTCAACATTGAATACGTAGATATGTTTGCCGAGTATATAAAGTTGACCATGAATATTCACCACTTTCCGACGGCAATGACTGATGCATGTGTAATGGTGTTTTTCACGTAAATAAAAAATTAGCTGGGGAAACTGTACAATGTCACAATTTTACTTCTTGCAGGTTTATGCGAGCTTCCTGTAGGTCGGTCACCTATATCAGCACCTGTATTCGTTATTTACAAAGAACAGTTTACATTTCTAGGTTATTTCTTTACAACTGGCTATTGTCAAATTTAATATAATTTGGAAGGGTCGTGTATACAGTAGGCCTAGAGCGATGTTTTGTGTGAATTATGCGTTAACTGTTAGCACGCCCATTGCTGCCTGGTTGTATACCAGCTTGACCACATAGCGTGTGTTTTGTGGCTCTCTCTGTTATTTGTTTCGTGTCACATAAGCCGATTCCAGGCAAAAAAATCACATCGCTTGATCAGAGTACTTCTTGGATTACCATTTTACCTTTAGGACACATTGACAATAATTACATGCCAATTCTATCATATAGTTCTGGTTCTGCAATTGGCCCACAATGGAATCCAGTGCACCAATGTTGCATTTAAAAATAATAATTAATTGATCCGATTGCAATTGGATAAACTTAGCTATCCATTCATTATTGCTCATTACTCTTTCCTAATAGCCAATTAATAATGCACCGGAATTACCTTCGTGACCCCGCGGTAAATGCAGATAATCCAAAACGAGGCTTGTTCTGTGGTTTAACAGGTTTATCTATCACCGCGGCGACATGCAGTAGATTTACGTGTAGATAAAAACTATTAAAGATAATGTTACAGTAGGACTATTACGATTTACAACCATACATTATACGTGCACTCTCGTTGACACCTCGGTAGTGACGTGACTAGTGCTGGCCGTGTATTGTAGCCAAGTGACCACACAGTGAAAGGCTTGACCCCGAGGTTAATTTACTACGATGTATTCTGACCCAGAGGTAGAATTATGATTGCGTGTCATAACCCCTTGTGCTACTTTGACCTTGTTTTTCTCGGACACACACGTTGACCGACAACTGGTTTAGTAAGAATACAATAACCGTGCACTACTGATGTGTAGGTTGTGTGGTTGTCGGCATGAAATAATCTTTTATTGTCCAACTTAATTAAACGTAATTAAACATTATGAGCATTGCCTATTATTTCATTGTGTTGCACGTCCTAAGGCAAGGAGACCGGGTTTTTATACTCGCACTAATGTAACCCCACCCTTTCCTGTACAACTACTTGTTATGATTTAACCTCCATTGTTTATTCACTTCAAAGAGGTCATTTCATCGACCAACCATGGTGTCGAACCCCACCCACCCTTTGTTGTACAAACAAAAAAGTAGTTTTGCCACCCAAAGTGGTCAATTAAGTTCACTTGTTCCGTCTCTTAACATCCCCACGATTGGAGGGGGGGGGGTAATTTTACTGTTGGATAATAATCTTCAGTTATCCCCCTAGAGTTTTGGACCAAGTATTGCTGGAGGATGTAATTTTACTTTAACCGTTAACAGTATCGTTAAATCTTTTATCGCATTACATGCGTTACTGTTTGGAGATAATTTTATATACTTTTGCACAAGTAACGAGTACTTTGGCCCCAATCTAGAGAAACAGCACAGTATTTTACTGTGCAACTACCAATCTTTTTCCTCCCTGTGACAATATTTCTTGTCACTTTGTTTCCGTGACGGTATATTTTGTCTTGCGACTTTATTTCCTGCCGAGGATATGTCTTCCATGGAGTCTGTTTTTGTCCCGGTGAACGTTTTGATCTGCAGAGGCAATATGTGTATTTTAAATCGAAAGTTAAAAAAATTCATTTAAATGAATAGGAACTATTTCATTGAATACATGTTTTGTCATTACACATTATTATCATAAACAAAGTCATCAACTTGTGCATGTCCAAAGACAAACAATTATTAGTCCACTAGTCCATGCATACGCTATGAACTAATGCATAATATAATAATAATATTATCAGTTTACACGTTCACCCAGCACCGTTACAGGCGACGGGTTCTACGAGAAACCCTGCCTGTGTACGTGAGCGGAAAGAAGTAACGACGAAGGTGTCGGTGAACTAATTGTTGTGGTCGAGATAACGCGTCATACAACCGCGCCGTTTTGTCCTACGCGAACCCACACGCAACGGTAGTTCGTGTGCGGTGGTGCACGCTACACGTCAAAACTATGCGTCTGTTGTGTCCACACGTGACGACAGCTTTGTTCGTGCATAATGGAAACAAGCACGAAGACAATGGTACAACGGTACAGCCGCTGGCAATGGTCGCCGTGCCAGCTGCTATCGCTTCGCGCAAGTTGCTGCAGCGTGTTTGTGTTGGCGAGAGTTGAACGAGGTCGGCGTTGTAGACAACTGTTCCGGGACACGGTTCCCGGTGGCCGTCGTGGCGTCTCCTTGGTCCCCTGGGAAAAGTGTCGAACGATTTTCTCTCAGTTTTCACCGTATGCGATTAACTGCCCATCTGGGTGAAATTAATGAGATATATATGTATATGATATATATTAATTTCAATAGCTGATTGCGTGACTGGTTTTGAAATGTTTGTGAGTTCGTTTTAGTAACCGGTCCACATGTGTGCTGATGCGTAGTGCGCACATATGTGCAACGGCAAACGATACACGTATTCAAACATGCATACGCACGCACGCACGCACGCACGCACGCCAGCATACATGCATACACAACACGCACACACAACACACAACACACACACACACACACACACACACACACACACACACACACACACACACACACACACACACACACACACACGCGCGGACACGCGGACACGCGGACACGCGGACACGCGGACACGCGGACACGCGGACACGCGGACACGCGGACACGCGGACACGCGGACACGCGGGCACGCGGGCACGCGGACACGCGGGCACACGGGCACACGGGCACACGGGCACACGGGCACACGGGCACACGGGCACACGGGCACACGGGCACACGGGCACACGGGCACACGGACACACGGACACACGGACACACGGACACACGGACACACGGACACACGGACACACGGACACACGGACACACGGACACACGGACACACGGACACACGGACACACGGACACACGGACACACGGACACACGGACACACGGACACACGGACACACGGACACACGGACACACGGACACACGGACACACGGACACACGGACACACGGACACACGGACACACGGACACACGGACACACGGACACACGGACACACGGACACACGGACACACGGACACACGGACACACGGACACACGGACACACGGACACACGGACACACGGACACACGGACACACGGACACACGGACACACGGACACACGGACACACGGACACACGGACACACGGACACACGGACACACGGACACACGGACACACGGACACACGGACACACGGACACACGGACACACGGACACACGGACACACGGACACACGGACACACGGACACACGGACACACGGACACACGGACACACGGACACACGGACACACGGACACACGGACACACGGACACACGGACACACGGACACACGGACACACGGACACACGGACACACGGACACACGGACACACGGACACACGGACACACGGACACACGGACACACGGACACACGGACACACGGACACACGGACACACGGACACACGGACACACGGACACACGGACACACGGACACACGGACACACGGACACACGGACACACGGACACACGGACACACGGACACACGGACACACGGACACACGGACACACGGACACACGGACACACGGACACACGGACACACGGACACACGGACACACGGACACACGGACACACGGACACACGGACACACGGACACACGGACACACGGACACACGGACACACGGACACACGGACACACGGACACACGGACACACGGACACACGGACACACGGACACACGGACACACGGACACACGGACACACGGACACACGGACACACGGACGCAGACGCAGACGCAGACGCAGACGCAGACGCAGACGCAGACGCAGACGCAGACGCAGACACAGACACATACGCACGCACGCACGCACGCACGCACGCACGCGTGCGCGCACGCACTACGTTCTTCAGTGTTCAGCTTGTGCGTAACTGTGTATACGCGACTCTTTCCAAATCCTGCGGTTGATTGCAACATTCAGTTGTTTCTTTCCACAAAATCTCCTAGCACTTTTGCTACGCGACATATCGGTTGGAATCACACGTTGATAAACTTGGACCTATCAATTTATGATATCGTAAAATTATACCGTCTTTATCGCCACCGATAGCGTGAATCTACAGGCCTATAACTTATCTTCCTTTTGTTAGAAGTGTAATGTGTCCACTCGGTTATTATACTTCCTCCTCATGTCGATGACTGGACCCATATGTATTTATCGCTACTTTATGTCGTGTATAGTAACCTTTCTTTGACGTCGATAGCTAACGTGGCTTTATAATAATTGAATCGCCCAAGTATCAGTTGCGTCTTGAAATGGTCACTGTCCACGCAGTGGCGACGTGATGGCGTGGGCGAGGGTGTTGACAAGAAGACCCCGGACGCCACCGGGACCGCAGAGTTGATGACATGCATTGTGCGACAGAAGTGTAGGCCGACACATGCGAGATAAACAAAATGCGTGAAAGGTTTATGACAGTTGTAAACACTCGGTTATTGCTGCTGCTAAATAGTATCGCGAAAACGTGTTCAAACATACCACATGTAATCATATTTTATATTTCACGCAGTTGGACTATAAACAACTCGATAAATGCAATGTTACCTTGCCCGACAATTCAAACATGTACTATCTACAGTCGTTGGGTGCAAACAGTTGCTTTGTGGCAAACAAAGTTAAAATAACGAAGCTGTGTAGCTTGCGAATGATTTAGGCCGTGTTACGACAAAGTTCTGACACTTGACACAAAACGATTAACACAATGGTTGAGTGGGTGAACGATTGAGCGATTGGGCGATTGGGCGATTGGGCGATTGAGCGATTGAGCGATTGAGCGATTGAGCGATTGAGCGATTGAGCGATTGAGCGATTGAGCGATTGAGCGATTGAGCGATTGAGCGATTGAGCGATTGAGCGATTGAGCGATTGAGCGATTGTGCGATTGTGCGATTGTGCGATTGAGTGAGTGAATGAATGAGTGAGTGAGTGAGTGAGTGAGTGAGTGAGTGAGTGAGTGAGTGAGTGAGTGAGTGAGTGAGTGAGTGAGTGAGTGAGTGAGTGAGTGAGTGAGTGAGTGAGTGAGTGAGTGAGTGAGTGAGTGAGTGAGTGAGTGAGTGAGTGAGTGAGTGAGTGAGTGAGTGAGTGAGTGAGTGAGTGAGTGAGTGAGTGAGTGAGTGAGTGAGTGAGTGAGTGAGTGGTATGGGGGGAAGTCACCGATAAAAACTGACGAAAAAAACTAACAGACAAAATGTAAATCACCAGTGCGTGCGCAGCTGTGTACTCTTGGAAGCGTATGTATAACATGCGTTCGTGTATCAAATGTATGTTGACATATTGAACGTATACATGTACATATCCGTGGTCTATAAAGTTAAAGTCGTGACAAGAAGCCTGCCTATATATTGATCTATCTGAATCACTACGATGACACGACAGGAAAGGACGGCTTTGGTCATTTCGTGGCTTCATGTCCGCAAACACGGGATGTTTACCGCGGGCATTTATTTACAAGACGCTCGGCTTGACTAAATCTTGACCCTGTGGCTAGAGCCGAAGAATGCGATGGACCGCGCTCGTAATTATCTTCGAAAGGACGCAACCACGTGTGTCACTGATCTGTGGGGAACTAAGCCGGACAATCAACAATAGTCGCACGGTGGAAACTCCCAGGGGTTGTGGCCGGTGAATAGTATCTACCCGTACTGATAAAGATGACAACGGTGACCCGACCAGTTGACCTATGGCGTCGCGGTTCACTGCGCCCGAATATTCTAACGGCCGCGTTGCGAAGATGATAGTTATGATATCGGTCAAGTAGTCCAGGGGGCTACGCGATAACGGTTCATTGCCCAATGCTATCACGCCGGCCCTTTGCGATTTGCATGCACACTGAATTCAATAAAATGGTCCAGTAACGTTGCAATCTATCCCATTAATCAGCCGTGTATAAGATATAGGCATTTGTCTAGTGGCGATTGAACTCTCAGTGCCTAGTTAAGGAGACGTGTAGGTGGAGCGCAGTCCGCGCTTACGATTCCGTTCGACTTGATATCAAAGTGTGCGTTCCGCCGACAAAGAAAGAAGGACCCACGAAAGAACTGCCTGAAGACATCCCCGCTATCATCTTCTGTTCCAGTGAATCATTCCGATGGTGACTTCACAGTCGCGAGCAAGAAGCGTGAAAACAAATTCTTGCGGCGAGCTGTACTTAGCTAGTTTAACTTAAAAGCCAGCAACGCCCCCACGCGGCCTTACCCGCCTTTCGTGCATTGTCCGTTTCCTCTATGGTCATTAAGCGCCGCGCTGGACAGGATCTGACGCCGTGTCGGCGGTTTAGATCCACGTTACGTGTGCGTGGCTGCCGGACAGACTGCTGGACATCGTTGTCTTATGCGAGTCAGCCGCGCGGAACGCAGAGTCAACCACGTGGAACGGCGCTTGTTTTTGCCCCGTCAAGCGGAGTTGGTTCAGTAAGATCCGCTGAGGTAGTGTGCGTGGGATAGTGGGTCTATAGTGGACGTGTCTGAACGGTAGAGAGTAGATGCTCAGGACAACACACACAGAGAGAGAGAGAGAGAGAGAGAGAGAGAGAGAGAGAGAGAGAGAGAGAGAGAGAGAGAGAGAGAGAGAGAGAGAGAGAGAGAGAGAGAGAGAGAGAGAGAGAGAGAGAGAGAGAGAGAGAGAGAGAGAGAGAGAGAGAGAGAGAGGCGTACCCAACCTACCGTCTATGTGAGAAACTTGACGATTCTGCCCGTGAAGGAACTTATCATATTCCCCACAAATTATTCCGGTAAGTGTTCACCTTTCTTACACACCGAAGTATCTAACTGAACGAGTGTTAGTTTATCAGAAAAACTGAATGCCAATTTACTCGTGGATCGATGTTCATTGCAACGTAGGTGTATAAGGTCTCAACAAAAAACGGTCGGTATCATGAATGGATGTGTGTGCTTGCTGAATGAATACTTTGTTTATGTAATGGATGTGTGCTTGCTGGAATGATTACTTTGTTTAGGTAATGGATGTGTGCTTGCTGGAAAGATTACGTTGTTTAGGTAAAACGACGAATGTGTTAAACAAATACGGAAGGTGACACGACAAGACGACATGAAAGAATATGTAGTAGGAATCCATTATGTGTTTTATATAGGTCACAATGGCGTGCCTCGCCTCTCTGTGTGGTTTGTCTGGCTAATCCTGCAGCAATATACGAGTTATCAATAACTATCGATTACTCGCGATGACCCAAGCTGACGCCGATTTCCGGATTAATGTATTTAAGCTATGCGTCACTGTCTGGACGAATAACTCAGTCATTCATTCACTTACTCATTCACTTCATCCAGCCACTAAGTCATTCACACATATCGGCCCGAGAACGTAGTGTGTAGGCTATAGCAAAACTACCCGTCACCAGATATGTATCTGTCACACACACACACACACACACACACACACACACACACACACACACACACACACACACACACACACACACACACACACACACACACACACACACACACACACACACACACACACACACACACACACACACACACACACACACACACACACACACACACACACACACACACACACACACACACACACACACACACACACACACACACACACACACACACACACACACACACACACACACACACACACACACACACACACACACACACACACACACACACACACACACACACACACACACACACACACACACACACACACACACACACACACACACACACACACACACACACACACCACACACACACACACACACACACACACACACACACACACACACACACACACACACACACACACACACACACACACACACACACACACACACACACACACACACACACACACACACACACACACACACACACACACACACACACACACACACACACACACACACACACACACACACACACACACACACACACACACACACAACACACACACACACACACACACACACACACACACACACACACACACACACACACACACACACACACACACACACACACACACACACACACACACACACACACACACACACACACACACACACACACACACACACACACACACACACACACACACACACACACACACACAACACACACACACACACACACACACACACACACACACACACACACACACACACACACACACACACACACACACACACACACACACACACACACACCACACACACACACACACACACACACACACACACACACACACACACACACACACACACACACACACACACACACACACACACACACACACACACACACACACACACACACACACACACACACACACACACACACACACACACACACACACACACACACACACAACACACACACACACACACACACACACACACACACACACACACACACACACACACACACACACACACACACACACACACACACACACACACACACACACACACACACACACACACACACACACACACACACACACACACACACACACACACACACACACACACACACACACACACACACACACACACACACACACACACACCACACACACACACACACACACACACACACACACACACACACACACACACACACACACACACACACACACACACACACACACACACACACACACACACACACACACACACACACACACACACACACACACACACACACACACACACATATATATATATATATATATATTTGACAGATAGATAGATAGATATATAGATAGATAGATAGATAGATAGATAGATAGATAGATAGATAGATAGATAGATAGATATATAGATAGATAGATAGATAGATAGATAGATAGATAGATAGATAGATAGATAGATAGATAGATAGATAGATAGATAGATAGATAGATAGATAGATAGATAGATAGATAGATAGATAGATAGATAGATATATATATATATATATATATATATATATATATATATATATATATATATAGATATATAGATATATAGATATATAGATATATAGATATATAGATATATAGATATATAGATATATAGATATATAGATATATAGATATATAGATATATAGATATATAGATATATAGATATATAGATATATAGATATATAGATATATAGATATATAGATATATAGATATATAGATATATAGATATATAGATAAATAGATATATAGATATATAGATAGATGGTGACGGATAGTTTTTCTTGTAATAGTAAGCTTCTGAGTTCACGGCTTCGTTTTTGAATGCACTTTTGTTTTCCATTACTGAGTACTTCTTGACAAGGATCACTATACGGTTTCAAGGCTAGGTTTTTATAATATCTATCGTAATGTATTACCTATGCAAGTAGAACTTGTTCCCGCCAGGTGTCAGTGCGGCATTTATAATAGTAAGTCTCTAATAGGAAATGTACTACGTATAGAGCTGGACATTTGGCTTGTGGGTCAATGTGTTAGTCAAACGACTCTCGACCACACAATATATAAATGTCTTCTCAAACACAACTAAGCGCATTACATTTTAGTCGACAAGATAAGGTAGGCGATATCATTCCAAACTTAAACCGCTGCTGATGACTCATTACATGAATCACGGCCAGGCGCGTGCTTTATTAGTTTATAACCGTCTAGAGGCAGAACGTGTAATTTGCGACGACGCAATAGCGATTGCACGTTTGACGCCATACTGACCTCTCACACTGACCGCAAGTAAACATCGATTGTGTCAGAGCGGGACAGATGTACCCACGATGTTATGACCGTCGTTCGTTAAGCCGTCGATTGTGGGGCGCACTATATGCACGCACGGATGCGTATCAAATTCGGCGTGCCAGACTCGCCCTGCCGAA
>CBDHHR010000057.1:22500-25032 GCA_965263245.1 Metamycoplasmataceae bacterium | reverse complement strand
CACGCGCGCACACACACACACACACACACACACACACACACACACACACACACACACACACACACACACACACACACACACACACACACACACACACACACACACACACACACACACACACACACACACACACACACACACACACACACACACACACACACACACACACACACACACACACACACACACACACACACACACACACACACACACACACACACACACCTCACATGAGTAGTAAAAGGAGTACACAATTCGTACATATATTATATATCATGTATGAATCACTCATAAAACTGTTACAATATGCATGTTCCCGAGGTAATTTATGAAGAACGCAAACACATATTCTCTCTTTCTCTCCACAAACAAACAAACAAACAAACAAACAAACAAACAAACAAACAAACAAACAAACAAACAAACAAACAAACAAACAAACAGACAAACAAACAAACAAACAAACAAACAAAAACCACACACATATACATACATACATACATACATACATACATACATACATACACAGACACACACACACACGCACGCACGCACACACACACACACACACACACACACACACACACACACACACACACACACACACACACACACACACACACACACACACACACACACACACCTCACATGAGTAGTAAAAGGAGTACACAATTCGTACATATATTATATATCATGTATGAATCACTCATAAAACTGTTACAATATGCATGTTCCCGAGGTAATTTATGAAGAACGCAAACACATATTCTCTCTTTCTCTCCACAAACAAACAAACAAACAAACAAACAAACAAACAAACAAACAAACAAACAAACAAACAAACAAACAAACAAACAGACAAACAAACAAACAAACAAACAAACAAAAACCACACACATATACATACATACATACATACATACATACATACATACATACATACATACATACACAGACACACACACACACGCACGCACGCACGCACGCACGCACGCACGCACGCACGCACACACACACACACACACACACACACACACACACACACACACACACACCGACGGAGTACGCACGTGTACCGTGCACAGATAATGGAACCTGGAGCAACCCAGTCAAGTGTGAAAGCGGCGCGGCGCAGCACAGCACAGCACAGTACAGTACAGCACAGCACAGCACAGCACAGCACAGCACAGCACAGCACAGCACAGCACAGCACAGCACAGCACAGCACAGCACAGCACAGCACAGCACAGCACAGCACAGCACAGCACAGCACAGCACAGCACAGCACAGCACAACCCATCATATAACCGCAAAGAGCAGCACATAACAGCACAGCATAAATACACAACTAACACACTACACCACAACAAAACATACCAGAAAACATCAAAACGCTAAACAATACAACATAAGAAAGTATAATGTGTCGCCATTGTGTTCCTAGAGCGTCAGTGTCGGCAACTGGTCGTCCCTGACCATGCTCACTGGGTGGCAGGCTTTGCCCCCTTCACACCGGAGAACCATCTCATATTCAAGTGCACACCTGGATATGAACTGACCGACGGTGGACTAGACTTGTTGTGCAGGATTGACGGGGAATGGTCAGATAAACGTCCGAACTGTACAGGTGACTTTGACTTGTGAAACCTAAATTGGTGCGGCTCTTCCTAGGCGTATATCTTTTTATTTGATGCAATAAAATAAAATAAATCATCTACAAGTAAATGTATAACAGAAACTTATAGGACGGGTGCCTCGGTCGTACACCCGAAAGAGTTATGTATGGTTGACATACTTATATCATATTATTGTTTAAAGACGTATGTGAAGTATTACTAGTTTGCTTTGAGAGCATTGACATCAGTGGAGCCAGTACAGGTGGGACTCGGTTGTTTGATGTTATCATGTCACCGATTTGTCAGTTGGATGAAAACCTTACAACCTTGTATTGTGTCTGCTATGATTGATATAACTTCATAGGTTGCCCTAGTTTTTCACGTGATAAAATGTTAATGTTATTTCATTTCAGTCAGTCACAAAGTCGAATCGTCGTGTTTTAGGATTTGATGATTTTAATAGTTGTAATTTACAGCAATACAATGTCCCCCACTCAAGACTCCCAACAACACGGAACTTGTCAACGGTGACCCAAGTCAGCCTTACTACATGACGACAGTTGAGTATCATTGCGCCGAAGGTCATGACCTAATGTTCGGAGATCTTTCCCGGACCTGCCAGAGCAGCAAGACTTGGTCTGGGTCGGAACCGACCTGTGTAGGTATGTTACGACGACACAGTCGACACCTTTGGTGTATACCACAATTACTAAATTAATGTTACTGTTTATTAAACACAGTGTACTAGTGTACGCACGCATCGCAGACAAACCAGACGCACACTTGTACACAACACACAAACACGTAAGCATGTACACAGGCAAACACCAGTGCACACACACTCACACATCCAAACAAACGATACATATAATACGAACGACTCGCATACAACACACGCGCTCAAACACACGTCAAC
>CBDHHR010000057.1:15000-17500 GCA_965263245.1 Metamycoplasmataceae bacterium | reverse complement strand
ACTCTCTGGCGATGGATTCAGTCGCTGTCAGTTGAACGGAACATGGACGAAACCTACACTGATCTGTGAAGGTACTTTTTCGTTTTTGTAAGAGAACAATTATATTTGGAAAACAGTCACACGATCATATTCACACCTAAACAAATAATGCAGTGATGACTAACATACATATGTAAATACAGACGCGTTCACAATAAAATATTGCGAGCATACTCAATAAACACATACATATACGAATACGCGCATCTAAACAGACATGTTGGTAGCAATGACGTGCGTCTTATATTCTCAGAGGTGATATTTATGAAAGGTGAAGCATTATCAAAGGTGACACTTAGTATCACAAATGACACCTGGCATCAGAAATGACACCAGGTATCAGAGATGACTCGTGTTATCACAGGTGATATGTGTTATTAGAGGTGATATGTATTTTCAAAGATGACACTACTTACTACATGTGACGTGTGTTATCAGCGGTAACATGTATTATCAAATACACATGCGTTATCAGATATGGCATATATTATCAGCCATAACAAATGTTTTCAGAGATGCCTGTGTTACAATAGGTGACCTATGTTATGACAGGAGTCATGTGTTATGAAAGGTGATATGTGTTATGAGAGGTGACATGTGTTATCAGAGGCGACATGTGGGATGCCGCCCCCGGTGAAGAACGCCGACGTGACGACGACGTGTGTCACTCGAGGCTGTGTCGCCGACTACCGATGTTACGTCGGCTACGAGGGCCAGACTCAGCGGTCGCAATGCACGGTCGACGGGAAGTGGACGCGGGTGTCCATCAACTGCACGCGTATGTTTTCATAATTATTATGGAGTTTTAATTAACTTGTGTATAACGAAAATAAGTAATTCGTTCGTTCGTTCGTTCGTTCGTTCGTTCGTTCGTTCGTTCGTTCGTTCGTTCGTTCGTTCGTTCGTTCGTTCGTTCGTTCGTTCGTTCGTTCGTTCGTTCGTTCGTTCGTTCGTTCGTTCGTTCGTTCGTTCGTTCGTTCGTTCGTTCGTTCGTTCGTTCGTTCGTTCGTTCGTTCGTTCGTTCGTTCGTTCGTTCGTTCGTTCGTTCGTTCGTTCGTTCGTTCGTTCGTTCGTTCGTTCGTTCGTTCGTTCGTTCGTTCGTTCGTTCGTTCGTTCGTTCGTTCGTTCGTTCGTTCGTTCGTTCGTTCGTTCGTTCGTTCGTTCGTTCGTTCGTTCGTTCGTTCGTTCGTTCGTTCGTTCGTTCGTTCGTTCGTTCGTTCGTTCGTTCGTTCGTTCGTTCGTTCGTTCGTTCGTTCGTTCGTTCGTTCGTTCGTTCGTTCGTTCGTTCGTTCGTTCGTTCGTTCGTTCGTTCGTTCGTTCGTTCGTTCGTTCGTTCGTTCGTTCGTTCGTTCGTTCGTTCGTTCGTTCGTTCGTTCGTTCGTTCGTTCGTTCGTTCGTTCGTTCGTTCGTTCGTTCGTTCGTTCGTTCGTTCGTTCGTTCGTTCGTTCGTTCGTTCGTTCGTTCGTTCGTTCGTTCGTTCGTTCGTTCGTTCGTTCGTTCGTTCGTTCGTTCGTTCGTTCGTTCGTTCGTTCGTTCGTTCGTTCGTTCGTTCGTTCGTTCGTTCGTTCGTTCGTTCGTTCGTTCGTTCGTTCGTTCGTTCGTTCGTTCGTTCGTTCGTTCGTTCGTTCGTTCGTTCGTTCGTTCGTTCGTTCGTTCGTTCGTTCGTTCGTTCGTTCGTTCGTTCGTTCGTTCGTTCGTTCGTTCGTTCGTTCGTTCGTTCGTTCGTTCGTTCGTTCGTTCGTTCGTTCGTTCGTTCGTTCGTTCGTTCGTTCGTTCGTTCGTTCGTTCGTTCGTTCGTTCGTTCGTTCGTTCGTTCGTTCGTTCGTTCGTTCGTTCGTTCGTTCGTTCGTTCGTTCGTTCGTTCGTTCGTTCGTTCGTTCGTTCGTTCGTTCGTTCGTTCGTTCGTTCGTTCGTTCGTTCGTTCGTTCGTTCGTTCGTTCGTTCGTTCGTTCGTTCGTTCGTTCGTTCGTTCGTTCGTTCGTTCGTTCGTTCGTTCGTTCGTTCGTTCGTTCGTTCGTTCGTTCGTTCGTTCGTTCGTTCGTTCGTTCGTTCGTTCGTTCGTTCGTTCGTTCGTTCGTTCGTTCGTTCGTTCGTTCGTTCGTTCGTTCGTTCGTTCGTTCGTTCGTTCGTTCGTTCGTTCGTTCGTTCGTTCGTTCGTTCGTTCGTTCGTTCGTTCGTTCGTTCGTTCGTTCGTTCGTTCGTTCGTTCGTTCGTTCGTTCGTTCGTTCGTTCGTTCGTTCGTTCGTTCGTTCGTTCGTTCGTTCGTTCGTTCGTTCGTTCGTTCGTTCGTTCGTTCGTTCGTTCGTTCGTTCGTTCGTTCGTTCGTTCGTTCGTTCGTTCGTTCGTTCGTTCGTTCGTTCGTTCGTTCGTTCGTTCGTTCGTTCGTTCGTTCGTTCGTTCGTTCGTTCGTTCGTTCGTTCGTTCGTTCGTTCGTTCGTTCGTTCGTTCGTTCGTTCGTTCG
>CBDHHR010000057.1:0-12500 GCA_965263245.1 Metamycoplasmataceae bacterium | reverse complement strand
ATAGTGATGGTGGTGGTTGTGATGGTGGTGATGGTGGTTGTGATGGTGGTGATGGTGGTGATGGTGGTGATGGTGGTGATGGTGGTTGTGATGGTGGTGATGGTGGTTGTGATGGTGGTGATGGTGGTTGTGATGGTGGTGATAGTGATGGTGGTGGTTGTGATGGTGGTTGTGATGGTGGTGATGGTGGTTGTGATGGTGGTGATGGTGGCTGTGATGGTGGTGATAGTGATGGTGGTGGTTGTGATGGTGGTGATGGTGGTTGTGATGGTGGTGATGGTGGTGATGGTGGTGATGGTGGTTGTGATGGTGGTGATGGTGGTTGTGATGGTGGTGATGGTGGTTGTGATGGTGGTGATAGTGATGGTGGTGGTTGTGATGGTGGTTGTGATGGTGGTGATGGTGGTTGTGATGGTGGTGATAGTGATGGTGGTGGTTGTGATGGTGGTTGTGATGGTGGTGATGGTGGTTGTGATGGTGGTGATGGTCGTGATGGTGGTGGTGATGGTGGTTGTGATGGTGGTTGTGATGGTGGTGATAGTGATGGTGGTGGTTGTGATGGTGGTTGTGATGGTGGTGATGGTGGTTGTGATGGTGGTTGTGGTGGTGGTGATAGTGATGGTGGTGGTGATGATGATGGTGACGGTAACGACAACAACGACGACGATGACGATGATGATGATAAATATGATGGAATTATTTGAAAACGTAGTGAACTTTGACTTTGAGTTGATATTGACCTTAGCAAATTCTCATACTTTAGGACAATTCTGTTTCAGAAATCACTTGCCCAGCAATTTCAGTCGACGACAGCACAAAGGCTAAGGTTCTTACTAATGGCGTTGTCGTCGGATCTCGCGCGACATATTCCTGCGTGCGCGGTCACGAGATCACGGCAGGTAACGCCACCTGTGAGTGTCTCGTCAGCGGGAAATGGAGTTGTGGTCCTCCGACATGCACGCGTGAGTAACACACTGACACGTAGCTAATATGAACAACCAAAACTTTTATTTTAAAAAAAACACGTTGTTACGCTGGCATTTTGATTTGGTAATTTAGGTGATGGTCGATATTATTGAAAGACGCCATTGTATTACATTACTTTATCTAGCCCTTTCATTATGGCTGCAAAAAGCCTATGGGTGTAATTAAACAGTGACGGTATCGTCTGAAACGTTAATTATTCTGAGCTTGCTGTGGTATCAGAAAGGTATAGCAAATACAGCGGCTTTCGTTCAATTTCAACGTGTCTTATCACAGATAATCCACATGCATTGCTAATGCGACAGCGCCATTAGTAATTCAGGCTTCTGTAACATCAATAGTGGTACCCAATAAAATAGTACTTTAAAAGAAAAATAGTATGTGCCATAATAAATTGTGGGGTTTTGTGTCCTCATTCTGTCTCCTAAAATGAAGAACACGATTGTGTATGCAAGATCACAATGGATATTTATTCAGATATGGTGTGTCGCACGTGCCATTTGCTGATTAGTAGTTTGCCCCACACTGTTGCTTGTATCGAGGTATCAGTAGTATTTATCTAAGAAATGAATAAAATCGCTACGGCCAGCCCTTTTGTAATATATGTTTAACACACAGATTTGCTATAGCAAGATCTACGGTGAACACATAAGTGTTTGAAAATGTGTAACATGGCTAGTCGGCGTATGTGTTGTTATAACATTTTTGTGGGACTAAAACAAAATATCATTATGACATCGACAACACTGACGTATCTCAGGAGTGGTTTGTGGACGGCCGCCTACTATCGCCAATACAAGAATGGAAGCGACTGGTCAGTCGTACCTGGACACAGCCTCGTACATGTGTAAGACGGGCTACCTGAGGGAAGGCCTACAACACACCCTCGTCTGTAGCGACCAAAAGCGCTGGGAGGGAGACGAGATCTCCTGCACAGGTATTATCCCTATTTTATTTTAATTAAAACCAGTTGGACATGTAAGGCCCAGAAAATGAGATACGCAATGGTCAGTTCGTTTAGCGTCGGATTGTGACGTGTGTCATTTTGTCACCTATGTCCGATTCATAACAACATTGGTAACCTAATTGTATATGAACTAGTATGTGATTGGTACATGAGGCAATTTATTAACAATACTTAATCACAACTAGGTTTTTGTATGGGAAGGCGACAAAGTCGTTGACAGTGAAAGCCGTGTGTGTGTGTGTGTGTGTGTGTGTGTGTGTGTGTGTGTGTGTGTGTGTGTGTGTGTGTGTGTGTGTGTGTGTGTGTGTGTGTGTGTGTGTGTGTGTGTGTGTGTGTGTGTGTGTGTGTGTGTGTGTGTGTGTGTGTGTGTGTGTGTGTGTGTGTGTGTGTGTGTGTGTGTGTGTGTGTGTGTGTGTGTGTGTGTGTGTGTGTGTGTGTGTGTGTGTGTGTGTGTGTGTGTGTGTGTGTGTGTGTGTGTGTGTGTGTGTGTGTGTGTGTGTGTGTGTGGGTGTGTGGGTGTGTGTGTGTGTGTTTGTGTGTGTGTGTGTGTGTGTGTGTGTGTGTGTGTGTGTGTGTGTGTGTGTGTGTGTGTGTGTGTGTGTGTGTGTGTGTGTGTGTGTGTGTGTGTGTGTGTGTGTGTGTGTGTGGGTATGTGGGTGTCTGTGTGCGTGTGTGCGTGCGCGCGTACGTGTGTGTTCATGTTTATATTTACAATAATTCGCATGGGCATTTTACTGTGCAATTTAATTATTTCTTTCTATTCCCAGCAATCAAGTGCCCGACCCCTGAACTACCACTCACGGCAACGTACGAGGTGACGGCAGTGACGTACATGTCTCAAGTCACGTACTCCTGTCGCCCTGGCTACGTGATGGCCGGCGGCGACAAGGTGCGGACTTGTGAGGAAAACGGCAGATGGAGCGGAACAGCTCCTACGTGTGAGAGTGAGTGGAAGGAAACGGAATTGTCAGAGGAGAGAAAAAACATCCAGCCGTACAACAGGCGTACCTTGTTAATGACTGTATCCTTTGATAGTATTTGTTAGGTGTTTTTCTTATGTATAATTATTATTAATAATAATAGTAGTAGTACAAATGAGGGTACATGTAAAACAACTATTTTATTCAAACCACGACGGCAACACCCTGTTAGACGACCTACACAAATCCGGAAGTGGATTGAAAATTGCGCATGCGTGTTGCAGAGGTCGAGTGCAGTCGGCCGCCGGACGTGGTGAACACGACTTGGTACGAGGACAAGAAGTCTCTACGCACCAGGAGGGTCATCTACCAGTGTCTGCCCCGCTACCGGCTCGTGTCGGGGCAGCTGTGGAAGGTGTGTGGGCCTCGGGGCAACTGGACCGGCGTCGATCCTATATGTGAAGGTAAACGAAAAGGATTATATATGTATGTATGTATGTATGTATATATATATATATATATATATATATATATATATATATATATATATATATATATATATATGTTTTAACTTTACATTCGATGTACCCAAGTTTGACCTCATGTTTGATGTACGTAGCTGTTTTGCTGCACGCTCGGTCACCAGCACCTATATGTAGCCGTTTGTGTCCGTCATTAATGTACACGATTTGCACAAGTCTCCCCACCTTAATCTTCAATTGTGATCTTCACGCATTCGTGCTGCCTCGTCGTTTCACCTCAATGGCTCACTTTATTGTCTCCTCTACTCTTTCTCATCAGATAAATATCCAAGTTTTAAAGCATCTTAATCGTCTTTCTGTTTGGCTTTGCTGCATCTCGACGTGTTCCCTCCGTTTATTCAGTCATCGCGACTAAATAAATAACTATATGTGTTGAAATAGTAGGTCTTTCTTGTTGACAACTCATTGGTAACCGTATAGAAAATGGTGTCCTTGGCGATCTGTAGACTAATACAGGATCACACAGTATTCCATAAGTCTAAGGGACACATGCCATTGGCCCCCGTAGAACCGGATATGATCCCCGTAGACAAGTGGGTGGGTGGATGTAAAGCAGTTTATATTTTAATAGGCAGAAGTGGTTGTATTGTACGTGCATTGCTTCATAAGAGCCGATTTCCATTTGCCTCTTTAAATGTCAGTTCGTCTACTTAGTCCAATATCAACTGGCAACGGAATAAAATGAAACAAAAATTGGTATTTACCTAAAAGTCTAACGTATCTTAAGGTATTGCTGTTTAATGGATGCATTTATCATACCTGTTAGCTTTGGACAATGATCGCCAGATGGCGCCACAGCAATGGCATCAACAGCGTGACTGGTGTCTTGCTCCGTCATTGGGCTCAAGCTGCTAGTATCAAAACCGCCTAGTAGTCACTGATGTATGTAAGACGTGACTAACAAACACATCTTACAATACTAATATTATATTATATGCAAAAACAATTCATTGGCGCCATCTCGAAATGTTTTTCCATGAAAATTCACAAAAGAAAAAACAATGTTTATTCATCACACAATAACATGAAAGTATTAATGCGTGTGTAAATAAAATGTTCCGATATGTTTTAATTCACCTGCTTTTCTTATTTTCTTCAGCAACCGGGGAAAAGGTGACCATATTTGTGCCTAAGGATGAAGAACCAAAGACTGCGGCGGGACGAGCGATGAAGGCGATGGGCTTTAAGAAGGTCGACAAGAAGACCCCAAACATCGGAATCGGGATTGTCGGCGCAGTGCTGATGTTTATACCGGTTGTAATCCTCGTCGCCTCAGATCTGAAGATCTTGAAAAAGCATCTCAAGGTGATGTCCAGGAACGTCAAGGAAGGTTTCCGGCGCTTACGTAGGAGAAACCGACGTGTCGGACCGGAGCCTGACGAAACTGAATCAGCGGGGCCAGACAAAACAGGACGTGGAGGACCGTAGACAAAACGGACGGTTCTGAACCTGATGAAACGGGTTACTTGGAGAATGATTCGGCACCCTATCTGGAGCCTGACAAATGAACTGTTCACGGAGTAAATGCACAACGGAGAGTCGTGTATTGTATGTGACGAGTCGTTTATCGGGCACGTTTGTTGCACGTTTGTTACACCCGTGTGATATTGATGTTTGAATTGTATTTGCTGCGGTTTTGCACCTGGCACAAATTCATTCACTATAATAACAAGAATAATACAACTACAAATAACTAACTGACTTATGCAGCCCCTCAATCATGAAGAATCGCGCTCAAAGGAGCTCAAGACAAAAGGTTTGGTTAGTCGATAAATTACATTTCACATACGAAGAGTTTTATTGTTACAAGAAAGAGCTGTAGTGAATAAAGTAACGTTTTTAAATAACGGAAGAATTGCGTAATTGTTTACAGTGATCCAACGCTACGAGGACGGAATACGTTGCCCAGATTAACCAGTTGTTTGAGAGTATGCAATAGGTACTGTATCATGGCTGAATCCTGTTAAAATATTATTTGCTTTTGCGTGTCTGCTATGAATCAAAATGTGTGTGTGTGTGTGTGTGTGTGTGTGTGTGTGTGTGTGTGTGTGTGTGTGTGTGTGTTTGTTTGTATGTGTGTGTGTCTGTCTGTGTGGGTGTGTGTATGTGTGTATGTGTGTGTGTGTGTGTGTGTGTGTGTGTGTGTGTGTGTGTGTGTGTGTGTGTGTGTGTGTGTGTGTGTGTGTGTGTGTGTGTGTGTGTGTGTGTGTGTGTGTGTGTGTGTGTGTGTGTGTGTGTGTGTGTGTCTGTGTGTGTCTGTGTGTGTGTCTGTGTGTGTGTGTGTGTGTGTTAGCATTAATTTATAGCGTTTTGCTTTGGAAATATATATGTGGAACATCTGTATATTTGTTGTATTACACAAAGGAATTTTGTATTATGCTTCAATAAACATTTACATTCTTTCCAAGTGCTTTGGTCTATCTGGTAAGCGGTGTTTATAGATTGGGCGCATGCTGCATTTTGTTAAACATAAAGATGTTCTGAATATGCACATGCATATGTTCAGTTAAAATTGTATATCGTTTCCATGAACCCCGCTCCACAAATACTGTTGGTTTATTCCCCTATCCCCACCCGTGCTGGGACTGTATGTATGTATGTATGTATGTATTGAATTTTCAGAACTATCAGCTTAATTAAATATTTAGTTAGGCTCGCAATAAATTATTATCTCAAAGTATCATAATACTACACGTTTTAGCGTCTAACTTTCACATGCATCGCCATACATTGACACCTACTTTGATATAGTAATCATAAAATCATATGTAATGTAATCTCTATAACACGATATAGCATATTCAAGCATCTCATTGCTGTTTTCACAATAAAAAGATTACTTCTGTACACAATGAGATACATATTATTAACTGCTATAATTTAACAGTGATGAGAGGCAAAGTATCCACTAAAAATAGGTGTTGTTCGATAAAGAAAATATTACAGCGAAGTAATGCGATACATATTTCATAGATGTTTTATATATATATATATATATATATATATATATATATATATATATATATATATATATATATATATAATTATAATATATATATATATATATATGTATATATATATATATATATATATATATATATATATATATATATATATATATATATATATATGAAATATGAGTTTAGATCACACGTGTATATATTTGTTATGTAAATTCAGTACACTGATATAAAAAGTAAGTTGTTTTATACCGCGGTATCCAATCTTCAGGATTGCTCAGAACTTCTCTAGGAGGCATCCAGTCATGTTCCAATCAATTAATGCGCGAATACCATTTATGCACAAACATCCAGGTTATATCTAGTGCTGGTTTGATATTATTCAATACTGGAATACAGTGACACCTTAACATATCAGTACTGAAGTGGTGTGGAACTGTTGTCTCTTCTCGTTCCGTGGTTGTCTATAACAATGTGACCTTTTATAACTTACTAATACGTTGCATGTATAACGACCAACATTAAGTGAATTTACTTGTCAGCCATGCGAGACTCGTATCAAATGCAATGTCAGAACAATATCAAATAAAGGTGGCAGACAGTGACCGTACAAGCGATAGCAGGACGGCTGTATGCTGAATGAACAACAAAGTATACATAACACATAGAAAAGGGCAGTGCTATGTTATTATTATTATTATTAATTATAATCGGAGCCACAGTATCTTCTGTGATGTTAATGTGCAGTAGTAGAAAAACGTCGACACCTGCATTGTTCCATGTCGGACTCCACAGAGGACGTCAACTGACCACGAGGTTTGCCCATTGGCGTCAATTTGTTGACTGTGAGAACAGGGAAAAGTTATGAACGAGGAATTGGTCTTTCCACTCATCCCGTAGTACATTTTATGGACAAAGATATTGGGTAACATTTTGTCGAACGCTTCACTATAATCCAAGAAGACATATATTGATTTCTCTTTGTTGACGGAGTGTGCCAATTTATGTACGATACTGATAAGTTGTGTTTCGCAATATGTCCCTTAAACAATCAGTCTATAGTTGAGGATTTCGACTTATCGCCCCTCCTTTTAATCGCCTATGTGTGTGTCTTGGACAAATCGGATGGGATAGTCATAGTCATAGGACTGTTGAAAGATGACGGAGAGAACACCAGCCGTCTCCTTAGCAGTCTACTTCATAATTCTCGCCGGCAGTTCATCTGGACCAGCTGCTTTCGTTTGCTTAATATTCTTCAAAAAGATCTCAATCCGAGGTTGCAAGAAACCTAATGTTGTCCATATGGCTGTTGGGAGAAGTTCCTTGATCAGTTCATCATGTGCGAAAACGAACACAAACTGTTTGTTGAGAGACTCCGCCTTGGCCTGACTGGTAATGTGGAGACCATCTGTGTCGGAGAGTATAGGTATTTCAGTTATGTTGACCTTCACAAAAGACTAATGTCTGATTTCCTTCGTCACGCAGGCTAGGTCCTGTATATGTGATGTAGTCATCGTGTGCAGATGTCATACGTTTTTGTTTATGTTGCCGTTTCACACAGTAAGCAGACAAATCTTCTTGTTTCTGCCAGGAGCTAAATTTATACTAGCACGTCGTCGGTGTCCCATGTTACGTCCCCAGCGTTACAATCGCTGGCGATATTTAAATACCGTAGTAATGTATGAACACAGCTACAAAACAATATATGAATACGTAAACGGTAGTTGTAACACAAATTGTCAGATATTGGAATAAATATACTAAATCAATATGATAATATTATAATGTAAGTACATCAACATGACAAAACAACATTGCATTGGCAGCGGTAGGCAATTACTTATCAAATATTGGAATAAATATACTAAAACAATATGATAATATTATAATGAAAGTACATAAACATGACAAAACAACATTGCATTGGCAGCGGTAGGCAATTACTTATCAAATATTGGAATAAATATACTAAAACAATATGATAATATTATAATGTAAGTACATCAACATGACAAAACAACATTGCATTGGCAGCGGTAGGCAATTACTTATCAAATATTGGAATAAATATACTAAAACAATATGATAATATTATAATGTAAGTACATCAACATGACAAAACAACATTGCATTGGCAGCGGTAGGCAATTACTTATCAAATATTGGAATAAATATACTAAAACAATATGATAATATTATAATGTAAGTACATCAACATGACAAAACAACATTGCATTGGCAGCGGTAGGCAATTACTTATCAAATATTGGAATAAATATACTAAAACAATATGATAATATTATAATGAAAGTACATAAACATGACAAAACAACATTGCATTGGCAGCGGTAGGCAATTACTTATCAAATATTGGAATAAATATACTAAAGCAATATGACAATATATCAAGATTACTAAATATACATATGTCGCCGTCGTCACTTGTGCCGTTGTTGCCATTGTCACTGGTGCAGTCGTCACCGTTGTCATCAGTGCTATTATCGCCGTTGTCACCGGTGCCGTTGTCGCCGCTGTCACCGCTGCCGTTGTCGCCGTTGTCGCCGTTGTCACCGGTGCCGTTGTCGCCGTTGTCACCGGTGCATCGTCGATGTCGTCACTGGTGCCGTTGCCTCCGTTGTCACTGGTGCCGTTGTCTCCGGTGCCGTTTTCGCCGTCGGCACCAGTGCCGTCGTTGGCGTCATCACCGTCATAGTCGTTGTCACCAGTGCCATTGTCGCCGCTGTCACCGGTGCCGTCGTCGCCGTCGTCGCCGTTGCGGTAGTGAATTGATCTGAATATTGACATACAAGCGATATGAATATGCAGCGTTTCTTTTCGTTTTTGAATGGAATAGTCAATAGTCAATGATGGCGTCAAAATTGTAAACTGTCCTTGATTGTATTATGGTATTTGCACGGACCTAAACGATGGATTTTGTTTATATCTCTTAAAAAAGCGTACTCTACGCCCTCTGCGATCAGAACAAAACGGGAAACATCGTCCGTCAGCCACCCGTACAAGTCAAGATAAAAATAACAGCAAATCGTATGCATAATTCAACAACACTCGCCAACCGTTTGACCTCGCATGAGATACTCCGCATTGATACTTCAGAGCGTCAGTTCATTCATTTGGCCAGTCTTTCAAGTGGAAAAGAAACGCTGCATGTAACTGTAGCAACACATGATGTTTCAATTGTATGTGTTAGTGAGACATGGTTTAAAGACTATATGGATTCACGTAGCCTTACTATGCAAGGGTTTTGCTTGGAGAGAAAAGATATGGGTCATGGACGAGCCGGTGGTTTAGCCTGCTACATTAGAAATTATTTAATGTATAAGAGATTGAATGATATGGAGGTTCATGATTTAGAAGTAATGTGGATTAAGGTTATGCCAAAGAAAACGCCTTGAAAATTCTCATGTATACTGGTAGCATGTTTATATTATACTCCAAAGACGGAGTATTTGAAAATACGTGATCAGTTAAAACACCAACATTGACACTGTAATGCGAAAACACGCAGAATGTGGTGTAATCATAACTGGCGATTTCAACCATGATTTTGCTTAAACTTAAAGCGAAACACTCAGTTGATACTGGATACGTGACACGGTTAACCGTAAGATGTATGGGGCCAAAAGAAAAAGCCACATTCAATATGGCTTTATCAGCCATCAAATGGGAACCCCCATTTAGACTTGATTCATGTGCAGATCAGTATTCGTATTACCAAACGGTTATTTGCAACCTGATGGAAATATGCTTTCCTACTAAAATTGTTACGAGGCATACGGCTGATATGCCATGGGTCACATACTGGTTCAGAGACTTAGTTCGTAAAATACAGCGAGCTCACATGAGTGTTGATTTGAATCAAGCAAAAATATTGCGTAATGAGATCAACCGAGCCGCTTCGAAACTTAAGTATAATTTGTACCATACACAAATTGCAGCAATGCATGAATCGGGATCCCACGATTTGTGGAAGCATATGAAAACACTAATGGGACTTAAAACAAATGGCAAATCATGCATGCAAGGTCTAGCTAACAAAACAACGGATGGTGATTGTGGCTTACTGGCCAATACAATGAATGATTTCTTTGTGTCGGTGAGTGACCATTTGCCTCGGTTAAATAAGAGTCACAAGGTGTTCGACGTTAACGAGGAACTGCCGGATCAGTATGTGATAAGCCTATGCACTACTTTTAAAGCCTTGGAGCGTGTTAAAGCCAACAAAGCTACTGGGCCTGACAACATCCCTGCATGGGTGTTAAGAAATTATGCAAATGTTCTCGCCCCTCTATTAACTGCAATTTTTTTACAATTCACTAAGATAAGGTGTACTCCCCATGGAATGGAAAATGGCCAATGTAATACTTTTGCCAAAAACAAGCCCCCCCTGTGTCGATTGAAAAAGACATTAGACCAGTTTCACTAACTCCAATAGCTGCCAAGGTGTTTGAAATTGATGCTAAGCAATTTGGGGGAATTAGCGGAACGTCCACAACAGACGTTCTTGTCGAACTGGTTCATATGTGTTTAGCAAAGCGTTTGATCTTATTAATCATCATGTGTTGCTAGATAAGCTACGATCGTATGGGTTACCCGCACATAGTTTAAGATGGATGGCAACATTTCTATTAGACAGAGCTCAACGAGTAAAATTAGTAAATTAATATTCCCATTCTGGTCTTCCCAATGGGGGAGTACCGCAAAGGACATTGTCTGGACCTAAATGTATCCTTGTTTACATAAATGATTTAAGAACGACTGTTCCATTCTATAAGTATGTAGATGACAGTACGTTATTTGAAATATGTTGCAGTAGCAGTAGTATTAGTAGTAGTAGTAGCAGGTAAACGAAGCAGGTGAATTAGTATTTATGTATAAACGCTTATGACCAAATGTTTAACACCAGATATCAACAACATAGCACTGTCGGTTTTGAAAGTAAACATATCGACATTTGCAGTTCAGACGTTCATCGAGTTCACACTTTATGCGAATAGCGGCAGTTTTTTTAACATGATAGTGATATGTTGGACATTGTGTTTTATTCAAAACATTGTCATATTACGGAGGACACTGTCGTGTTACCCAGGACACTAGTTCCGAAATCCACGCATCGATGGTGTCCAACCATCTCTCTATGGGACATCAACCAATAAAAGTGCCCATGCAGCCTCGTACTACACACAACAGAAAATATCAGCACGTTGTGTTTCTCTGGTGATTTTACTAGGGTTTTCAATTATTTTTCATCCAGTCTACGAAGTGCTTCTAAATACCTGCTGCCAAGTGATTAACAGGCCGAGTGACCTGACGCACCGATCTACCTCTCTGACTCTGAGACCATGAGGTTAGTAAATTGAATTGAATTGAAGTGAATTGAACACTGGCGGTTACGTGAGCGCTTCCGTGACTTGTTGTATTGTAACGGAAATAGCAACGACCAAGAAGGTCACATTTTAGATTTAATTATCGCTCTCACTTATTCCTGCATGGTGGAGACGGTCGTGGCTGTCCTCATTTCAAATCACTGTGCGGTACATTGCCGCATTGCGACGCATAAACCACCTTGTCGAAGGGAACTAAAGAAGTACCGCGAGATGAAAGCAATTATTATATAGTAATGATTAACCGCTGTAGTCAGTCTGAACGCAATAATTATCAAAATGGTAACAGGTTTGTACAAGTTATTATCCAAGCAATAATTGGCATGTGACGTGGTTCAATCGGATATCTGGGAAGGCGTCCCATCTCATGTTACTGCTCAGGATGACCAATATCCACACTACCTGTGTGATACAATTCATAGTGAGTGGAGAGTATAAGGCAGGAAATGTAGCAGTGAGGCATTGGGCGTGTCATACTGCAACTGCTCTGATGAAAACAGCTAACATAGAATAGGCTTGGACAGAACACGAGAAGGTGTCGAGATGGAGTATCCTGAAGAGGAGGATTTAGAGACTGATATGACAGAGATATAGACGAAAATCGTGGAAGGGATGAGGACATCGATAATGGTTTTCTAGATCCTGATTGCCGTGATGATGAGTGAGAATAGGTAAACTATTATTATAAAGACCGTTAGGCGCTAGTTACATTTATTAACCATACA
>CBDHHR010000056.1:0-3491 GCA_965263245.1 Metamycoplasmataceae bacterium | reverse complement strand
AAACTACATACATTACCATTAAACTATTAATAAAACAAAACGTTTTGTTTCAAATGCCTAATAAACATATTGATGAACTAACATTAACAACCTATGATGTAGATATTGAGAGAGTTTAACATTCTGGGCTTTACATTAATCTCACATTTGAACTGAAGTAAACATATTGATAAAATAGCAAATAGATGTTCTCGAACAATTCGAATTATAATTAAATTGGAGCATATTGTTCAAAATGGTATAAAAATTACACTCTATAATTCAATTCTGACCAAGGTGGACCCAGCTGCAATTACCAAAACAGGCCTATTTTGGCCTGCTTGTCTTTTGATCTCTTGGCTTCAATGCCTCTTGCCCTGTTCTGACCAGTCCTGCTAAGGCTATTGTGTCAGTGCCTCAGTGGTGGTGCAACGTGATAAGAAATATTTGCTTGAGGGAAGGAAGTGGCATCCCAAGCCAGGTAGGATCTTCATTTGCTTTACACTGTTGTAGTTTTACAGCTTACCACGTTGGGTAATTGAGTATCCTGCCAGATATTTCCATTACTCATTAATATAGTATACATTAAATAGACACCAGCCAACACTCATCCATTGAGGGAAATCTGTATTAGAACCCCTCAAGAATTGTTTTACTTCTGTTATTAAATACCTATTAATATATTACAGCCAATATCTTGTAACAAATGTTATGATAAATACATTGGACACGGTAATCAAGAAATGAAAGGTTTCTGCTAAGAGTTAGCAATGCCAATGTGAGATCATTCAGGCCTTATTTAGTAATATTTACGCAGATTAGTACATCTGGGTACTGGGCAGTAAAACTGGGCACCACCAGCCTGCTAATTGCCTTTGTGTATTAGAAAAGGTCTGGCTCAGATAAGCAAGCACTTTGTCCAAGCCAGGTATCCCAAATTAAATAGGTCTCCTTTGGGAATGGTTCAAACATCACTCAACCTAGCAAGACAGGGCAGCCTGGTGAATGGTGATACTGGTATTAAAGGGAGAACCCAAATCAACTTGAATGTTAGTTAGGTCTGGCATCATTGATATGATTGTGTAAAAAGGGGCAGTGTGTAGCGATCTGTGCCACAATAACATTATTTTGCTACCTTATTTCTCACTGTTGTCAAACATTCAAAAGATTGTTATGGTGCTTGTGTAAGCAAGACCAAACCTTTGTATTAACTAGACAGTGTCTGAATAACATTATTTTGTGACCTTTTTCTGTGTCTTTTCCTAGGCAAAACTGTAATTTCTTTCTGTGATTTCTTTTATTGTGAATTATTCTATGTACATTCTAATGAATGACTAAAGCTGGCAGGGCAAAATAACAAAACAGTGAAATATTATGAACGTTTTCAACAGTGTTACCAAACTGTTCTGTTACCAGAATGCTCACTGGCATCGTGTTGTTTACCAAAACGTCATGGTTGTCATAACATAGTGAAACGCCCACATACACACATCTAGTCGTACACATGAATGCACGCGTGCACAGCATATATTCGTCACACACGTGCAGTCGTGCAAGCAACACACAGTGTCACACACACACAAAGAGCTATCAGGTAATCCACCAACTAACAGGCACAAAATATGTGCAAATTTTGAGAGAAACTGCGCGGGCTGAAAAAGCTGAGCCCGCACCCGCCTCGCAACTATATCATTCGGCCCGCCCTGCCCCGCCCCGCATATTTTGCCATATCCTGGCCCGCAGCCCGCCCCGCTCCGCGGATACCAGCCCGCGGAGGCACGCAGCCCAGCCCGCACCGCACTGGTGTGGCCCGCAGCCCGCAACGCCCCGCAACAAAAAAAATCCAGCACGCGGGGGCACGCGGGCTACGGGCCCCCGCGGGCTGCGGGCCGAAACCCGCCCCGCGCAATGCCTTGTTTTTTTTTATCTATAGACAGATCTGTTATAGTAGTTTATCACAGAAGGTTGAGTATTGTTTATTAAATTGTCGGAACATAAAATGCAGCGCCGAAACGATCAACGTTCATTATAGGTAATTAGATATACCACATCGCCGATGCAATTTCTGCGAGTTTGTTTTCGAAACGACGCCAGTGCGACCACAGTATACCGCCGAAACTACCAACTATTACCGGCCACCCGAAGCTTCCTAAATGCAAAAACGAAAAACGAATTCGTTTTTCGTTCGCAAATTTGGAAACAAAAAAGGAAAAGACGGTATATACATGGACCTGTGTGTGTGTGTGTGTGTGTGTGTGTGTGTGTGTGTGTGTGTGTGTGTGTGTGTGTGTGTGTGTGTGTGTGTGTGTGTGTGTGTGTGTGTGTGTGTGTGTGTGTGTGTGTGTGTGTGTGTGTGTGTGTGTGTGTGTGTGTGTGTGTGTGTGTGTGTGTGTGCTTGCGTGCGTGTGTTTGTGTGTGTGCGTGCGTGCGTGTGTGTGTGTGTGTGTGTGTGTGTGTGTGTGTGTGTGTGTGTGTGTGCTTGCGTACGTGTGTTTGTGTGTGTGTGTGCTTGCGTGCGTGTGTTTGTGTGTGTGTGCGTGCGTGCGTGCGTGCGTGTGTGTGTGTGTGTGTGTGTGTGTGTGTGTGTGTGTGTGTGTGTGTGTGTGTGTGTGTGTTTGCTTGCGTACGTGTGTTTGTGTGTGTATGTGTGCTTGCGTGCGTGTGTTTGTGTGTGTTTGTGTGTGTGTGTGTGTGTGTGTGTGTGTGTGTGTGTGTGTGTGTGTGTGTGTGTGTGTGTGTGTGTGTGTGTGTGGGTGGGTGTTTGTGTGTGACGTTCAGTCTCGTCCAAATACTCATCCGTATTCGAATACAGATCTTTCAGTAATTGCTCGATGTTCGCTTTGGTTACAACTCATATATGTTAATAAATTCGTACATGTTACTCATTAAGATATAAGTACTTACAAGTTTTGTTGTGAGTAGTCTACACATGTGTATTACGATCATCAGTACAAATGACCCATATTTTGTATTTCAGATGTCCTCCTTCACTTAGACATTATCAATGTTTATCAGTACCACATACTGCTTCAGTCACATCTTGACAAAAATAAGGCTATTTTACCATCCACTAAATAGCTTTGTTACAAATAACGTTATCTATGGTATGGAAAATGCTTCTCCACCAAAAAGGCCTAGATATCAAGTGAATGAAAAGGCAAGAAGTAATCAATGCCATAGTAAAAACAAGGCTGTCCTCACCTCCCTTTCCATCAGTCAGTCACACTGTTACATATTCATTGCATGTGAATGAGTGAGTGACTGACTGACTGACTGACTGACTGAGTGAGTGAGTGAGTGAGTGAGTGAGTGAGTGAGTGAGTGAGTGAGTGAGTGAGTGAGTGAGTGAGTGAGTGAGTGAGTGAGTGAGTGAGTGAGTGAGTGAAGGAGGGAGTGAGTGAGTGAGTGTGTGGGTGAGACGGTCAGTCAGTCAGTTAGTCAATCAGTCCTATAATTATATAACCATAGTCAATGAGTGTGTCAGTCAGTGAGTGATTGAGTCGGTGTGTCAG
>CBDHHR010000055.1:0-4335 GCA_965263245.1 Metamycoplasmataceae bacterium | reverse complement strand
AGTGTCTTTCAGGATGCCTGTGTAAGATTTTCCTTCCCACACCGGCTCTTTCGCAAAACAATGTGATCATTCAAATAGGACTACACTAGAGGAATTGTCCACTTCTGTCGCTGGCTGCAGCATAAGCGTTGACAGAGCAATGAAAATTTCATTATTCTCAGTGTGCATGATGGTTAATGGCTATTAAGGTTTCAAAACAATAGTTGACCGGTTACTAGATTAAGGTCATTAAAGGCATTTATACTGGATTCGGGCGAGAAGACGAGCGTTGCAGCCATCTTGGATTTATGCGTCAAATTGATCTCAGAATTGGAATCTTCGTGGTCGACTTACCAAAAAAGTGTCTTCACATATGATTCTAGTTGTTCTGGTTCAAAAGTAAATTTTTCAAGACGCTGCCAGCGGCTATTTTGGATTTGGCCCTTTGGCGAAAAATGACGAGATTTTTTAGAGGGATCTAGGGGATATTTCTATATAAAAGGTCCATAGAAGCCAAACTAATCGTCAATCACGAAATCGAGGTTCTGGACCCAACTATTGGGTTCAGTCCCCTGTCACGTACCGTTTGAGTTCTTTGTTATCCAGTCCAGGAAGTGAACGAGGCGGGTGTACACTCCGGGCTTCTTCGGCTCGCCACAGCCATCGCCCCAGCTCGTCAGGCCGACCAGCTCCCATGTTCCCTCTGCCGTCGGGCACACCAAAGGACCACCAGAATCGCCCTGAGGAATACACGTGAACAAACTGTTTCATCCCGAAACACATTTCAAGAACAAAAAATCACTAAGACATGTTCAGACGATCAATAATCAAATTGTTCCGTCCCAAGATACATTTCAACGACACAAACGTTAATTTAAGCACATTTGGGAAATCAGTACTTTTCAAGTGTGCAAACTGTTTCAATAGGAAATATATTTCAAGAACAAAAAAGGTAATATTAAATCCCTTTTCAGCGATCGATGTGTTTTCCTGATACAGTTTATATTGTACATGTATTTTCAATGAAAACGAACCGATAAGCTGAAAGTAATAATATATTTATTTAATATAACGCCAAATCTGGTTATAAACCGTTCGTGAAACTCTTCGGCATACAAAGAAAATGCAGCTTTAAATAAAATTGCTAAATAAACACGCATTTTCTATAAATAATAGCCAAGGTAATTAAAAATAAAAACATGTGTCATGCCTAATTAGTATACTGTAATAATCATATTATATTAAACATAATAAATATAAACAACTATTTAATACATATATATATATATATACAATATATATATATATACATACATACATACATGGGATGTTTGTAAAAACAATTCAGTTAACAAATGAATATTTTTTATATACTTACCGTGCACGTGTCCGTGATTCCTTGTTCGTAGCCAGCACAAAACTGCTCGTCAAGCACCCTGCCATTATACCAGGTTTTCTGGTTACACTGGTGCTGCGGCATAATGGGTACAACGGCCTGGTTAAGCACATCATCGTTCCCTGCACATACAGACAAACGTATGGTGGTTGGTAAGATAATGAAAATGATACAATGAACATTACTATGGACGATTTTACCCAAACAAATTAGTGTTGCATGCAATTGGTTTATTAAGTTTTGTATTTCATTTCGTTGCATTGCATTGTATTTCTTTCAACTCCACTGCACTGCAATGCAATGCACTGCAATGCAATGCAATGCAATGCAATGCAATGCAATGCAATGCAATGCAATGCAATGCAATGCAATGCAATGCAATGCAATGCAATGCACTGCACTGCACTGCATTTCTTCTCATTTACTGAAGGCCTTTTTAAACATGCAATAAGGATTTTCTGGTGTTATACATCAACCCAAAAACAAGCCAAAAAACGAATCTCCATCAAATCATCGCATTCGTAGCATAACGTCAAGTTATGAGTTCATATTCGGGAATGAACACAAGTTATCCGAATGGTGGCCATACTGGCAGGATAGCTTTCTATTTCTTGCATTTACACAAACAATTTGCTACTCTCCAAATTACACCACAACTGTGGCGCGGATGACTTAGCGAGGTGGCCGGAATGCGAGGTACGATTTACTGCTTGGACCAGCAGAGGAGGGGAGGCGCGCGGCCGGTGACCGAGCCCTACCTTCCGTCACTCCCCATCCGGCGATGACACACTTTCTCCCTGGCCTGATGCGAGCGCGCGAGATACAAATGGGTTGTACGTGCTCGTTGAACTTGACCGTCCCATTCAGCTGGACCAGAGCGATGTCGTTCTTGTACGTGACAGGATCGAACTTCTTGTGTATGATGAACTTTTTGATCGCGACGATCTGTACGCGCTTCGGCGGGACATCCTCCATGAACCCCGACTCGTGCCGGCCTATATCCGCCATAAGTTCTTCTGCCGAAAACATGTCGGGGTCGCTGCAAGACGACGGCATTAGTTGTAGTGTTCACGTGTGTTCCGCTGTTTGTGTACGTGTGCATACACGCGCGTGCATATGTATGTACAAACGCATATACACGTGTGTGTCTGTGTGTGTGTGTGTGTGTGTGTGTGTGTGTGTGTGTGTGTGTGTGTGTGTGTGTGTGTGTGTGTGTGTGTGTGTGTGTGTGTGTGTGTGTGTGTGTGTGTGTGTGTGTGTGTGTGTGTGTGTGTGTGTGTGTGTGTGTGTGTGTGTGTGTGTGTGTGTGTGTGTGTGTGTGTGTGTGTGTGTGTGTGTGTGTGTGTGTGTGTGTGTGTGTGTGTGTGTGTGTGTGTGTGTGTGTGTGTGTGTGTGTGTGTGTGTGTGTGTGTGTGTGTGTGTGTGTGTGTGTGTGTGTGTGTGTGTGCTTATGTTTGTGTGCTTATGTTTGTGTGCTTATGTTTGTGTGCTTATGTTTGTGTGCTTATGTTTGTGTGCTTATGTTTGTGTGCTTATGTTTGTGTGTGGGGGGGTGTTTACGCCCATAGGCGGATCCACCATGCACACAAACAGTTGTGGTCGCTTTCATCACCGTCTATACCACCAACGTACATCACAAACTGGACACTTGTATCATTATAATCACACCTGTTGTCATCGTCATCACTCTCACCACCACCATCACCATCATCATCATCATCATTATCATCACATATGCCTGAGCTGGGACACTACGGGATTGAACACGGAGTAATCATTTCGCACATTGTTCAGTGGCCTCGTAGGGATGAAACCAGTAAATACGGCATTTAACATGTCACAAGATTACAATTCTGTACAAATGTGTGTAGCATATCGTTTTAGAATACCTGTTTACAATATCATAAACATGTAGTTTAAGTGTGTAATGTGGTTATGCATTACAATTTGGTTCCATCCGTGTGAGGGCGCCGTTAATTAAGAAAATGGCGCTGACAAGAATGAATCGGCGGAATTATTTACTAAGAGAAAGAGCTCTTAACGAAAAATCGTAATTAAATCAAATCGGTTCTTAAATGTAATCTTTTGTTTTCAAGACATGAATATCACCGAGGACACTATTTCCATGACACACCACTGACAATATCCCCGCTGACGTGTCATGGTGTTGACGTTTTTCAAGTATCCAAGATCATTGTTAACGATCGAAATTGATTTTAGCATTGAAAAATCAGGCTTAGGAGCTCTTAACAACGTTATTGAAATGGTCTGCTCAGTGATTCACTGGCTCCACTTACAATACAGTAGTCCTAAATGGGAAGTTCACGTGGTAGATATTCACACTAACGCAACAAACGAAATTAATGTCTTTACATAACAATGTTAATAGTAGTAGTAGTAGTAGTAGTAGTAGTAGTAATAGTCGTTATAGTAGTAGTAGTAGTAGTAGTAGTAGTAGGAGTAGTAGTAGTAGTAGTAGTAGTTGTTGTTGTAATAGTAGTAGTAATAGTAATAGTAGTTGTTGTAATAGTAGTAGTAATAATAATAATAGTAGTAGTAGTAGTAGTTGTTGTTGTTGTTGTAATAGTAGTAGTTGTAATAGTAGTAGTTGTAAAAGTAGTAGTTGTAAAAGTAGTAGTTGTAGTAGTAGTAGTTGTTGTTGTTGTTGTAATAGTAGTAGTATGATAGTAGTAGTAGTAGTAGTAGTAGTAGTAGTAGTAGTAGTAGTAGTAGTAGTAGTAGTAGTAGTAGTAGTAGTAGTAGTAGTAATCGTAGTCCATATCACAGATGCTGCACAGTTTAAACTCGTTTCCCCATTGTACTCCCCGCCTCCACGTTCACTCCCCCCTCCCAGATCCCGCGCTGAGCAGCCTGATGGAAGGTGACAGAAAGGTATTGCAATATCGGTTCGTGCGTGCTGTGTCAAACTCACACGCAGTGGGCGGCAGTGATTGCCCAGC
>CBDHHR010000054.1:5000-18684 GCA_965263245.1 Metamycoplasmataceae bacterium | reverse complement strand
AATTACAAAAAAATGCATTGAAAATGTGCTGAAAATATACACCACGTAGAATGCGAAGTAATATTCATATACTAATAATATATTTTTTGTGTAAACAAGTCGGAGTATTCTTGACAAGACAAACATAACATTTCCAACACACATACTCTAAATCAAATCTTTATAATCTAGTGACCATCCAGGTCAATTTACATGAATCATGAAGGGGGTGTTTGCTCTTACACCGATCGAAACTTTAGTAGTTATGTATATTGTTTTACTAACCAGTGTATTGCAATAAAAAGAAATCGTTACAGTTTTTCTTCGCAATGCGGAAGGGTGTTGGGGATATGTTCCAATTTTGTTTACGGTGTTGGACGCTTTGAGTTGAAGCGGGCACAGACAAAACCGATGCCTTTATTAACGTCTTAGAAGCATCTACATTTAATGAGGCTCACATATATTCGGCATCATTGATTGACTACGAGTGAAATGCTTATATTTGCCCGATCAAGTAGACACGATTCATTGATGGCATTAATAATACTTTGATGTGTTCTTTCATTATTGGGTGGTTATAACGGCCATTTCTATATAGGTTGATGCACAGTTAGTTCAGTTACTCAACGATGCTTGGGGGAAAGGCTTTCACCCGTGCAAATACGCTTGACCGTTGCTTTACATTACTTCAGCACGTACAAGAAATGCGTGTACGTGGCGTGCATATTCGTGCTATATAACAATATGCTAACATGTGGTAGGTAATGTTGGTGCCTGTCTTAAAGCGACATGATCAGTTCGTGGCTTTTTATTTTTATTGCAAAATCATGTTAATCAGTATAAGTTATAACTATTGTAGCGTCCTGACCGCCAATAAATGTTTTATCGAAACAGAACTGAATTCGTAATGTTAAACGTCGAATGTTTATCAGAACCCCGACGCTGTCACTCAAATCGCCGCGAGTGACACCCACCCTATGACCTTTACCAACTGGGAGCCGTGCACCTGGCTGTGTGTGGCGTTAGTGGCGTCAACTTGTGTTCACGTGATACTGCATCGAGTGATCTTGCATTTCCTTCTGGGCTTTTAGCCACGCCTACAACGGTTTCGAAAACGATGAAGATACTCTAATGCGACTACTTTAAAGTGTGCAGGATGCTTCCGACAGCGACTTACTTGTAGATGGCAGAATTAACGTTAAGACGATGTCGCCCAAACTTATTGTATATTTATATTGTTGTATGTATTCATTTGAAACGTAATGTCGGGAACAAAGTTCGTTATTCGTTTACGTCGTATTCGTTTAGAGTGAGTCATCATGACTAACTTTCCACTATTGCGTCACTCTCAAATTCCTGTGTAAATACTAAGTTGCATTACTTTCACAGACAATTTGCAACCAAATGTTTCTACTTGTTAAACTTGCTTTTTAATACCGTACTGACAAATCCAATTTTTTGTCTCAGCTGTTCAATGCAATAAGTCACAGTATAATTGCCACTGCATAACTGCAACGACAGGTGCGTATTCCATACAAAAACATATTAATAAGGTGATACATATCGACCCCACGGAGAACCTCGGTCCAATGACGTGGGACCTTGTTCTGTTTACGTCATATTGTTCGAATTATTATAAAAAGCAGTGCTTGTTGATCTCGTCCAATTACGTTACGATGTCTTCCACTGGTACAATTGTCGTTGACTCAAAGCCGGGCCTCTCTAATAACAACGACATTCTGTGTGATCCGCACAAAGGATTATTTTACACAAACTGTTCGCAATTCACCAAGTGCGCGGATGCAGACGACAGTGGAAAATTGCTGTATTGTCGACTTGTCAGATATTAGTAATTTGGCCACACATTCCATCATGTCATTCATACTTGTACGTATGTATGTATGTATGTATGTATGTATGTATGTATGTATGTATGTATGTATGTATGTATGTATGTATGTATGTATGTATGTATGTATGTATGTATGTATGTATGTATGTATGTATGTATGTATGTATGTATGTATGTATGTATGTATGTATGTATGTGTATGCATGTATGTATGTATGTATGTATGTATGTATGTATGTATGTATGTATGTATGTATGTATGTATGTATGTATGCATGTATGCATGTATGCATGTATGTATGTATGTATGTATGTATGTATGTATGTATGCATGTATGCATGTATGCATGTATGCATATATGCATGTATGTATGTATGTATGTATGTATGTATGCATGTATGCGTATGTATGCATGTATGTATGTATGCATGTATGCATGTATGCATGTATGCATGTATGCATGTATGCATGTATGCATGTATGCATGTATGCATGTATGCATGTATGCATGTATGCATGTATGCATGTATGCATGTATGCATGTATGCATGTATGTATGTATGTATGGGTATGTATGTATGTATGTATGTATGTACTTAGTTCAATTATCCTCTATTTAGGAATTTTGGAACATGAACAATTACCCTAATGCACTGGCAACGGTGTAGAAGTGGCGGATGTGAGCTCTAATTTCATGATGACTGATCAGTCAGTGTAATCCTTTCCGATATAGGATATACCTGTAAAAAAAGGGAGAGAGAGGGGGTTTATATGAGTTGCCTAAAAGTGAATAACCTATATATTGAACAAGAATACGCGTATATACCGGAAGCACAGGAGTGCATGCAGCCGTTACACTCTCATGTCAATATACATTAAACAAATATCATTTATGCAAGATCGACTATACAAGTTGATGTTCTCCATTCTGTTCTGTTAAAAAATTAAAATTGATTAAAACAAATTTCTTTGGTTATTTTTCCTTTTTTATAAATTATGTGTAGATGGTGTACATTTAAATGCAAGAGGGACCCTGTTGTACTGGAAAAACATGAGATATGCAGTGAGAAAATAGGTCTGAAATTTAAAAATAAAACTTAAGCAGGGCATTGCGAAACTGTGGTGCAGCCCGCAGTGCCGCTACTGCTGGCCACCTCACACCTCCACAATCATCGTGACGTTGTTTATTAATAAGTAATACATAGAACTATCCCCTGGTTGGTAAACATGTATAATAACAATAATAATTCATTACTGTATGCCTAAACTTATGTCATAGCACCGTAGCACAAGGGACAGACACCTAAGAAACCGTCCGGACGAGCACCGCTGCGGCCCGACGAACCGCACACGTAATCTAAACTTCACAACAACTAAACAATTGTACACCTGTAAAGAATCACAATACATTAAGTTATGTCTATAATAATAACTAACTAACATAATGCAGTTGTACAAAGGACAAACACGCGCGAAGCCGCACGGACCAGCGCTGCTGCAGCCCGACGAACCACGCACGCAATCTAATCCCCATAACAACTACATCACTGTGCCCGGCCAGGAGCCGCCACAAGACGCCGCCAACCACGCCCACCCCCCACCCAGGACCACGCAGTGTCTCAGTCACACCCTACATTGTGCGGTAGAAGTCAATTGTTCATTGTAATTTCGTGGACACCAGCTTAAGGTTCTTGTTCTTGGAAAAGGCTGTAATTAACCGAGGAGTGTAAATTTCTGGATAAGCGGATTGAAGCATTTTATAGATAGCTTTAGCCAGTTTAGCAACTGTCTTTCCTTGGTGGGAGAAATGAGTCCTCTCTAATAGTTAAACCTCCTGGCTGCCTAGTTTAAGTCTTTGAATCCATTTGGATTCACAGTTCCCCTTTAGATGGTTTCCAATGAGGTGTCGTCAGAAAATGGTCCTGATTCCAAGATTCATTCATACTTGTACGTATGTATGTATGTATGTATGTATGTATGTATGTATGTATGTATGTATGTATGTATGTATGTATGTATGTATGTATGTATGTATGTATGTATGTATGTATGTATGTATGTATGTATGTATGTATGTATGTATGTATGTATGTATGTATGTATGTATGTATGTATGTATGTATGTATGTATGTATGTATGTATGTATGTATATATATATATATATATATATATATATATATATATGTATGAATGTATGTATGTATGTGTGTATGTATGTATGTATGTATGTATGTATGTATGTATGTATGTATGTATGTATGTATGTATGTATGTATGTATGTATGTATGTATGTATGTATGCATGTATGTATGTATGTATGTATGTATGTATGTATGTATGTATGTATGTGTGAACGTATGCACGTACGTACGTACATATGTATGTACGCGCGTATGTACGTGTATACTATGTATGCATGCCTGCATGACTTACACGTATTGTTAATGCATTCTCGATCGGTTCTTGCGGGGACATTGGGGATGGCCTTCGTTGCACTTCTACAATATACTTTCTTACTTTGTTTTGTGTCATTGCAACTTAAACACAGTTTCAGATCATTATAATTGTTCCACAGCCACTGCGTGCCGTGGTGGGCGCAGACCTGAACAAGCGTGTCACCAACAACATATATTTATTTTCAATATATTTATATAACGGTGATTAAGGTTACCAGGCAAATCCTGATGTTTCACATCACACCGACGTTACGTGTGGAGGTAAGTGCTTATATCTCATACGATAACTGGACGAGGTGAATGAGATGAGTCAGTCACACACACACACCTACGTCCATTGGACCATAAGAGTCGAGTGATAGGTGAACGGTAGGTCTCTTTATTAACCCGGAATAAAACCTGGCTGAGGTATTGTGAAGGATATGTGAATAGAACGAGTAGCTGAGATAGGCTGGGACTGCAAAAAGCTCCCGGGAAGAGCAGGCGCAGGGCATGTTGGGACATTCTAGAAGTTACGGAGTACTAGGCATGCTAAACACGGAACGGGAATGTGTGGTTACTGGTTAATTTGTTTTGTTGTTTAACAAAACTGACTGATGACATCAACCTATTACACTAAGTTAATTATGTTATGCTGCCTCTTTCAATTGTGTCTTTACGACAGAGTTCTGACGGAGATGTAACTCCGTGACTCGACTTAAGCGGATTACTCGTTTAAATAACAAAACAAATATTATTTATCACACTGCGTCAGGGCACATCATTATTCGAAACGTCAAGACGTAGTTCAAGAGCGTTCTTAAGTACATGTTGGTTACATGGTTATGCAAAGCATTATATACTTTAATTTGGTAATGCATTATCATCGCACACGTTTAATCAATCATGTGTATAATACATGCGCATAAGAATGCGATATTTATTCAGTGGATTACAGTGTAGAGTATGTTGCAATCAGGGTTGTTAACGAACGTGAATATAATTCGGGTGTTTAACAAATTCTGTTCGATGAAATCCTCAGAAATAAAGGTCAGAGACGCATCAGTGCAAAAAATGTAATCGATCTCAGATTCAATAAACAAATCCAGTTGTCATGAGATTGATTGATACGCCAGGGAGCTATGGTGGATAGGCAAGGATGTAACGGTACGTTTTAAAGAGTAAACGAGTAGGTGCAGCTAGAGTAAACCCGTAGTTCCAGCATTCGTATTGACATTAGGGGCAACAATAAATCAGAACTTGATGCAACCGTTCAAATTGCAGCGCATTCGCATTCGAACGCGATCCATAAACATTCGCATTCGCATTTTATTACGAACCATAAACATTCATATAAGGAAACCAAATATTTCGTCGAATATGTATCAATTTTTTTTCTTGATCAGCCACTTCAATCACCAGCTAACTTCAATCACCAGTCCATACTGTCTTCCCATTCATCTGGCGAATTGCTGGGTAATGTTTATCCAGCAGCTTTGATGTAATTCGGCGGTCCCGAATCCACAATACACAGGCAGGAATGTGTGAGTAATGTCTGGCTAAAGGGGTTCAACTGTCCTTTGAAGCATTCTGCAGCCAGCAGCCATTCATGAACAGTACATTGTTTAACTAAGCTTTGGCAACACGTTTTTCGATTATTCGAATATTGACAAGAAAGTCGTTATAACACAACTTAAAGTTAGTCTATCAACACAAGGGAGAGTTATCTGAGCAACATTTTACTCGTCAAAATTCACGTTTTTACATCGTTTTTACACGTTTTTACGTCCTTACGTGGATCGCCATCGCCATCGCCATCGCCATCGCCATCGCCATCGCCATCGCCATCGCCATCGCCATCGCCATCGCCATCGCCATCGCCATCGCCATCGCCATCGCCATCGCCATCGCCATCGCCATCGCCATCGCCATCGCCATCGCCATCGCCATCGCCATCGCCATCGCCATCGCCATCGCCATCGCCATCGCCATCGCCATCGCCATCGCCATCGCCATCGCCATCGCCATCGCCATCGCCATCGCCATCGCCATCGCCATCGCCATCGCCATCGCCATCGCCATCGCCATCGCCATCGCCATCGCCATCGCCATCGCCATCGCCATCGCCATCGCCATCGCCATCGCCATCGCCATCGCCATCGCCATCGCCATCGCCATCGCCATCGCCATCGCCATCGCCATCGCCATCGCCATCGCCATCGCCATCGCCATCGCCATCGCCATCGCCATCGCCATCGCCATCGCCATCGCCATCGCCATCGCCATCGCCATCGCCATCGCCATCGCCATCGCCATCGCCATCGCCATCGCCATCGCCATCGCCATCGCCATCGCCATCGGCATCGGCATCGCCATCGCCATCGCCATCGCCATCGCCATCGCCATCGCAATCGCAATCGCAATCGCAATCGCAATCGCAATCGCAATCGCAATCGCAATCGCAATCGCAATCGCAATCGCAATCGCAATCGCAATCCCATATGCATTTATTAACAAGCCTGCACTTGCAAGACGACCAGTTGCTGGATCTTTTTCATTGTTTATTTTTACGCAAACAGTTGTTCAGATGACACAGGAAAGTAAATGTTTGACTTTGAACCACAACGACAGCCACACTGTATTTAGCAATTCATTCGATTTATTAAATGCGCAATCTTTGTAGTACATCATTCTCATTTCTGAGCATACACACCATCAGCCCTATATGTTATGATGCTGATATCAACAACGACTAACGATTGTATAAAACTAATTACCAACAGTGTAGTCATCCTCGGCCTCCCATAAAAAGATGGACCTGTCATCAGGGTCATCAATCTCGGAAGCGAATTTTGCTTCGGATTCAATTAACCCGTTATTTTATTTACATCAGGCCCAATATAGACTACGCCCCTATTAATTATTTATAACATCACGAATAACGATGTAACGAGAATTAGTAGCTATATTACGATATCGACAAATTTTTATGAAAATATAAACATAATGATCATAGCGAGTTATTGTACAGGCACCCCGGAAATGTAATGAATTAATACAACACGAGACCACAATTAATAAAAATGTCCATAATATATACAGATATAACGGTACACTGAAAACACACATCATCACACGCTTGCCGTATGTAAACAGACAACGTGTTTGAACTGAAAAACTAATTACAAAAACTAAATACACTGAATGTAAAGTGTGTTAATGTAATAATAGTAATGACATTTTATATTGCTCCGGTATCCGCCACATTTTGGAGCTTGTGGCGCGTTCACAGTATTGTATTCATTAAAGAAATATAACATGTCATACTGAAACAATAATAATGTTATTAATAAAGCGATATTAAAAATCACGCTCACGCAAGAGCTCAGCATCAGCAGCTGAGCATGACAAAAAGAGCGTGTGCGCACATATACAGTGCTAACGCGGAAGTCGTGTACGATCGTGACGCAGTCGACGTAGTTACTGTCGTGACGTCATAGTCAGCTTCGTTCGATGTTGTCAGATCACTCAGCGAATTCAGTTTTGTACCGGCGACTGGAACAGAAACACACAAGCAATTAGCCAAACGCACTGTTTTATATATATATATATATATATATATATATATATATATATATATATATATATATATATATATATATATATATATATATATATATATATATATATATATATATATATATATATATATATATATATATATTGAGAGAGAGCACACAAAATCGCACTTGATGTATGATCCAACTATATATTAGCACGCTAACGTTGGAACATTCAGCGTTGTAAATGTATCTCTTCCCAGGTCCCGATGTCAATTATTTCTTTCTACTTTCTTTCGGTCCGGTCGGCTAATGGCCTCCGCTTGGTTGTGTATTTAAATAGATATTGAAAGAAATGCAGCACACATACACAGGCAGCATATTTGGTTGGATGTCAGCACGAAGCTTTCGTTAAAGACAAATGTATGGCATGCAACACGCATATACATATTCACATGCACATGCACATGCACATGCACATGCACATGCACATGCACATGCGCATGCACATGCACATGCACATGCACATGCACATGCACATGCACATGCACATGCACATGCACATGCACATGCACATGCACATGCACATGCACATGCACATGCACATGCACATGCACATGCACATGCACATGCACATGCACATGCACATGCGCATGCACATGCACATGCACATGCACATGCACATGCACATGCACATGCACATGCACATGCACATGCACATGCACATGCACATGCACATGCACATGCACATGCACATGCACATGCACATGCACATGCACATGCACATGCACATGCACATGCACATGCACATGCACATGCACATGCACATGCACATGCACATGCACATGCACATGCACATGCACATGCACATGCACATGCACATGCACATGCACACACACACACACAAATGCACACACATACACACACACATACACACATATATATATATATATATATATATATATATATATATATATATATATATATATATATATATATATATATATATATATATATATATATATATATATATATATATATATATATATACGTGTACCCTCGCACAATTCATTTCACTGTGAAGACCTAACCATAACACAGTATTATTTACGATTATAGGCCGTACCTTAACTTCACTATTACAATACCAGGATTGATTTTTTACTTATGAACAGACCGCTGTCAGTGACTCTCGGTCGACGATTGAACTTTAACAATGCGTTCACTTACTGAATGATGGCTGTGAAGTCGTACTGAGCTCAGGTTGCGTCGATGTTGTTTGTTCACCCGAAGAGCTCGTAGTGCCGATGTCTGAAAACGGAAACCAGCAAATAATGACTTACACACACTGGAATGGATTGCCTCGCGTTTGGGAGAATACTCACGCAGGAAGAACGATTAATTTCTTGTATTTATAAAGACACTTCTCAACAGGCACAACTCGTAACCGATGATGAGATAACTGCAATCGTCGATTAATCTAAATCAATAACCACAATGTTATATTGAGTATGTACCCTACACGCCGTTATTGTAAGTAAAGTAAACCGTAAGCATAAGTGAATAGACGTTGACAATGATATGTTGTCAGGTTACATTGGTTAATGTCAGCGAAAAAACACTTACATTGACACGACTTGTGATTCCTCGCCAACAAATAGCCTTTGTTACAAACGCAACGGTAGCGGCCTCTGACAAAGGCACAGGCGTGTTCACATGACCCGTTACACGTCGAGTCGGCTAGACAAGACAAAACAAAGAGGTTACTAGGTTATATCCATGCCAGTTACACCACAAACAACTCAGACGCGCTAAAGAACACACACACACACACACACACACACACACACACACACACACACACACACACACACACACACACACACACACACACACACACACACACACACACACACACACACACACACACACACACACACACACACAGCGAGAGAGAGAGAGAGAGAGAGAGACACACACACACACACACACACACACACACACACACACACACAGAGAGACACACACACACACACACACACACACACGCACGCACACACACACACACACACACACACACACACAGAGAGAGAGAGAGAGAGAGAGACACACACACACACACACACACACACACACACACACACACACACACACACACACACACACACACACACACACACACACACACACACACACACCAAAGCTCTTCAAAACCATAAATGATTACCTTACATCACACAAATATTCATACGTGCCTAAAAGCGTGTTTCCGTGTGTATATTAATGCGTCTGTGTGCGTGTGCGCGCGTGTGTATGTGTGTTCATTATATATATATATATATATATATATATATATATATATATATATGTGTGTGTGTGTGTGTGTGTGTGTGTGTGTGTGTGTGTGTGTCTGCAACACTTGTGTGCCTGCGTGTGTGCGTGTGCGTGTGTAGCGAATTCATTTCATATTCCTACCTATGCACGATCTTCCATCTGTAACGTTCAACCGGAAACCAACATCGCAATAACACCGATAGCTGCCCACTGTGTTGACACACTCGTGTTGGCAGATTGCTTCGTTCTGGCATTCGTCAATGTCTGCAATCGGAATGTTAGATACGTAAGAACAGATTATCGGGTAAGTGTTTACTGTTGGATTGACATGTTATATGCTAATTAAGTGGAATCATTCATTGCAACCAATATAATGAGTTTGTGCAAAAGCACCATTTAAACAAGCATGTCTATCGTTGAAACAATCTATAAATAAGATGCGACAACATGTGTCTTATCAAATCGGAAACAAACAACCAAACCAGCATTTTGCGTGGCTTCACCATTGCCAAAAACAAATGTCTACCATACATGTTTTGGATAGAGACCATAACTATCCTGCATGTAGTTCAAACATATGTATTGTCCCCATTGGGGAGTTAATGACGTCAATACCCTGTGAGTCCACGACATGTGACACATTTACCCGACGTGTTGGATCTTCTACACCCACAGACATAGCTACAATTACGTCATCATGATGTATTCAGCCAATCGACCACAGAACAGCCATTTTAAATGTGCCAAAATACATCAAGTACAGTAATCGCCGTTCATTTTTGTCTCATTTAGGATGTACTTTAGGTCGGTAGAAGAAAGCTTCGGTTTACGTGGCCAAGGACTCAGCGGTCTCCTGCGCGAGGAATATTGGTATAACTGTATGTGATGATTGGATAATAGTACATCCTATGCCCGGACATTACAGTTTTGAATGGCTGTGATTGGCAGGTAATACATTTTTTTTATTATGCAGAAGGATGTACCTACCGTCACATGTGTAGCCATTGAGGTTGAGTTTGTAACCGCTGCGACAGGAACACAAGAAGCCTTTCTCAGAGTCTGTGCACACTTGTTCACAGTCGTTCCACTGGCTACACTTGACATTCGCTGCAAGACACAACACACGAGTTGACGCCACCATATATATATATATATATATATATATATATATATATATATATATATATATATATATATATATATATATATAGAGCTGTATATACAGCTGTAAATATATATATATATATACATATATATATATATATATATATATATATATAATATATATATAATATATATATATATACATATATATATATATATATATATATATATATATACCATTGTATACTTATTAAGATAGCCGAGTAAATCTTGTATTATATATATATATCCCCCAGTGTAGGTATTTAGCTTTGATTCGGCGTCCTTGTGAGGACATGTTGTGAGATTTACAACATGTATGTGACGCAATGACTTACGGTAACACGAGGCGCCGTCTTCACCCAGAACGTAGTGATCTCTGCACGTGCACACGTACCGGCCTCGCACCTGAGTGCACTCGTGGGCGCACCTGTTGTTGCACGTTGGATCGACTGTAACAGGTGAGGACACATGTTTTTTTCCGCACAAGAGAGTGTCAGTGGATGACTGTGTGTGTGTGTGTGTGTGTGTGTGTGTGTGTGTGTGTGTGTGTGTGTGTGTGTGTGTGTGTGTGTGTGTGTGTGTGTGTGTGTGTGTGTGTGTGTGTGTGTGTGTGTGTGTGTGTGTGTGTGTGTGTGTGTGTGTGTGTGTGTGTGTGTGTGTGTGTGTGTGTGTGTGTGTGTGTGTGTGTGTGTGTGTGTGTGTGTGTGTGTGTGTGTGTGTGTGTGTGTGTGTGTGTGTGTGTGTGTGTGTGTGTGTGTGTGTGTGTGTGTGTGTGTGTGTGTGTGTGTGTGTGTGTGTGTGTGTGTGTGTGTGTGTGTGTGTGTGTGTGTGTGTGTGTGTGTGTGTGTGTGTGTGTGTGTGTGTGTGTGTGTGTGTGTGTGTGTGTGTGTGTGTGTGTGTGTGTGTGTGTGTGTGGGTGTCTGTGAGTGTATGTGGGTAAATGTGATCGCGCGAGTCCGTGCGCGCCCATGTGTTTGAGAGGTAAGGTCATACAAATGAATAGGATGACAATACGAGTGGTATTCATTTATTAGTAATCAAGTGGATGTTACATTCCAAGAATGGGAATATTACGGCTGGCTAATAAGACAAATGTCCCGAGAGTAGAAGGAAATATAAGACGAAGACGACTGACTAGATTCCGCCAGGGGTTTATATAATGACATACTTGTAAGATGACTGGAGTAGAACAGGACAGAGGAGGCGGAGACGGTTGGTGGAGAAGAACAGGACAGACGGGATGGAGACGGTTGGTGGAGTAGAACAGGACAGACGAGACGGAGACGGTTGGTGGAGAAGAAAATAGACAGACGAGACGGAGACGGTTGGTGGAGAAGAACAGGACAGACGAGATGGAGTCGGTTGGTGTAGAAGAAAATAGACAGACGAGACGGAGACGGTTGGTGGAGAAGAACAGTATAGACGAGATGGAGACGGTTAGTGGAGAAGAACAGGACAGACGAGATGGAGTCGGTTGGTGGAGAAGAACAGGATAGACGAGATGGAGACGGTTGGTGGAGAAGAACAGGACAGACGAGACGGAGACGGTTGGTGGAGAATAACAGGACAGGAAAGATGGAGATGGCTGGTGGAGAAGAACAAGACAGACGAGATGGAGACGGTTGGTGGAGAAGAACAGAACAGACGAGATGGAGACGGTTGGTGGAGAAGAACAGGACAGGAGAGATGGAGATGGCTGGTGGAGAAGAACAGGACAGACGAGATGGAGACGGTTGGTGGAGAAAACAGGACAGACGAGACGGAGACGGTTGGTGGAGAAGAACAGGACAGACGAGATGGAGATGGTTGGTAGAGACGAACAGGGCAGACGAGATGGAGATGGTTGGTGGAGAAGAACATGGCAGACGAGATGGAGATGGCTGGTGGAGAAGAACAGGACAGACGAGATGGAGACGGTTGGTGAAGAAGAACAGGACAGACGAGATGGAGATGGCTGGTGGAGAAGAACAGGACAGACGAGATGGAGACGGTTGGTAGAGACGAACAGGGCAGACGAGATGGAGACGGTTGGTGAAGAAGAACAGGACAGACGAGATGGAGACGGTTGGTGAAGAAGAACAGGACAGACGAGATGGAGATGGTCGGTAGAGACGAACAGGGCAGACGAGATGGAGACGGTTGGTGGAGAAGAACAGGAGAGACGAGATGGAGATGGTTGGTGGAGAATAACAGGACAATCGAAATGGAGACGGTTGGTGGAGAATAACAGGGCAGACGAGATGGAGATGGTTGGTGGAGAAGAACAGGAGAGACGAGATGGAGATGGTTGGTGGAGAAGAACAGGACAGACGAGATGGAGATGGTTGGTTGAGATAACAGAACAACAAATGTAAGGAAAAACGATAACGAGAATC
>CBDHHR010000053.1:5000-6934 GCA_965263245.1 Metamycoplasmataceae bacterium | reverse complement strand
AAACTACATTACACATTATGTAGAGGGGAAAATAAAAATGTCTGCAGGTATGCTTCGTGACAAGTGTAGACCTGCCAAGTCTCAAGGGCTAGTCGTGAGTCTAGAAATGGGTGTGCCACAGTTCTCATGGCTGCGTTGGGTGTAGTTATAGGTCTTTACAACTGGGTGATGAAAGACCTGTCAACATTCGTAAAAGCTAAAAAGCATATAGAGACTTTCACCATGACAACTGAAGTGGCTTTCTTGTCTGAGTTGTGAATCCTGTTCTCAGTGTCCAGTTAGTGAAAGAACTGATTTTTTTCATTTGAGCTGGCTGCTTGAGAAAATGAAATGTTGGGGTGATAACATTGAACTTGTTAGTCACGTTTTATTTTAGATAGCAATGTAAGGAACATTGACAACACCAGATGCGGAACTATAAGTGCATTGCATATTTCCACAAAGATTTGTATATTAGTAATCATGAATTAATGATTTGTTCAACATTAAATAAGTTAATAAGGAACAGCAGACTTCTTGTGTATAATGAGGCTACACAAACACATTTAGCCAGCGTATTATTATTGTACTGGATAATAGGTTAATTTGCTTTTTCACAAAGCAATCTTATGTGAGGCGTGTAAAAATAATGACACGTCTTTAAAGACAGGTTACAACCCATTATGCATGAGATGTTAGTGACAGAATGCCATGCCATGCCATAAACGCTGTTACCTGGAGCTTAATTGTGTTGAATAAAAAGTGTTTGAAATGCAGTTCTGTAAATTGAAATTGTGTACAGCATTAAGATGTGCCCCTTCGTCACTGTCAACCAAAGTGGTAGACTCTTACAAACAGTGTACTCAAACGTCTGCCCCCAGAAAGGGTTCAATTCTTGTGATTACAAAACACTTCAGTGGTAGAGAGGGTGCTATTATTAGTGTGCTGAAGCAACAAGATTGGCATGTCTCGGGCATTGATTCCAACATTTTTCATAAAAGTAAAAAGTCAAATAGGTCAGGCAGGTTTCATGAGTTGCCTGAATGCATAGCGAGCAAGTCTTAATTATAAACAGTAGTTTTGTTATCAAATGATTCAGTTTTTAATTTACGGTGTTTTACATTCAGGGCACCGTGTGTTGGTTTCACTGTGTAGGTTGCAGTAACACAGTGGGTCGGTGGCTAGAGCTTTGGAATCTCGATAAAGAGAATCCAGATTTGAATCTTGTACTGTCCAGTTCTATCTTCGGCAAATTTGTTCACCCGACATTGCTCTAGTTCACTCAGCTGTATGAATATGGTGTAGATTTGTGCATGAGCAGCCTTCGTGCATTAATTGCAGCATGGCTGGAAGCTTCCCAGAAAAGCCAAGAGGACCGTGTTAATTGGTCCAGGTGTATATTTATATCCATAGTTATGTGACATGGATCATGCCCGGACTTCGATATCAGAACTGTCTATTTGAAGCAGATTTTTGTGGTATTCTTACACGTTTCAGAGACAGCTGGTTAACTATAAAATTATCAATGGTTAAGAACCTGTCGAAATGACTGAATATACTGAGCCATGTTGATTTTGTTAAAACACTGTAATTATCAACAAAAGTAGTTATTTTCTCTATGGTCTGTTTTATACAATTATAATTTTTATGTTTCTATGAATGAATGAGTGAGTAAGTGAGTGAGTGAGTGAGTGAGTGAGTGAGTGAGTGAGTGAGTGAGTGAGTGAGTGAGTGAGTGAGTAAATGAATGAATGAATGAATGAATGAATGAATGAATGAATGAATGAATGAATGAATGAATGAATGAATGAATGAATGAATGAATGAATGAATGAATGAATGAATGAATGAATGAATGAATGAATGAATGAATGAATGAATGAATGAATTTTTATTCAACAACAACGTAATAATAATAACATTGCTTAGTACTACATATTATGGGAAAGATAATA
>CBDHHR010000052.1:0-6011 GCA_965263245.1 Metamycoplasmataceae bacterium | reverse complement strand
AGTACTATGCAATAAACATGACTTTTTCTGTCTGCACCCAGCCCTGGGCTGCGTGTTCTTTTGTTGAGAGCCCAGTGTCTGTTAACCAGTCGACCGAGGGTTCAGTGAAAGGATGCATTACGTCCGAGTCAGTGGATGCTTTATTCACACCTGTACACACAGTGGATGGTGATTTACTGTCCTCCGTTTGTTGGAAGGCTATGAGGTATCTACAGGCTGAATGTCACATTTGAACAAATAATTTTAAAACACTTCCCTGGTGACACGTGCTACACATACGATGACTTCATCTTGGGCGGGCCTTTTGCGCTTACTGCAAGCTCAGATACTTCCGCCGTTGCAGGCGTAGACCTGAAGGTTGCTCACGAGTGGACAAGTCAACTCCTGTAAATGTGATACACTTCTGCGTTCTGTTTGAGTCTTTCCCTTGATGTGTTGCTATTCTCCAGCATGTACCTGTGGCCATCCGTTGATGCGGGCTAGGTCTGGTGGAGTTCATAGGTCATGTAGTACTCAGCAGTGAGGAGGTGGGGTATTGCCTATATGCTGTGACCACAAAGCTTGGCATTAGTATTGTATGGGTCAGTCACAAATACAGCGGTCTACCACTTTCTTGACAAGTTTTGTATCAAAATCAGTAAACCGTTTTGTGTGATTTAATACAATTTTACAAACAGTCATGAATTGTGTTGACAATGCTTGAGACTTGGACAATGTTGTGACCATGTGATCATCACGTGACCGGCTGAACAGTGGTGTAAGCATCATGTGACAGACTGACCACTGATCATGTGTGTGTTGTCATGTGGCACACTGATGACAAATGACATCAGTGACATATTTAAATATCTTGTGACAGTCTCATGACAGCTGTAAAAACCTGTGCCGATGGTTCACACTCAGTTGTCAGTGGTGCCCAGTGAGTGAGGTGGGGAGGGAATGACTGTTGTGAGATGCATCAGTTGTGTGTGTCATCAATGGGTTGCTGTCTGCCCACCTGTACTGTGGAGGCTGTGTGTGTACACCTCCAGTTGTGATCTCGAGAAGTGACCGCTGTCTGAGTAGTCATCTTGACCTTTGTCACAGATTCGCCTGTGACAATGGCTGTGTCCAACCATGATGGGGGCCGCTGTCACATAGTGTCTGGTTGACATTCCACACTCCATCCGGTTACACTCGCACACTCACACACTCGCGCACTCACGCAGTTGTAAGACGTTGACCAAGTCGTCTGCCCGAGCTGTTTTTGTAACTTTGTATCACCTGCACTTTACACACAGGGCACCCTTACAGTCAGTTGTGTGAACTAAGCGATGTACAATTGTACATGTTGTACATGTTGTATGTGTTAATAGCGTGAACAGAGAAGGAACAATATTCCGTTGGTTCACAACTGTATCATATCTCTAAATGCGTTCGACAAATATAAATGTTTCTAGGTACACCTGTTTTATCAAGTTAATTAGTTTAGTTTTTATTAAATTTTTTCTCAATTTGTCTGCATCAGCAAATTTGTTGGTTATTCCTTTGAAGATCAGCATCATGGAATCACTGTGCGGAGTATCAGTTTAAACAAATTTGGAATATGTGGAGAAACTTGACAACCAGGTCTTTGGCCATTTTCAAAAGTATTGATATAATTGGTAGAATTATGCTGGGATGTTCATATATTTGGAGCGTCCTTTGCGTAAAGAATGCTAAACACTGGTGTGTCCTTGGACTGCTGTTGGCTGGCACTAGTGGCACCTGGACCCCCCCCCCGGCCATGCTGCCTGGGTATGTCCAGGAGGTATAGGAATGAACCTCCAGTCACTACACAACAGTAAACATTGTCCTAATGACCCAGCCAGGAAGGACTTCATTACCATATGCTTACTTTCCCACTGCCTATTTCTACTTCTGTCTTGGTGTATTCTGTTAACTGAAACATTACTCCAGTAATGTTGTGTGTGTGTGTGTGTGTGTGTGTGTGTGTGTGTGCGTGCGTGCGTGCGTGCGTGCGTGCGTGCGTGCATGCGTGCGTGCATGTGTCCTGTCACAGTGTTAGCCCTCCTTTCTAACCAGTTAAAAGCTAAAAGTTGTGGATGCTCTCAGACAGAGCAACACCATACTTCGTGCATCAGTCAGTCACTCAGTCAGTCAGTCAGTCAGTCAGTCAGTCAGTCAGTCAGTCAGTCAGTCAGTCAGTCAGTCAGTCAGTCACTCAGTCAGTCAGTCAGTCACTCAGTCAGTCAGTCAGTCAGTCAGTCAGTCAGTCAGTCAGTCAGTCAGTCAATCAGGATGAGATTATATGAACGGTTTCCAAGTACATGGTACTGGGGAAAGCAAGGTTACAAATAGAGTAACTAAAATGAGTAATTGTCAAGAGCTGCTCAGTGACTGTCATTGGGAAGACGTCCACTGACTGAATCCACTAACTGATCTGAAGACATTGACTAAAGATACCATCGTGAAACATAGTGGAATCTACTGCAAGAAATAGAAAGAGTGTATGACACTATCACTAGACCGCAGCGTCTGGCTGCCCACTGACCTCACCACTAGTGCCCAGTTTGGGCAGTTTAGGGCATGGTGTGTCATAGGACAGGTTGGGATGACATTAGTGAACAGACTGGCGTGACACTGACATACGTGACACTGTGACATGCCTGAGACTTTGCCAGGCTAACAGTGGTGTTGTCATGATGACGTCCACAGAGCAGGGGTACTTGCATGATGACCAGGAAAGTCCAGACGTCCAGTCGTCCACCTCATTATCCTTATGACAAAGGCTAGGTGACTGCTGTGACAGCATTATGATAGATGACACTCGTTCTGGCTGTCCTGTCTGCTTCTTTTAAGTGGCATTTAATTAGATAGATTTTATAAACAGATTAACTGTAAATGAGTTGATTTGTTTGTGGCATATTATTGTGTGGCATAAACACAACTACCGGTAAAGAATTGTGTGAAGCAACTGATCTTGTGTCTGTGGAAATAGTTGTAATATATGTGACTGTTGTGTCTGTGACTGTTTTGTCTTTGACTGTAGTGTCTGTGACTGTTGTGTCTGTGACTGTTTTGTCTGTGACTGTTGTGTCTGTGACTGTTGTGTCTGTGACTGTTGTGTCTGAATGTTGTGTCTGTGACTGTTGTGTCTGTGACTGTTGTGTCTGAATGTTGTGTCTGTGACTGTTGTGTCTGTGACTGTTGTGCCTGTGACTGTTGTGTCTGTGACTGTTGTGTCTGTGACTGTTGTGTCTGAATGTTGTGTCTGTGACTGTTGTGCCTGTGACTGTTTTGTCTTTGACTGTTGTGTCTGTGACTGTTGTGTCTGTGACTGTTGTGTCTGTGACTGTTGTGTCTGAATGTTGTGTCTGTGACTGTTGTGTCTGTGACTGTTGTGTCTGAATGTTGTGTCTGTGACTGTTGTGCCTGTGACTGTTGTGTCTGTGACTGTTGTGTCTGTGACTGTTGTGTCTGAATGTTGTGTCTGTGACTGTTGTGTCTGTGAATGTTGTGTCTGTGACTGTTGTGTCTGTGACTGTTGTGTCTGTGACTGTTGTGTCTGTGATTGTTGTATCTGTGACTGTTGTGTCTGTGACTGTTGTGTCTGAATATTGTGTCTGTGACTGTTGTGTCTGTGACTGTTGTGTCTGTTGTGGCTGTGACTGTTGTGTATGTGACTGATGTGTCTGTGACTGTTGTGTCTGTCACTGTTGGGTCTGTCACTGTTGGGTCTGAATGTTGTGTCTGTGACTTAGGTGTCTGTGACAGTTGTGTCTGTGACTGTTGTGTCTGTGAATGTGGTGTCTGCGAGTGTTGTGTCTTTGACTGTTATGTCTGACTATAGTGTCTGTGACTGTTGTGTCCGTGATTGTTGTGTCTGTAACTAAAATTTATGCCATTTAAGAATTTTTTTGAAAGTTAGGCAACTTTCTCACATAGATTTATTGATATATGATACTAACTGTAAATATATGCAGTATATTGAAACATACTTGTGTACATAATATTATATATTATTAAGTTAATGTTATGCTCTTCTTGATGGTACAGCATACATATACCATGTATATACATTATGGAATAAATATAAATATTTTCACCTCACAATCATATAAAATGTCCCCAGTTGATCAGGACAAATGCAGAAAAATCAAAATATTGAGAGTAATGGATTAACGGTTTAAAACAAAACACGATACTTTTCATTTGCAGTTTGTACATTAATCCCTGAAGGTTTTGGAGACATTACAAACCAGAAACGATAAGGACGAAAACATTAACAGATCCTTACAAACATACACACACACACACACACACATATATATATATATATATATATATATATGTGTTAGATATTCAGATACGATAGAAGTAAGTTTTTCTGGAGAAGTTCCACCTCCCGTCCTCTCCTGGCGACAGATGAGCACGACTCCGACTCGTCATGTGACATGATGGAGTGCAGGGCTGCCAATCGGTTGTTAAGTTTCCAGTCATGCCAAAAAGCCATACATTAAGATGCAGTGCGTTGGACGTGTCCAATCAATGCTGACTGTCCATTAGATTGGTAATCCCTGACGTCGCCAGCAGGCAGTGGGGGTTGCGTGCTGCGAATACTTATTACAACACCCTCCTACTTCTCCATGCGGCCGTCAGCTCTCAGCACTGAATTATATCAGCCGCTCTCTCATTCCGATTACTTCTGATCGTATAATATTCTCAGCGAATAAATTGCCGCATACTGCGTGGGGGTGTGTGAGTAGGTTGGTTGCTGATCCACACAATGTTACTGCTCCCGTTGATGATCCGGGGACATCTGAAGATCATTTGCGGGAATGGAATTTCCAAATGATAATATACCCATTGTGGGAACGATTCACTTATACGAGAAACGTGTTAATCTGGACGCATGTACATGTACCTGGGGTTGCCAAATTGCAGAGGTACAACTTTGGAGATTTAGTCAGGCTTCCTACAGTCGGATCAACCATCTCATGGCACATGAATCATTTCAATTAGATTCGTGAAGATGTTGGTAGTAGTGTGACCGGTGAGATCATTAATTCGGTGACGATCTATTTCTCTATCACAGATAGTCATTGTAATCATGTAGATGTGTCTGTTGTGCTTGTGTAGTGATAGTATATATGTTAAGTATTATCTAAACTATTATTCCTATTTTGATGAAAGTCATGATACCGAGTCTAAGTATATTTATTATTGGTTCTGAATTAATACTCACTAGATAGTGGGTATTTAATATCGCTGGGTCATAAAGCAAGGAATTTAGGGTCTGTATCAACTGATGTGTCATTTCTTGTAATTCATTCACCAATTCCTGCAGCAACAGGGGTAAGTGTAATGAGTTATTGGGGTCATTCATTGTTGATATATACAACGATTTTGTGACATTTAAACACACTTTTATTTTATGACACTCCAGCATGTTTTTGTGACATTCCCGCCTGTACAGTTAGATTGCGGTGCTTATTCAAATTGCACTTGAACTTGGATAACCACAATTGTACGGCTGTTAATCTCTTACGTACGGCTTCTTTTTATCTCTAGAGTATTTGTGATAGGATTAGTAGTTCATTCATGGATAGTAAGGAGGGCTTGGTGTCTGTGAAGTGTTTCAGTTGCTTCTGTACAAACACACAAGTCTATAGGGTGCCTAACTAGACCCACTTGTAGCTATAATTCCCCCATTATGACGGGAACGATTTACTTAGCAGTAAAAGTAGTCCAGTTATTATTTTGTAGATCATAATTTTGAACCAAGATACATATATCTTAAATATAATACTGTAAATAAAACACATTAGTGCAGTTAGATATGCCTTTGAGATGATCCCTGGGCATGTGATCACCATTGACACGCCCCCTCGCTGTGTCCCTGCAGCATGTAAGGCACTGAGTACATGTGTGGCTGGCTGGCAGACATACCACATGACATGGGGGGGGGGGGGTATCTCGCCTGTTCGCTTGACACGCCATGCTGCCATCAGTCATGTGACACTCGGGTT
>CBDHHR010000051.1:7500-19607 GCA_965263245.1 Metamycoplasmataceae bacterium | reverse complement strand
ATGTTTCTATCACCTTGGTCTCTATCAGCATTCTCCATGTTTCTCTCACCTTGGTCTATATCAGCATTCTCCATGTTTCTCTCACCTGGTCTCTATCAGCATTCTCCATGTTTCTCTCACCTTGGTCTCTATCAGCATTCTCCATGTTTCTCTCACCTGGTCTCTATCAGCATACTCCATGTTTCTCTCACCTTGGTCTCTACCAGCATTCTCCATGTTTCTCTCACCTGGTCTCTATCAGCATTCTCCATGTTTCTCTCACCTGGTCTCTACCAGCATTCTCCATGTTTCTCTCACCTTGGTCTCTACCAGCATTCTCCATGTTTCTCTCACCTGGTCTCTATCAGCATTCTCCATGTTTCTCTCACCTTGGTCTCTACCAGCATTCTCCATGTTTCTCTCACCTTGGTCTCTATCAGCATTCTCCATGTTTCTCTCACCTTGGTCTCTATCAGCATTCTCCATGTTTCTCTCACCTGGTCTCTACCAGCATTCTGCATGTTTCTCTCACCTGGTCTCTATCAGCATTCTCCATGTTTATCTCACCTTGGTCTCTATCAGCATTCTCCATGTTTCTCTCACCTTGGTCTCTATCAGCATTCTCCATGTTTCTCTCACCTGGTCTCTATCAGCATTCTCCATGTTTCTCTCACCTGGTCTCTATCAGCATTCTCCATGTTTCTCTCACCTTGGTCTCTATCAGCATTCTCCATGTTTCTCTCACCTGGTCTCTACCAGCATTCTCCATGTTTCTCTCACCTTGGTCTCTATCAGCATTCTCCATGTTTCTCTCACCTTGGTCTCTATCAGCATTCTCCATGTTTCTCTCACCTGGTCTCTACCAGCATTCTACATGTTTCTCTCACCTGGTCTCTATCAGCATTCTCCATGTTTCTCTCACCTTGGTCTCTATCAGCATTCTCCATGTTTCTCTCACCTGGTCTCTATCAGCATTCTCCATGTTTCTCTCACCTGGTCTCTATCAGCATTCTCCATGTTTCTCTCACCTGGTCTCTATCAGCATTCTCCATGTTTCTCTCACCTTGGTCTCTATCAGCATTCTCCATGTTTCTCTCACCTGGTCTCTACCAGCATTCTCCATGTTTCTCTCACCTGGTCTCTATCAGCATTCTCCATGTTTCTCTCACCTTGGTCTCTATCAGCATTCTCCATGTTTCTCTCACCTGGTCTCTACCAGCATTCTCCATGTTTCTCTCACCTGGTCTCTATCAGCATTCTCCATGTTTCTCTCACCTTGGTCTCTATCAGCATTCTCCATGTTTCTCTCACCTTGGTCTCTATCAGCATTCTCCATGTTTCTCTCACCTGGTCTCTACCAGCATTCTACATGTTTCTCTCACCTGGTCTCTATCAGCATTCTCCATGTTTCTCTCACCTTGGTCTCTATCAGCATTCTCCATGTTTCTCTCACCTGGTCTCTATCAGCATTCTCCATGTCTCTCTCACCTGGTCTCTATCAGCATTCTCCATGTTTCTCTCACCTGGTCTCTATCAGCATTCTCCATGTTTCTCTCACCTTGGTCTCTATCAGCATTCTCCATGTTTCTCTCACCTGGTCTCTACCAGCATTCTCCATGTTTCTCTCACCTTGGTCTATATCAGCATTCTCCATGTTTCTCTCACCTTGGTCTCTATGAGCATTCTCCATGTTTCTCTCACCTTGGTCTCTATCAGCATTCTCCATGTTTCTCTCACCTTGGTCTCTATCAGCATTCTCCATGTTTCTCTCACCTTGGTCTCTATCAGCATTCTCCATGTTTCTCTCACCTTGGTCTCTATCAGCATTCTCCATGTTTCTCTCACCTTGGTCTATATCAGCATTCTCCATGTTTCTCTCACCTGGTCTCTATCAGCATTCTCCATGTTTCTCTCACCTTGGTCTCTATCAGCATTCTCCATGTTTCTCTCACCTTGGTCTCTATGAGCATTCTCCATGTTTCTCTCACCTGGTCTCTACCAGCATTCTCCATGTTTCTCTCACCTTGGTCTCTATCAGCATTCTCCATGTTTCTCTCACCTTGGTCTCTATCAACATTCTCCATGTTTCTCTCACCTGGTCTCTACCAGCATTCTCCATGTTTCTCTCACCTGGTCTCTATCAGCATTCTCCATGTTTCTCTCACCTGGTCTCTATCAGCATTCTCCATGTTTCTCTCACCTGGTCTATATCAGCATTCTCCATGTTTCTCTCACCTGGTCTCTATCAGCATTCTCCATGTTTCTCTCACCTTGGTCTCTATCAGCATTCTCCATGTTTCTCTCACCTTGGTCTCTATGAGCATTCTCCATGTTTCTCTCACCTGGTCTCTTCCAGCATTCTCCATGTTTCTCTCACCTTGGTCTCTATCAGCATTCTCCATGTTTCTCTCACCTTGGTCTCTATCAACATTCTCCATGTTTCTCTCACCTGGTCTCTACCAGCATTCTCCATGTTTCTCTCACCTGGTCTCTATCAGCATTCTCCATGTTTCTCTCACCTTGGTCTCTATCAGCATTCTCCATGTTTCTCTCACCTGGTCTCTATCAGCATTCTCCATGTTTCTCTCACCTGGTCTATATCAGCATTCTCCATGTTTCTCTCACCTGTTCTCTATCAGCATTCTCCATGTTTCTCTCACCTTGGTCTCTATCAGCATTCTCCATGTTTCTCTACGTTACTCTTTTCCTCCATTCTACCCCCATTCCTTCCTCACCTTTTCCTCTCCAATGTCTGGGTGTTTGCTCTCTTTGTCTAATGTTTATCTCCCACCCTTTCCACATGACCAGCCCATTTCAACCTATTCCTCGCCAGTTTGATCGACCCGCTGTTTACATGCGCCCTACGCATGGCGTCCTCAGACTCGGGCGGAGACTCGGGGAGAAGTCTCGAGTAGCCGCGGGAGGGTGAGGGGTTTTGAGAAACCGAATGTGACCATCAAAGGGAAGTAATTTTTGAGAAACCGAATGTGACCATCAAATGGAAGTCATTTTTAAGAAACCGAATGTGACCATCAAAGGGAAGTAATTTTTCAGAAACCGAATGTGACCATCAAAGGGAAGTAATTTTTCAGAAACCGAATGTGACCATCAAAGGGAAGTAATTTTTCAGAAACCGAATGTGACCATCAAAGGGAAGTCATTTTTGAGAAACCGAATGTGACCATCAAAGGGAAGTAATTTTTCAGAAACCGAATGTGACCATCAAAGGGAAGTAATTTTTCAGAAACCGAATGTGACCATCAAAGGGAAGTAATTTTTCAGAAACCGAATGTGACCATCAAAGGGAAGTCATTTTTGAGAAACCGAATGTGACCATCAAAGGGAAGTAATTTTTCAGAAACCGAATGTGACCATCAAAGGGAAGTAATTTTTCAGAAACCGAATGTGACCATCAAAGGGAAGTAATTTTTCAGAAACCGAATGTGACCATCAAAGGGAAGTAATTTTTCAGAAACCGAATGTGACCATCAAAGGGAAGTAATTTTTAAGAAACCGAATGTGACCATCAAAGGGAAGTAATTTTTAAGAAACCGAATGTGACCATCAAAGGGAAGTAAATGTTGAGATTTGTTGATTTCTTGGAGGGTTCATCCCGAAATTTTAGGAGGCGTGACAATTTGGAGATATAACTACACCACCTGCTGGTGATGTGATGGCAACGTATCGTTTAATATATTTGTCGTTCCTCATACGATGTACAGGCCAAGTACTTCTATTTTTGTGTTCATGTTGTTGTCTTGATATGTTGTGAGCGTTAATTGAAATAACTACCGCAGGCCGTGAACTGGCCTCATATATGACGCACCGGGAAATGCACTGGGAAACTGTAATTGCGCATGCGTAGTTGCACCATGCCAGTATTCAATTACGTCTGTCATCAAAGCTATTCACTGTGTGCAGCGACACACAACTACGTCAATTATTACGCCCAGAGTAAGTATGTTGAACTGTCTATGGACAGGTCATCGCAGACAAACGGACGGGGATGTTATGAAGTGCTTCAGCAGGCGGCGTTACACATACACAACTCCCGTACACAACTGGCAGTGATGTTAGTACAACTCCCGTACACAACTGGCAGTGATGTTAGTACAACTCCCGTACACGACTGGCAGTGATGTTAGTACAACTCCCGTACACGACTGGCAGTGATGTTAGTACAACTCCCGTACACGACTGGCAGTGATGTTAGTACAACTCCCGTACACGACTGGCAGTGATGTTAGTACAACTCCCGTACACAACTGGCAGTGATGTTAGTACAACTCCCGTACACGACTGGCAGTGATGTTAGTACAACTCCCGTACACGACTGGCAGTGATGTTAGTAAAACTCCCGTACACAACTGGCAGTGATGTTAGTACAACTACCGTACACGACTGGCAGTGATGTTAGTAAAACTCCCGTACACAACTGGCAGTGATGTTAGTACAACTACCGTACACAACTGGCAGTGATGTTAGTACAACTCCCGTACACAACTGGCAGTGATGTTAGTACAACTCCCGTACACGACTGGCAGTGATGTTAGTACAACTACCGTACACAACTGGCAGTGATGTTAGTACAACTCCCGTACACAACTGGCAGTGATGTTAGTACAACTCCCGTACACAACTGGCAGTGATGTTAGTACAACTACCGTACACAACTGGCAGTGATGTTAGTACAACTCCCGTACACAACTGGCAGTGATGTTAGTACAACTCCCGTACACGACTGGCAGTGATGTTAGTACAACTCCCGTACACGACTGGCAGTGATGTTAGTAAAACTCCCGTACACAACTGGCAGTGATGTTAGTACAACTACCGTACACAACTGGCAGTGATGTTAGTACAACTCCCGTACACAACTGGCAGTGATGTTAGTACAACTCCCGTACACAACTGGCAGTGATGTTAGTACAACTCCCGTACACCACTGGCAGTGATGTTAGTACAACTCCCGTACACAACTGGCAGTGATGTTAGTACAAATTACGTACACAGTTGGTAGTGATGTTAGTACAACTTCCGTAGACAGTTGGCAGTGATGTTAGTACAACTTCCGTACACAGTTGGCAGTGATGTTAGTACAACTTCCGTACACAGCTGGCAGTGATTTTAGTACACAACTTCCGTAGTACTTCCGTACACAGTTGGCAGTGATGTTAGTACAACTTCCGTAGTACTTCCGTACACAGCTGGCAGTGATGTTAATACAACTTCCGTAGTACTTCCGTACACAGCTGGCAGTGATGTTAATACAACTTCCGTAGTACTTCCGTACACAGCTGGCAGTGATCTTAGTACAACTTCCGTAGTACTTCCGTACACAGCTGGCAGTGATGTTAGTACAACTTCCGTAGTACTTCCGTACACAGCTGGCAGTGATGTTAATACAACTTCCGTGGTACTTCCGTACACAGTTGGCAGTGATCTTAGTACAACTTCCGTAGTACTTCCGTACACAGCTGGCAGTGATGTTAGTACAACTTCCGTAGTACTTCCGTACACAGCTGGCAGTGATCTTAGTACAACTTCCGTAGTACTTCCGTACACAGCTGGCAGTGATGTTAATACAACTTCCGTAGTACTTCCGTACACAGCTGGCAGTGATGTTAATACAACTTCCGTAGTACTTCCGTACACAGCTGGCAGTGATGTTCCAGTGTCCGCGGGCACAGGCCCCAGGCCCCTGAAGCGTGGCGACTCGCACGCAGCGTCGTCCCGGAGGCACGCGCAGCACGCCACTTAATTGGCTATTTCTATTCCCCGTGGCGCCCCTAGCGGTCGGAGGCAGTTAGTCGACGGCAGACACGTCTCAGCGCCGCACTGCGGTGTGGTTCCGGCTCTGCGCATGCATCAATAGGACGTGCCGATGGAGCCCTAGAACGCTAATCGAGGCCCGAGATTACTCGATGTCAATGTGTGTCAGCGGGGAGGGGAGTGTTTGACATGCGGGCGGCGACTTCTCGTATCGATTCTTCGCGGCCACGCTGTCGGCTAGAGACGCCGGCCGGGTTAGATCAGTATTAGATTGATTAAATGTACCGGTAGACTGCACTGCGTGCGGCCTACAACGGACAGTGGCGAACGACGGCAGAATTTTCGGTCGGTAGCCCAATTCGAGCTGGTCTGTCGTCTGTCGGGGTCGCCAATCCGACACCGCCGAGGAGCGACGACGAGAACTGGGAGCGGCGAGCGAACCACCGCGGCACGTGCGTTGCTAGGCAACGACGCTGTCCCGACGACGCCATTTCGATGGCGTAGGAGCGATTGTGCATTTCGCGCTACTGTAAGGTAAGATCGCTGATGTAACTACTGTAGCAGTTGAATGAACTTAGGCGGAAGCGAAGAAGACGTTGGTATATATATATATATATATATATATATATATATATATATATATATATATATATATATATATATGTAAATATGATACATATATGTTATATATATATATTATATATATCATATATATAATATGTTATATATATATATATTATATATATATATATATATATATAATATGTTATATATATATATATATATATATATATAGAGAGAGAGAGAGAGAGAGAGAGAGAGAGAGAGAGAGAGAGAGAGAGAGAGAGAGAGAGAGAGAGAGAGAGAGAGAGAGAGAGAGAGAGAGAGAGAGAGAGAGAGCGAGAGAGAGCGAGAGCGAGAGAGCGAGAGAGCGAGAGAGCGAGAGAGCGAGAGAGAGAGAGAGAGAGAGAGAGAGAGAGAGAAGCCTACTTTAGAGACGTTTGCCGTGATTTTGTACATTCATAGGTGCTGATTGGGTGTGAGTACGACGTGTATGGTAACTTCAGTTTGAAGTTCCTCACGCGCATGCGCACGGTGTGATTGCGCTGTTATTTGACTGTGGATTCACACCGCGACACGACTCGTTGACATAGGCGTTGTGTGCTTCCAAATGGTTTACAATTTTGGTGTGTGTATGGGGCATTTAAACTCTTAACGGAAAGCACTGTTTGGGTGTCTGTCTTACATGTATCACCAGTGTAAACTGTACAGCTAGTAGGTTTGTAACTCGATGGCATGTCTATATATTTTGTAAATTCACAATAGCTTTTCAATCAGATCACGCTTTTATATATGCGAATGTTTGCTAGAGCAGTTACAGGTTATACCCTACAGGTAATTGTAATCGAAGTAGCTACGTTATTGCGTATTTTTGTAATTAAAACGGTTTTGCTAAATGTAATATTTAAAAGGTGAATTTCTATACAAACTCTACTCAATGATGTGCATGTATGTTATGGTTTATATCGTTATTGTCAAATAACAAGTTACTTGTATAGCCTAACTTATATTTAAAGAGAGAATTTGTACCAATTGTGTGGATATTCTATAATATTACAATTACCACCAAAGCTAAATATGTATGTTATAATTTACCCCGAAGGCTGGTACAACGTGCCCCGTATCGCGATAAATTATAACACTTTAAAACACCTCATTATACCACACATGTGTAATCAGCCGTACAATTAATTATGCCCTAATTATCTGTGGGACATATATGGGGACACTTTGCCATTAAAAAGTTACGATCAGTTAAGATACCCACCCGCAATCTTGAAATGTGTTGTTTTTGTGACAACTAGCCACGGTCTCCCCTATAGATCACGTGGTTTGAATGCCTGTCGATTTAACTCTGTGACGTATGCGCTCCTGTGGACCAACCTACAGGCCTCTGGAGGAATTACTTCAGTTCCAGTGTGGTTCCAAGTAGTAGAATTACTTGCGAATTCCTCGATATTCTAACCCGAACTGTTCAGCAGTGTTAATATACAGACATCCGTATCGCTCACGTTATCTATTACTCCAATGGGACGTGGTCAGAGGGTCCTCCCAGTTATCTACCCCTGAGATGACTATCCCCAGTTGACACGAGACAGTCGGCTACATTAGTTTGTGATTTATTCTTCACAATTACGGACAGGTCTTAACAGATTTGATATTATTCAGCCAGATATAAATGACTTCCCAATTACGATCAGGTCTTAACACAGTTGATATTATTCAGCCAGATATAAATGACTTCCCAATTACGACCAGGTCGTCGATATCATTCAGCCAGATATAAAATACGAAGGTATCTTACCACATTTGATATTATTCAGCCAAATATAAATTACGAACATATCTTATCACAGATGATATAATTCAGCCAGATATAAATAACTTCACAATTACGGACAAGTCTTAACATATTTGATATTATTCAGTCAGATATATATTACGAACATATCTTACCACAGAAGATATTTTTCAGCCAGATATGAATTACGAACATATCTTACCACATATGATATTATTCAGCCAGATATATATCTGGGTTTACAATATCTTAGACGTATCTACTGAGCAGTGGACACATATCGTAATAAGGATATTGAGAAAATCTAGCAGAGACTATCCAAAACTGCGCATCGCACATCCAGAAATTGAGACGTGGGGACAGTGCTGGACACGCGGCAGACGAAGCCACGTACGAATAGACTAGCGTAACCAAAACGTAGTCAAGCGTGACCAAAGAGACAATATCTAGCGTAACCATGACGACGACTGCGACGGCGACGGCGACGGCGACGGCGACGGCGACGGCGACGGCGACGGCGACGGCGACGGCGACGGCGACGGCGACGGCGACGGCGACGGCGACGGCGACGGCGACGGCGACGGCGACGGCGACGGCGACGGCGACGGCGACGGCGATGTTGACCATGATCATGATAATGACCAAATATCACAACTATGACATTGACATGTTTCCATCGACAATTACATTTATAAATAAAAGTGGCATCAGCAGAAAATATGTATTGAAAAGGAAACTATCGTAAATATAAAAAGAACAAAAAGATCCAGGCCAGTGCAAGTGTGTATCACAGTAAAAACTAACATGTAGTTGTCGTCGGCTGTCAAACATCTCAAGACCCATTCGCGACGTGTCGCCGTCACGTGATCCCCACCCGACCTCCTGAGACTGTCGTCGACCTACGCTTTTCGACAACTTCCTCTCCAATATCAAATATATCTTGAATCGACAATGCGTGAGAAGCGCATAATTCAATAATCGCTCCCTTATCGATTGGGCTTCTTCCGGGCGGCTATTGGCGTCGGCGGCAGATAAATCGTCACGTCGGATCTCCACACACTCACCGTACAGGCTCCACACACTCATCGTACAGGCTCCACACACTCACCGTACAGGCTCCACACACTCACCGTACAGGCTCCACACACTCATCGTACAGGCTTCACACACTCACCGTACAGGCTCCTCACACTCACCGTACAGACTCCACACACTCACCGTACAGACTCCACACACTCACCGTACAGGCTCCACACACTCACCGTACAGGCTCCACACACTCATCGTACAGGCTCCACACACTCACCGTACAGACTCCACACACTCACCGTACAGACTCCACACACTCACCGTACAGACTCCACACACTCACCGTACAGGCTCCACACACTCACCGTACAGGCTCCACACACTCATCGTACAGGCTCCACACACTCACCGTACAGACTCCACACACTCACCGTACAGGCTCCACACACTCACCGTACAGACTCCACACACTCACCGTACAGACTCCACACACTCACCGTACAGGCTCCACACACTCATCGTACAGGCTTCACACACTCACCGTACAGGCTCCACACACTCACCGTACAGACTCCACCCACTCATCGTACAGGCTCCACACACTCACCGTACAGGCTCCACACACTCACCGTACAGGCTCCACACACTCACCGTACAGGCTCCACACACTCAACCTGACAGGCTCCACACACTCACCGTACAGGCTCCACACACTCACCGTACAAACTCCACACACTCACCGTACAGGCTCCACACACTCACCGTACAGGCTCCACACACTCACCGTACAGGCTCCACACACTCAACCTGACAGGCTCCACACACTCACCGTACAGACTCCACACACTCACCGTACAGGCTCCACACACTCACCGTACAGACTCCACACACTCACCGTACAGACTCCACACACTCACCGTACAGGCTCCACACACTCATCGTACAGGCTTCACACACTCACCGTACAGGCTCCACACACTCACCGTACAGACTCCACCCACTCATCGTACAGGCTCCACACACTCACCGTACAGGCTCCACACACTCACCGTACAGGCTCCACACACTCACCGTACAGGCTCCACACACTCAACCTGACAGGCTCCACACACTCACCGTACAGGCTCCACACACTCACCGTACAGACTCCACACACTCACCGTACAGGCTCCACACACTCACCGTACAGGCTCCACACACTCACCGTACAGGCTCCACACACTCACTGTGTAGACTCACACACGCACACGCACACGCACACGCACACGCACACGCACACGCGCACGCGCACGCGCACGCGCACACGCACACGCACACGCACACGCACACACACACACACACACACACACACACACGCACACACACACTGTATAGACTCACACACCCTCACTGTATAGGCCTAGTCTGTCTACAGTCACGCACATTCACTGTATAGATTCCCCATACACTCACTGTGTAGACTCAAGCACACTCACTGTATAGACTCCAAACACACTCACTGTGTAGACTCAAACACACTCACTGTGTAGACATAGACACCCCACACATTCACTGTATAGACTTCAAACACACTCACTGTATAGACACACACACACTCACTGTGTAGACTCGAAACACACTCACTGTATAGACTCACACATACTCACTGTGTAGACTCGAAACACACTCACTGTATAGACTCACACACACACTCACTGTGTAGACTCGAAACACACTCACTGTGTAGACTCGAAACACACTCACTGTATAGACTCAAACACACTCACTGTGTAGGCTCGAAACACACTCACTGTGTAGACTCGAAACACACTCACTGTATAGACTCAAACACACTCACTGTGCAGACTCTCCCATACATATATGACTTTCGCTGAACATTTGAAAGATGTGGAAAATGCTCTGTCGTCTCAGCAAGGCGGACATAGATGAGTCCTAAGCACTGAGGCCTCCTGGCGGCGCCAGTGTCGGTCACGTCAGCCTCGGTCAAGGTCATCACCTAGATCCACCGGCAGTGGCTGGAGACACTGTGTGACCGACTCCGACAAACAGGTAATACACGTGGGTCGTTCTTCTACTTACAGTATTCTTGCTGGACACAAGGTGTTCACAAGAACATCTCGCATCTCGTTGGACACAAGGTGTTCACAAGAACATCTCGCATCTCGTTGGACACAAGATGTTCACAAGAATATATTTATGGATGCATTTGTTGAATTATCGGAATTCCACCACTGATTTCGGTTCGGGGCTTCTGTGTTTATTGAGCTATCAGGATTACATCACTGTTTCCGGTTGGTGGCTTCTGTATTTGTTGAGCTATCAATATTTTATTACTGCAGCAGCGGACACCAGCAGTAACGAACTGTTGTTTCCATCTAAGACAGGTGGGCGTGGATATCCACTGTGAATTTCTCCTACCATTAACCTCCACTGTGAAAGCAGCGATATGTGAATAAACCCAACGGTTCTTGCCTTTTCAAATATTTAACAATTGTGTGTGTGTGTGTGTGTGTGTGCGTGTGTGCGTGCGTGCGTGTGTGTGCGTGCGTGCGTGCGTGTGTGTGTGTGTATGTGTAAGTGTGTGTATGTGTATATGTGTGTATGTGTGTGTGTGTGTGTGTGTGTGTGTGTGTGTGTGTGTGTGTGTGTGTGTGTGTGTGTGTGTGTGTGTGTGTGTGTGTGTGTGTGTGTGTGTGTGTGTGTGTGTAAGTGTGTGTGTAGGTGTAGGTGTGTGTATGTATGTGTGTGTGTGTGTGTGTGTGTGTGTGTGAGAGAGAGAGAGAGAGAGAGAGAGAGTGAGTGTGTGTGTGTGTGTACCGCCATTAGAACATACACAAGTGTGGTTGCATGTACATCGAGCGGTGTTTGTCTTTCTTGTCCTCCGATGGCTGTCATTAACGACGTCGAGACGACAGCGGAAATTGTGGCTCCGCAGAGCCGAAAACAAATTCAACGGCACGACTAC
>CBDHHR010000050.1:0-7500 GCA_965263245.1 Metamycoplasmataceae bacterium | reverse complement strand
TCGCCTGCAGGTAACACTAACACCCCACGCTGTCACGGCGCAAGGGTGACTTAACTTAACACGTGTGCGAACCGGTTACTCTGAATGTTCCTAACTTGTAACGCGACATCGTCTCTATGCATTTGGAATGAGTAGCATTTGCAAACAGTAAGTTATTTTGTGTTTTTGGTACGAATGCATGCATGTGTGTGAGTGTGTGTGTGTGTGTGTGTGTGTGTGTGTGTGTGTGTGTGTGCGAGTGCGTGTGCGTGTGCGTGTGCGTGTGCGTGTGCGTGTGCGTGTGCGTGTGCGTGTGCGTGTGCGTGTGCGTGTGCGTGTGCGTGTGCGTGTGCGTGTGCGTGTGCGTGTGCGTGTGCGTGTGCGTGTGCGTGTGCGTGTGCGTGTGCGTGTGCGTGTGCGTGTGCGTGTGCGTGTGCGTGTGCGTGTGCGTGTGCGTGTGCGTGTGCGTGTGCGTGTGCGTGTGCGTGTGCGTGTGCGTGTGCGTGTGCGTGTGCGTGTGCGTGTGCGTGTGCGTGTGCGTGTGCGTGTGCGTGTGCGTGTGCGTGTGCGTGTGCGTGTGCGTGTGCGTGTGCGTGTGCGTGTGCGTGTGCGTGTGCGTGTGCGTGTGCGTGTGCGTGTGCGTGTGCGTGTGCGTGTGCGTGTGCGTGTGCGTGTGCGTGTGCGTGTGCGTGTGCGTGTGCGTGTGCGTGTGCGTGTGCGTGTGCGTGTGCGTGTGCGTGTGCGTGTGCGTGTGCGTGTGCGTGTGCGTGTGCGTGTGCGTGTGCGTGTGCGTGTGCGTGTGCGTGTGCGTGTGCGTGTGCGTGTGCGTGTGCGTGTGCGTGTGCGTGTGCGTGTGCGCGTGCGCGTGCGCGTGCGCGTGCGCGTGCGCGTGCGCGTGCGCGTGCGCGTGCGCGTGCGCGTGCGCGTGCGCGTGCGCGTGCGCGTGCGCGTGCGCGTGCGCGTGCGCGTGCGCGTGCGCGTGCGTGTGTGTGCGCGCATGTATATGTGCATGTGCTTGAAAGGTAAATTGATGTTTATGGGTGTACGTACGTACATGCGTGCGTGTGAGCGTGTGTGTAATAATGACAACACAGTTGAGATGTTGCAGTGCATCTCAATTTCTTCTGTCGTAGATATCAAAACAATGCGCACACTACTGTGCAGCGGGGGCACTTCCCTCGGTCTGGGCGGCAAGACTTATACAATCGATCAAAACGAGTTTACCGACCTGCACCTGCACGCGACGAATGAGGCCGGTGACCACGTGTGGGCGGCCATCCAGGGCTCCTACGTCATCATCGGCGTCGCGGGTCCAGACAAAAGCAAAGCCTGTGCGGACGTCGTGTTCAACTTCATGCGGCATCTCGAATTGTCCGCCACGAGAGAAGACGAGAGTACCTTCTGATCACTGTCCAACTTCAGGCGACACCTCCATCAGTCCGCCACGAGAGAAGACGAGAGTACCTTCTGTACACTGTCCAACTTCAGGCGACACCTCCATCAGTCCGCCACGAGAGAAGACGAGAGTACCTTCTGATCACTGTCCAACTTCAGGCGACACCTCCATCATTCCGCCACGAGAGAAGACGAGAGTACCTTCTGTACACTGTCCAACTTCAGGCGACACCTCCATCAGTCCGCCACGAGAGAAGACGAGAGTACCTTCTGATCACTGTTCAACTTCAGGCGACACCTCCATCAGTCCGCCACGAGAGAAGACGAGAGTACCTTCTGATCACTGTCCAACTTCAGGCGGCACCTCCATCAGTCCGCCACGAGAGAAGACGAGAGTACCTTCTGAACACTGTCCAACTTCAGGCGGCACCTCCATCAGTCCGCCACGAGAGAAGACGAGAGTACCTTCTGATCACTGTCCAACTTCAGGCGACACCTCCATCAGTCCGCCACGAGAGAAGACGAGAGTACTTTATGAACACTGTCCAACTTCAGGCGACACCTCCATCAGTCCGCCACGAGAGAAGACGAGAGTACTTTATGAACACTGTCCAGCTTCAGGAGGTACTACGGGCGATGGACACGTTGTGTGGTAAATATTTCGTTAATTATCGGGTCAGCATAATTATATACTGTGACATGAATAAATGAATGACATTATTTTATTTTATTATATTAAACCAAACACAAAACTAGCAATTGTGGTCATGATTAGCATTATTAAATTTTGTTTTAGAGAAATGATATATATATAATTTCTCTAAAACCAAATTTAATAACGCCTATCATAACCACAATTGCTAGTTTTGTATATATATATATATATATATATATATATATATATATATATATATATATATATATATATATATATATATATATATATATTGTGATCATGTGACTAAACTTACGATCTGCTGGCGGATTGTGCAACAATGTTAATGTAATACGGTCGCAATTTGATGATATGGAAGTAGAAATTGCCACAGCTGTCAGCGGCACATGTAGTAGGTGTGACTGCTGCGGCAAATGTGGTACATGTGGCTGCTGTGGCACATGTGGCTGATGTGGCACATGCGGTACGTGTGTCTGCTGTAGCACATGCAGTACGAGTGGCTGCTGTAGCACATGCGGTACTTGTGGCTGCTGTGGCACATGTGCTACGTGTGGCTGCTGTGGCACATGCAGTACGAGTGGCTGCTGTGGCACATGCGGTACGTGTGGCTGCTGTGGCACATGCGGTACGAGTGGCTGCTGTGGCACATGCGGTACGTGTGGCTGCTGTGGCATATGCAGTACGAGTGGCTGCTGTGGTACATGTGGCTGCAGTGGTTCGTGTGACTGCTGTGGCATATGTGGTACGTGTGGCTGCTATTGTACGTGTGGCTGCTGTGGCACATGTGGTACGTATGATAAGTTTGGCTGCTGTGGCACATGTGGTACAAGTGTCTGTTGTTGTATATGTGGCTGCTGTGGCATATGCGGTACGTTTGGCTGCTGTGGCAAATGTGGTACGTGTGGCTGTTGTGGCACATGTTTTACGTGTGGCTGCTGTGGCTGTGATTAGTCCGCTGCTTTGTTGTTTTAAAGCTTTAATTGTATTTTATATATCCAACTGTGTTGATTTGAAAACAAAATTTGTGTTGTTATTATTATAAAATGTAAGTCATTCTACCATAATAAAATGTATTTTGTTACATTTGTTTCAGTATTGTTTTATTTTACAATGTTATTGTAGAAGTTTATAACGAGTATTTCCTGCATCTGTATACGACAAAAGGGGCGGGGCGGGGTGGCGGAACGGGGCGGGGCGGGCTGCGGACCAGTGCCCGGTTGCATGATACGGTGGGCTGCGTGCCGAATGATAATTATAGTTGTGAGGCAGATGCGGGCTGAACCTTGCAGTTTGTTTCACAGTTTCGACATTGTTTGTGACATGTGTGCACGTGTTGTGTGCACGGCTGCACTGGTGCGTCTAATGCAGTGCATGTTCGTACATGAGTGTTCAACTGTCACAATGACCTGGGCTGGCCAGTTTCATGACATTTTGGTAAGTGACATGTTGGCAGTGGCCAGTCTGATAACAGAATTTTGGTAAAACTATTCAAAACAATCAGAATGTGCGATTGTTTCATTCTTTTGTCCTGCCATCTTCGGTCATTCATTGATATGTTCAGAAATTAACTCACAGTAAAAAGTCACAGAAACAATAACAGTTTTGTCTAAAGTCAGAAAAAGTAAGACCACAAAATACTGTTATTCAAATATTATCTAATTAATACAACGGATTGGTCTTGCATACTCGAGCCCCTTAAAAAGGTTCTCAATCATTACCAAGTGAGCGCACTATAGTAAGAAATAAGGTAGCAAAGTAACGTTAGTGTGGCACAGATCGCCACAGACAGCCATCTGTACACAATCATGGCAATAATGACAGACTTAGTTGACAGCAGTAGTATAGTAGGTACATATCATGATATACTGGAGCGGAGCGGGAACGGTGGAAGGGTGGAAGGTCAAATGTAAAGCTCAAAGGTAACGTAGCGCCCCAGCGGATAGGTGATGAACTGGTGGCGCCTCTTGTGGACAGGTCAGGAACAAATGCTGTCCAAATTCGTGCGTCTTCTTCTTTTTAATTAGGTCAAAGGGGTCATAGTTCATGTAGCCCCCTGGTGGATATGTGGTGAACTACAATCTAGGTCAAACAACGAGTGGGGCCATCTGACAGATATGTTATGAACTAATACTGTCCAAATTTGTGCGTCTTATTTTTTAAATTAGGTTAAAGCGTGTCAAAGGTTTACTAAGCCAGTGAGGTAATTTCTTAACATTGTTACCGTCTCAACGAAAATAGAGAGCAATGTTTTCATAACTAACTGAGCATTTACCGTTTCTATGCAGTAACCTTGACAAATTGTCGTATTCTACTAAGTTTTAGTAAGTCAGCAAGATAATTTCATAAGACTTTACCACCTCAATGAGATAGAGAAGTATGTTTTTACAATTTATTAAGTTTGCATTGTAACGTGTAGTACATTTTAAACAGTCTAACGTTTCGCTCCGATAGCTTTGTCACTTTGTCGTATTTTCCTAAGTCATCTTGGTACTTTCGTAACTTTCTATGTGAAAACTGTGGCACTTTAGACAAACGATAACCTTGGTGGTTTTTCTTACGACATAGGAATATATTTCTAACCAAAATCTAGAACTATGTTGGGTTGTGATGTCACCACGTTAAAATCTGGCGCCATCTTGTGGATAACTGCCACACGACATTAGACGCTAGCGTCATCTTGAGGATAAAACAGCCACTAATTAGAGTCATACACAGAAAAAAAGGTGATAACCTTGGCAAATGTGTTTTACTAAGTCAGTGTGTTAACTACGGAAGATTCGTAACGTTTCGCTGTTTCATTGCGTTAGACGGGGTGTTTTTATATATTAAATAAACTATGGTTGTAACGTGTGTTTCGACGACATAGCCTTTTCAACTATTCGTATTTTACTAAGTCAATGTGGTGATTTATTAATATTTACCGCCTGAACGAGATGGAAGGAGCGAAGCTTACACAACTGTTACCAAATAAGCATGGTAACTTAGTAACTTGTTTTAGTTTTTCACTCGGAAAACGTATAACATTTTGATATTTACGATATGAATGTAGTAAACTCGCAATATTCTTCCGTTTCGGCCGGACATCCTTTTAACATTGCCGTATTCTACCAAGTTTTATTAAGTCAGCAAGATATTTTCCTAAGACATTACCAGCTCAACGAGATAGAGAGGTATGTTTTCACAATTTATTAAGTTTGCATTGTAACGTGTAGTAAATTTTAAACATTCTAGCGTTTCACTGCGATGGTTTTGTCACCTTGTCGTATTTTAAAGTCATCTTGGTACTTTCACAACTTTCCGTAGGAAAACTATGGCATTTTCTATCATAAACCGAGAACCTTGGTGGTTTGTTACGACATAGAACATTTTCCTAATAAAATCTTGGGTTGTAACGCGGATAATTCTGTCACTACGTTAGACGCTAGCTCCATCTAGCGAGCAAAACAACCTCTAAGTAGGATTTGACAGGCGATGACCTTGTCAAATATTCGTATTTTAATAAGTCAGAATGCCTACTTCGTAGCATTACGTAATGTTTCATCGTTTCCCTGCTTTAGGCTGGTGGAGTTTTCATATATTTAACTAAGCGTTATAACATGTAGTAAAATCTCAATATTTTACCGTTTCGATGCGGTAACCTTGTCTAATATTCGTATTTTACTGTCATCGTCGGTCAGGTGTCCATCATGTGTCCTCCTGGGCATCAGTCGAAGTGGAACTGCATCTACGGGCGGCCTACAAAAACATTTAGTTTACTAAACTATTTTCATGACGAGTTGAAATTAACAAGTGCCTTCAACGTATGTTAAAACGAGGATAGTTAGCCTATTCCATGTTCTGTGACGTACTTATAAATAAAACTAAAGTATACTTATTGTGTGCGTTGTTGGTAGTGATAAGTCACACACTATGGCGTTTGATCAAACGGAGTTATATACGAGACAATCACCTAATATATGTGAAACTTTCCGAAATCAACTTACCAAATGTTGAAATAGGATTGCTGGTAACGTCTCTTTTCTGTAGCATTATCCAAAATTTTAGTCAACGAACCAACAACGTTGTCTCCCTCATCATGTCAGCACTTGCACCACCCTAAGACGCTCTCACCTACATCATGTCAGCACTTGCACCACCCTAAGATGCTGTCACCTACATCATGTCAGCACTTGCACCACCCTAAGATGCTGTCACCTACATCATGTCAGCACTTGCACCACCCTAAGACGCTTTCACCTATATCATGTCAGCACTTGCACCACCCTAAGACGCTTTCACCTATATCATGTCAGCACTTGCAGCACCCTAAGACGCTGTCACCTACATCATGTCAGCAGTTGCACCACCCTAATACCCTGTCACCTGCATCATGTCAACACTTGCACCACCCTAAGACGTTGTCACCTATATTATGTCAACACTTGCACCACCATAAGACGCTGTCACCTACATCATGTCAACACTTGCACCACCCTAAGACGTTGTCACCTACATCATGTCAGCAGTTGCACCACCCTAATACCCTGTCACCTGCATCATGTCAACACTTGCACCACCCTAAGACGTTGTCACCTATATTATGTCAACACTTGCACCACCATAAGACGCTGTCACCTATATCATGTCAACACTTGCACCACCCTAAGACGTTGTCACCTACATCATGTCAACACTTGCACCACCCTGAGACGGTGTCACCTACATCATGTCAACACTTGCACCACCCTAAGACGTTGTCACCTACATCATGTCAACACTTGCACCACCATAAGACGCTGTCACCTATATCATGTCAACACTTGCACCACCATAAGACGCTGTCACCTACATCGTGTCAACGTTGACGTAGTCGGAGCTGTCGTGCGACTGTGCTGAATGTAGTCTATAGCCACATACGCTTCTTACAGCTACGTAAACTGGAGCAATGTTGTCACGTGGTAATATGAAGCAAATTATCATAAACAATGGTGCGTGTTTATTTGGTATTTATTTTAGTGGATGTGTGATGATGACGACAATTTTAAATATAACCTCCCTTTCATCGTCATGATTACATCACGGCCTAAAGGTCTTAAGCTGTTTGAACACGTTGTGGGTACAAAAACGTCAGCTGGCGTGTTAAAATATCAAACGTGTCGTTGCGTAACAGTCCATCTCTAGAAGAACACACTTGACACCTCCACGCTGGAGACATGTCTTGTGCGTCTGTCAAGTTGTTGACAGCTTCTTGATATAATAGCTACAGCGAACCTAAATAACAGTCACCGCTCTTCGTGTGCGTTAACCAGCGTCTATCCCACTCTTTTCTAGGTTTCTGCGTTTGCACTTTTCAATGTCCGTAGCTGCCATTTTATCAAAGTACAATCAGTTCGTCACTTCACAATAATAAACTCTCTGATAGCGACATTACGCGCCGCGTACACTGCACGCCGCGTACGTTATACGCCGCG
>CBDHHR010000049.1:17500-22051 GCA_965263245.1 Metamycoplasmataceae bacterium | reverse complement strand
GAAAGACAAGTAAGACAATTACAAATTTGTCGATTTTGTCATACTTATATATTATTATACTGTACAGCATTCGATGAATTATTTTCGTTCATACTGTTAGATTACGCATACGACAAAACATGTGATTCTGAGTGGTTGTCATTATTATCCCATTGAGGTTTCCAGATAATATCCTGGCTATTTTTGCAATTAATGGTATGTTTTATCTGTAACAAATGTGTAACAACTTAACCAATAAATCCATTCAATATATCAGTAATTGTTAGCAAGTATGAAAAACCGAAAACCGAGACTTTATTATTGTACAAACAATGGAATAACTGCATTAGGCGACCACGTTTATCTAAACACGGCAAGTGATAAAGGAACCTTACCGGTTTGACAAGTCTTCCCGGTGTAGTTCTGGGAACAGTTGCAGAAAAACCCGGATATTGTCAACTCACAAGTTCCATGTAAACACGTAACGTTGTCACACGTTATAAGTTCTGCAAATATCAGTCACATGTGAACATTGGTGACATTATTGCAGACACAGACACCGAAGAGACATGAAAACAGGTGGGCTTATGGAGGTAAATAGTCAGGAGAGATTTGTATGATTACGACCCGTTACTAATCAACTTGAACATATACACACCACAATATCCCGCTGCGTTAAACAACACATTAGCTTCTTTTTTGCATTTTAAGCAATAACACGTTAATCATAGTGTCATTCGTCATGATATGTGACATCACACTGCAGCGCCGCCCTTGCGGATCTATAATGCGGTTTGTTTTCGAATATATCCTTCTCCCAAGTGAACTATTTACCAATACCTACACGCCACAGTTGCCCGGGATTTGGTTGATTTCGTTTAGCTCAACTGCCTACCATGGCTTATGATCTTGACCTGATCAGTACTATTTGCTCATTGTTCAAGGTTGGACTAGTGAGTGTCGGGATGTATCCGCACCAGGTTGGCCATGCACAGCCGCCTCTAGGGCGCCAAGGTGCCCCGAGATCGCTAGAACGTTCGCTTGGGGCCGCACGGTGCAGTAGCAGCAGTGTACCACAAGGAGGTAGTGTTAGACTTGTCTATGGAGAGACTATGTACAAGTAGGGAAGATATACGCACTCGACTCCCTTTTCACTCCAAGGAGCGATCTGGCGGTTGCAGCTGAAAGCGAGTGTAAGTAGCAAGGCTACACACTACCCACGACACTACTAAACACACCACACAGACCTGTGCTCATACAGATCTGGTTTTTGTATATCGAACATCATCTCCACTTCTGCAATTAAATGCGCAGATAATTCGTACACAAATATCTACGACCTGTCTGTAAATAGTTCAGTTACATAGCTGAGTGAACTGGAGCAACGCAGACTGAAACTCCTGCCCATGGTTTTACACACAGAGAAGAGGTTTCGAACCGGGTTCTCTAAATCGAGAGTCCGAAGTTCTAGCCAATGACCCACTGCGCAACTACAATATTAACCAACGTTGAACAAGCACAATTATATAAAACTTATGATGAATGGGTCTAATTGTGGGGATACTTTCTTTGATTACACACAAACAATACTTTTGATTGCGTCAAAAATATATAATAAAGATATGAATTTGGGGCGAATTTGGGTGTTTTAGGAATACATTTTTCAAATGTTACATATATCCGTTGTTTTGCAAAGCACACCCGACCATTTTACTTCAATAATCAATGTACAATCATCATTGAAAATTAAATTACCAAATATACGTTTCAATGCACAATGGTTTGAATACATACTACCATAAAATTACGCCAATGTACACAACTACAGTGGTAAGTTTTCTGATTAATGAGACATACACATGAACAAGACGAAAACAGACAATTTCTCACCCTTTTCACAAGTCGGTCCGGCATAGCGACCCCATGGACAGTGACACTTGAAGCCACCCAAGGTGTCCTCACATGTCCCACCGTTAGCACACGTGACGTTTGTGCACACCTTGACGTCTATAACCCAATAGAAATGTCATACATTTTAATAACCTGTATGTTCTACTTGTTTTTCTGTTTTGTCGTTGTATCACTTTGTCCAAAATACCAGCTATAATCTTTGATAACATACATGGCTACAAATAAACATTCTAATACACAACGATATGCTATTTGAACGTACCCTTTTGTGTAGCGCAGTCAACGTCTTCAGGTCTATCGGATCGGCCAGTGTATGGGTTGTAAACATATCCGCCACCATTCGGGGGCTGCCATACGTCAAGCACATTGACGTACTCGGTCGTATTGCCACTACTGCATTTAATGAACTTTGAACAATCGTACGGGTGAGCGACATTGTCAAGCACCGACTTCTCTTTCTTACAGATGTTGGCTTTGTCTGAAAAATAAGCATTGCATATTGTAATATGTATTACAAAATATGTGGTTATTAGCCGTCACAACTATATATATGATAAACATATAATTTATATTTAATAACGATTATTCTGCACATTTTGCTAACTGTAAATAATGTATTGATTGAAGTGCCCACATTTCCGAACCTGACGATGCATAATCACTGATACACGTGCATATTGTTTGTACACGTGATATAGTTTTTCATTGCGAGGCACTGTTCAAACATGGGCAAATGACGTGCAAGCCACCAACATAATATTGTATCAAATTTATTTAGTATGGTTAATACAATTTAACAGCAGATACATTGTTATACTTTTCCAGAGAAAAAACGTTTAACAAAAGCATGTAAATTGTATACTTTTGACAATCATACCAATTGTACAGTTGTCGAATGGTTCCACGGTCGAACATCCACATTTTGGACACAGACATCTGTAGTTATCTTCGGGTAGGTCGATACAGGTTCCTCCGTTTTTACAGGGCTTCTCACGATCACAGAACTTCCATTCTACACACAAGTGCAATATATATATATATATATATATATATATATATATATATATATATATATATATATATATATATATATATATATATATATATATATATGAATTATGTACATAAATGGGCATTTATTTTTTATTAAACTGTTTCAACACTACTACGTCATACTCATAAGAAGATGGTCATATTTTTTACAAACCTAAATGAACCGATCTCCGAACAGACGTGAAACACCTGACATGTAGATTGTTTGAAGTTTACGACATGCACAAAAGCATTGCATTATAAGACATCCAATATCGTAATGATATTACGTTCACAAAATCTTTATAATCCGAGCTTGATACAGAAGGCATTTTTAGTGAAGTACACTTTTGATTCAAATCAAGCCAACTGACACAGACTGCCGCCACATTTATTCTCCTGTTATTCCATTATTGTTCGTCTTTTCTTTGCGGAACCCGTGAGATAAACAGTAACTGTGCGATCGAACACTTCTTGGCAAATGTGTTCGATTGTTCATTCCTTGTAATTGTAACGAACAGAAAATGTTTAATGTTGCAAGTGGTCGTTTAGTTATAATGAAAGCATCATTTAGTTATCACATTAAGTCTCACCTGTCTCGCATAAGGCTCCAGTGACGCCAGGCGGACAAACACATTTGTAGCCTGTATCTGTGCTGTTTATGCAAGTTGACCCGTTAGCACACGACACCTCGTTGCAGAATTTTAATTCTGAAATAATATCGGATTATCGTAATTAAATGCAATTTGTGCTTGACATGTTATAAATACGAACACTGCAACAGTGTACGGTATCGGCAAATAGGCACTAACATTAGCGTAATTATCTATATTCAGAACTAGAATACAAACGAAAGGAGAAGCGAATGATGTACTCTGACATGTCATCTGGAGTTTGTACCAGTAACAGTTTAGCGAAATGACTGGAAATGGTAATTATTCACATCCACGTGTTAACACTGATGTGTTGTTTAGTTACCTTTCTCACACCTGCTTCCGCCATATCTACTCGGACATGCGCAGTCAACCCCTGTAGCCGTATCTGTACATCTGCCGTCGTTCTTGCACGTGGCGTTTGTACACTTCTCAGTTACTGTCATATAAAATAACAATACGTCTCAGCAATATTCTTTAAAATATCATGAGACACCAGTCGTGTAATCACTGTAAAATCTGAAATAATATATTTTGTTAATCACGTTTGTTCTTATCGTGAATGGAATTATAATGCACCAATTCGCACCGATGTAAGCTGATAGTTCACGTAGGCCTAACTACCAATGATCGTATGACATTTTGTCAAATTCAAGGCTACCTACAGCCAGAAGAACGGAGGCATAGCTAAGAATCAAAGACGACGTTCTGGTATTTCAGACAGACGGAGTTAAACTTATGTTTGCTACTCACCATTTTCGCACTTAAGCCCAATGAAACCAAAAATGCAGTTGCATTGGAAGCCAGTCTGAGTGTCGTTACAATCGCCATTGTTTTGACACGTGTTGTCGCCGCAGATTTCTGGCACTGTAACATTTACATATCGTTCATGTACCCACATTTCTCTTTGATCCAGTGCTCGAAATGTTCCGTTATATTGCCAAGGTGAAAACTTGTTTTTTTACTGTAAGCAAAA
>CBDHHR010000049.1:5000-10000 GCA_965263245.1 Metamycoplasmataceae bacterium | reverse complement strand
ATGTAATAGGTATTGGCAATTTTCAAGGGAAGTTGTGTTATGCATCACCACCTTTAAACATTTTGTTACTGACTGAACTTGTTTACTGAATACATTTGTTAGAAAGCACATTACATTATATACGTTGTACCAAACGTTTTAATAGTAATAATAATTCAACACTTTCACTTCACAGCTCCGGTGTGATTTAACGAAGTCGACCCAGAAACACGTGAAGCCATGAATGCGAATGTGCATCAACACATTCATACGCTAAACATACTCGACTGGTAAACGACCTCATTACAACATACAATACCAGTTGTTTGCATTCTGCTCAAATGTCTCCAACTGGAAATCTGTTTAAATTAAGGGTTTTCACAATTCTGGATTTGTGAAATCCTATCACAAAACTGTTCACCGAGACATGTGGTTTTGGGGTTTGTTGGTGTTCTCACTGACATGACGTAAGAATTCGTTGGCACTTACTTGAAGCTATCCACGCGACACTGCTGTGCATCATCACCCAGGTCACCCTCAGTCAAAGTTGTCATCATCTAAGAAATGAGGGTTGCACCATTTGATTGTATCGTCGTAGTTTCTAAAATGGATTAACTAATACGTTCATTTCACCTAACGTTATCATTTAATTGAATTAGTGTACACAATTATGACTAGTCTACTGCTATTTAATTGTGGTTTACTATTTTCGATAAAATGACCAAAACGTGCAATATCTACGCAGTTGTAAGAACACTTATATGTTGACCACACCTCCTACAGTGTATTGTGCATTTACACTGCGTTTGAGCAATAAACATAGTTGATCACTATGGTAATTCGCATATTCCATTATAATTGCATACGCATGTAAATTGATCAACACGGCATAAACCATTGAGCTGTAAGACTGTCAGCTGTAAAACTGTCAGCTGTAAGACTGTCAGATGTATTACCCGAAAGGCAAACACGAGTCAGAGCAAGCATAATGAGTCATCTATATCATAATATTAGCCATGCTAATGTTTATAGTCTTGTTAATCGCTAGATGGCGTCACCATATCTCTGATGTGTGTTTTGTAAGTCTTATGTTACAACCAAGACCAAAGGTAGCCTGCTGGGTGTAGTGTATTTAGTATTCGCAATACACAGCCCTGTAAAATCGTCATGATAAATTAACGAATTAGACCAACTTTTCCGCAGAATTCTTTCGCCAACTGCTTGTATTCGGGTGAGTTCTTGTCACCGTAAGCGTTCACATACTCCTTGCCGTCCAATTTCACTTCCCCATGCATTTCCTCTGTAGAGTTAAAAAACAAAACACTGTGGTTGTCTACAAATGACATACGCATAACTTTGTGAAGAAAGAACCCTCTCCTCCTTCAGTAGCTTGTAATACACTCCACTTGTATTGCCTGACCACTTCTTCTGTGCGAGGTGGGTTTTGGGTGTGACCGCTTACCTGTGTATGAGAGCTGTTATTAAGAGCTCTTAAACCCGATTTTGCTCCGTAAAATATTTTTCCTACACATAAAAACTGTCAACGCCATGTCTCGTTGGCGAGACATTGCTATTCGTGGGTCATGGAAATAGTGTCCATGGAATTATGGCAATGGGTATAAATTGTGCATTTTTGAAGAAAGAAAACTCTTTAAATTTAACAACGGATTTTGTTCCCAGAAGTGTAACTTCTGTACATTAAAATGCACTATTTAAAACCACCTCTTAGCAACTTACCACAAAATATTCGTCGGAAAATATGATGAATTATTGGTAATTCTGCATATATAGAACAACATTACACTAGTTATTCTTGACAATATTCTTTATACCATGCACATATTTCTTTGACCGTTTGGCGCTCCAATAAGGTTTTTAACATTAAAGTGTGCAGTTTTGTAGTAGAGAAATCAAGTTATGAAACAAGGTTAACGTTTGATGTTAATCCGAGGGTGTTTACATAATGACAACTCACGTTTCTCTTGTGGTTTGGGTGATGACGTTCCTGGATGAACAAAATAAAAATATTAAAATATACCCGAATACGAATTGTATAGACGTGTAGTTCATTTTCAATCGTTCTAAATGTTCATTTAAGATAAATGTGTATTATCAGAACGTTCTGTCTGCTAGATGCGGTGTGTTTCCATTGTTATGCCGATAAAATTAACATTGTATTACAACGATGTATGTTAATAACCAGTAGAGTCTACAATAGCTAAAAACGCTACGTTAAGTTTCTGGCTTAGCTAGAGGAGTGCGTGTCGTGTTAACAAGCTTCCTACACTGTCACGTAAGCACATGATGTCAGCCATGTCAAAAGTACATTCAACTCTAATCATAATTAGTCTAACACAAACTCATCTAACTGTACGTCAGATGAATCATTTGTACATGGATTTGTACACAGCAAGAAGGTCTCCCCGAAGTAACTGTCACGCCCCAATGTTTTTGTATATTACGTGATGTAATAATAAAAACACAATTTTCAGTTTCAGTTTACATCAGGGTATTCTGAAACGGGAGCAGGCCAAAGTAAACGCACCGGTTTGCATTACATTTATCATTTTTAGACTAACATTCCTACCAGCGAGAATGACAATGCTGACGATGACACCGATCATGATCACTGTCATGGCGAGGACCAGGAGCGCCACCCCGCGGTAGCCGTGGAGAAAGGGCTTCGAGTGGCGCTTCACTCGTCGCCGCTTGACGGGTGGACTTGGCGTCGGACTGGGAGGGGCGGGTCCCACGGTCGGCATCTGGTAGTTGGGCATGTACGAGGGAACAGCCCGCGTCATCATCGGATACCAGCCCTGGGTGGGTTGTTGGCCGAACCATGGCGACCTCTACAATGGCAGAGATGTCAGCAAGTGATTGATTTGGCATAGAATGGTATACAAGTGGGCCGACCGAGCGAGCGAGCGAGCGAGCGAGCGAGCGAGCGAGCAAGCGAGCGAGCGAGCGACCGACCGACCGAGCGACCGACCGAGCGACCGACCGAGCGACAGACCGACCGACCGACCGACCGACCGACCGACCGACCGACCGACCGACCGACCGACCGACCGACCGACCGACCGACCGACCGACCGACCGACCGACCGACCGACCGACCGACCGACCGACCGACCGACCGACCGACCGACCGACCGACCGACCGACCGACCGACCGACCGACCGACCGACCGACCGACCGACCGACCGACCGACCGACCGACCGACCGACCGACCGACCGACCGACCGACCGACCGACCGACCGACCGACCGACCGACCGACCGACCGACCGACCGACCGACCGACCGACCGACCGACCGACCGACCGACCGACCGACCGACCGACCGACCGACCGACCGACCGACCGACCGACCGACCGACCGACCGACCGACCGACCGACCGACCGACCGACCGACCGACCGACCGACCGACCGACCGACCGACCGACCGACCGACCGTTGGCCGTACCATGGCGACTTCTACAGTGACAGAAATGCAAAATAAAGGAACAATTTAGCATTGAATGGAATAGTTGATCGGTCGGTCGGTCGGTCGGTCGGTCGGTCGGTCGGTCGGTCGGTCGGTCGGTCGGTCGGTCGGTCGGTCGGTCGGTCGGTCGGTCGGTCGGTCGGTCGGTCGGTCGGTCGGTCGGTCGGTCGTCGTCGGTCGGTCGGTCGGTCGGTCGGTCGGTCGGTCGGTCGGTCGGTCGGTCGGTCGGTCGGTCGGTCGGTCGGTCGGTCGGTCGGTCGGTCGGTCGGTCGGTCGGTCGGTCGGTCGGTCGGTCGGTCGGTCGGTCGGGCGGGCGGGCGGGCGGGCGGGCGGGCGGGCGGGCGGGCGGGCGGGCGGGCGGGCGGCGGACGGACGGACGGACGGACGGACGGACGGACGGACGGACGGACGGACGGACGGACGGACGGACGGACGGACGGACGGACGGACGGACGGACGGACGGACGGACGGACGGACGGACGGACGGACGGACGGACGGACGGACGGACGGACGGACGGACGGACGGACGGACGGACGGACGGACGGACGGACGGACGGACGGACGGACGGACGGACGGACGGACGGACGGACGGACGGACGGACGGACGGACGGACGGACGGACGGACGGACGGACGGACGGACGGACGGACGGACGGAGTAATAAGTAATGAAATGGAAACAAAGCCCTCGTCACGCAGAAACCATATTAATTACGTTACAGTGAATAATCGGTGTTAACAGTACAATATCTACCTTTTACCATTATTTGAATAACTTTGCGTTTTATTTGTTAAACCATTATTACATGAAATATGTGTTTATGTGCATAGGTGCATGTATGTGGTGGTATGTGCGGATGTGTATGTGGTATACGTTCCTCTACTGACGGCTGTGATTATGTACGGAAATGATGTATTCTAACTGATTGGCTGATCAGTATGTGCAATTGTATTTTATTTTGCTTCCATCATGTGTGACATATTGTATTTTGTTTTTATGGTATTCTTTAACAAATAGATACAATAGCGAACACTGCAAGGAAATATTCACTTTAAGGTATTTGAAACTGAAATATTAACTTTGGAAATGAACACTGCCAACTACGATTAGAATCCGGCGAAGTGCAGCGACCACGCCTGCCAGAATGTCTGTGTTAAACGTAGGTTACCTTCGGGCACAACAAAAACATGACAGCGAGCAGTATAGTCAAGCTTGTATAACAGGCAGTTCGGATGCTATCAGCGACCGTATGACGTCAGTAGCACAACCGGTTACTTGGCACGTTATCAACAGGGCATCGCTAACACACCGCTTTCTTCGGCTAATAACCCGGCTGAGCTACCACTATTGAAACATAAACATCTTTAAGATTGACACTTCATGGACTACGCCTCTCCGTATACAAATTCACTGCCATGGTGCTAGTAATCTTTGTGGTTCCATGATTTTGTATAATACACGTTTGATGTCTATGAAGACTTGCATAAGCACGTACTTGACGTGTTTAAAGATTATTGGCGTAGCATC
>CBDHHR010000048.1:2500-8325 GCA_965263245.1 Metamycoplasmataceae bacterium | reverse complement strand
TCACTGAAAATCTGGCAGATGAAGCAGAAACAGCTGCAAAAATTCAGAATATTGCTGCATTGGACAAGACAACAAGGACCCTCGCCGGCGGCTTTAGAAACAGCGAAGTTCCAGTGAAAGATGTAAAGGAAAATGTTATCACTGGCATAGCAGAACAGATCAAAAGATGGAAATCACACTTCGAGACCATCCTCAACAAAGAAGCGCCAAACAATCTAGCAGATATTCTAGTAAGCGACGAAAACCTGGAGATTAAAATAAACCCACCATCTGCTGAAGAAGTGAGGAAAGCAGTCAGTTCCATGAAGTCAGGGAAAGCACCGGGAGCCGACAGAGTGAGAAAAGATACGTTGATGGCTGGAGAAGAAATCATAGTTAGAACCTTGATAGAGATCTTTGAAGGTATATTGGAGAAAGAAGAAATACCAAGTGATTGGAAGACAGGGTTGATTGTCAAATTACCGTAGAAAGGAGACATTAGTATGTGCTACAACTGGAGAGGGATCACTCTGCTATCTGTCACTAGCAAAGTTTTCAGTACGGTTATTCTCCACAGAATTTCGACAGCCATTGACCCACTGATCCGCAAAGAACAGGCAGGCTTTCGGAAAGGACGATCTTGCGAGGACCATATTTTTACATTGCGGTAGATCACGGAACAGTGCCAGGACTGTCTCTTGTGTATTCTCCGGCATTATGGAATCCCCACCAAGATTGTAAGCATAATCAAACTGCTCTATGGTGATTCTAGGTCTAAGATCTTTTACGGCCAATACCTGACAGAGGATTTTGAAACAAAAGCATGAGTCAAACAAGGATGCATATTATCCCCTTCCTCTTCTGCCTTGGGATCGACTGGGTCATGAAATAAATGATATTAGGAACACAATCTGGCATCAAGGGGACCTTCACAGAAACACTGGATGATCTGGATTTTGCAGATGACATATCTCTCCTGTCACAACGCCATCCAAAGCAAAAGCGAGAAACCTGTCAGAAATGCAGGAAAATAGGATTAAAGATAAACACCAAGAACACAAAGACACTGCGAAACAACAGACAAACAGCAGATCCCATAACGATCGAAGGACATATCGTTGAAGAGGTGACCAAATTTACCTATCTTGGGGCCAAGGTAACAAAAGATAGCAACTCAGAGTCTGAGGGTAAGGCAAGGATCGATAAGGCCAGAGGGGCATTTGCGGCATTAAAGAACAACTGGAAGACCAATAAGATCACCAACAGAACCAAAATCCATCTATTCAAAAATAATGTTTTGAGTGTGCTACTCTATGCCACAGAATCATGGAAGGTTACCAAAGGCATATGTCAGATGTTAGAAGTTTTTCAAAATACATGTCTCAGAAGAATTCTGCGAATCTACTGGCCCAACAAAATTTCGAACAAGGAACTGCACGAAAGAACAGGCATGCAGCCCATCTCTCTCGAGGTTAAACGCCGCAGATAGAGATGGATTGACCATGTCTGTAGAATGCCATTGACATCAATTCCGAGAGTAGCTACGCGCTGGACTCCTGGTAGCAAGAGAGCGCGGGGAGACCAAATGAGACATGTAGTAGATTAGTAGAGACGGAAATGAAAATACTTGGATAGAGTTTTGGTCAAGTCACGAAGTTGGCAGCAGATAGAAAACATTGGCGTTCTTTTTAGTTGTGTCGACCCACACGAAGAGGTTTAAGTAAGTAGGTAAACGTAACAATTGATTTTTTCTTAATTTTCCTCTCCTGAAATGTACCGAAAATATGGAATCACCCAATTAGTAGCTGTCAAACCGTGCACGCACCTCAACTGAACTGGACGCGGCAGCGTAGTGGACGCACATGTTAACTGACATGCTCATGGTTTCACCCGTTCTACCTACCATCTAGTTCAGCCCACGTCGCGTTCACTTCCATAACCCAGTACCTGGGCTTTGACAGTGGTGACATGTAGACGATGATAACATAGTCGTCGCGCATGATATAAAAGTGCGTGATCTTCTCTGTTTGCAAAGGCTTGTATCATCCTGGCCCTGGCACTCCATACACTGAGACCATCATCACAGTCAATGGAAAAAGCCTCAACACCGCAATCAGGTGAACCTGTCTTAGCAACACCATTGCTCAGGCTGTGCACGTTCCTGACGAAGTCGACACTATAGGGTTGCTAAACCCAATACAACATTTGAGAGGCTCCGGCAAAATGTGGATGGGATGTAATGGGAAACGAAGAGGAATTAGAGTGTCCACAAAGCTGCAGGTTTACGCAATGACCATCCTTCCATCACCTTTGTATGCATGCGAAACCTGGACTGTGTACAGTCGGCATGCAAAGAAACTGAACACTTCCATATGGGTTGTCTCAGGAAACTACTAAGGATTAATCAATCAATCAATCAATCAATCAATCAATCAATCAATCAATCAATCAATCAATCAATCAATCAATCAATCAATCAATCAATCAATCAACCAGCCAACCAGCCAACCAGCCAACCAGCCAACCAGCCAACCAGCCAACCAGCCAACCAGCCAACCAGCCAACCAGCCAACCAGCCAACCAGCCAACCAGTCAGTCAGTCAACCAGTCAGTCAGTCAGTCAGTCAGTCAGTCAGTCAATCAGTCAATCAGTCAATCAGTCAATCAGTCAGCCAGTCAGCCAGTCAGCCAGTCAGCCAGTCAGCCAGTCAGCCAGTCAGCCAGTCAGCCAGTCAGCCAGTCAGCCAGTCAGCCAGTCAGCCAGTCAGCCAGTCAGCCAGTCAGTCAGTCAGTCAGTCAGTCAGTCAGTCAGTCAGTCAGTCAGTCAGTCAGTCAGTCAGTCAGTCAATCAATCAATCAATCAATCAATCAATCAATCAATCAATCAATCAAACAATCAAACAATCAGTCAATCAGTCAATCAGTCAATCAGTCAATCAGTCAATCAGTCAGCCAGTCAGCCAGTCAGCCAGTCAGCCAGTCAGCCAGTCAGCCAGTCAGCCAGTCAGCCAGTCAGCCAGTCAGCCAGTCAGCCAGTCAGCCAGTCAGCCAGTCAGCCAGTCAGCCAGTCAGCCAGTCAGCCAGTCAGCCAGACAGCCAGTCAACCAGTCAACCAGTCAACCAGTCAACCAGTCAACCAGTCAACCAGTCAACCAGTCAACCAGTCAACCAGTCAACCAGTCAACCAGTCAACCAGTCAAGCAATCAAGCAATCAAGCAATCAAGCAATCAAGCAATCAAGCAATCAAGCAATCAAGCAATCTAGCAATCTAGCAATCAAGCAATCAAGCAATCAAGCAATCAAGCAATCAAGCAATCAAGCAATCAAGCAATCAAGCAATCAAGCAATCAAGCAATCAAGCAATCAAGCAATCAAACAATCAAGCAATTTTTAATTTTAACACCAGATATCTCTATGAAGCAAATTCAGGGGTGCTTACATGTCAAAGTAAAAAATAGGTTAGGAGTATAACAATTGCATTACAACAACCTGCCAGTAAATGGCAGGACAAGATTCTGGCCACAGTCGTTCTTGCCGGAACTGAAACATGACAAACGCTCCCGCAGCTGACAGAAAACGATACAACGACTCCTTAAAACTTCTCTAAAAGGGTTCTCCCTTGATTCTGCAGACTGTGAGAGACTGTGAGAGGCTGTGAGAGACTGGGAGAGACTGGGAGAGACTGGGAGAGACTGGGAGAGCCTCACATCCGACCGCTCCACGTGGCGCAGCAGCATCCATGCTGGTACGGTGTTTTTGAGGACTGTCGAAACGAAAGGTAAGGGCCAGTGCTTGTACCGCTGTCCTGACGCCTGCGTTTCCATGACAATACTGCAGCCACTACTTCAAGACACGAACTGGCTTTACCAGACTCATATCCGAGACGAAATGTCATGACATTGTCGTCATCATCGGCCACGATGAACGAACATTATTATCAGTTGTCGCGCAGTTACTGTTGCCTTGCTCTGACTGAACTGGCAACTGCAGCAGCTCCAGCAGCTCCAGCAGCTCCAGCAGCTCCAGCAGCAATAACACATAACTGCTGTAGTCCGTACCACGTCGGATATATTTTCATTGATTCTTGGTACAGCAAGCTTACATTCCCAAGCACATGAAGAATACCTACTTCGTTCACTGGTGACGCTTGTCACGTCTTACCTTTCAAATGATTAATTCATAAACATTTATATTACTATAGTATTGTACAATTTTTACTTCAAAATAATTTCTTAGTATTTAAGCATTTCTTGTAATTATGGTAATCATGTATAATGTATTGTATATATCCAGAAACATTTGGCGCTATAACAATTTAATTTTTTTTTTATAATTACATTAAACATGGACCTGCGTATTGCTGTTGGTCTAACTCAAATATTAGTCCATGAGACTAGCACATACTGTTTCGGGATACAAAGAAGCCCGGCCTACAGGGTAATCAATCAACCATAGATAAGGCATATGTCATTAACACAGTAGGACTTACCATGTATTCATGCTGCAGTGAAAACTCAATATTTACGTCTGTCCCCGCCAGTGTCGCTCACACTGCCTGTGTTACAGTCACTGCCACTGACACTGTCACTGTCAGCCAGTGCGACCACCGAGCCGCACATTCTCCATGTCGTGCTCTAAAGTAATCGCGCTGACCGCTGTCTGTGTGTATTCATAACATTACAGCAAACATCTAGCAAGGTGGTTACATTGCCTGAACGACAACCTACCACGTGAAACCATTTCAAAATCTAAGAACCCACGAGCAAGCCATCTTTCAAAAAATATCAAGTTACTTCCGGAAACAAGCCACGTGAACTTTGAACTATCTCCAGGGGCGGATGCAGTGATTAACCAGGCTCCGTCGGGTGACAGCACTTTTATTCGCTCAAATCTTCGGCGATAGCTATTTGCTACCCCTCTATGTCCAAATGCCCTTTTATGGGTCTTCCGATGTACACACATATTTAAGTTTAGGGTTAGTTTTAGCGTTAGTATTAGGTTTGGAGTTAAGTTAGATTATATTCGATTAGATTCAGTTAGATTGAAGGTACTTTTGACAAAGTTTATATCTAGGCGAAGTTACGCAGCAGTGGATCGAGTTTGAGACAGACGGTATTGGAGGCACACTAGCGTATTTTGGTGGACGTCAAGATATTTAGCAATTCTGTATAATGAAATATATAAATTATAAATATTATAATATAAACTATTTAAATGCATTTGTATATACTTTAATGTTATTGTCATATTTATACATATATTTTTTAATAGTTTTATTAATGTCATTTATTAAAATTATTTTAAATATTATATATATATATATATATATATATATATATACATATAATATTTAAAATAATTAATATATAATATTTAAAATAATTAATATATATAATATTAAAAATATTAATTTAATATTAATGAATATGTCAAAGAAAAGAAATGTGTAATTAAACTGTAATTATCTATCAAAAAAATTATATATATATATATATATATATATATATATATATAATGTATTTTGTTATAGATAATTACGGTTTAATTACACATTTCTTTTCTTTGACATATTCATTAATATTAAATTAATATTTTGTTTGTTTTAATAAAGAAACACAGCTAATAAAAATGCAACTACCCCATCAGCATAATAGCATACATTACCACACTTTCATACGCATACACAACCCAACATAAAGTATCTGCATCAACAAAGTAAAACTTACTTACTTTATTATTATTAGACACACACAGACACATATACACACACACACTCATGCATGCGCATATACACGCGCGCACACACACACACACGCAAGCGCACGCGCACGCGCACGCGTTCACA
>CBDHHR010000047.1:2500-10000 GCA_965263245.1 Metamycoplasmataceae bacterium | reverse complement strand
CCCATGCCGAGAGCCACGGCGTCCACAGACTACAGAAATAGCGGCGAGCCATTCCATGTAATCAGGATACGATCTCGGACGATTGTAACTGCCCGTGTAGCGACATGTGTATCCACCGCAACAACGTTGACGGAAATTAAAGACTGTATCAATCAACGCCTATCCTGAACAGCGGCGGAATGATAATGGATCGGACAACTTGTTGAGACGGATGTCCTGTGAATAAACGTGAACTGTTTCGCAACACCTGAACGACATACGGAGAGTTCAAGGGGAGCGGCGTCTTGTGGAAAACTGCTGACTGGCGTAGATCGATGCAGATTGTAGATGTTACACACGACAGGACATATAAATTATGGGAAGTCAACAATGGAGACAATGACGAGACACGCGACGGGGTACTTAGAGAACAGGATACGTTGCCAGAGAACGCCAAGGGATATGTAGGCAGAGCAGGGGGGGTAACAGTGACAGAGAACGGGAAGGGGTAACATTGTACAGGTCGGAAGATGGCACTTAGGCAGAAAACGGGAAGGAGGTATAGTTGAAAGAATGGTGTGGGGTAACCGTGAAAGATGGGAAGGCGTGCATAAACAGAGCATGGGAAGGTTACAGAGCCAGGGAACAGGAAGGGTACCGTGACAGAGGACGGAAAGAGGTAAACGGGAAGGAGAACGCTGCCAGGGATACACAGAACGGGAAGCGATACTGTGACAGAGTAAATGACGACAATTGTAACGGAACTATATTTGACACCAGCCAACTATATGAGATATTTCCACAGGTGACTGCCTGATTCAGTTTATTCAGAAAGCGGAGACTCGGGCACACCCATTCCAATCCGTCGATGCGGGCTTTGACCTGATTCGTGACAGCTTCATTGCTCGCCACCCTATTTATATTCTTCGGAATAGATTATGACACCGTGGCGGGGTATCGACGCTCAGGGCAAAATTTCCGACCAAACCTTATGTAGTTAGATCATTACTAAAATTGTAAACATGCGCCATGTTTTTGAATTGCACATTATCCCGAAGTTACAGGATTGGCTCCTCTAGTGAACTCTCACTTGTTGTGACAAGCGAAGGCCGCCACGGGTAACGTGAGTCATAATTATGTTTGTAGTACACTAGGTGGCGTGCGGAACAAACGACGTGTGCTGTTTACATATTTAAAATGTAACGACACCGAGGTGTGAGAGTGACATTGACATATCACAGAAAGGGGGTATAGTGCCCTACCACATACAGCATTACTCATTCCCCTATGGTACTCGTGTGTTATATTTGTAGTACTCAAGTCATCCCGCAACCATGAACCTGCACATTCGAGACGTGGTGTTTGTGGTGTTTGTGGTGTTTGTGGTGTGTGTGGTGTGTGTGGAGTGTGTGGTGTGTGTGGTGTGTGTGTGCTGTGTGTGGTGTGTGTGGTGTGTGTGTGGTGTGTAGTGTGTATAGTGTGTGTAGTGTGTGTGGTGTGTGTGGTGTGTGTGTGGTGTGTGTGGTGTGTGTGTGGTGTGTGTGGTGTGTGTGGTGTGTGTGGTGTGTGTGGTGTGTGTGGTGTGTGTGGTGTGTGTAGTGTGTGTGGTGTGTGTGGTGTGTGTGGTGTGTGTGGTGTGGTGTGGTGTGTGTGGCGTGTGTGGCGTGTGTGGCGTGTATGGTGTGTGTGGTGTGTGTGTGGTGTGTGTGGTGTGTGTGGTGTGTGTGTGGTGTGTGTGGAGTGTGTGGTGTGTGTGGTGTGTGTGGTGTGTGTGGTGTGTGTGGTATGTGTGTGGTGTGTGTGGAGTGAGTGGTGTGTGGTGTGTGTGGTGTGTGTGGTGTGTGTGGTGTGTGTAGTGTGTGTAGTGTATGTGGTGTGTGTGGTGTGTGTGGTGTGTGTGTGGTGTGTACTGTGTGTAGTGTGTGTAGTATGTGGTGTGTGTGTGTGTGTGGTGTGTGTGGTGTGTGTGGTGTGTGTGGTGTGTGTGGTGTGTGTGGTGTGTGTGGTTCGTGTGGTTTGTGTGGTGTGTGTGGTGTGTGTGTGGTGTGTGTGGTGTGTGTGGCGTGTGTGGTGTGTGTGGAGTGTGTGGTGTGTGTGGTGTGTGTGGTGTGTGTGGTGTGTGTGTGGTGTGTGTGGTGTGTGTGGAGTGTGTGGTGTGTGTGGTGTGAGTGTGGTGTGTGTGGTGTGTGTGGTGTGTGTAGTGTGTGTAGTGTGTGTGGTGTGTGTGGTGTGTGTGGTGTGTGTGTGGTGTGTACTGTGTGTAGTGTGTGTAGTGTGTGGTGTGTGTGTGTGTGGTGTGTGTGTGGTGTGTGTGGTGTGTGTGGTGTGTGTGGTGTGTGTGGTGTGTGTGGTGTGTGTGGTTCGTGTGGTTTGTGTGGTGTGTGTGGTGTGTGTGTGGTGTGTGTGGCGTGTATGGTGTGTGTGGTTCATGTGGTTCATGTGGTTTGTATGGTGTGTGTGGTGTGTGTGGTGTATGGTGTGTGTGTGTGTGGTGTGTGTGTGTGTGTGTGTGTGTGTGTGTGTGTGTGTGTGTGTGTGTGTGTGTGTGTGGTGTGTGTGTGTGTGGTGTGTGTGGTGTGTGTGGTGTGTGTGTGTGTGGTGTGTGTGTGGTGTGTGTGGTGTGTGTGGTTTGTGTGGTGTGCGTATGTGTGAGTGACATATGGACTCCCCAAAGGGTATGATATGCATAGTTTAAATAATTAGGATAGGAATCCCGATAAGACAAATGTCTCCCTGTCCACTTGTTCCAACGGGAAGGACATTTTATTACACCTGTAATAATTACTCATATGTAACGTCATAGTGTCATGTCGCTTTGGTTAGCAAGACTGCCCAAATTTGGTCAAAACAGAAAAACGGCCTTTAAATATGCGGCGTCGTCACAGACGGAAACAAACTGTTGTTTGCCCACACCCGTGCTCATTTGTCTAAACAGATAGTAGTGCATCTCGTCAACACGTTCACGACAGATCGTCACGGTGTCTTTTTATGTGAAGCCTGCCTCCACGACACACACAGTGCAAACGCCGAGTCTAGCCGGACCAGCAGCACACCCACGACACGGGTGGCAACCCGCAGATAATTGCACTTGAAGGTTTACGGCGACGATTCAAGTTACAAGCTATTTTCAAGGCTCTTCGCACCCTCCAAAACATCGATATGGGCCCAAAACAGGCGCCGTGTTTCATCAATGTTAGGGGCTAGCATATCCTAGCTTCAACCCCTAACAATAACACTATAAATTGCCTCTTCATTCCAAAATATTGGACATTTTATAAACATTGGAGGGTCGACCCTTTAAGAATCCGGTTGCGATGCTTATATATGTAATGGAAGGTTATATATTTCCTTCGAAATACGCTGGAGGTTTGTAATAATAATAACAATGCCAAGAGCTAAATGAGACGCTTGTTCAAAAGTGGAGCTAACGTACACACGCACAAAGTGAGTATGGCCTACATTTTTTTTCTCCTGCTAAACTGCTGCAAAGGACATCAGAAACCAAAGTAAAAAGTTGGACAGATGACTTTTACATTTCGGTCATCAATATATGTTGATAACTGACTTTTACATTTCGGTCATCAATATATGTTGATAAATAACTTTTACATTTTGGTCATCAATATATGTTGATAAATGACTTTTACATTTCGGCCATCAATATATGTTTCTAACTGACTTTTACATTTCGGTCATCAATATATGTTGATAAATGACTTTTACATTTCGGTCATCAATATATGTTGATAACTGACTTTTACATTTCGGCCATAAATATATGTTGATAACTTTTACATTTTAGCCTTCAATATATGTTAATAACTGACTTTTACATTTCGGCAATCATTATCGGCTGATAACTGACTTTTACTGACATTTGTGCTATAATCAACATGAACTGCTTTGACCCACCAGCAGCACTCGTTATACCTTTGTCTACATTCTACGCCATCGCGAAGAACGTAACAGAAAACGTGCAACTGAGTCCTTTTATTAGACCAATCTGATTACATCGAATCAATCTCACTGAATATTTAATGCTAGCTCGTTATCACGACTGTTATTTTACGTGGTGACAAGGAACAGCACGTGAAATTGCACATATGGTTGATGCCCGTTGCCCATTGATGTCTGACAACTGTGAATCTGTGTACAGTAACAAGTGAAACGCTGACAAACGTGACAAAACTGTAAGACACACGATTGCTTTGAAAATGTAAATCAATCACAGGCAGCCTATTGTGTGACGGGGGCACGTTCCCATGCTTACGTCACAGTGACATGTCCCCTGAGACGTCTTGAAGTTGAGAACGTTGTGGCGAATATATTCAATACTACTCCCCCCTAGCTCCACAACTCTGAACAGAGATGTTATTAAGATGAATGTACTCTCGCAGCAGCGTGTCAGTGTTCATACAATTTCAATTCCTCGTCATAAAAATCAGCGCGCGCTCTCCACAAAATTAGAAACGTTTTGGACAGGTCACTGGAGATGACCACGTCAACATCCACGTTACACTCCGCTTTTCGCATATTTTATTTGCATGGTTCTTTGACATTCTATTGACCACGGTCACTTTATCCGAGTCGTGCAAAGCACAGTCCACTGGTCTAATAAGTGCTCATTAATGTATGCATACGCTACGCCAGTCACACTGCATCGCAACGAAGTAAACATCCGACAAACATTTGCCTTCGCCATGAGTACATTTGCATGTCATCTGAAAATGAAATACCGATTTCCGCACAAACCTTGACCTACTTTGGCTGCGTTTTTTGTTGTTGCGTAACTCAATAACGTCAGCCTCGAACTCGTATATTTATCATTATTATTATGTATTATTATTAATTATTATTATTATTATTGCTTTATTTTTATCCTTATTTAGGTAATTAGCATCATTCATGATACAGATGATGTGTTAGCAGGAGCAGCAGTAGTAGTAGTAGTGTTCTTGTAGTAGGTAATGTTATATATTGTTATTACTTTAATTTACTCTTAATACTATTTTATAAAGAATATGTTTTGTGTTCAGTAACTTCACATATGATTTTGCAGTAGACAATTATATTGGAATATGGGTTTTTCTGAAAAATCCATACAAACCTGATACTCCTAAATGTTATTCCAGTCATTGTATACTAAAAGTATACATTTTATTTAATAGTCTAAAAGACCTATTGTAAGTACTGTATCAATTAATTGTAGTTACGAAACTTATTTGCTTTACTATTACATATTTGTGTTATTTTACTGTTTATATAATAATGGAAATTTATTTAAATTATTATATTATTGTGGTCTTCGGTATAAGCCCCTAGGGGTTTCTAGAGGATCTCCTCGGTTACACCTAATATACACACTTGTAGGCTTGTGCATTTATGTGTATCGGTGTCCGAAATAAATACTTCATTCATTCAGTATAGTCGTTGTCATGTTGTATTTACCGTCAATAGTTGAAAGAACCGACAAACTAATTAACGCAGCCAATGCTAATTTTCATATCATTGTCTCTATGCCTTCTTTTAGATTTATATCTCTATATGTGAAGAATGCTCTTGTGCGATGAATGTTCGATCCGGATCACCTAAACTATTTGGGGGACCTAATTCAAACCTCCCGGCTCCAACAGCTATGTAAATACTACCGCTGACAATCAGGCATTATGACGAAATTACTCAAAGTCCATGCACGCCAATGCGCTGTAATAAGCTATCCGAATTAAACAGAAATAACTGAAAATGGACTGATTTCTATCAGTGAGGTCAGTGTGTATGCTGAATCACACTTAGCGCAAAGTCATGACCCAAATTGGCCCACACGATGATTCGTATATCGTCTTTATCGGCTTTAATTCTAGTGGAATTAACGTAGTCTTCTGGCGCACTAAATGGCGTGGCAGTTTACATTCGAACAGGTGACGTTCTTCATGGACATATATTATAGAAGGATAATTGAACACCACTGTTCAACCCCGAGATGTATCGGTTCTCTTGTGTATATCTCTTCTAACATTCAACCAAACAAACAGCCAGAGAAACTGATACCTTCAAGTGTGGTACATGCAAATATGTACTACTGTGTTAGAAGTCCTACATGACATGACGTAGACTCCTACGACTGCACACGTATTAACTCAGGTATACACGTCATCGGTAATAACCTTTATGTTACAATCCATGTCCTACTTACAAGTTATGCAAATGACTAGCGTAAACACAAGTCATTATAGGTACCTAAAGTTTCAATGAGGATCACATAGATTGACTATTGAGAGATGTTAGTTGGTGTCAGTTGCTACGTTTTCTTATGTACCGTACGCACGAACGGATTTATGCAGCAATACGATTGAGTTGGTTTGGATAAATCTGTCAGGAGAGCACCCGCCAAACTATAGGCCTATTCGTGCGTATTCGCACGCACGTTAGCGCGCGCACACACACACACACACACACACACACACACACACACACACACACACACACACAATCGCGGCCGTGGAATACCATAGTAGCCAAATTCCAAAACACGCATGGCAGCAAGAAGAAGAAGATGAAGCAGCACACTGTAACTGTAAGAGTAGAGTCTTGTGTCATTTACCGTGCGTGCCTATGTTTGCGGCGGTCGTCCACACGTCTCTACCTCTTCTGTTTCCTGGCATGGTCACTGGTCCACCGCCGGTATCTCCTTCGTGCCAACCGCCGGCATGTGATTCTACAAAAACAACATGAACGCTTTAGTGTATTCGCGCCACCTGTAGTAGCACATAGAGAAGCCGAGGTGGTGATCGATTGAACAGGTCTGCCAGGGAGTCAAGTATAAAGCGCTTTGAACAATCAGTAAGATTGTATACTGCGCTATATAACAACTTACTTTGTGTGTGTGTGTGTGTGTGTGTGTGTGTGTGTGTGTGTGTGTGTGTGTGTGTGTGTGTGTGTGTGTGTGTGTGTGTGTGTGTGTGTGTGTGTGTGTGTGTGTGTGTGTGTGTGTGTGTGTGTGTGTGTGTGTGTGTGTGTGTGTGTGTGTGTGTGTGTGTGTGTGTGTGTGTGTGTGTGTGTGTGTGTGTGTGTGTGTGTGTGTGTGTGTGTGTGTGTGTGTGTGTGTGTGTGTGTGTGTGTGTGTGTGTGTGTGTGTGTGTGTGTGTGTGTGTGTGTGTGTGTGTGTGTGTGTGTGTGTGTGTGTGTGTGTGTGTGTGTGTGTGTGTGTGTGTGTGTGTGTGTGTGTGTGTGTGTGTGTGTGTGTGTGTGTGTGTGTGTGTGTGTGTGTGTGTGTGTGTGTGTGTGTGTGTGTGTGTGTGTGTGTGTGTGTGTGTGTGTGTGTGTGTGTGTGTGTGTGTGTGTGTGTGTGTGTGTGTGTGTGTGTGTGTGTGCATCTGGAAACGTATACACACACGTAGACCACCGAACAAGTACATTTATGTGTTGTACTAGTTTTAAAGCTCGAACATAGCTGAATTTACCATTGACGTACCACCTTAAATTATGATAGACCGGTCAATTATACACTTAGCAGTTTGAGAC
>CBDHHR010000046.1:0-3736 GCA_965263245.1 Metamycoplasmataceae bacterium | reverse complement strand
AAACAAAACACTGTGTATTGCAGTTTATTATGGCCACACCTCGAAAAACCATGAGTGACAACTGATCTGTCAAGTAAAATGTCACATCGTGAATTTATTACACAACATTGCCCTGTGATCAAACTTTGAAATTACTTTCATTTATCTAAACAAAAGTCACGATGTGCACTCATTCTCACGCGTATACTTTGCCATTGGTTTTCACATTAGACTTGTCTTGGTAGATGGCGTGAGTTCAGTGAGGATAGACCAAACTTCATATTCCATAAGTAAGATTACCTTAAAATTAATATAATATATACAGTTGCTTAGCCTTAGGGTATATGTTTATGTTTAATGTACAATAAAAAAAAATTAAACAACATTTATTACATACCAGTACACCATGTGATTGTTCAACTCTTGCAGTTATAGTGTGTGTGTGTGTGTGTGTGTGTGTGTGTGTGTGTGTGTGTGTGTGTGTGTGTGTGTGTGTGTGTGTGTGTGTGTGTGTGTGTGTGTGTGTGTGTGTGTGTGTGTGTGTGTGTGTGTGTGTGTGTGTGTGTGTGTGTGTGTGTGTGTGTGTGTGTGTGTGTGTGTGTGTGTGTGTGTGTGTGTGTGTGTGTGTGTGTGTGTGTGTGTGTGTGTGTGTGTGTGTGTGTGTGTGTGTGTGTGTGTGTGTGTGTGTGTGTGTGTGTGTGTGTGTGTGTGTGTGTGTGTGTGTGTGTGTGTGTGTGTGTGTGTGTGTGTGTGTGTGTGTGTGTGTGTGTGTGTGTGTGTGTGTGTGTGTGTGTGTGTGTGTGTGTGTGTGTGTGTGTGTGTGTGTGTGTGTGTGTTCTTTTTCCTTGCAGTTAAGTATTTAGCAATTCCAACATGGCGTTACCTGTGACTTTTTGAGTCTTTCAACACTTCTTATATATCAAAAATCTATTAATGATCAATCTGAAACATTTAAGGCACATAGTGACTTGGGGTTACAGTGTCGTACTTTTAAATGTAACAATTATGCTACATCTGAAAACTATGCTGCCTGATTGTAATGTTCATTTGACAAAACAAACACCCACACAGACATTTAGAGGTTGGTAAGGGGTCAACAGGTGCCTGGGGTGGGGGGTGGGGGTCCTGGCCCCCACATTTACTGTCAGGTCCCTGACATGTCCAACTCATTGGGTCTGATCAATCATATAAACAATTATACACATTAAAGAACTGTAACATTTATAAATAATGGCCTGACAACTTCTATCCCAGAGGCCAAGGCAAAGAAAATGTCGTTATTATGTATCAGTAAATGACACTGGACGCTGTGGGTGCAGTCGATTGCTGCCCTTTGTCAGGGTTAACATTGACTGACAAGGGGTTACGAGGTGGACAAGCAGCCCATAGAGGAAGAACTACCAGTTTCAACCAGCTCTGATTCAGGAAAATGAAGACACAACCCTCCACTGATGTGTTGAAATGATCATCAGTATTTACTAATGAAGCTACATAGACTATAGTCATGATGTTTGTGGCATGTTAATTGTGTTGAATAAAGTTATAGAATTACAATGACATAAAAGTGGATTCTTTTGTATGGTCCCCAGTTTTTGTGTCCCCTAGGTTTTGAAAAGTGGGGGTACTGCTGGCCCCCATTAATTTTAGGCTACATTATAACACTGGTAAATAAAGAGTAGATGCTAATGTCTCGGCGTATGTTGGAGGTTCAAATCCGCCAGGTAAATGCACAAGCCTTTGTGCACAATTACCCCTGGCATGGGCTGTTGACTGATACATTGCATCTGCGCATATTATTTCCTTCATCGGTTGACATTTCATTAAAACGAATGTCATTGATGCAACAATTTACGTATCAATTGCATATAGATATATAATCCGATAAAAATCAGTCAACTGATTTACCTCATAAAATAAATAAATAAATAAATATACGTATAAAGTGCCAAATCTAGTTATAAACTACTCAGGGCATTCTACATGTAGTAGGTATTCGTTAAAAAAAAAATTACTTAAACATGACTAAAATTAACTCTACATTACCAAAGTGCCACGTAAACAGATTAATGAAAACAATAACTAAACAAATAAAAATATAGAAGGCTAAAATACATAAAACTAAAACATCATTTAAGAAAGTAGGAGTAAATTTCTCTTTAATAATGATGCAGTCACTAAAATAATAGTTAAGCATATATTTATACAGCCACCGTCATAGAATTTATGTAATCATTAAACAATTTAACCTAACATTATGGTGTTACAGAAACTGCTTCTGTATTACAGGGAATTATATACATCAATGAACTGCTAATCATATTAATAATGCCAACTGACAAGTTCTACTTGGTGGTCCTGCTTAAGAACATGTCATCATCATCAATCACTTGTAAGGATTTATCATGAAATGAAACTGTGCAGTTGAGGTATGTGGGCAATAAAATGTATAGGGAAGGAAAAGCCATTTCTTAATTTAAAGTGGCACTAATGAGTCATCTTCTTAGCAGGTACATTTAAACTAAACAAGCATCATTATTTATTTATTTATTTATCCACACATTTATTATAAGTAATATATTATGTCTATTACGAATGCTGCAGCAAATCAAGTGGCCCACACTGCCACATCAGAAATGACAACAGACTAGGAGTGCTCTTTACAATTAATAACTGACTAGTAGGGGAAGGGCGGGTAAAATGGGCTCCTTAAGCGCCGATCAACCTTCATTTGACAGTTATGTACAAAAATTGTATTTTTTTGCTACAATACCTACCTATGTATATTGACTACGTACATGCACAGTCTAGTTACTCTATCTTAATAAATATAATACGTTAGACGAGTTTTAAAAAGACACTTATTTTATTATTTCTTAAAACATGGAGGCCAAAGTGGGCCCCCTCACAATGCTATGCGATGCCACATAATCGTTGAAGCAAATCTTGCACATAACCCGCCACGCTCATACCCAGCGTACGCATGGTGTATCCACCGGCCACACTCCCCACAATACATCCAGCTTTTGCATATTCTGCTGTTAGAATACAAATAGCGTAGTAGTCTTCCTTTTATGTTTTTTTACATGTTCTCAGCTTTTGTGTGCCCTCTTTTCTTTGAAACGGATGGTTGTAGGCACGTTACCAATCTTGCTGTGGTCTCGACGTGTTTCTTGTAATGACTGCCAGCAATGTTCCAGGTCGTCTGTTCCAGGTAGCTTGGCGCACTGTAGCCCCACGAGGCCCACTTTGGTCTCTTATAGATTATCGGTCGGTCGCCATTTTTGGATTATTGTGTTTATTCACTTTGTTCAAATTGTTCATTTAACTAACAATGGCCTATTGCTCCCTGAACCACATTTTCAGTTATGTACCCTGACAATTTATGAAAAGCTGGTGTTTCTAATTTTCTTCTACCCCACTGTCCCCTCCAACTCTACTGTCCTCTCCTACCCCACTGTCCTCTCCTACCCTACTGTCTTGTCATACCCCACTGTCTTCTCATACCCTACATTCTTCTCCTACCCCACCGTCTTCTCATACCCCACTGTCCTCTCCTACCCTGTCTTCTCCTACCTCACTGTGTTCTCCTACCCCACTGTCCTCTCATACCCCACTTTCCTCTCATACCCCACTGTCTTCTACTCCACTGTCCTCTCCTACCCCACTGTCTTCTCATACCCCACTGTCTCTTCCGTCTAAGGTGACAGCTGGTGGAATCACCATGACGCAGAAAGATTTGCGCACACTTTTGCCATGG
>CBDHHR010000045.1:0-17420 GCA_965263245.1 Metamycoplasmataceae bacterium | reverse complement strand
GGTCACGGACGGTAGAAGTTTGCTAGTGTTACGTTTAGTAGTGGGGTCACGGACGGGAGAAGTTTGCTAGTGTTGCGTTTAGTAGTGGGGCCAGGGACGGGAGAAGTTTGCTAGTGTTACGTTTAGTAGTGGGGTCACGGACGGGAGAAGTTTGCTAGTGTTGCGTTTAGTAGTGGGGTCAGGGACGGTAGAAGTTTGCTAGTGTTGCGTTTAGTAGTGGGGTCAGGGACGGTAGAAGTTTGCTAGTGTTACGTTTAGTAGTGGGGTCACGGACGGTAGAAGTTTGCTAGTGTTGCGTTTAGTAGTGGGGTCACGGACGGCAGAAGTTTGCTAGTGTTGCGTTTAGTAGTGGGGTCACGGACGGGAGAAGTTTGCTAGTGTTGCGTTTAGTAGTGGGGTCAGGGACGGTAGAAGTTTGCTAGTGTTGCGTTTAGTAGTGGGGTCACGGACGGTAGAAGTTTGCTAGTGTTGCGTTTAGTAGTGGGGTCAGGGACGGTAGAAGTTTGCTAGTGTTGCGTTTAGTAGTGGGGTCACGGACGGTAGAAGTTTGCTAGTGTTGCGTTTAGTAGTGGGGTCACGGACGGGAGAAGTTTGCTAGTGTTGCGTTTAGTAGTGGGGTCACGGACGGTAGAAGTTTGCTAGTGTTGCGTTTAGTAGTGGGGTCACGGACGGTAGAAGTTTGCTAGTGTTGCGTTTAGTAGTGGGGTCAGGGACGGTAGAAGTTTGCTAGTGTTACGTTTAGTAGTGGGGTCACGGACGGGAGAAGTTTGCTAGTGTTGCGTTTAGTAGTGGGGCCAGGGACGGGAGAAGTTTGCTAGTGTTACGTTTAGTAGTGGGGTCACGGACGGGAGAAGTTTGCTAGTGTTGCGTTTAGTAGTGGGGTCAGGGACGGGAGAAGTTTGCTAGTGTTGCGTTTAGTAGTGGGGTCACGGACGGTAGAAGTTTGCTAGTGTTACGTTTAGTAGTGGGGTCACGGACGGAGAAGTTTGCTAGTGTTGCGTTTAGTAGTGGGGTCAGGGACGGGAGAAGTTTGCTAGTGTTGCGTTTAGTAGTGGGGCCAGGGACGGTAGAAGTTTGCTAGTGTTACGTTTAGTAGTGGGGTCACGGACGGTAGAAGTTTGCTAGTGTTACGTTTAGTAGTGGGGTCACGGACGGGAGAAGTTTGCTAGTGTTGCGTTTAGTAGTGGGGCCAGGGACGGGAGAAGTTTGCTAGTGTTACGTTTAGTAGTGGGGTCACGGACGGTAGAAGTTTGCTAGTGTTACGTTTAGTAGTGGGGTCAGGGACGGTAGAAGTTTGCTAGTGTTGCGTTTAGTAGTGGGGTCAGGGACGGTAGAAGTTTGCTAGTGTTACGTTTAGTAGTGGGGTCACGGACGGTAGAAGTTTGCTAGTGTTACGTTTAGTAGTGGGGTCAGGGACGGGAGAAGTTTGCTAGTGTTGCGTTTAGTAGTGGGGTCAGGGACGGGAGAAGTTTGCTAGTGTTACGTTTAGTAGTGGGGTCACGGACGGTAGAAGTTTGCTAGTGTTACGTTTAGTAGTGGGGTCACGGACGGTAGAAGTTTGCTAGTGTTGCGTTTAGTAGTGGGGCCAGGGACGGTAGAAGTTTGCTAGTGTTACGTTTAGTAGTGGGGTCACGGACGGTAGAAGTTTGCTAGTGTTACGTTTAGTAGTGGGGTCAGGGACGGGAGAAGTTTGCTAGTGTTGCGTTTAGTAGTGGGGTCAGGGACGGTAGAAGTTTGCTAGTGTTACGTTTAGTAGTGGGGTCACGGACGGTAGAAGTTTGCTAGTGTTACGTTTAGTAGTGGGGTCACGGACGGGAGAAGTTTGCTAGTGTTGCGTTTAGTAGTGGGGTCAGGGACGGGAGAAGTTTGCTAGTGTTGCGTTTAGTAGTGGGGTCACGGACGGTAGAAGTTTGCTAGTGTTACGTTTAGTAGTGGGGTCACGGACGGCAGAAGTGTGCTAGTGTTACGTTTAGTAGTGGGGTCACGGACGGGAGAAGTTTGCTAGTGTTGCGTTTAGTAGTGGGGCCAGGGACGGGAGAAGTTTGCTAGTGTTACGTTTAGTAGTGGGGTCACGGACGGTAGAAGTTTGCTAGTGTTACGTTTAGTAGTGGGGTCACGGACGGGAGAAGTTTGCTAGTGTTGCGTTTAGTAGTGGGGCCAGGGACGGGAGAAGTTTGCTAGTGTTACGTTTAGTAGTGGGGTCACGGACGGAGAAGTTTGCTAGTGTTGCGTTTAGTAGTGGGGTCAGGGACGGGAGAAGTTTGCTAGTGTTGCGTTTAGTAGTGGGGTCACGGACGGTAGAAGTTTGCTAGTGTTACGTTTAGTAGTGGGGTCACGGACGGTAGAAGTTTGCTAGTGTTGCGTTTAGTAGTGGGGTCAGGGACGGGAGAAGTTTGCTAGTGTTACGTTTAGTAGTGGGGTCACGGACGGTAGAAGTTTGCTAGTGTTACGTTTAGTAGTGGGGTCAGGACGGTAGAAGTTTGCTAGTGTTACGTTTAGTAGTGGGGTCACGGACGGTAGAAGTTTGCTAGTGTTGCGTTTAGTAGTGGGGTCACGGACGGTAGAAGTTTGCTAGTGTTGCGTTTAGTAGTGGGGTCACGGACGGTAGAAGTTTGCTAGTGTTACGTTTAGAAGTGGGGTCACGGACGGTAGAAGTGTGCTAGAGTTTAGTAGTGGGTCAGGGACGGTAGAAGTTTGCTAGTGTTACGTTTAGTAGTGGGGTCAGGGACGGTAGAAGTTTGCTAGTGTTGCCGTTAGTAGTGGGGTCACGGACGGTAGAAGTTTGCTAGTGTTACGTTTAGTAGTGGGGTCACGGACGGTAGAAGTTTGCCAGTGTTACGTTTAGTGTGGGGTCACGGACGGTAGAAGTTTGCTAGTGTTAGTAGTGGGGTCAGGGACGGTAGAAGTTTGCTAGTGTTGCGTTTAGTAGTGGGGTCACGGACGGTAGAAGTTTGCTAGTGTTGCCGTTTAGTAGTGGGGTCACGGACGGTAGAAGTTTGCTAGTGTTACGTTTAGTAGTGGGGTCACGGACGGTAGAAGTTTGCTAGTGTTACGTAGAAGTGTTACGTTTAAGTGGGGTCAGGGACGGTTGCTAGTGTTACGTTTAGTAGTGGTTGCGTTTCAGTGGTGTCAGGGACGGTAGAAGTTTGCTAGTGTTGCGTTTAGTAGAGGGGTCACGGACGGTAGAAGTTTGCTAGTGTTGCGTTTAGTAGTGGTGTCAGGGACGGTAGAAGTTTGCTAGTGTTGCGTTTAGTAGTGGGGTCAGGGACGGTAGAAGTTTGCTAATGTTACGTTTAGAAGTGGGGTCACGGACGGTAGAAGTTTGCTAGTGTTGCGTTTAGTAGTGGTGTCAGGGACGGTAGAAGTTTGCTAGTGTTGCGTTTAGTAGTGGGGTCACGGACGGTAGAAGTTTGCTAGTGTTGCGTTTAGTAGTGGGGTCACGGACTGGAGAAGTTTGCTAGTGTTGCGTTTAGTAGTGGGGTCAGGGACGGTAGAAGTTTGCTAGTGTTGCCGTTAGTAGTGGGGTCACGGACGGTAGAAGTTTGCTAGTGTTGCGTTTAGTAGTGCGGTCACGGACGGTAGAAGTTTGCTAGTGTTGCGTTTAGTAGTGGGGTCACGGACGGCAGAAGTTTGCTAGTGTTGCGTTTAGTAGTGGGGTCACGGACGGCAGAAGTTTGCTAGTGTTGCGTTTAGTAGTGGGGTCACGGACGGGAGAAGTTTGCTAGTGTTGCGTTTAGTAGTGGGGTCAGGGAGGTAGAAGTTTGCTAGTGATGCGTTTAGTAGTGGGGTCACGGATGGTAGAAGTTTGCTAGTGTTGCGTTTAGTAGTGGGGTCAGGGACGGTAGAAGTTTGCTAGTGTTGGGTTTAGTAGTGGGGTCACGGACGGTAGAAGTTTGCTAGTGTTGCGTTTAGTAGTGGGGTCACGGACGGGAGAAGTTTGCTAGTGTTGCGTTTAGTAGTGGGGTCACGGACGGTAGAAGTTTGCTAGTGTTGCGTTTAGTAGTGGGGTCACGGACGGTAGAAGTTTGCTAGTGTTGCGTTTAGTAGTGGGGCCAGGGACGGTAGAAGTTTGCTAGTGTTACGTTTAGTAGTGGGGTCACGGACGGGAGAAGTTTGCTAGTGTTGCGTTTAGTAGTGGGGTCACGGACGGCAGAAGTTTGCTAGTGTTGCGTTTAGTAGTGGGGTCACGGACGGGAGAAGTTTGCTAGTGTTGCGTTTAGTAGTGGGGTCAGGGACGGTAGAAGTTTGCTAGTGTTGCGTTTAGTAGTGGGGTCACGGACGGTAGAAGTTTGCTAGTGTTGCGTTTAGTAGTGGGGTCACGGACGGGAGAAGTTTGCTAGTGTTGCGTTTAGTAGTGGGGTCAGGGACGGGAGAAGTTTGCTAGTGTTGGGTTTAGTAGTGGGGCCAGGGACGGTAGAAGTTTGCTAGTGTTGCGTTTAGTAGTGGGGTCACGGACGGTAGATGTTTGCTAGTGTTGCGTTTAGTAGTGGGGTCAGGGACGGTAGAAGTTTGCTAGTGTTGCGTTTAGTAGTGGGGTCACGGACGGTAGAAGTTTGCTAGTGTTGCGTTTAGTAGTGGGGCCAGGGACGATAGAAGTTTGCTAGTGTTACGTTTAGTAGTGGGGTCACGGACGGGAGAAGTTTGCTAGTGTTGCGTTTCGTAGTGGGGTCAGGGACGGGAGAAGTTTGCTAGTGTTGCGTTTAGTAGTGGGGCCAGGGACGGTAGAAGTTTGCTAGTGTTGCGTTTAGTAGTGGGGCCAGGGACGGTAGAAGTTTGCTAGTGTTACGTTTAGTAGTGGGGTCACGGACGGTAGAAGTTTGCTAGTGTTACGTTTAGTAGTGGGGTCAGGGACGGGAGAAGTTTGCTAGTGTTGCGTTTAGTAGTGGGGTCAGGGACGGTAGAAGTTTGCTAGTGTTACGTTTAGTAGTGGGGTCACGGACGGTAGAAGTTTGCTAGTGTTACGTTTAGTAGTGGGGTCACGGACGGTAGAAGTTTGCTAGTGTTACGTTTTGTAGTGGGGTCACGGACGGTAGAAGTTTGCTAGTGTTACGTTTAGTAGTGGGGTCACGGACGGTAGAAGTTTGCTAGTGTTACGTTTAGTAGTGGGGTCACGGACGGTAGAAGTTTGCTAGTGTTACGTTTAGTAGTGGGGTCACGGACGGGAGAAGTTTGCTAGTGTTACGTTTAGTAGTGGGGTCAGGGACGGGAGAAGTTTGCTAGTGTTGCGTTTAGTAGTGGGGCCAGGGACGGTAGAAGTTTGCTAGTGTTGCGTTTAGTAGTGGGGCCAGGGACGGTAGAAGTTTGCTAGTGTTACGTTTAGTAGTGGGGTCACGGACGGTAGAAGTTTGCTAGTGTTACGTTTAGTAGTGGGGTCAGGGACGGGAGAAGTTTGCTAGTGTTGCGTTTAGTAGTGGGGTCAGGGACGGTAGAAGTTTGCTAGTGTTACGTTTAGTAGTGGGGTCACGGACGGTAGAAGTTTGCTAGTGTTACGTTTAGTAGTGGGGTCACGGACGGGAGAAGTTTGCTAGTGTTGCGTTTAGTAGTGGGGTCAGGGACGGGAGAAGTTTGCTAGTGTTGCGTTTAGTAGTGGGGTCACGGACGGTAGAAGTTTGCTAGTGTTACGTTTAGTAGTGGGGTCACGGACGGCAGAAGTGTGCTAGTGTTACGTTTAGTAGTGGGGTCACGGACGGGAGAAGTTTGCTAGTGTTGCGTTTAGTAGTGGGGCCAGGGACGGGAGAAGTTTGCTAGTGTTACGTTTAGTAGTGGGGTCACGGACGGTAGAAGTTTGCTAGTGTTACGTTTAGAAGTGGGGTCACGGACGGGAGAAGTTTGCTAGTGTTGCGTTTAGTAGTGGGGCCAGGGACGGGAGAAGTTTGCTAGTGTTACGTTTAGTAGTGGGGTCACGGACTGGAGAAGTTTGCTAGTGTTGCGTTTAGTAGTGGGGTCAGGGACGGGAGAAGTTTGCTAGTGTTGCGTTTAGTAGTGGGGTCACGGACGGTAGAAGTTTGCTAGTGTTACGTTTAGTAGTGGGGTCACGGACGGCAGAAGTGTGCTAGTGTTACGTTTAGTAGTGGGGTCACGGACGGGAGAAGTTTGCTAGTGTTGCGTTTAGTAGTGGGGCCAGGGACGGGAGAAGTTTGCTAGTGTTACGTTTAGTAGTGGGGTCACGGACGGTAGAAGTTTGCTAGTGTTACGTTTAGTAGTGGGGTCACGGACGGGAGAAGTTTGCTAGTGTTGCGTTTAGTAGTGGGGCCAGGGACGGGAGAAGTTTGCTAGTGTTACGTTTAGTAGTGGGGTCACGGACTGGAGAAGTTTGCTAGTGTTGCGTTTAGTAGTGGGGTCAGGGACGGTAGAAGTTTGCTAGTGTTGCGTTTAGTAGTGGGGTCAGGGACGGTAGAAGTTTGCTAGTGTTACGTTTAGTAGTGGGGTCACGGACGGTAGAAGTTTGCTAGTGTTACGTTTAGTAGTGGGGTCAGGGACGGGAGAAGTTTGCTAGTGTTGCGTTTAGTAGTGGGGCCAGGGACGGGAGAAGTTTGCTAGTGTTACGTTTAGTAGTGGGGTCACGGACTGGAGAAGTTTGCTAGTGTTACGTTTAGTAGTGGGGTCACGGACGGTAGAAGTTTGCTAGTGTTGCGTTTAGTAGTGGGGCCAGGGACGGTAGAAGTTTGCTAGTGTTACGTTTAGTAGTGGGGTCACGGACGGTAGAAGTTTGCTAGTGTTACGTTTAGTAGTGGGGTCAGGGACGGGAGAAGTTTGCTAGTGTTGCGTTTAGTAGTGGGGTCAGGGACGGTAGAAGTTTGCTAGTGTTACGTTTAGTAGTGGGGTCACGGACGGTAGAAGTTTGCTAGTGTTACGTTTAGTAGTGGGGTCACGGACGGGAGAAGTTTGCTAGTGTTGCGTTTAGTAGTGGGGTCAGGGACGGGAGAAGTTTGCTAGTGTTGCGTTTAGTAGTGGGGTCACGGACGGTAGAAGTTTGCTAGTGTTACGTTTAGTAGTGGGGTCACGGACGGCAGAAGTGTGCTAGTGTTACGTTTAGTAGTGGGGTCACGGACGGGAGAAGTTTGCTAGTGTTGCGATTAGTAGTGGGGCCAGGGACGGGAGAAGTTTGCTAGTGTTACGTTTAGTAGTGGGGTCACGGACGGTAGAAGTTTGCTAGTGTTACGTTTAGTAGTGGGGTCACGGACGGGAGAAGTTTGCTAGTGTTGCGTTTAGTAGTGGGGCCAGGGACGGGAGAAGTTTGCTAGTGTTACGTTTAGTAGTGGGGTCACGGACTGGAGAAGTTTGCTAGTGTTGCGTTTAGTAGTGGGGTCAGGGACGGGAGAAGTTTGCTAGTGTTGCGTTTAGTAGTGGGGTCACGGACGGTAGAAGTTTGCTAGTGTTACGTTTAGTAGTGGGGTCACGGACGGCAGAAGTGTGCTAGTGTTACGTTTAGTAGTGGGGTCACGGACGGGAGAAGTTTGCTAGTGTTGCGTTTAGTAGTGGGGCCAGGGACGGGAGAAGTTTGCTAGTGTTACGTTTAGTAGTGGGGTCACGGACGGTAGAAGTTTGCTAGTGTTACGTTTAGTAGTGGGGTCACGGACGGGAGAAGTTTGCTAGTGTTGCTTTTAGTAGTGGGGCCAGGGACGGGAGAAGTTTGCTAGTGTTACGTTTAGTAGTGGGGTCACGGACTGGAGAAGTTTGCTAGTGTTGCGTTTAGTAGTGGGGTCAGGGACGGTAGAAGTTTGCTAGTGTTGCCGTTAGTAGTGGGGTCACGGACGGTAGAAGTTTGCTAGTGTTGCGTTTAGTAGTGCGGTCACGGACGGTAGAAGTTTGCTAGTGTTGCGTTTAGTAGTGGGGTCACGGACGGCAGAAGTTTGCTAGTGTTGCGTTTAGTAGTGGGGTCACGGACGGGAGAAGTTTGCTAGTGTTGCGTTTAGTAGTGGGGTCAGGGAGGTAGAAGTTTGCTAGTGTTGCGTTTAGTAGTGGGGTCACGGACGGTAGAAGTTTGCTAGTGTTGCGTTTAGTAGTGGGGTCAGGGACGGTAGAAGTTTGCTAGTGTTGGGTTTAGTAGTGGGGTCACGGACGGTAGAAGTTTGCTAGTGTTGCGTTTAGTAGTGGGGTCACGGACGGGAGAAGTTTGCTAGTGTTGCGTTTAGTAGTGGGGTCACGGACGGCAGAAGTTTGCTAGTGTTGCGTTTAGTAGTGGGGTCACGGACGGGAGAAGTTTGCTAGTGTTGCGTTTAGTAGTGGGGTCAGGGAGGTAGAAGTTTGCTAGTGTTGCGTTTAGTAGTGGGGTCACGGACGGTAGAAGTTTGCTAGTGTTGCGTTTAGTAGTGGGGTCAGGGACGGTAGAAGTTTGCTAGTGTTGGGTTTAGTAGTGGGGTCACGGACGGTAGAAGTTTGCTAGTGTTGCGTTTAGTAGTGGGGTCACGGACGGGAGAAGTTTGCTAGTGTTGCGTTTAGTAGTGGGGTCACGGACGGTAGAAGTTTGCTAGTGTTGCGTTTAGTAGTGGGGTCACGGACGGTAGAAGTTTGCTAGTGTTGCGTTTAGTAGTGGGGCCAGGGACGGTAGAAGTTTGCTAGTGTTACGTTTAGTAGTGGGGTCACGGACGGGAGAAGTTTGCTAGTGTTGCGTTTAGTAGTGGGGTCACGGACGGCAGAAGTTTGCTAGTGTTGCGTTTAGTAGTGGGGTCACGGACGGGAGAAGTTTGCTAGTGTTGCGTTTAGTAGTGGGGTCAGGGACGGTAGAAGTTTGCTAGTGTTGCGTTTAGTAGTGGGGTCACGGACGGTAGAAGTTTGCTAGTGTTGCGTTTAGTAGTGGGGTCACGGACGGGAGAAGTTTGCTAGTGTTGCGTTTAGTAGTGGGGTCAGGGACGGGAGAAGTTTGCTAGTGTTGCGTTTAGTAGTGGGGCCAGGGACGGTAGAAGTTTGCTAGTGTTGCGTTTAGTAGTGGGGTCACGGACGGTAGAAGTTTGCTAGTGTTGCGTTTAGTAGTGGGGTCACGGACGGTAGAAGTTTGCTAGTGTTGCGTTTAGTAGTGGGGCCAGGGACGGTAGAAGTTTGCTAGTGTTACGTTTAGTAGTGGGGTCACGGACGGGAGAAGTTTGCTAGTGTTGCGTTTAGTAGTGGGGTCACGGACGGCAGAAGTTTGCTAGTGTTACGTTTAGTAGTGGGGTCACGGACGGTAGAAGTTTGCTAGTGTTACGTTTAGTAGTGGGGTCACGGACGGCAGAAGTGTGCTAGTGTTACGTTTAGTAGTGGGGTCACGGACGGGAGAAGTTTGCTAGTGTTGCGATTAGTAGTGGGGCCAGGGACGGGAGAAGTTTGCTAGTGTTACGTTTAGTAGTGGGGTCACGGACGGTAGAAGTTTGCTAGTGTTACGTTTAGTAGTGGGGTCACGGACGGGAGAAGTTTGCTAGTGTTGCGTTTAGTAGTGGGGCCAGGGACGGGAGAAGTTTGCTAGTGTTACGTTTAGTAGTGGGGTCACGGACTGGAGAAGTTTGCTAGTGTTGCGTTTAGTAGTGGGGTCAGGGACGGGAGAAGTTTGCTAGTGTTGCGTTTAGTAGTGGGGTCACGGACGGTAGAAGTTTGCTAGTGTTACGTTTAGTAGTGGGGTCACGGACGGCAGAAGTGTGCTAGTGTTACGTTTAGTAGTGGGGTCACGGACGGGAGAAGTTTGCTAGTGTTGCGTTTAGTAGTGGGGCCAGGGACGGGAGAAGTTTGCTAGTGTTACGTTTAGTAGTGGGGTCACGGACGGTAGAAGTTTGCTAGTGTTACGTTTAGTAGTGGGGTCACGGACGGGAGAAGTTTGCTAGTGTTGCGTTTAGTAGTGGGGCCAGGGACGGGAGAAGTTTGCTAGTGTTACGTTTAGTAGTGGGGTCACGGACTGGAGAAGTTTGCTAGTGTTGCGTTTAGTAGTGGGGTCAGGGACGGTAGAAGTTTGCTAGTGTTGCGTTTAGTAGTGGGGTCACGGACGGTAGAAGTTTGCTAGTGTTGCGTTTAGTAGTGGGGTCACGGACGGTAGAAGTTTGCTAGTGTTGCGTTTAGTAGTGGGGTCACGGACGGCAGAAGTTTGCTAGTGTTGCGTTTAGTAGTGGGGTCACGCGGGGTAAGTTTGCTAGTTTGCGTTTACGGGAGAAGTTTGCTGGTGTTGCGTTTAGTAGTGGGGTCAGGGAGGTAGAAGTTTGCTAGTGTTGCGTTTAGTAGTGGGGTCACGGACGGTAGAAGTTTGCTAGTGTTGCGTTTAGTAGTGGGGTCAGGGACGGTAGAAGTTTGCTAGTGTTGGGTTTAGTAGTGGGGTCACGGACGGTAGAAGTTTGCTAGTGTTGCTAGTGTTGCGTTTAGTAGTGGGGTCACGGACGGTAGAAGTTTGCTAGTGTTACGTTTAGTAGTGGGGTCACGGACGGTAGAAGTTTGCTAGTGTTGCGTTTAGTAGTGGGGTCACGGACGGTAGAAGTTTGCTAGTGTTGCGTTTAGTAGTGGGGTCAGGGACGGTAGAAGTTTGCTAGTGTTGCGTTTAGTAGTGGGGTCACGGACGGTAGAAGTTTGCTAGTGTTGCGTTTAGTAGTGGGGTCACGGACGGTAGAAGTTTGCTAGTGTTGCGTTTAGTAGTGGGGTCACGGACGGTAGAAGTTTGCTAGTGTTGCGTTTAGTAGTGGGGTCAGGGACGGTAGAAGTTTGCTAGTGTTGCGTTTAGTAGTGGGGTCACGGACGGTAGAAGTTTGCTAGTGTTGCGTTTAGTAGTGGGGTCAGGGACGGTAGAAGTTTGCTAGTGTTGCGTTTAGTAGTGGGGTCAGGGACGGGAGAAGTTTGCTAGTGTTGGGTTTAGTAGTGGGGTCAGGGACGGTAGAAGTTTGCTAGTGTTGCGTTTAGTAGTGGGGTCACGGACGGTAGAAGTTTGCTAGTGTTGCGTTTAGTAGTGGGGTCAGGGACGGTAGAAGTTTGCTAGTGTTGCGTTTAGTAGTGGGGTCACGGACGGGAGAAGTTTGCTAGTGTTGCGTTTAGTAGTGGGGTCACGGACGGTAGAAGTTTGCTAGTGTTACGTTTAGTAGTGGGGTCACGGACGGCAGAAGTGTGCTAGTGTTACGTTTAGTAGTGGGGTCACGGACGGGAGAAGTTTGCTAGTGTTGCGTTTAGTAGTGGGGCCAGGGACGGGAGAAGTTTGCTAGTGTTACGTTTAGTAGTGGGGTCACGGACGGTAGAAGTTTGCTAGTGTTACGTTTAGTAGTGGGGTCACGGACGGGAGAAGTTTGCTAGTGTTGCGTTTAGTAGTGGGGCCAGGGACGGGAGAAGTTTGCTAGTGTTACGTTTAGTAGTGGGGTCACGGACTGGAGAAGTTTGCTAGTGTTGCGTTTAGTAGTGGGGTCAGGGACGGGAGAAGTTTGCTAGTGTTGCGTTTAGTAGTGGGGTCAGGGACGGTAGAAGTTTGCTAGTGTTACGTTTAGTAGTGGGGTCACGGACGGTAGAAGTTTGCTAGTGTTACGTTTAGTAGTGGGGTCAGGGACGGGAGAAGTTTGCTAGTGTTGCGTTTAGTAGTGGGGCCAGGGACGGGAGAAGTTTGCTAGTGTTACGTTTAGTAGTGGGGTCACGGACTGGAGAAGTTTGCTAGTGTTACGTTTAGTAGTGGGGTCACGGACGGTAGAAGTTTGCTAGTGTTGCGTTTAGTAGTGGGGCCAGGGACGGTAGAAGTTTGCTAGTGTTACGTTTAGTAGTGGGGTCACGGACGGTAGAAGTTTGCTAGTGTTACGTTTAGTAGTGGGGTCAGGGACGGGAGAAGTTTGCTAGTGTTGCGTTTAGTAGTGGGGTCAGGGACGGTAGAAGTTTGCTAGTGTTACGTTTAGTAGTGGGGTCACGGACGGTAGAAGTTTGCTAGTGTTACGTTTAGTAGTGGGGTCACGGACGGGAGAAGTTTGCTAGTGTTGCGTTTAGTAGTGGGGTCAGGGACGGGAGAAGTTTGCTAGTGTTGCGTTTAGTAGTGGGGTCACGGACGGTAGAAGTTTGCTAGTGTTACGTTTAGTAGTGGGGTCACGGACGGCAGAAGTGTGCTAGTGTTACGTTTAGTAGTGGGGTCACGGACGGGAGAAGTTTGCTAGTGTTGCGATTAGTAGTGGGGCCAGGGACGGGAGAAGTTTGCTAGTGTTACGTTTAGTAGTGGGGTCACGGACGGTAGAAGTTTGCTAGTGTTACGTTTAGTAGTGGGGTCACGGACGGGAGAAGTTTGCTAGTGTTGCGTTTAGTAGTGGGGCCAGGGACGGGAGAAGTTTGCTAGTGTTACGTTTAGTAGTGGGGTCACGGACTGGAGAAGTTTGCTAGTGTTGCGTTTAGTAGTGGGGTCAGGGACGGGAGAAGTTTGCTAGTGTTGCGTTTAGTAGTGGGGTCACGGACGGTAGAAGTTTGCTAGTGTTACGTTTAGTAGTGGGGTCACGGACGGCAGAAGTGTGCTAGTGTTACGTTTAGTAGTGGGGTCACGGACGGGAGAAGTTTGCTAGTGTTGCGTTTAGTAGTGGGGCCAGGGACGGGAGAAGTTTGCTAGTGTTACGTTTAGTAGTGGGGTCACGGACGGTAGAAGTTTGCTAGTGTTACGTTTAGTAGTGGGGTCACGGACGGGAGAAGTTTGCTAGTGTTGCGTTTAGTAGTGGGGCCAGGGACGGGAGAAGTTTGCTAGTGTTACGTTTAGTAGTGGGGTCACGGACTGGAGAAGTTTGCTAGTGTTGCGTTTAGTAGTGGGGTCAGGGACGGTAGAAGTTTGCTAGTGTTGCCGTTAGTAGTGGGGTCACGGACGGTAGAAGTTTGCTAGTGTTACGTTTAGTAGTGGGGTCACGGACGGTAGAAGTTTGCTAGTGTTGCGTTTAGTAGTGGGGTCACGGACGGGAGAAGTTTGCTAGTGTTGCGTTTAGTAGTGGGGTCACGGACGGGAGAAGTTTGCTAGTGTTGCGTTTAGTAGTGGGGTCACGGACGGTAGAAGTTTGCTAGTGTTGCGTTTAGTAGTGGGGTCACGGACGGTAGAAGTTTGCTAGTGTTGCGTTTAGTAGTGGGGTCACGGGACGGTAGAAGTTTGCTAGTGTTGCGTTTAGTAGTGGGGTCACGGACGGGAGAAGTTTGCTAGTGTTGCGTTTAGTAGTGGGGTCACGGACGGTAGAAGTTTGCTAGTGTTGCGTTTAGTAGTGGGGTCACGGACGGTAGAAGTTTGCTAGTGTTGCGTTTAGTAGTGGGGTCACGGACGGTAGAAGTTTGCTAGTGTTGCGTTTAGTAGTGGGGTCACGGACGGGAGAAGTTTGCTAGTGTTGCGTTTAGTAGTGGGGTCACGGACGTTTGCTAGTGTTGCGTTTAGTAGTGGGGTCAGGGACGGTAGAAGTTTGCTAGTGTTGCGTTTAGTAGTGGGGTCACGGACGGTAGAAGTTTGCTAGTGTTGCGTTTAGTAGTGGGGTCAGGGACGGTAGTGCTAGGTCACGTTTAGTAGTGGGGTAGGACGGTAGAAGTTTGCTAGTGTTGCGTTTAGTAGTGGGGTCACGGACGGTAGAAGTTTGCTAGTGTTGCGTTTAGTAGTGGGGTCACGGACGGTAGAAGTTTGCTAGTGTTGCGTTTAGTAGTGGGGTCACGGACGGTAGAAGTTTGCTAGTGTTGCGTTTAGTAGTGGGGTCAGTAGAAGTTGCTAGTAGTGTGGGGTCACGGACGGTTTTGCTAGGTCACGGACGGTAGAAGTTTGCTAGTGTTGCGTTTAGTAGTGGGGTCACGGACGGTAGAAGTTTGCTAGTGTTACGTTTAGTAGTGGGGTCACGGACGGGAGAAGTTTGCTAGTGTTGCGTTTAGTAGTGGGGTCAGGGACGGGAGAAGTTTGCTAGTGTTACGTTTAGTAGTGGGGTCACGGACGGTAGAAGTTTGCTAGTGTTGCGTTTAGTAGTGGGGTCAGGGACGGGAGAAGTTTGCTAGTGTTGCGTTTAGTAGTGGGGTCAGGGACGGTAGAAGTTTGCTAGTGTTACGTTTAGTAGTGGGGTCACGGACGGTAGAAGTTTGCTAGTGTTACGTTTAGTAGTGGGGTCACGGACGGGAGAAGTTTGCTAGTGTTGCGTTTAGTAGTGGGGTCAGGGACGGGAGAAGTTTGCTAGTGTTGCGTTTAGTAGTGGGGTCACGGACGGTAGAAGTTTGCTAGTGTTGCGTTTAGTAGTGGGGTCAGGGACGGTAGAAGTTTGCTAGTGTTGCGTTTAGTAGTGGGGTCACGGACGGTAGAAGTTTGCTAGTGTTGCGTTTAGTAGTGGGGTCACGGACGGTAGAAGTTTGCTAGTGTTACGTTTAGTAGTGGGGTCAGGGACGGGAGAAGTTTGCTAGTGTTGCGTTTAGTAGTGGGGTCAGGGACGGTAGAAGTTTGCTAGTGTTACGTTTAGTAGTGGGGTCACGGACGGTAGAAGTTTGCTAGTGTTACGTTTAGTAGTGGGGTCACGGACGGTAGAAGTTTGCTAGTGTTGCGTTTAGTAGTGGGGTCAGGGACGGTAGAAGTTTGCTAGTGTTACGTTTAGTAGTGGGGTCACGGACGGGAGAAGTTTGCTAGTGTTACGTTTAGTAGTGGGGTCACGGACGGTAGAAGTTTGCTAGTGTTACGTTTAGTAGTGGGGTCACGGACGGTAGAAGTTTGCTAGTGTTGCGTTTAGTAGTGGGGTCAGAAGTTTGCTAGTGTTACGTTTAGTAGTGGGGTCACGGACGGTAGAAGTTTGCTAGTGTTACGTTTAGTAGTGGGGTCACGGACGGTAGAAGTTTGCTAGTGTTGCGTTTAGTAGTGGGGTCAGGGACGGTAGAAGTTTGCTAGTGTTACGTTTAGTAGTGGGGTCACGGACGGTAGAAGTTTGCTAGTGTTACGTTTAGTAGTGGGGTCACGGACGGGAGAAGTTTGCTAGTGTTGCGTTTAGTAGTGGGGTCAGGGACGGGAGAAGTTTGCTAGTGTTGCGTTTAGTAGTGGGGTCACGGACGGTAGAAGTTTGCTAGTGTTACGTTTAGTAGTGGGGTCACGGACGGTAGAAGTGTGCTAGTGTTACGTTTAGTAGTGGGGTCACGGACGGGAGAAGTTTGCTAGTGTTGCGTTTAGTAGTGGGGCCAGGGACGGGAGAAGTTTGCTAGTGTTACGTTTAGTAGTGGGGTCACGGACGGTAGAAGTTTGCTAGTGTTACGTTTAGTAGTGGGGTCACGGACGGGAGAAGTTTGCTAGTGTTGCGTTTAGTAGTGGGGCCAGGGACGGGAGAAGTTTGCTAGTGTTACGTTTAGTAGTGGGGTCACGGACGGAGAAGTTTGCTAGTGTTGCGTTTAGTAGTGGGGTCAGGGACGGGAGAAGTTTGCTAGTGTTGCGTTTAGTAGTGGGGTCACGGACGGTAGAAGTTTGCTAGTGTTACGTTTAGTAGTGGGGTCACGGACGGGAGAAGTTTGCTAGTGTTACGTTTAGTAGTGGGGTCACGGACGGGAGAAGTTTGCTAGTGTTGCGTTTAGTAGTGGGGCCAGGGACGGGAGAAGTTTGCTAGTGTTACGTTTAGTAGTGGGGTCACGGACGGTAGAAGTTTGCTAGTGTTACGTTTAGTAGTGGTTAGTGGTCAGGGACGGGAGAAGGCTAGTGTTGCGTTTAGTAGGTCACGGACGGTAGAAGTTTGCTAGTGTTACGTTTAGTAGTGGGGTCACGGACGGTAGAAGTTTGCTAGTGTTACGTTTAGTAGTGGGGTCACGGACGGGAGAAGTTTGCTAGTGTTGCGTTTAGTAGTGGGGTCACGGACGGGAGAAGTTTGCTAGTGTTACGTTTAGTAGTGGGGTCACGGACGGTAGAAGTTTGCTAGTGTTACGTTTAGTAGTGGGGTCACGGACGGGAGAAGTTTGCTAGTGTTGCGTTTAGTAGTGGGGTCACGGACGGGAGAAGTTTGCTAGTGTTGCGTTTAGTAGTGGGGTCACGGACGGGAGAAGTTTGCTAGTGTTGCGTTTAGTAGTGGGGTCAGGGACGGTAGAAGTTTGCTAGTGTTACGTTTAGTAGTGGGGTCACGGACGGTAGAAGTTTGCTAGTGTTGCGTTTAGTAGTGGGGTCACGGACGGGAGAAGTTTGCTAGTGTTGCGTTTAGTAGTGGGGTCAGGGACGGTAGAAGTTTGCTAGTGTTGCGTTTAGTAGTGGGGTCACGGACGGTAGAAGTTTGCTAGTGTTGCGTTTAGTAGTGGGGTCACGGACGGGAGAAGTTTGCTAGTGTTGCGTTTAGTAGTGGGGTCAGGGACGGTAGAAGTTTGCTAGTGTTGCGTTTAGTAGTGGGGTCAGGGACGGTAGAAGTTTGCTAGTGTTGCGTTTAGTAGTGGGGTCACGGACGGTAGAAGTTTGCTAGTGTTACGTTTAGTAGTGGGGTCACGGACGGTAGAAGTTTGCTAGTGTTACGTTTAGTAGTGGGGTCACGGACGGGAGAAGTTTGCTAGTGTTGCGTTTAGTAGTGGGGTCAGGGACGGGAGAAGTTTGCTAGTGTTACGTTTAGTAGTGGGGTCACGGACGGTAGAAGTTTGCTAGTGTTACGTTTAGTAGTGGGGTCACGGACGGGAGAAGTTTGCTAGTGTTGCGTTTAGTAGTGGGGCCAGGGACGGGAGAAGTTTGCTAGTGTTACGTTTAGTAGTGGGGTCACGGACGGGAGAAGTTTGCTAGTGTTGCGTTTAGTAGTGGGGTCAGGGACGGGAGAAGTTTGCTAGTGTTGCGTTTAGTAGTGGGGTCAGGGACGGTAGAAGTTTGCTAGTGTTACGTTTAGTAGTGGGGTCACGGACGGTAGAAGTTTGCTAGTGTTACGTTTAGTAGTGGGGTCAGGGACGGGAGAAGTTTGCTAGTGTTGCGTTTAGTAGTGGGGCCAGGGACGGGAGAAGTTTGCTAGTGTTACGTTTAGTAGTGGGGTCACGGACGGAGAAGTTTGCTAGTGTTACGTTTAGTAGTGGGGTCACGGACGGTAGAAGTTTGCTAGTGTTGCGTTTAGTAGTGGGGCCAGGGACGGTAGAAGTTTGCTAGTGTTACGTTTAGTAGTGGGGTCACGGACGGTAGAAGTTTGCTAGTGTTACGTTTAGTAGTGGGGTCAGGGACGGGAGAAGTTTGCTAGTGTTGCGTTTAGTAGTGGGGTCAGGGACGGTAGAAGTTTGCTAGTGTTACGTTTAGTAGTGGGGTCACGGACGGTAGAAGTTTGCTAGTGTTACGTTTAGTAGTGGGGTCACGGACGGGAGAAGTTTGCTAGTGTTGCGTTTAGTAGTGGGGTCAGGGACGGGAGAAGTTTGCTAGTGTTGCGTTTAGTAGTGGGGTCACGGACGGTAGAAGTTTGCTAGTGTTACGTTTAGTAGTGGGGTCACGGACGGCAGAAGTGTGCTAGTGTTACGTTTAGTAGTGGGGTCACGGACGGGAGAAGTTTGCTAGTGTTGCGATTAGTAGTGGGGCCAGGGACGGGAGAAGTTTGCTAGTGTTA
>CBDHHR010000043.1:0-4983 GCA_965263245.1 Metamycoplasmataceae bacterium | reverse complement strand
AAGGATGCTACATACTCTTTTAGGTGTATACCCAACCAATACACTGCCAAGAAGGTCCACTTGGCTCTATGCTCTTTAATTAATTGCAAAACTTGTTTGACAAATAGAGATTCTATTTTAGTTTTAATATCTATAATATTAAGACCTCCACCCGCAAACGCGTTTAATAGTAAATCTCTTTGCAAAGCTTCAGGTTTACTGTTCCAAAGAAACGGAAATGCCAATTTGTTCAAATTGTCCACCTTGTTTGGCACTGAGACTCCCTATGTCCCAAAAAGAACTCCACAGCAGGGTGACACTTCCCCCTAAAAGATAAATCCCTCCTGCAATATAAGTTCACATGTATTCGAATTTAGAACTAACTTTCCTCGAAGTCTTTTTATTGGCGTCTGTCGTACCTATATACACGCCGTAATTTCTTTTGAAATCACTAGTCCATTTTAGACCACCAGGTTCAATTGAACACCCACGCCATCGTCCAAGCCACATTTCAGGGGATTTTCCTTTTTGATACTGGCAAATTTCCTACCCCACATGTCACTCCACCCATGTCACCCTACCTCGTGGTCACATGTATATCCCCCTACCTCGTGGTCACATGTATATCCCCCTACCTCGTGGTCACATGTATATCCCCCTACCTCGTGGTCACATGTATATCCCCCTACCTCGTGGTCACATGTATATCCCCCTACCTCGTGGTCACATGTATACCCCCTACCTCGTGGTCACACGTATATCCCCCTACCTCGTGGTCACATGTATATCCCCCTACCTCATGGTCACATGTATACCCCCCACCTCGTGGTCACATGTATATCCCCCTACCTCATGGTCACATGTATATCCCCCTACCTCGTGGTCACATGTATATCCCCCTACCTCGTGGTCACATGTATATCCCCCTACCTCATGGTCACATGTATATCCCCCACCTCGTGGTCACATGTATATCCCCCTACCTCATGGTCACATGTATATCCCCCTACCTCATGGTTACATGTGTATCCCCCTACCTCATGGTCACATGTATATCCCCCTACCTCGTGGTCACATGTATATCCCCCTACCTCATGGTCATATGTATATCCCCCTACCTCATGGTCACATGTATATCCCCCTACCTCATGGTTACATGTATATCCCCTACCTCATGGTCACATGTATATCCCCCTACCTCATGGTCACATGTATATCCCCCTACCTCGTGGTCACATGTATATCCCCCTACCTCATGGTTACATGTGTATCCCCCTACCTCAAGGTCACATGTATATCCCCCTACCTCATGGTCACATGTATATCCCCCTACCTCATGGTCACATGTATATCCCCCTACCTCATGGTCACATGTATATCCCCCTACCTCATGGTCACATGTATATCCCCCTACCTCATGGTTACATGTGTATCCCCCTACCTCATGGTTACATGTATATCCCCCTACCTCATGGTTACATGTATATCCCCCTACCTCATGGTCACATGTATATCCCCCTACCTCATGGTTACATGTGTATCCCCCTACCTCATGGTCACATGTATATCCCCCTACCTCGTGGTCACATGTATATCCCCCTACCTCATGGTCACATGTATATCCCCCTACCTCATGGTTACATGTGTATTCCCCTACCTCATGGTTACATGTATATCCCCCTACCTCATGGTTACATGTGTATCCCCCTACCTCATGGTCACATGTATATCCCCCTACCTCGTGGTCACATGTATATCCCCCTACCTCATGGTCACATGTATATCCCCCTACCCCATGGTTACATGTGTATTCCCCTACCTCATGGTTACATGTATATCCCCCTACCTCATGGTTACATGTATATCCCCCTACCTCATGGTCACATGTATATCCCCCTACCTCATGGTCACATGTATATCCCCCTACCTCGTGGTCACATGTATATCCCCCTACCTCATGGTTACATGTGTATCCCCCTACCTCATGGTTACATGTATATCCCCTACCTCATGGTCACATGTATATCCCCCTACCTCATGGTCACATGTATATCCCCCTACCTCATGGTTACATGTGTATCCCCCTACCTCATGGTTACATGTATATCCCCTACCTCATGGTCACATGTATATCCCCCTACCTCATGGTCACATGTATATCCCCCTACCTCATGGTCACATGTATATCCCCCTACCTCGTGGTCACATGTATATCCCCCTACCTCATGGTTACATGTGTATCCCCCTACCTCATGGTCACATGTATATCCCCCTACCTCGTGGTCACATGTATATCCCCCTACCTCATGGTCACATGTATATCCCCCTACCTCATGGTCACATGTATATCCCCCTACCTCATGGTTACATGTATATCCCCTACCTCATGGTCACATGTATATCCCCCTACCTCATGGTCACATGTATATCCCCCTACCTCGTGGTCACATGTATATCCCCCTACCTCATGGTTACATGTGTATCCCCCTACCTCATGGTTACATGTATATCCCCTACCTCATGGTCACATGTATATCCCCCTACCTCATGGTCACATGTATATCCCCCTACCTCATGGTCACATGTATATCCCCCTACCTCATGGTCACATGTATATCCCCCTACCTCATGGTTACATGTGTATCCCCCTACCTCATGGTTACATGTATATCCCCCTACCTCATGGTTACATGTATATCCCCCTACCTCATGGTCACATGTATATCCCCCTACCTCATGGTTACATGTGTATCCCCCTACCTCATGGTCATATGTATATCCCCCTACCTCGTGGTCACATATATATCCCCCTACCTCGTGGTCACCGACTTCATGACTGAATTAGAACCTATTCAGTGACATTACCCTCTCCGTTGTGCCGGCAGTAGTTGTCGGTGATTTCAATATTCATTACGATGACCATTTAAAGGCTGACAAACTAATTGATTTGTTAGACACATTTGGTTTAATTCAACATGTAAACACTTCGACACATATACACGGACACATTTTCGACCTCGTGATCAGCGGGGTTGTTGACCGCCATAAATGTTGGTGGTGAACTCATCCAAGACGTTGACATAGTTAAAAACCATGGTCTACTTGGACCATCATATGAACTTGTCTGCCAACATACCAGAAATGCTGCTATTTTCACGTCCATCACATTGGTCAGATTAACAAGTTCTTGCCGAGACAGACGAGGGAGAGGGTGGTCAACGCACAAGTGACATCAAAGATTGACTATTTTAGTTCTCTGTTATATGGCACAGTTGACAAGAACTTTGTCAGACAAAAGCGTCTTCAAAACACGGCTGCTAGACTGATCATGCGTGTGCCAAAATATGCCAACATCACGCCTGTGCTGCAAGAACTTCATTGGCTGCCGGTCCGGGACAGTGTCTGTTTCAAGATAATGTACTCGTCCACAGAGCGGTCAACTGTCGTAGACCAGTGTAGAGGGGACTTGCACCTACACTTCAACCAGATCACTTCGCTCAGCGGGAACCTAACAGCTTAATATACCTAAAACAAATGCAAAGCTGGAGACCCGAGTTTCCCCGCAGCCACCCTACCTCGTAATGACACGTAAATACCCTACTTCGTGATCACGTGTAACATTGTACACAAACAAAGCGATCCCGCATAAATGAAAAGTTACGTTGTGTAATGTGAACGTGCATTCATATTAGACTTATTTGGTGTAATTTGTACCTGTATTCTTATTAGACTTACTGCAAACTTTCTGCTATACAGTGAAAACCACTGATTGATATCAAATGCACATTTAGACCCTGAGTCTACCTTTGGTATCATCAATGCAACAATTCTATTAATGTTGAAAAACACAGTTTAATTAGACATGTTTATTCAACAATTGAACAGTACATACGTTTGCACGGCAGACAAACAGTTGAACCAATCCTGAACTCCAGCATTTCTTTTCATTACTGGTATCAGAATAAATACACTTAAACCGTCTGATTGTAGTAATTACAGTTGCATTCTTTCTTACACGACCAGCACTACTTGACCAGTTCTACTTGCACTGGTGTATGTTGAGTCCACGTAGAATATAACAATTTTGCACCTGGCAGATTCTGTGAATACTCAATAATTGTACTACACCACCACCTATACATTACTCTGTGATCTATACACTACTCAGAGATCTATGCACCACTCTGCGATTTATGCATTACTTTTGCAATCTGTGCACTACTCTGCGATATGTGCACTACTCTGCGATCTGTGCTTTACTTTGCGATATGTGCACTACTCTGCGATCTATGCACTACTCTGCGATCTGTGCACTACTCTGCGATCTGTGCACTACTCTGCGATCTGTGCTTTACTTTGCGATATGTGCACTACTCTGCGATCTATGCACTACTCTGCGATCTGTGCACTACTCTGCGATCTGTGCACTACTCTGCGATCTGTGCACTACTCTGCGATCTGTGCACTACTCTGCGATATATGCACTATTCTGCGAGCTGTGCTTTACTTTGCGATATGTGCACTACTCTGCGACCTATGCACTACTCTGCTATCTGTGCACTACTCTGCGATATGTGCACTACTCTGCGATCTGTGCACTACTCTGCGATCTATGCTTCACTTTGCGATATGTGCACTACTCTGCGAGCTATGCACTACTCTGCTATCTGTGCACTACTCTGCGATATGTGCACTACTCTGCGATCTGTGCACTACTCTGCGATCTGTGCACTACTCTGCGATCTATGCTTTACTTTGCGATCTATGCGACAACATCTCTCTGGTCTTAAACATATATAACGTAGACGATATAAATGACACAAGAACCTTTGGATTGGTTAAAAGTGACCGGATTAACGAAGTGACCGTATTAGCTATGCTAATTGATTATACTTTACTCTATACTGAACTAATTTAGGAACCTTCTACGGTTACCACAATTGCGAAGTAGCTTAAAACCGAGCGAAGCGTCGTTCGATTGTACATTAATATAGAAATGTAAAA
>CBDHHR010000042.1:0-11060 GCA_965263245.1 Metamycoplasmataceae bacterium | reverse complement strand
TCCTCTCTAGTCACTCCTTCACCCTCAACCCCTCCACTCTTCCCCTGTCCTCTCTAGTCACTCCTTCACTCTCAACCCCTCCACTCTTCCCCTGTCCTCTCTAGTCACTCCTTCACTCTCAACCCCTCCACTCTTCCCCTGTCCTCTCTAGTCACTCCTTCACTCTCAACCCCTCCACTCTTCCCCTGTCCTCTCTAGTCACTCCTTCACCTCTCAACCCCTCCACTCTTCCCCTGTCCTCTCTAGTCACTCCTTCACTCTCAACCCCTCCACTCTTCCCCTGTCCTCTCTAGTCACTCCTTCACTCTCAACCCCTCCACTCTTCCCCTGTCCTCTCTAGTCACTCCTTCACTCTCAACCCCTCCACTCTTCCCCTGTCCTCTCTAGTCACTCCTTCACTCTCAACCCCTCCACTCTTCCCCTGTCCTCTCTAGTCACTCCTTCACTCTCAACCCCTCCACTCTTCCCCGTCCTCTCTAGTCACTCCTTCACTCTCAACCCCTCCACTCTTCCCCTGTCCTCTCTAGTCACTCATTCCCTCTCAACCCCTCCACTATTCCCCTGTCCTCTCTAGTCACACCTTCCCTCTCAATCCCTCCACTCTTCCCCTGTCCTCTCTAGTCACTCCTTCACTCTCAACCCCTCCACTATTCCCCTGTCCTCTCTAGTCACTCCTTCCCTCTCAACCCCTCCACTCTTCCCCTGTCCTCTCTAGTCACTCCTTCACCCTCAACCCCTCCACTCTTCCCCTGTCCTCTCTAGTCACTCCTTCACTCTCAACCCATCCACTCTTCCCCTGTCCTCTCTAGTCACTCCTTCACTCTCAACCCCTCCACTATTCCCCTGTCCTCTCTAGTCACTCCTTCCCTCTCAACCCCTCCACTCTTCCCCTGTCCTCTCTAGTCACTCTTTCCCTCTCAACCCCTCCACTCTTCCCCTGTCCTCTCTAGTCACTCCTTCACTCTCAACCTCTCTACTATTCCCCTGTCCTCTCTAGTCACTCCTTCACTCTCAACCCCTCCACTATTCCCCTGTCCTCTCTAGTCACTCCTTCACCCTCAACCCCTCCACTCTTCCCCGTCCTCTCTAGTCACTCCTTCTCTCTCAACCCCTCCACTCTTCCCCTGTCCTCTCTAGTCACTCCTTCACTCTCAACCCCTCTACTATTCCCCTGTCCTCTCTAGTCACTCCTTCACTCTTCCCCTGTCCTCTCCAGTCACTCCTTCACTCTCAACCCCTCCACTCTTCCGCTCTCCTCTCTGGTCACTCCTTCACTCTCAACCCCTCCACTATTCCCCTGTCCTCTCTAGTCACTCCTTCCCTCTCAACCCCTCCACTCTTCCCCTATCCTCTCTAGTCACTCTTTCACTCTCAACCCCTCCACTCTTTCCCTGTCCCCTCTGGTCACTCCTTCACCCTCAACCCCTCCACTATTCCTTGTCCTCTCTAGTCACTCCTTCACCCTCAACCCCTCCACTATTCCCCTGTCCTCTCTGGTCACTCATTCACCCTCAACCCCTCCACTCTTCCCCTGTCCTCTCTAGTCACTCCTTCACCCTCAACCCCTCCACTCTTCCCCTGTCCTCTCTGGTCACTCATTCACCCTCAACCCCTCCACTCTTCCCCTGTCCTCTCTAGTCACTCCTTCACTCTCAACCCCTCCACTATTCCTTGTCCTCCCTAGTCACTCCTTCACCCTCAACCCCTCCACTATTCCTTGTCCTCTCTAGTCACTCCTTCACTCTCAACCCCTCCACTCTTCCCCTGTCCTCCCTAGTCACTCCTTCACCCTCAACCCCTCCACTATTCCTTGTCCTCTCTAGTCACTCCTTCACCCTCAACCCCTCCACTATTCCTTGTCCTCTCTAGTCACTCCTTCACCCTCAACCCCTCCACTCTTCCCCTGTCCTCTCTAGTCACTCCTTCACTCTCAACCCCTCCACTATTCCTTGTCCTCCCTAGTCACTCCTTCACCCTCAACCCCTCCACTATTCCTTGTCCTCTCTAGTCACTCCTTCACTCTCAACCCCTCCACTATTCCTTGTCCTCTCTAGTCACTCCTTCACTCTCAACCCCTCCACTATTCCTTGTCCTCTCTAGTCACTCCTTCACTCTCAACCCCTCCACTATTCCTTGTCCTCTCTAGTCACTCCTTCACCCTCAACCCCTCCACTCTTCCCCTGTCCTCTCTAGTCACTCCTTCACCCTCAACCCCTCCACTATTCCCCTGTCCTCTCTAGTCACTCCTTCCCTCTCAACCCCTCCACTCTTCCCCTGTCCTCTCTAGTCACTCCTTCACTCTCAACCCCTCCACTATTCCCCTGTCCTCTCTAGTCACTCCTTCACTGTCAACCCCTCCACTATTCCCCTGTCCTCATTAGTCACTCCTTCCCTCTCAACCCCTCCACTCTTCCCCTGTCCTCTCTAGTCACTCCTTCACTCTCAACCCATCCACTATTCCCCTGTCCTCTCTAGTCACTCCTTCACTCTCAACCCCTCCACTATTCCTTGTCCTCCCTAGTCACTCCTTCACCCTCAACCCCTCCACTATTCCTTGTCCTCTCTAGTCACTCCTTCACCCTCAACCCCTCCACTCTTCCCCTGTCCTCTCTAGTCACTCCTTCACTCTCAACCCCTCCACTATTCCTTGTCCTCTCTAGTCACTCCTTCACCCTCAACCCCTCCACTATTCCTTGTCCTCCCTAGTCACTCCTTCACCCTCAACCCCTCCACTATTCCTTGTCCTCTCTAGTCACTCCTTCACCCTCAACCCCTCCACTCTTTCCCTGTCCTCAATAGTCACTCCTTCACTCTCAACCCCTCCACTTTTCCCTGTCCTCCCTAGTCACTCCTTCCCTCTCAACCCCTCCACTCTTCCCCTGTCCTCTCTAGTCACTCCTTCACTCTCAACCCCTCCACTCTTCCCCTGTCCTCTCCAGTCACTCCTTCACCCTCAACCCCTCTACTATTCCTCTGTCCTCATTAGTCACTCCTTCCCTCTCAACCCCTCCACTCTTCCCCTGTCCTCTCTAGTCACTTCTTCACCCTCAACCCCTCCACTCTTCCCCGTCCTCTCCAGTCACTCCTTCACCCTCAACCCCTCCACTCTTCCCCTGTCCTCTCTAGTCACTCCTTCACCCTCAACCCCTCCACTCTTCCCCGTCCTCTCCAGTCACTCCTTCACCCTCAACCCCTCCACTCTTCCCCGTCCTCTCCAGTCACTCCTTCCCTCTCAACCCCTCCACTCTTCCCCTGTCCTCTCTAGTCACTTCTTCACCCTCAACCCCTCCACTCTTCCCCTGTCCTCTCTAGTCACTCCTTCACTCTCAACCCCTCCACTATTCCCCTGTCCTCCCTAGTCACTCCTTCCCTCTCAACCCCTCCACTCTTCCCCTGTCCTCTCTAGTCACTCCTTCCCTCTCAACCCCTCCACTCTTCCCCTGTCCTCTCTAGTCACTCCTTCACCCTCAACCCCTCCACTCTTTCTCTGTCCTCTCTAGTCACTCCTTCACTCTCAACCCCTCCACTCTTCCCCTGTCCTTTCTAGTCACTCCTTCACCCTCAACCCCTCCACTCTTCCCCTGTCCTCTCTAGTCACTCCTTCACTCTCAACCCCTCTACTATTCCTCTGTCCTCATTAGTCACTCCTTCCCTCTCAACCCCTCCACTCTTCCCCTGTCCTCTCTAGTCACTTCTTCATCCTCAACCCCTCCACTCTTCCCCGTCCTCTCTAGTCACTCCTTCACTCTCAACCCCTCCACTATTCCCCTGTCCTCCCTAGTCACTCCTTCCCTCTCAACCCCTCCACTCTTCCCCTGTCCTCTCTAGTCACTCCTTCCCTCTCAACCCCTCCACTCTTCCCCTGTCCTCTCTAGTCACTCCTTCACCCTCAACCCCTCCACTCTTTCCCTGTCCTCTCTAGTCACTCCTTCACTCTCAACCCCTCCACTCTTCCCATGTCCTCTCTAGTCACTCCTTCACCCTCAACCCCTCCACTCTTCCCATGTCCTCTCTAGTCACTCCTTCACCCTCAACCCCTCCACTATTCCCCTGTCCTCTCTAGTCACTCCTTCACTCTCAACCCCTCCACTATTCCCCTATCCTCTCTAGTCACTCCTTCACTCTCAACCCCTCCACTCTTCCCCTGTCCTCTCTAGTCACTCCTTCCCTCTCAACCCCTCCACTCTTCCCCTGTCCTCTCTAGTCACTCCTTCCCTCTCAACCCCTCCACTCTTCCCCTGTCCTCTCTAGTCACTCCTTCACTCTCAACCCCTCCACTCTTCCCCGTCCTATCTAGTCACTCCTTCACTCTCAACCTCTCTACTCTTCCCCTGTCCTCTCTAGTCACTCCTTCACTCTCAACCCCTCCACTCTTCCCCGTCCTCTCCAGTCACTCCTTCACCCTCAACCCCTCCACTCTTCCCCTGTCCTCTCTAGTCACTCCTTCACCCTCAACCCCTCCACTCTTCCCCGTCCTCTCCAGTCACTCCTTCACCCTCAACCCCTCCACTCTTCCCCGTCCTCTCCAGTCACTCCTTCCCTCTCAACCCCTCCACTCTTCCCCTGTCCTCTCTAGTCACTTCTTCACCCTCAACCCCTCCACTCTTCCCCTGTCCTCTCTAGTCACTCCTTCACTCTCAACCCCTCCACTATTCCCCTGTCCTCCCTAGTCACTCCTTCCCTCTCAACCCCTCCACTCTTCCCCTGTCCTCTCTAGTCACTCCTTCCCTCTCAACCCCTCCACTCTTCCCCTGTCCTCTCTAGTCACTCCTTCACCCTCAACCCCTCCACTCTTTCTCTGTCCTCTCTAGTCACTCCTTCACTCTCAACCCCTCCACTCTTCCCCTGTCCTTTCTAGTCACTCCTTCACCCTCAACCCCTCCACTCTTCCCCTGTCCTCTCTAGTCACTCCTTCACTCTCAACCCCTCTACTATTCCTCTGTCCTCATTAGTCACTCCTTCCCTCTCAACCCCTCCACTCTTCCCCTGTCCTCTCTAGTCACTTCTTCATCCTCAACCCCTCCACTCTTCCCCGTCCTCTCTAGTCACTCCTTCACTCTCAACCCCTCCACTATTCCCCTGTCCTCCCTAGTCACTCCTTCCCTCTCAACCCCTCCACTCTTCCCCTGTCCTCTCTAGTCACTCCTTCCCTCTCAACCCCTCCACTCTTCCCCTGTCCTCTCTAGTCACTCCTTCACCCTCAACCCCTCCACTCTTTCCCTGTCCTCTCTAGTCACTCCTTCACTCTCAACCCCTCCACTCTTCCCATGTCCTCTCTAGTCACTCCTTCACCCTCAACCCCTCCACTCTTCCCATGTCCTCTCTAGTCACTCCTTCACCCTCAACCCCTCCACTATTCCCCTGTCCTCTCTAGTCACTCCTTCACTCTCAACCCCTCCACTATTCCCCTATCCTCTCTAGTCACTCCTTCACTCTCAACCCCTCCACTCTTCCCCTGTCCTCTCTAGTCACTCCTTCCCTCTCAACCCCTCCACTCTTCCCCTGTCCTCTCTAGTCACTCCTTCCCTCTCAACCCCTCCACTCTTCCCCTGTCCTCTCTAGTCACTCCTTCACTCTCAACCCCTCCACTCTTCCCCGTCCTATCTAGTCACTCCTTCACTCTCAACCTCTCTACTCTTCCCCTGTCCTCTCTAGTCACTCCTTCACTCTCAACCCCTCCACTCTTCCCCGTCCTCTCTAGTCACTCCTTCACTCTCAACCTCTCTACTCTTCCCCTGTCCTCTCTAGTCACTCCTTCACTCTCAACCCCTCCACTCTTCCCCGTCCTCTCTAGTCACTCCTTCACTCTCAACCCCTCCACTCTTCCCCTGTCCTCTCTAGTCACTCATTCCCTCTCAACCCCTCCACTATTCCCCTGTCCTCTCTAGTCACACCTTCCCTCTCAATCCCTCCACTCTTCCCCTGTCCTCTCTAGTCACTCCTTCACTCTCAACCCCTCCACTATTCCCCTGTCCTCTCTAGTCACTCCTTCCCTCTCAACCCCTCCACTCTTCCCCTGTCCTCTCTAGTCACTCCTTCACCCTCAACCCCTCCACTCTTCCCCTGTCCTCTCTAGTCACTCCTTCACTCTCAACCCATCCACTCTTCCCCTGTCCTCTCTAGTCACTCCTTCACTCTCAACCCCTCCACTATTCCCCTGTCCTCTCTAGTCACTCCTTCCCTCTCAACCCCTCCACTCTTCCCCTGTCCTCTCTAGTCACTCTTTCCCTCTCAACCCCTCCACTCTTCCCCTGTCCTCTCTAGTCACTCCTTCACTCTCAACCTCTCTACTATTCCCCTGTCCTCTCTAGTCACTCCTTCACTCTCAACCCCTCCACTCTTCCCCTGTCCTCTCTAGTCACTCCTTCACTCTCAACCCCTCCACTCTTCCCCTGTCCTCTCTAGTCACTCCTTCACTCTCAACCCCTCCACTCTTCCCCTGTCCTCTCTAGTCACTCCTTCACTCTTCCCCTGTCCTCTCCAGTCACTCCTTCACTCTCAACCCCTCCACTCTTCCGCTCTCCTCTCTGGTCACTCCTTCACTCTCAACCCCTCCACTATTCCCCTGTCCTCTCTAGTCACTCCTTCCCTCTCAACCCCTCCACTCTTCCCCTATCCTCTCTAGTCACTCTTTCACTCTCAACCCCTCCACTCTTTCCCTGTCCCCTCTGGTCACTCCTTCACCCTCAACCCCTCCACTATTCCTTGTCCTCTCTAGTCACTCCTTCACCCTCAACCCCTCCACTATTCCCCTGTCCTCTCTGGTCACTCATTCACCCTCAACCCCTCCACTCTTCCCCTGTCCTCTCTAGTCACTCCTTCACCCTCAACCCCTCCACTCTTCCCCTGTCCTCTCTGGTCACTCATTCACCCTCAACCCCTCCACTCTTCCCCTGTCCTCTCTAGTCACTCCTTCACTCTCAACCCCTCCACTATTCCTTGTCCTCCCTAGTCACTCCTTCACCCTCAACCCCTCCACTATTCCTTGTCCTCTCTAGTCACTCCTTCACTCTCAACCCCTCCACTATTCCTTGTCCTCTCTAGTCACTCCTTCACTCTCAACCCCTCCACTATTCCTTGTCCTCTCTAGTCACTCCTTCACTCTCAACCCCTCCACTATTCCTTGTCCTCTCTAGTCACTCCTTCACCCTCAACCCCTCCACTCTTCCCCTGTCCTCTCTAGTCACCCCGTCACCCTCAACCCCTCCACTCTTTCCCTGTCCTCAATAGTCACTCCTTCACTCTCAACCCCTCCACTTTTCCCTGTCCTCCCTAGTCACTCCTTCCCTCTCAACCCCTCCACTCTTCCCCTGTCCTCTCTAGTCACTCCTTCACTCTCAACCCCTCCACTCTTCCCCTGTCCTCTCCAGTCACTCCTTCACCCTCAACCCCTCTACTATTCCTCTGTCCTCATTAGTCACTCCTTCCCTCTCAACCCCTCCACTCTTCCCCTGTCCTCTCTAGTCACTTCTTCACCCTCAACCCCTCCACTCTTCCCCGTCCTCTCCAGTCACTCCTTCACCCTCAACCCCTCCACTCTTCCCCTGTCCTCTCTAGTCACTCCTTCACCCTCAACCCCTCCACTCTTCCCCGTCCTCTCCAGTCACTCCTTCACCCTCAACCCCTCCACTCTTCCCCGTCCTCTCCAGTCACTCCTTCCCTCTCAACCCCTCCACTCTTCCCCTGTCCTCTCTAGTCACTTCTTCACCCTCAACCCCTCCACTCTTCCCCTGTCCTCTCTAGTCACTCCTTCACTCTCAACCCCTCCACTATTCCCCTGTCCTCCCTAGTCACTCCTTCCCTCTCAACCCCTCCACTCTTCCCCTGTCCTCTCTAGTCACTCCTTCCCTCTCAACCCCTCCACTCTTCCCCTGTCCTCTCTAGTCACTCCTTCACCCTCAACCCCTCCACTCTTTCTCTGTCCTCTCTAGTCACTCCTTCACTCTCAACCCCTCCACTCTTCCCCTGTCCTTTCTAGTCACTCCTTCACCCTCAACCCCTCCACTCTTCCCCTGTCCTCTCTAGTCACTCCTTCACTCTCAACCCCTCTACTATTCCTCTGTCCTCATTAGTCACTCCTTCCCTCTCAACCCCTCCACTCTTCCCCTGTCCTCTCTAGTCACTTCTTCATCCTCAACCCCTCCACTCTTCCCCGTCCTCTCTAGTCACTCCTTCACTCTCAACCCCTCCACTATTCCCCTGTCCTCCCTAGTCACTCCTTCCCTCTCAACCCCTCCACTCTTCCCCTGTCCTCTCTAGTCACTCCTTCCCTCTCAACCCCTCCACTCTTCCCCTGTCCTCTCTAGTCACTCCTTCACCCTCAACCCCTCCACTCTTTCCCTGTCCTCTCTAGTCACTCCTTCACTCTCAACCCCTCCACTCTTCCCATGTCCTCTCTAGTCACTCCTTCACCCTCAACCCCTCCACTCTTCCCATGTCCTCTCTAGTCACTCCTTCACCCTCAACCCCTCCACTATTCCCCTGTCCTCTCTAGTCACTCCTTCACTCTCAACCCCTCCACTATTCCCCTATCCTCTCTAGTCACTCCTTCACTCTCAACCCCTCCACTCTTCCCCTGTCCTCTCTAGTCACTCCTTCAACCCCTCTCAACCCCTCCACTCTTCCCCTGTCCTCTCTACTCTCTAGTCACTCCTTCACTCTCAACCCCTCCACTCTTCCCCTGTCCTCTCTAGTCACTCCTTCACTCTCAACCCCTCCACTCTTCCCCTGTCCTCTCTAGTCACTCCTTCACTCTCAACCCCTCCACTATTCCCCTGTCCTCTCTAGTCACTCCTTCACTCTCAACCCCTCCACTCTTCCCCTGTCCTCTCTAGTCACTCCTTCACTCTCAACCCCTCCACTCTTCCCCTGTCCTCTCTAGTCACTCCTTCACTCTCAACCCCTCCACTCTTCCCCTGTCCTCTCTAGTCACTCCTTCACTCTCAACCCCTCCACTATTCCCCTGTCCTCTCTAGTCACTCCTTCCCTCTCAACCCCTCCACTCTTCCCCTGTCCTCTCTAGTCACTCCTTCACTCTCAACCCCTCCACTCTTCCCCTGTCCTCTCTAGTCACTCCTTCACTCTCAACCCCTCCACTATTCCCCTGTCCTCTCTAGTCACTCCTTCACTCTCAACCCCTCCACTCTTCCCCTGTCCTCTCTAGTCACTCCTTCACTCTCAACCCCTCCACTCTTCCCCTGTCCTCTCTAGTCACTCCTTCACTCTCAACCCCTCCACTCTTCCCCTGTCCTCTCTAGTCACTCCTTCACTCTCAACCCCTCCACTATTCCCCTGTCCTCTCTAGTCACTCCTTCACTCTCAACCCCTCCACTCTTCCCCTGTCCTCTCTAGTCACTCCTTCACTCTCAACCCCTCCACTCTTCCCCTGTCCTCTCTAGTCACTCCTTCACTCTCAACCCCTCCACTCTTCCCCTGTCCTCTCTAGTCACTCCTTCACTCTCAACCCCTCCACTCTTCCCCTGTCCTCTCTAGTCACTCCTTCACTCTCAACCCCTCCACTCTTCCCCTGTCCTCTCTAGTCACTCCTTCACTCTCAACCCCTCCACTCTTCCCCTGTCCTCTCTAGTCACTCCTTCACTCTCAACCCCTCCACTCTTCCCCTGTCCTCTCTAGTCACTCCTTCACTCTCTCAACCCCTCCACTCTTCCCCTGTCCTCTCTAGTCACTCCTTCACTCTCAACCCCTCCACTATTCCCCTGTCCTCTCTAGTCACTCTTCTCAACCCCTCACTCCTTGTCCTCTCTAGTCACTCCTTCACTCTCAACCCCTCCACTCTTCCCCTGTCCTCTCTAGTCTCTTTCACTCTCAACCCCTCCACTCTTTCCCTGTCACTCCTTCACTCTCAACCCCTCCACCTCACCCTCAACCCCTCCACTCTTCCCCTGTCCTCTCTAGTCACTCCTTCACTCTCAACCCCTCCACTATTTCCCCTGTCCTCTCTAGTCACTCCTTCACCCTCAACCCCTCCACTCTTCCCCTGTCCTCTCTAGTCACTCCTTCACCCTCAACCCCTCCACTCTTCCCCTGTCCTCTCTAGTCACTCCTTCACCCTCAACCCCTCCACTCTTCCCCTGTCCTCTCTAGTCACTCCTTCACCCTCAACCCCTCCAACCCCTCCACTCCTTCACCCTCCCTGTCCTCTCTGTCACTCCTTCACTCTCAACCCCTCCACTCTTCCTCTCTAGTCCCACCCTCAACCCCTGTCCTCTCTAGTCACTCCTTCACTCTCAACCCCTCCACTCTTCCCCTGTCCTCTCTAGTCACTCCTTCACTCTCAACCCCTCCACTCTTCCCCTGTCCTCTCTAGTCACTCCTTCACTCTCAACCCCTCCACTCTTCCCCTGTCCTCTCTAGTCACTCCTTCACTCTCAACCCCTCCACTCTTCCCCTGTCCTCTCTAGTCACTCCTTCACTCTCAACCCCTCCACTATTCCCCTGTCCTCTCTAGTCACTCCTTCACTCTCAACCCCTCCACTCTTCCCCTGTCCTCTCTAGTCACTCCTTCACTCTCAACCCCTCCACTCTTCCCCTGTCCTCTCTAGTCACTCCTTCACTCTCAACCCCTCCACTCTTCCCCTGTCCTCTCTAGTCACTCCTTCACCCTCAACCCCTCCACTCTTCCCCTGTCCTCTCTAGTCACTCCTTCACTCTCAACCCCTCTTCTTCCCTGTCCTCTCTAGTCACTCCTTCACCCTCAACCCCTCCACTCTTCCCCTGTCCTCTCTAGTCACTCCTTCACTCTCAACCCCTCCACTCTTCCCCTGTCCTCTCTAGTCACTCCTTCACTCTCAACCCCTCCACTCTTCCCCTGTCCTCTCTAGTCACTCCTTCACTCTCAACCCCTCCACTCTTCCCCTGTCCTCTCTAGTCACTCCTTCACCCTCAACCCCTCCACTCTTCCCCTGTCCTCTCTAGTCACTCCTTCACCCTCAACCCCTCCACTCTTCCCCTGTCCTCTCTAGTCACTCCTTCACTCTCAACCCCTCCACTCTTCCCCTGTCCTCTCTAGTCACTCCTTCACCCTCAACCCCTCCACTCTT
>CBDHHR010000041.1:12500-15799 GCA_965263245.1 Metamycoplasmataceae bacterium | reverse complement strand
AGGTATTGTGGCTGTGAGTTTCTGTGTATGTTCTAGCAAGTTCTTGTTGGCTCGTGAGCAAGCCAATATCACCTTAAAAGTCCAGCTTTCTAGTGTTTTATCTGTGTCCATAATTACGATACATTGCTCTGTTTATATTTACATTTTGAACGAAATTAACCAGATATTAGGATGGTGATCCCTATCAGACCGAAGAAATGACGCTAAACTATGCATAATATATAACATATTCAATGGCCTAATGGGCATACTACAAGTAAACACAGCTTATTCCTGTATACATAGTTACTAGAAAACAGCATTCTTTGTCTTACCTTATCCATCATTTCAGATGTAATTACCACTTGTATTTTCCCTAAGTACCATCGATTTTGGAACTCCCTCCCTCCCCACGTTGTAAATAAAAACAGCCTGGATGCTTTAAGAACAATATCTAGACTTTGCATTATTCCACTTTTTAGACATAACTAGTTCTTTTTTACGTATTATTGTTTATATGCACAAATTACTGTTCTGAGATAACGCAGCCTAAAAATACAAAAATATTTCTAATTTGTCCTGTTCGCCCGCCTGTATGCCTAGCTAGTTTGTCTTAACCGACTGTCGGTCGGCTGCGGAACTACGCCGAGAAGACAGTCTGGTTACTTAGTCGGCTTCTGTTTGTTTATCCGCGTGATCTATACAATGCTGCCACCTCACGGACACTGGTTAATCCTGCTGTAATTTCTATTTTTTTAAATAACTGCAAATTTGTATTTCTATTTATTTTGTGTTAATATAAGTTTTTATACTAGAGCATTATTTGATAAAAAGGTATCCTGATTTAATTTGTATGTTATTCGGGTGGGGCTAAACAGTGCTGCCACCTCACGGATACTGGTTAATCATGCCGTAATTCTTATTTTATAAACAATTGGAAATTTGAATTTTTACTTATTTTTGTGTTAATATAAGTTCAATGTTGAATACTTTTCATAGGATATCATTATCTTGTAAAAGTATATCGTAATTTTTATTTTTATTTCGTAGTTGACCCGAGAGCCAATCAGCGTCTCTACCCTAATCTGGGGTAAGGCCTAACAAATGCAGAGCCTTTCTTCCCCCAGGCAGAGTTGATGGGCTTAAAAGTGCCGCCACCTCACGGAGTCTGGGTAACCGAGGTTAATGGTTAATGCCTAGCATGTTGAGGCTAGGCGTTATCCGGAAGAAGAAAATTCATGTTCGCACATGCGCAGCTGCGAAAATAGGGGATCTCCGAACAGAATAATTCCTCTCTGACGTCACAGTCGCGCGCGGTTTGCTTGCGTCAGCAGTGGCGTAGCCAGAAGGGGGGCAAGGGGCCATGCCCCCCAATCCCGGAAAATTTTTGATGGTGAGGAACGGAGGACCAATAACTGGCTGCTTGATTCATAGAGTCATAAAGTATAGAGGGTATAAGAATGGCTGTGTGAGAGTTTCTTTCCCAGTCCTTCCCTTTCGCAAAGAAATTTGTCATCATTCAAATAGGATTAAGTTAGGAATTATCCACTTGTGTCGCTGGCTGCAGCATAAGAGTTGACAGAGCAATAAAAATGTCACTTCTCAATGTGCATGATGGCTAATGGTTACTAAAGATTCAAAATAATAGTTGCCCAGTTACTAGATCAGGGTGACATTGAATGTGTTGTTATTGTTTTCTTGGCAGTACTGTCGTTAGGGATGAGTTGACTTTGATTTCCTTTTCCATTATTGTCTTTCTTCTTCTTCTCACTTTGCTTTTTCTACGTTCTCTGTCAGTAGTATCCAATTCCTTCTATCGTTTTCCCAATTTTTCTCACACTATCTCTAGGTCACTTTTAATGCAACCCCCCATCAAAATTTCGGTCTTCCTCGCCTCCCATTTCCCCTCCAATTTCTGGGCATCTCTTTGTAAGTTTTTCATCTCACATTTGTTTCAAATGACCAGCCAATGTATTCTTCACCATTTTCTTCTTAAAAAGTTCCTTCACTCTCAGTTCATCCATGTTTCTCTTATCAGTTCTCTTAACTCCCTCGATTTTTCTTACCAGGTTTTATTCGCGAACCTGGACATTCTTCTGTTGTTTCTCTGTTAGTGCCATCGTCTCTAGTGCACTGGTGTATGTCTGGGCAACACACGAGCTGCGCACATTTCCTTTACGTTTACATGACATTCGTCTATCTCCCACCACCCCTTCGACTTTCCTCCAAGCGTTTGCCCCGGCTGTAATCCTCATTGTAACCAAAGCAATTAATCTAGTGGATTTTGCACTTAGAAAATGCCACTTCCTATCGTGAATTTATAAAATGTAATAAGCAGCGTTATATGTTGTGAAGTTACTGGTTGAACGCCAACGTCACATCATCTGTGTTAAGATAGGGTTGTTTAGTTATTATTTTATCAGAGTAAGCGACGACTTTGTCGGTAGGTTTGGGTGAGTAGCGCGAGGAATGTGGTGGCCGGCTGTAGGCTGATGTTATGAAGGGGCTTTGTGTGCGTGTCTCTTTCATAATATGTCGTATATGCACGTGTGTAATTCAAACCCAGCTCGCATAAAATGAATACTGATATGACAACCAAGTTCACTGACCAGTCTAGCTGGCAGTTCAGCAAAACCATTCATATATATATATATATATATATATATATATATATATATATATATATATATATATATAATTATACATAATTATACATAATTATACATAATTATATACACACACACACACACACACACACACACACACACACACACACACACACACACACACACACACACACACACACACACACACACACACACACACACACACACACACACACACACACACACACACACACACACACACACACACACACACACACACACACACACACACACACACACACACACACACACACACACACACACACACACACACACACACACACACACACACACACACACACACACACACACACACACACACACACACACACACACACACACACACACACATCGTGGTTACGCCAATGTACATCAGAATCAAAATTCCGCGCGAGTCCTCTCTCGTCAAGCTTTGCCTATGCCAACAATGCTGATAACGGTTAAATACGATAATATGAATTACATTACTACACCGACATGACATCTCATAGAGCAAACATTACTGCATACATTTGACACTTTAACAACTTTTCATTTATTATCATAGGCCTAAAGACAATCTTTTGAAATCAGAATTTCAACAAAATAGACAATGAAAAACTCGTATTCTAGCAGCCATTTTGTTGCTCGCTGGACGGAGTTTGCTAAGCAAGC
>CBDHHR010000041.1:0-7500 GCA_965263245.1 Metamycoplasmataceae bacterium | reverse complement strand
GAACAAAGGACGCTTAATGTAGTGTTGTAATTCCGCGGAAGATGGACGAGAAACGCTGACTCATCTTGTTATTCCAATAATTAATTTAATGACTTTCGTTTGCTAACATCTGTTTCTGTCGGTGATTGAGGTCGGCGTCAATCAGTCCCCGACATTAGGTCGTGTCTACGACACTTCGACTCGTCTTTGTCGGTCGGTCGTGTGAACCGTAGGGATTACCTCGTAAACAGGCACGGAACAAAGACAAATGTTTAAATACGCATGACCTTTTTTCTTTCTTGTTCATCCGGAGAATACTCCATTTGCTTTTTGTGTAGAATAACACGACAAACGTCTCGGGGCAATCAGCGTGTTTTAATGTGCGCAGATGTGGCGGTGTCCTTCGTGATACAATACAATAACCTTTGATAGTCTTGTAATGCAATAGAGCTCCGTTGTGTTAACAAATTATACTTGTTTCGTCAACGCTTCTTTTTTCTTTATCTCTCATGTGAGACAATATAAAGCGACAAATGTGAAGTAAAACGTTCTAAGGACTGGAATTTCCTTTTTTACAATACTTAAAAATTAGAGTACAACACAACGAGTGAAGGGTTTGGAATTGAGATAACACGTGCTATGGAATTTGGGTATCAGAAATGTAATATTTGATTTGTGTTCACTGCTTAATTCATAGATACTAATTACAAATATTTCAAGAGATAGATTGATTAATAATTGCATATATTTGAAACAAAAAGATTCCATCCTACATGAATGCTCTAATTTTATGAAACAAAGAAACTGGTACTAAATAATGTTTCGATCCTCGACATAAGCCTAAGAAGATCTCCTCAGTTGCAGTATTTGCGTATTGTTGTCTTATAATAATTATGTCTTAAATATTTGTAACCAAAATAAAGTTAAATCCAACACAATTAAATTCAGGATATTTATTATTTGGATCACACCACAGCTGTCTATGCAATATTGTGGCTTGTCTCACGTATCAATACCATGTAATAATAAAAAGTATAATTACTTGTAGTACAAACTCGCTGATGTTGCTAGTTTCTATGTGTTAGGTGGCGCCACTGCAGTTACATACTACACTTACTGCGCATGAGAAGGGGGTTATTCAAAGACCTACGAATGTTTGAGAAATAATTATAAATGAAGTCGCGAGGTCACGTGGTCAGTTACTATCATCCAGACTCGTGACACTAAAATAAAATGTTGCAAATACGCATGGAAAAAAATCGAATTCAATTATGAATATATTTGACGACCATGACAAACGAGCTTTCAGCTGCGCAGCTTTTCTGGAGAGAGAACGTGTCGGCCCTAGACTTTAGCGAACCGCAGCCAGCAGGTTTGTGAAACCATACATATCAACATGGTAATTGTCAAGTGGATCAATATAAAACAAAACATTTCAAAGGCACAGTTATGTGGTTGAAAAGGTAAATAAACTAAGAAATGACTGTGTGTACGTTTCAAGCATCTACGGCTTGTGTGTGTGTGTGTGTGTGTGTGTGTGTGCGTGTGTGCGTGCGTGCGTGCGTGCGTGTGCGTGTGCGTGTGCGTGTGCGTGTGCGTGTGCGTGTGCGTGTGCGTGTGCGTGTGCGTGTGCGTGTGCGTGTGCGTGTGCGTGTGCGTGTGCGTGTGCGTGTGCGTGTGCGTGTGCGTGTGCGTGTGCGTGTGCGTGTGCGTGTGCGTGTGCGTGTGCGTGTGCGTGTGCGTGTGCGTGTGCGTGTGCGTGTGCGTGTGCGTGTGCGTGTGCGTGTGCGTGTGCGTGTGCGTGTGCGTGTGCGTGTGCGTGTGCGTGTGCGTGTGCGTGTGCGTGTGCGTGTGCGTGTGCGTGAGTGTGTCTGAATGTGTGAGTGAGTGTGTGTGTCTCTGTGTGTGAGTGAGTGAGTGAGTGAGTGAGTGCGTGTGTGTGTGCGTGCGTGTGTGTGTGTGTGTGTGTGCGTGTGTGTGTGCGTGTGCGTGTGCGTGTGCGTGTGCGTGTGCGTGTGCGTGTGCGTGTGCGTGTGCGTGTGCGTGTGCGTGTGCGTGTGCGTGTGCGTGTGCGTGTGCGTGTGCGTGTGCGTGTGCGTGTGCGTGTGCGTGTGCGTGTGCGTGTGCGTGTGCGTGTGCGTGTGCGTGTGCGTGTGCGTGTGCGTGTGCGTGTGCGTGTGCGTGTGCGTGTGCGTGTGCGCGTGCGCGTGCGCGTGCGCGTGCGCGTGCGCGTGCGCGTGCGCGTGCGCGTGCGCGTGCGCGTGCGCGTGCGCGTGCGCGTGCGCGTATAAATGATAAAACCTTTGTCCTTTCAAACGTATATTACTGTTGTCTAAAATCAAATGTAGAAGTTTAATTAAATGTATATCAATAAGAAATTATGTCGGAAATGCATATTCTCGTAAGGAATGGGCAGTAGTTAAAATAATTTGATTTCTGACAACAGCGATGAGGTGCACAGTTTGTTTGCTTTCTGTAATGGATTACACGCATCCAGTTGTTAACGTCGTCTTTATTCATCTGTACTCATGAAACAGCCTGACGAAGCATGTGACGTGTGGGCTGGCGACTATGTAGGCCTAGACTGTTATCATCTTATTACGGCTGCTGTGGCTTTGTGATTTCAGATGGAAAGTGGGACAAATAATAATATTCTGTGTCAGCAAAATACAAATACTCCATAGAGTATATTCCTTAGACTGTGTATATTATTCCTTAGACTGTGTATATTATTCCTTAAACTGTGTATATTATTCCTTGGACTGTGTATATTATTCCTTAGACTGTGTATATTATTCCTTAAACTGTGTATATTATTCCTTAAACTGTGTATATTATTCCTTAGACTGTGTACATTATGAGCAATACTGCTGGGCCAGCTGATTGGATTATAGAGGTTTGTGGCTTTTTAAAGGAAGATATCTTCTTCAACACAATCACTATCGCTTATATGAAACAATTAGAAAGTAACAAAAATAAGCAAACAAATGTGTTATCATTGCGTAGCAACTGTCACAGAACGAACCGATCAAACTGAAAGCGAAACATTACAACATTAAACATAACGAATAGCGAAAATGCGGAAATGTGTCTAATCGTTCTTTTTGAATCACCTTGTTCCTACAGTTCAGACTGGTGAGGCAGAATGGGCGATAAAACACAGTTAATTCGGCGAACATGAGCCGTCAATATACCTGCCTGTCAAGGGTAGTCTAAATTTGTCACCACGCTGGTGCGAAGTGACGATCCCTGGGGATGGCGGAGACAAGAGCGCTGTAATACGCAGTATCAATCTTTGTTTACATGACGATAACCACGCATTAGCTCATTGATGCACTGTCACCCTAACCACGCCTGACTAGTGACAGCTGGCGTACATCGTCACGTGACTGTCGTTCGTCGTGGCTTCATCACAGGCGGTTATTACAACAATGGACAGTAACGACAGCGATGATGATACGTTTGTCAGGGGGGAAATATACAGCGTTAAGCTAATGTAAACAAAATGGTAACATGTTATCTGATCAAAGTTATCGCGATAAATGACTCGAACCGACGCGTGAATAAACTTACCCATAACGAGGCTGAGTGATATGACGTAGAGCGTCTTTTTAATTGCAGAACGCTGTTGGGCGCTTGTCTCCAACCGTTTGCCAGATGTTCGATGTCACAGCTGCTCTTTGAGAGAACGTCACGGCGCTGTAAGCCAACAAGCGATGCTTTCCGATTTAATCACGACAGATCGGCCGGGTCACGTATGATGATATTGGTGGCGGCCGACACCTGTCAGAGCACAAAACAAACCCGGATCACGGAGCTCTGTGTAACTGTATACGGCGGAGTTATCATAACAAACAGTGACTGGTCGACGTTGAATGTCCTGTCGTCCGTGACAGTCCCTATTATCAGTGTAACTCTGACACCGGGGGATATCAGATGTTCTTTATGTTGGTAGTGGAACTGTTTCTTATGCGTTATGGATCTGTGTGTGCGTGCGTGCGTGTGTGAACCATACAACAAAAGTGAAGTTAATTCGTTCGTTTCTACTTTACACAACAGAACACATTATAAGTCTCCTTAACAAAAACATATCAGCACAATTAAAACAAACTAGGCCTGTTTACTCAAGTCGCCAGTCGTTAGAAAGTAGCGGGATCTAGATAATGTTGTAAGACCTTACACTAAATGACACCAGTAAGTCCAGTGTGAATCCGCCCCGGTCGGACGGCAGAGAACGAGATATTCGGAGAACTTCATTCCCTTTGCCGTCTGCCAGGTCTTCGGCTGGCAGCCAATGTCGTGTTTATTTAAACTCGAGAAGAAACGGACGTCCAAACGCTACCCGTTGCAACATCATTGAAACGGACACCGTGTCCAGTTAAATGTGTCTGGTCATCGTCATGACTGACCGTTTACAACGAGTGGACGGATTCCATCGTATCATATACGTACGCCTATGGGTAGGTCTATGTCCGCTCGGTGGAAAGCCTTTCTACGTAGCAATCCTACCTCAACTACACTGCCGAGTTCTAGATGTATAATATTTATTCCGCTGTAACAAATTCAGGTCGAGTCTGTTTCGCGTCACTAATACATCCAGTTCTCCTTGTGCCTCTGTACGGCCCTACAGTCGCAGACCGAGATGAAAGGCGCTAGCCCGCTGTGGGTTAACGGACTGTGACGGCCGGTGAATAACTGCACTCCCCCACTCTCGGCAATGGAAGTGTCCAAACCCAGCGACGCGTTGCGGCCGTAAGCTGCGCTCCGCCTCGTCTTTCAGCGAGGTGCCGCCGTCACAACGTTCAACCGCGTCTTGCGATCTGACGGCTTCGTCCACCAGCGACGCACGGAACTGCGCGCGTCGACCGTCTGTCTGTCTGTCCGTCAAGTCGAGTGTTTATCGGCGGTTGGTGCACGCCGCGCGATACAGCGACGGCGCTGTTCAGTTCCGCCTTGGAGTTCTCGCACGACGGAGCATTGCCCAGCTGCCGCATCGCATCGCTGCTTCTGCGGACGCAGACGCATCGATCTCGGCGTAATTATACACGTGTGTGCGTGCTGCGTGCTTCGTGCTTCGTGCACGGATATGTTCTAGTGCGTTCACTGGATTTGTCGTCGCCAACACGGATTCTGTCGGCGGATCGATAGTGGATTAACGGGCGGATTAGCAACGCAACATCGGAGTACACCTTAGGGTTGGTTCGGGATACAGAGACGCAGGTCTCGGCGACTGTGTGTGTGGTGTGAGGCGGTGAACGCCGTCTCTCGTACCCGGGCCTGTCACCATGGCCCGCCGTCACAGGCGCGGTGTGACAGTCACGGTCGTGCCCATGACGCTGCTACTTCTCCTGACTGTGATGGCCGTGTCCGCCAATGCCGGACACTGTCCGAGTCGCTGTGTCTGTCAGGGCACGTCCATCGACTGCAGCTTCCGGGGTCTCAGTCGTGTGCCCGGAGACCTGCCGAAGACGACAGAGAGACTGTGAGTACTAAGACAACTATGATCACACCCGAGTCCACATTTACAGTCGCTTCGCAGATGTTACAATGTATCCATGTTAATAACCCAGCAAGGCGCTGGGGGTTGCAACCCTAATTCCTTTATTTGTAAATTTCCAAAATGCTATGAATACTTGGAGAAAAATGTCCCTGTCACAGTTGTCTGTAGGAATGTTGTTATCGGCAGGTGAGTTTTGCAACATGAAAGAAATGAAATTCCTCCAGCGCCCTACGGTTTATGTAAATTAAAATGTATATACTTAATATTAGCACATTGTAACAGATAATATAAGTTACAACAATAAGGTAATTTCGACGACACGTCGAAATTCCCGTTTACATGAGCGATTAATTGTTTGATTATTATAATACACATCGTACGTATGTGCCCGACCATCAGAGGTATCGTGTATTTTGAATGTCAGGAAACGATTTTGACGATTGGTCAAACAACATTGCGTCGCCCAACAATGGGAGACTGAATCGTTCGTGTAAACGAGCCTTCACGTGTGTATACGATCGGCCGGTCTTCCCGTCAATGCGGCCGCCGGCAATCACTCATCATTTTCTAAGTGCTGAAAAGCTTCTGGGCGTGTCACCGATGATATAACAAAAACAGAGATAAACAAATAATTGCTCAGAACAGTTGTATATGTTACCCTGCGCGGGCCACATCTCAATGGTATTCTACTGCGCAGATGCCAATTTAGACAAACGACAACGGGGTGTTTTCGTTCCAGTGAAAATTGAGTTGTTATCTGGTACGATCTAGCACGCTATCCCGGGAACTACATTGTGCGGGTGATCGAGCGTGTGAAAGTATTACGTGGAGGAGATTTCTTTCTCGATAAACCTATAAGGACCAGTTAGTCTGGTTAGGGAAGACACGCCTGTAGATGTCCGACTGATTGATTTCTTCTGCTCCCTTCGCGCCTCGTTACCAGGAGTACTCAGTCCCGGTCGCTTTGACTTCGAGGTACGGCAGGCCGTGTGACTCATGGCAGGGGTGTTGGTGCTGGCCAACACCCGATATCAGATCGACCTGGTAGTGTGGATCGGTGGAGTAATATGGAACATCACGTGACAGTACGAGCAAATGTATTATCATCTTTAGTACGCGACATTCCATATACAACGAATCCTGACACTAAACCGTTATGAGAGAGAGGGGGGATATATATATATATATATATAATATATATATAATATATATATATATATATATATATATATATATATATATATATTATATATATATATATATATATGATTTGATCATAGACATTGAGTGTGTAGTGGGAGTTTTTGCCTCAAAGAATGCAGTTGCGTGGAGGTTTATGAAAGTGTAGTTGAAAGTTTCCCTGAGCCTCGTGGAGTGCGACTGGTTCTTTAACTGTACACGGCTGGCTGCACCTTCGCCGGCTGGTCAAACGCTAGCTGTGGTCAAACGCTAGCTGTGTTCTACAGATACAACGCAGCAATGGTCAGTATCATCGATTCCCGTGAAGCTGGTCCGTGACGGTGCACAGAGACACGAGGCTGCAGACAGACGGTCATCCCCGCCTGGTGCCCGGCCTACGCGGTGTTCCCATCGCTGCAATTCGCAGACGCCCCAGCCCCGGTCGCCAGCAATGTAATCCCTCGCAGATAAATCAACCAGCCCGCCACATACGGCAGCTGTATTTACAACTTCGCAGGTGCTGAGTAAACTCCTCGCGACTCCGCCGTCTTTCTCGGTCCGTCTCTCTCTCTCTCTCTCTCTCTCTCTCTCTCTCTCTCTCTCTCTCTCTCTCTCTCTCTCTCTCTCTCTCTCTCTCTCTCTCTCTCTCTCTCTCTCTCTCTCTCTCTCTCTCTCTCTCTCTCTCTTTCTCTCTCTCTCTCTCTCTCTCTCTCTCTCTCTCTCTCTCTCTCTCTTTCCGTCCATTGTCCGCCATCTGTCAATACGTGAACGTCGGCAGAAAGATACTGGTCTGGCTTGTGGACGTTTTCTCTGGCTTCTTATGAGAGTCCGGCCGTTGTCCA
>CBDHHR010000040.1:2500-12500 GCA_965263245.1 Metamycoplasmataceae bacterium | reverse complement strand
GCCAAGCACCTTGGAGTAACCACAGACAGAACTCTGTCTTGGAATGATCACATCAACAATGTGACAAAGAAAGCCAACAACACCAGCGCCTTCCTACAGCGCAACATCAACAGATGCCCCGAGGCCATCAAAACGTTATGCTACCAAACGTTTGTCAGGCCAATCGTGGAGTATGCGTCGACGGTATGGGATCCGCCCACAGAGAAGAACATCAAATCTGTGGAGAACGTGCAGCGACAGGCTGCCCGCTTCGTGAAGAGCGACTACCGTCGACGCAGCAGTGTGACCACCACGATCGAAAGCCTGAATTGGGTGTCCCTTGTGAGCAGGCGAGCGGAAGCGAAGCTAGTAATGATGTACCGCATTACAAACAACTTGGTGGACGTAACAACATCCGCACTCACAGTTGCTCCTACACGCACCAGAGGCAACACACACCGCTACTTACAACCTTCGACCCGCATCGAAGCCTACAAACACTCCTTTTTTCCGAGCACCATCATGTCATGGAACAAATGCACACAACAGTTAGTTAGCAAACATTCACTCGACTCATTTAGAAGGCATTTGCATTCAGCATAAATACATATTTATGTGTTGTTATCCCCCACCCCCGCGCAACACCACCTACTACTTGCGATCGACCAAGCTCGACAATACTGTAGTGACGTGCATACGTGGCTACTACAGAGTGCTGAGCTATAAGAAGAAGAAGAAACGGAAGAAGATTTCTGTGCCCACCTCCACCTTCCACTTGATACAGGTCGCCCTATTATATCCGTTATATATGTTTATGTTTGCATTTAGAGACTACATCGTCGACCATGGGGTTAATCACCGAAAAGAAGAAAGCCTATACACGAGACAGGTTAGTATATAACATATTTGTGATTGTAATTAAATACTGTGCAATACACTAAATAGTCTTGTGTTTGCGTTCCTGTATGCGGGTGTGCAGGTATATTTATATGTATGTATGTATGTATGTATGTATGTATGTATGTATGTATGTATGTATGTATGTATGTATGTATGTATGTATGTATGTATGAATGTATGTATGTATGTATGTATGTATGTATGTATGTATGTATGTATGTATGTATGTATGTATGTATGTATGTATGTGTGTGTATGTATGTATGTATGTATGTATGTATGTATGTATGTATGTATGTATGTGTACATGTGTGTATGTATGTGCGTATGTATGTATATATGTATGTTTGTGTGTATATATGTATGCATATATGTATTTCTGTGTATATATGTATGTGCGTATGTGCGTATGTGCGTATGTGCGTATGTGCGTATGTGCGTATGCGCGTATGCGCGTATGCGCGTATGCGCGTATGTGCGTATGTGCGTATGTATGTATGTATGTATGTATGTATGTATGTATGTATGTATGTGTACGCATGACGTAATGTGCGGGATGGTATGGTGGTGTCTGTATGTGTGTGTGTGTGTGTGTGTGTGTGTGTGTGTGTGTGTGTGTGTGTGTGTGTGTGTGTGTGTGTGTGTGTGTGTGTGTGTGTGTGTGTGTGTGTGTGTGTGTGTGTGTGTGTGTGTGTGTGTGTGTGTGTGTGTGTGTGTGTGTGTGTGTGTGTGTGTGTGTGTGTGTGTGTGTGTGTGTGTGTGTGTGTGTGTGTGTGTGTGTGTGTGTGTGTGTGTGTGTGTGTGTGTGTGTGTGTGTGTGTGTGTGTGTGTATGTGTGTGTGTGTGTGTGTGTGTGTGTGTGTGTGTGTGTGTGTGTGTGTGTGTGTACGTGTATTGTATGTATAAGTATTGTATGTTTTGTCACGCAGGGTTTGCGCCGCAAGTGGGTAAAAGTGAAAGCGAAATTTGGAGAACTTATAGAGTACGTGACCTTGTGGGAAGGTGACCTCAAGAAAATAGAAGGTAGATACAACTATGCTTTCAATGTGGCATTTTTAATTAGCTCAAGTAGCATATCCTGTTTACTATTTATTAATTAATAGTTTATATATATATATATATATATATATATATATATATATATGTGTGTGTGTGTGTGTATTATATTTTAATAATAAATAACAGTTCAGACATATATTGGATTGCTGTATTCATTTATTATTAATTAGCTACTATGTATAATATAATATATTTATTTTGTTCTGTAATTGCCTACATGGCCTAAAGGTATTTTACATGCAACCTAAACTATTTATACACACATATTATATACATCTATTTCTTGACTACTTTGCAATATGATATAAATTGCAACAATGCCATCTCTGGTTAATTATAGTTTCTCTAGTTCAGATTTCGTACAACAGTGATTTAGTTACACGTATTCATTTTACGTGTACTTTCATTATATTTATTTCTTATAATTTATTTGTTAACTACTATTGTAAACACTACTGAACAGAGTTTGTACTTTGGATTTTAGTGTCTAAATAAAGTGTCTTATTATTAATAGAATAACCACATTTAAAAAAGAAAGCTGTTACCTATATGCTGCACTCGAAGGATTAGTAGTTTGAATCCTACCTGTGATAGAGCCACCAGAGCAGATTAACTTGACCAGAACACCTTGTCTGAGCATAATTCAAGCAATACATTGTTCACGCAAACAAGATTCGTTCCAGTTATTGTAGCATATGCATGACGTGATGAAACACCTAAATATGAACATTGCTTTGCGTGAGCAGCTTTTGCAGCATTGTGTATAATATTATCTTTCTATGGATTGATGGGACAATCAACTGTGAATATTGCTATGTGACTATGTCATGTTAGCAGAATACTATTTACGAAGTGTTGAGCCTACAGTGTACTGCGAGCAATAAACTATAACTACAGCTACAACTACAATTAATGTTTGAACGGTTCAATAAAATATTTATTGAAAAATAAAATACAGTTAGATAATTGTTGACAATTCTGGTTTCCACCTGACGAAAATTAACAAATTGCCTTGCATAATGTAATATATTATTTTATATAGGTATAAATATATATGAGTAATAATAATAATAATAATAGTATATAACACAATAATACATAACACATTTTGTACTGGCGTGGCCAATATGCCAGGTACAAAATAGGACCTGATACAAATCTGTATTATTATTATTATTATTATTCTAACTCTCTAAAATGCGTGTTAAATGCCATGGAAACAAATTAACATACGCCGATCTAGAACGTAAGATTTATGTAATTAAGTACCAGGAATTTTGATCTGCTCTGAATATTCTGGATGAGACGCGCCCCCTCCCTCCGCAGGCACAAATACAACTTGACAGGTTACTTGAAATAAACCACCCTGTAAGTGTAAGACCTGTTATCAGTGTTGGGTTCTGACATTTTCTGTCTGCCTCAGATCGACTAATAATTGCTATCACCCAAGCATTATATTTCTCTTTATATTTCGGGAAATTCTGCTAAATGTGTGAACAGAACAGGCATTTATAATGCGTTATAAGTGGCAGTATATGTCTTATTGTTTGTACATGCAGGCATGACTGACTTGTTCTGAAAAAACCGGAAGTAGCTAGCAGGCCCCGTAAGACCTGCCATCGGACGGATGAACAGTGTCACTCTGAGGTCACCGTTCACTATGAACGGCAAGAAACGAAGAAAGAAACCAAAAACATCACCAACGCCTTCTTGCCTTGTGTTCCTCCAGGTCTGTTCGGCGGCGGTGTGCTCATGTACTTGTGTTCATCCAGGTCTGTTCGGCGGCGGTGTGCTCATGTACTTGTGTTCCTCCAGGTCTGTTCGGCGGCGGTGTGCTCATGTACTTGTGTTCATCCAGGTCTGTTCGGCGGCGGTGTGCTCATGTACTTGTGTTCATCCAGGTCTGTTCGGCGGCGGTGTGCTCATGTACTTGTGTTCATCCAGGTCTGTTCGGCGGCGGTGTGCTCATGTACTTGTGTTCATCCAGGTCTGTTCGGCGGCGGTGTGCTCATGTACTTGTGTTCCTCCAGGTCTGTTCGGCGGCGGTGTACTCATGTAGTTGTGTTCGTCCAGGTCTGTTCGGCGGCGGTGTACTCATGTAGTTGTGTTCCTCCAGGTCTGTTCGGCGGCGGTGTACTCATGTAGTTGTGTTCGTCCAGGTCTGTTCGGCGGCGGTGTGCTCATGTACTTGTGTTCCTCCAGGTCTGTTCGGCGGCGGTGTACTCATGTAGTTGTGTTCCTCCAGGTCTGTTCGGCGGCGGTGTACTCATGTACTTGTGTTCCTCCAGGTCTGTTCGGCGGCGGTGTACTCATGTACTTGTGTTCGTCCAGGTCTGTTCGGCGGCGGTGTACTCATGTAGTTGTGTTCCTCCAGGTCTGTTCGGCGGCGGTGTACTCATGTACTTGTGTTCCTCCAGGTCTGTTCGGCGGCGGTGTACTCATGTACTTGTGTTCGTCCAGGTCTGTTCGGCGGCGGTGTACTCATGTAGTTGTGTTCGTCCAGGTCTGTTCGGCGGCGGTGTACTCATGTACTTGTGTTCCTCCAGGTCTGTTCGGCGGCGGTGTGCTCATGTACTTGTGTTCGTCCAGGTCTGTTCGGCGGCGGTGTACTCATGTAGTTGTGTTCCTCCAGGTCTGTTCGGCGGCGGTGTGCTCATGTACTTGTGTTCGTCCAGGTCTGTTCGGCGGCGGTGTACTCATGAAGTTGTGTTCGTCCAGGTCTGTTCGGCGGCGGTGTGCTCATGTACTTGTGTTCCTCCAGGTCAGTTCGGCGGCGGTGTGCTCATGTAGTTGTGTTTGTCCAGGTCTGTTCGGCGGCGGTGTGCTCATGTACTTGTGTTCCCCCAGGTCTGTTCGGCGGCGGTGTGCTCATGTACTTGTGTTCCTCCAGGTCTGTTCGGCGGCGGTGTGCTCATGTACTTGTGTTCCCCCAGGTCTGTTCGGCGGCGGTGTGCTCATGTAGTTGTGTTCGTTCAGGTCTGTTCGGCGGCGGTGTGCTCATGTACTTGTGTTCCTCCAGGTCTGTTCGGCGGCGGTGTGCTCATGTTGTTGTGTTCCTCCAGGTCTGTTCGGCGGCGGTGTGCTCATGTACTTGTGTTCCTCCAGGTCTGTTCGGCGGCGGTGTGCTCATGTACTTGTGTTCCCCCAGGTCTGTTCGGCGGCGGTGTGCTCATGTACTTGTGTTCCTCCAGGTCTGTTCGGCGGCGGTGTGCTCATGTACTTGTGTTCCCCCAGGTCTGTTCGGCGGCGGTGTGCTCATGTAGTTGTGTTCCTCCAGGTCTGTTCGGCGGCGGTGTGCTCATGTACTTGTGTTCCCCCAGGTCTGTTCGGCGGCGGTGTGCTCATGTACTTGTGTTCATCAGGTCTGTTCGGCGGCGGTGTGCTCATGTAGTTGTGTTCCTCCAGGTCTGTTCGGCGGCGGTGTGCTCATGTACTTGTGTTCATCAGGTCTGTTCGGCGGCGGTGTGCTCATGTACTTGTGTTCATCCAGGTCTGTTCGGCGGCGGTGTGCTCATGTACTTGTGTTCATCAGGTCTGTTCGGCGGCGGTGTGCTCATGTACTTGTGTTCCTCCAGGTCTGTTCGGCGGCGGTGTGCTCATGTACTTGTGTTCATCAGGTCTGTTCGGCGGCGGTGTGCTCATGTAGTTGTGTTCCTCCAGGTCTGTTCGGCGGCGGTGTGCTCATGTACTTGTGTTCATCAGGTCTGTTCTGTGGCGGTGTGCTCATGTACTTGTGTTCATCCAGGTCTGTTCGGCGGCGGTGTGCTCATGTACTTGTGTTCATCAGGTCTGTTCGGCGGCGGTGTGCTCATGTACTTGTGTTCCTCCAGGTCTGTTCGGCGGCGGTGTGCTCATGTACTTGTGTTCATCAGGTCTGTTCGGCGGCGGTGTGCTCATGTAGTTGTGTTCCTCCAGGTCTGTTCGGCGGCGGTGTGCTCATGTACTTGTGTTCATCAGGTCTGTTCTGTGGCGGTGTGCTCATGTACTTGTGTTCATCCAGGTCTGTTCGGCGGCGGTGTGCTCATGTACTTGTGTTCATCAGGTCTGTTCGGCGGCGGTGTGCTCATGTACTTGTGTTCCTCCAGGTCTGTTCGGCGGCGGTGTGCTCATGTACTTCAGCTTCCTGCGATGGCTCTTCTTGGTGAATGTCGTTATCTTCGTCCTGATGTTCTTTTTCGCAACGATCCCACAACTCGCTTTCCCTGATGACACGGCAACACCAAACGAGACGATGTACTACAACACACCAAACAAGAACATCAAGCGAGCATATAACTGCAGCGCTCTCTATGTCGTCGATGAACCAGACAACCCATCCGGTATACAACCCCTCATAGACTTCCTGCTGGGAACAGTATGTATGCAAATGACTGAAATAGAACAAGCGTGATGTTTTGCAAAGCTGCAATGCCCCGAATATTTTAACTTATCGATTGCAAACGACATATGGATTATTGGTATTAGACTTCCTGTTTTACAGTTATTGTTACACGATGTGTGCTAACCTACTGTAGGATATTGGGAAGGTAACTATAAATCAGAAAATGCATGATTTTGGCCGAACGACGCAATCTGTTGCAGTTTGGTCGAGGACCGTGTTATGACTAAATATTGGAATATATAATTATTAATTAACTGTTCATTAAGACCAATATTTTGGAAAATTATTAATTTGTCAGTGGTCATCACATGTCGCTGCGTGTGCGTGTACGAGTGCATGCGTGCGTGCGTGTATCTCTCTCTGTCTTTCTTCCTGCCCCCCCCCCCGCCGGCCCGTCCGCCCGCCCGCCCACCCACCCGCCCACACGCCCTGTCTGTATGCCTCTGTGCGCGCGCGCGCGCGCGTGCGGTGTGTGTGCGCGTGCGTGCGTGCGTGCGTGCGTGTGTGTGTGTGTGTGTGTGTGTGTGTGTGTGTGTGTGTGTGTGTGTGTGTGTGTGTGTGTGTGTGTGTGTGTAGTATTGCACTCGTTTGCTACAGGGCTGGATGGAGAAGAAGATCGCATTCTATGGCGCGTACAAGGACAACCGAGTCCTGTCGACGTCATACAGCTACAACCTGCCGCTGGCTTACATCCTCGTTGTCCTCTCTTACTTCTTCCTCAGTCTCGTCTTCGTCGTTAGGAAGTGAGTTGGCTTCTTCTTGTCGTAGTAGAGAATGGTGCACCTAATAGACTCACTTGAACTTTTTAAGTTCTACTTAAAAACACATCATTTTCAGGCCGCATTTGTAAACTACTTGTTGGGTATTTTATAATGAATTTATTTTAATTGTAATTATAGTTTTGCTATTTTTTTACTTACTTTATTATTAAGTTATTAATATATTTTAATATTAATTATATAATTTTATCTGTTTATTGCTGATTAGCTTAGCTTATGAACTAGGACGTTTAGAAGCTTTATTTAATTATCTATTTATTATTATTTAACATTTCGTCTTTACGTGCAAGTTTAAACTGATTATGAATATTTTTAATATGTATGTCTTACAATGTTTTTATGCACCTCTGAGCGGAAATCTTTCCGGATATACGGCGTAAATAAATTATTATTCTTCTACTGCTGATTATTCTGTAAATTTAACTCCCTGTATGTCTGTCTGTATGTCTGTATGTCTGTATGTCTGTATGTCTGTATGTCTGTATGTCTGTATGTCTGTATGTCTGTATGTCTGTATGTCTGTATGTCTGTATGTCTGTATGTCTGTATGTCTGTATGTCTGTATGTCTGTATGTCTGTATGTATGTATGTCTGTATGTCTGTATGTCTGTATGTCTGTATGTCTGTATGTCTATCTGTCTGTCTGTCTGTCTGTATGTCTATCTGTCTGTCTGTCTGTCTGTCTGTCTGTCTGTCTGTCTGTCTGTCTGTCTGTCTGTCTGTATGTATGTCTGTCTGTCTGTCTGTCTGTCTGTCTGTCTGTCTGTCTGTCTGTCTGTCTGTCTGTCTGTCTGTCTGTCTGTCTGTCTGTCTGTCTGTCTGTCTGTCTGTCTGTCTGTCTGTCTGTCTGTCTGTCTGTCTGTCTGTCTGTCTGTCTGTCTGTCTGTCTGTAAATCTCTATCTCTCTCACTCTCACTCTCTCTCTCTCTCTCTCTCTCTCTCTCTCTCTCTCTCTCTCTCTCTCTCTCTCTCTCTCTCTCTCTCTCTCTCTCTCTCTCTCTCTCTCTCTCTGTCTCTCTCTCTCTCTCTCTCTCTCTCTCTCTCTCTCTCTCTCTCTCTCTCTCTCTCTCCCCCCATCCAGCACCCAGCCACGAGATTATTGTTTACACAGGACAGCGAACACCGTTCGCGACAGACTGATGAACACGGAATGCATACGCGACAGACTGACGGACACGGAATACAATGTAATACAATGCTCTTGTCTGGCATTCACTTTCTGGGATTACAGTATCTCCAACGAAGCCAACTCAACCATTCTGCATAAGAAAATCATCCGGGAAAATAAGGTTGGTTCAGCAATGTACGTTAACCATCGTATTGTATTGTAGATTACCTAAAGATTACCGACCGGATGTCCGTGAAAATGTGCCATTTCAGCATTACATCAGAAGAAAGCATCTTTGTGAATGTCGATTACAATTGGATCACCTAGAAAGCGATAGTTTTACTACACATACAGGTCGGTCGCTCGGGAACAAACGTGGTCAAATTGGGCTATTATGAAGACGAAAGAACTGTTGTAAATGTGGCAATAGACAGATCATGTTACACCTTCTGGCGACACGACTGAGACCGCACGTTCTGCTTAATACCTGACAATGGCTAACGACATAGCCATGAGATGTGCCTAACGTTGGGAGGACATTGTGTGAGAGACTGCGTGGCGGATGAACACGAATGATGATGGCGAGGATGACGGCAACGTGAAATATGAAGAAGTAAAGAGCAGGATGTTGTATGGAACGGAAGTATCGGTGATGATTGACGTAAGTAAATGTTGGCCGCGATCTGTGCCTGGTGTTCTTCATAGCAGTGGTGAAACTGAGAAGTAGAAAGACAGAACAGAGACAGAATTCAGAAGCTGTTGTGTGCTAACGATGTGGCAGTGATAGCGGATGAAGGAACAGATCTACAAGGACAACTGATTGAACAGAAATATATGTCCAGGAGACAAGGAGTGAAAGTTAGTTTGTAGAAGAAGGAAACCTTTAAGAAGACGTTGATGAGGTGTCGACATGACTGGCCGTGTGAAGAGAATGGTGGTGAACGGCGTGAAGAGAGACTTGGGGAAAGTGGGAGAGGAATGGATAAGGATAGAATGGAGACATTGATAGAGATCTTAGCATAAGATAAGTGTGGACAAAGAAGAGGAAGAAAAATTGTATATCGTGGAACACAACCAAGGTCAGGAGAGAAACAACAGTAGCATTAGTGTAAACGATGTGAGTAGAATCACCCGTTCTGTGTTATATAGAGGAAAGAGTCATTCAATATTTTATCCACTTTCATTCGTATTTCACTTTTGTTTCTATTTCGTTGACATTTGTAGTAGTTCACTAACTTGTTATGAACAATTATGGCATAACAGCTTAAACATTAACACATTGTTTTCTTTAATAAGATTCATTTATACTTTGGCATTACGGTATTTCTGTCGTTTCATGCAATGCAATGAAACTCTCGAAGTTTGTTTCCCTTACTAGGATATATCGGAGGAGCGACAACGAGCTAGGAATATGCAGAAGATGTCGCGTAAGATGAAAGTCCAATTGTGGGCAATTCGCATCGGCATCAACATTTTGGTGATCGGCATCCTGGCTCTCGCCTGCTACATCGTCTCTTCCTCGTCGTCACACGATTTATCAAAGTTAGTGGCTGAAGATCACTGAAGGTCACAGTGTGTGTGTGTGTGTGTGTGTGTGTGTGTGTGTGTGTGTGTGTGTGTGTGTGTGTGTGTGTGTGTGTGTGTGTGTGTGTGTGTGTGTGAGTGTGTGTGTGTGTGTGTGTGTGTGTGTGTGTGTGTGTGTGTGTGTGTGTGTGTGTGTGTGTGTGTGTGTGTGTGTGTGTGTGTGTGTGTGTGTGTGTGTGTGTGTGAGTGTGTGAGTGTGAGTGTGTGTGT
>CBDHHR010000039.1:0-4916 GCA_965263245.1 Metamycoplasmataceae bacterium | reverse complement strand
GACAGATACTACACTTGATCTTAGCCAATAGGCCGAGAAGCGATACAGAAAGGTGAAAATTAGAGTAGAAAAGCGGAGAAAGGTGGAAAAAAGCAGGTGGTTCCGCTGTTCGACTGCGGGCGCTCTTCCGACGAGCGGAAAAAAAGTATACGTGGAGTCTACGACACGGGGTATTCCCAGGCGGTCACCCATCCAAGTACTAACCCCGCCCGACCGGGCTTAACTTCGGTGATCAGACGAGAACCGGTGTATTCCCGGTGGTATGGTCGTAGACATTTGTGGAGATGAAAAAAGTGCTTATAGGGGAATACGAGACGATGGGAATATACTGATGATGACAAAGCCTCGTGTGCTTCTCGGCAGTCTGCATTGTGACTTCGTGTGATTTAGTGTCGAGTTGAGATGTGTTTGTGAAATGCGACTCCTGTCTGTCTGTCGAGCGTCGTCTTGACGCGTGCTGTCACGTCGTCGTGATCGTTATTTCGATGTTGTCGTTGATGGTTTTTCTTCAATTGATTGATTAATTGAGAAGAAGGGGACGAGCGCGAACGCAGGTCCCCACTACCAGAAATTATACGCTCGAGTTACCCACATTTGGGGTAATCGCAGGAGTCAACCCAGTCGAAGTGCAATGAGAGGGCCTCATCCTGAGAGGACTTCCTACATGATCAAAGTACCTCTCGCGTCAGGTAAGTATGCTTTTGCCTGGCGAAGGAAGAATTTCATTGGCTGCCGTACGGACCCGGCATGTGGGGTGGTCCGGCTCGGAGGTGATTTGAATATTCCGAAAGAAATAAGTCGGTTGTCGAATGATTGCATTTGTGATCGACGTGGATTGAATACGACGTACCTTGACAGATGCTGCGTGAACTTGAGCATGGGGATACGGCGGAACGGCCGGCCGGTCGGTCTGCGAACTTGTGGTCATGAAAGTAGATCTAGAAAAATAAAATAAAATACAACAGAAATCAGCGTTTTAGTTAGATTTTTAATTTTTTTTAATAATGGTTTGTTTGTCTTCCCCGAGATGGGGAAGGGGCCGTACTCGGAGGTAGTGCAATACCGAGACAACCCGTGGCCAGGGCGAAGCGAGCTTCCAAATCCCATGGCCGAGTTCCAAAAATCAGTTTAATATATGAGCCAGGCGTTGCCTGGCATATCAGATATTAAGCTGATAAGAACAGATACTACACTTGATCTTAGCCAATAGGCCGAGAAGCGATACAGAAAGGTGAAAATTAGAGTAGAAAAGCGGAGAAAGGTGGAAAAAAGCAGGTGGTTCCGCTGTTCGACTGCGGGCGCTCTTCCGACGAGCGAAAAAAAAGTATACGTGGAGTCTACGACACGGGGTATTCCCAGGCGGTCACCCATCCAAGTACTAACCCCGCCCGACCGGGCTTAACTTCGGTGATCAGACGAGAACCGGTGTATTCCCGGTGGTATGGTCGTAGACATTTGTGGAGATGAAAAAAGTGCTTATAGGGGAATACGAGACGATGGGAATATACTGATGATGACAAAGCCTCGTGTGCTTCTCGGCAGTCTGCATTGTGACTTCGTGTGATTTAGTGTCGAGTTGAGATGTGTTTGTGAAATGCGACTCCTGTCTGTCTGTCGAGCGTCGTCTTGACGCGTGCTGTCACGTCGTCGTGATCGTTATTTCGATGTTGTCGTTGATGGTTTTTCTTCAATTGATTGATTAATTGAGAAGAAGGGGACGAGCGCGAACGCAGGTCCCCACTACCAGAAATTATACGCTCGAGTTACCCACATTTGGGGTAATCGCAGGAGTCAACCCAGTCGAAGTGCAATGAGAGGGCCTCATCCTGAGAGGACTTCCTACATGATCAAAGTACCTCTCGCGTCAGGTAAGTATGCTTTTGCCTGGCGAAGGAAGAATTTCATTGGCTGCCGTACGGACCCGGCATGTGGGGTGGTCCGGCTCGGAGGTGATTTGAATATTCCGAAAGAAATAAGTCGGTTGTCGAATGATTGCATTTGTGATCGACGTGGATTGAATACGACGTACCTTGACAGATGCTGCGTGAACTTGAGCATGGGGATACGGCGGAACGGCCGGCCGGTCGGTCTGCGAACTTGTGGTCATGAAAGTAGATCTAGAAAAATAAAATAAAATACAACAGAAATCAGCGTTTTAGTTAGATTTTTAATTTTTTTTAATAATGGTTTGTTTGTCTTCCCCGAGATGGGGAAGGGGCCGTACTCGGAGGTAGTGCAATACCGAGACAACCCGTGGCCAGGGCGAAGCGAGCTTCCAAATCCCATGGCCGAGTTCCAAAAATCAGTTTAATATATGAGCCAGGCGTTGCCTGCGTTTGTGATCGACGTGGATTGAATACGGCGTACCTTGACAGATGTTGCCTGAACTTGCATGGGGATACGGCGGAACGGCCGGCCGGTCTGCGAACTTGTGGTCATGAAGGTAGATCTAGAAAACTGAATGCCTGTTGATGTTGATCGTTGTTGGTTGTCTGCGTGCCCTAAAATAAAATACAACAGAATCAGCGTTTTAGTTAGATTTTAATTTTTTTTTTTAAGAATGGTTTGTTTGTCTTCCCCGAGATGGGGAAGGGGCCGTACTCGGAGGTAGTGCAATAAGTATGCGGGACCGAGACAACCCGTGGCCAGGGCGAAGCGAGCTTCCAAATCCCATGGCCGAGTTCCAAAAATCAGTTTAATATATGAGCCAGGCGTTGCCTGGCATATCAGATATTAAGCTGATAAGAACAGATACTACACTTGATCTTAGCCAATAGGCCGAGAAGCGATACAGAAAGGTGAAAATTAGAGTAGAAAAGCGGAGAAAGGTGGAAAAAAGCAGGTGGTTCCGCTGTTCGACTGCGGGCGCTCTTCCGACGAGCGGAAAAAAAGTATACGTGGAGTCTACGACACGGGGTATTCCCAGGCGGTCACCCATCCAAGTACTAACCCCGCCCGACCGGGCTTAACTTCGGTGATCAGACGAGAACCGGTGTATTCCCGGTGGTATGGTCGTAGACATTTGTGGAGATGAAAAAAGTGCTTATAGGGGAATACGAGACGATGGGAATATACTGATGATAACAAAGCCTCGTGTGCTTCTCGGCAGTCTTCATTGTGACTTCGTGTGATTTAGTGTCGAGTTTGTGAAATGCGACTCCTGTCTGCCTGTCGAGCGTCGTCTTGACGCGTGCTGTCACGTCGTCGTGATTGTTATTTCGATGTTGTTGTTGTCGTTGATGGTTTTTCTTCAATTGATTGATTAATTGAGAAGAAGGGGACGAGCGCGAACGCAGGTCCCCACTACCAGAAATTATACGCTCGAGTTACCCACATTTGGGGTAATCGCAGGAGTCAACCCAGTCGAAGTGCAATGAGAGGGCCTCATCCTGAGAGGACTTCCTACATGATCAAAGTACCTCTCGCGTCAGGTAAGTATGCTTTTGCCTGGCGAAGGAAGAATTTCATTGGCTGCCGTACGGACCCGGCATGTGGGGTGGTCCGGCTCGGAGGTGATTTGAATATTCCGAAAGAAATAAGTCGGTTGTCGAATGATTGCATTTGTGATCGACGTGGATTGAATACGACGTACCTTGACAGATGCTGCGTGAACTTGAGCATGGGGATACGGCGGAACGGCCGGCCGGTCGGTCTGCGAACTTGTGGTCATGAAAGTAGATCTAGAAAAATAAAATAAAATACAACAGAAATCAGCGTTTTAGTTAGATTTTTAATTTTTTTTAATAATGGTTTGTTTGTCTTCCCCGAGATGGGGAAGGGGCCGTACTCGGAGGTAGTGCAATACCGAGACAACCCGTGGCCAGGGCGAAGCGAGCTTCCAAATCCCATGGCCGAGTTCCAAAAATCAGTTTAATATATGAGCCAGGCGTTGCCTGGCATATCAGATATTAAGCTGATAAAACCACTGTTCCTCGATTTCTCCATCAGAGGGGTCGGATAGGGCGTCAAGTTCATCCTCCAGATCGCAGAAGTCCCCGGCTTCCAGCTCCAGCTCGCTTTCCAGGCAGGACGGACATAGATCTAGGAAGTCCGTCTGGCACGCGACTGAGATGCCTGTTGATGTTGACGGCAACTCGTTGTTGGTTGTCTGCGTGCCCTTGACTTTGGTGTGCGCTGGACTGGTCTGCGTGGCTTTGGATTTGCCATTCCTCACAGCTGCACGAGGTCTCCTCTTCTTTGATGCCTCCAACTGAGAGCTCATCAGAACTCGGCTCCCGCCCGCGCTGCGCGGTCCGGCGATCTTTTTTGTTACTTGGGATAAAAGGTGATCGCCATTCTTTGCAACGCTTGCTGAAGTTTTGGAACTGTCTTGAGGGTCGGTTGGTAGGTCGCGGATTTGGATTCCAGGCACAGTGGATACTTGGTAATCGCCATCGGCAGGCGGACCAGCTGCTTGGAAGTCACGGGTGGTTGGATGAACAGGACTGGTGGGTAGGTGGAGTGGTGGGCAATGTTCGGGTGGTGGTCGGGAGTCATCGGGAGCCTTCGTAGGGTGGTCGGGACAGGTCGGGCGGTGGTCGGGAGGCGTCGGAGCGTCTTCGGAAAGGGTCGGGACGTCTTCGGGATCCGTCGGAACAACTTCGGGATCCGTCGGAACGAGGTCGGAAGTGGTCGGAACACCTTCGGGATCCGTCGGAAAGTCTTCGGGATCCGTCGGGCCAAGGTCGGAAGTGGTCGGAAGGTCTTCGGTGGAGGTCGGACGGTCATCGGTGGTACCAAGGTGGTAGGTGGTGGGACTCAAACCCACCACCCCCCCGTCAAGTGGCGAGGGGGCGGCGGGGAGAGACGCGGGAGAAGAGCGCGGGGTAAAGAAGGAGTCGCAGTGGAGAGCTGGCCAGGCTCGCGTCGCCGTACCCCCTGGATTGGTAGCCGGGGCCGCCGGTTCTGAAAAGAAC
>CBDHHR010000038.1:2500-7490 GCA_965263245.1 Metamycoplasmataceae bacterium | reverse complement strand
TATAGTTTGTATTGTATTGTGACACTACGTAGCACGCTAATAACTATTTGTGTGTCACCCTTCCCATATGCTAAAGAGCTTACCTTTAATTATGGAAATCCGTGTCACCTTACCACCTCAAAAGAAGATATTGCCACGCCTTCGTTAAGCCCCTCTCAAGAGTTGAGAACTCCCAAAACCGCGCCTACAGATTACTCGCACGTGTAAGCCAAACGTCTCGTCATTATTCGTGGCAGACTTACGACGCGTGAAATACTTCAACATTCACACACACCTATACAAACATACATAAACCATACACACACATGCACGTATGAATTACAAATACACACGCACACGCACACACGCACGCACGCACGCACGCACGCACGCACGCACGCGCACACACACACACACACACACACACACACACACACACACACACACACACACACACACACACACATCATATAAGCACACATGTGCGCGCGCGCGCACACACACACACACACACACACACACACACACACACACACACACACACACACACACACATTTCATAACACACGCACGCACGCACGCACACACAAACAAAAACACACGCATGAACCCAAGCATACACACACGCTCTCCCTCATACCTCTGCCTCTCTGGCTCCCTCCCTCCCCTGCCTCCCTCCTTCCCTGCCTCCCTTCCTGCCTCCTTCCCATCCCTGCCTCCCTCCGTGCCTGCTTTCTTCCCCTCCCCTTCCTCACACCCTCCTTCCCTCTCTCAATCACTCCCCCACCTGCAACTAGGCTTGGCGACTTCTTGTCCTAGATTAACTTCGATGGCATTGGTGCAAGCGTCGTTCTGTGCGATGATGTAATATCAATTCTGTACAGCACATACAATGGTTCGTCAATGGTACGCCAGTAAGATTAATATCATGCAAAAAAGCAAACAAAGGATAGACTCGTAAATGACATAATTAATCGATATCTGTGTTCTCTTGTTCAGCTCTATATATTGTTCAGGTGCGTGTGTATACATATATATTGTTAGCGCAGGCGTGCAGGTTTGTTTACACACTCTATCCAAATAAGAGTAGCTTTGAGTGTTCTGCTCGTGACGCGAGAGACACATTTGACGCAAGATCGAAGCCTCGCTTGACTAGGTTAGTCCGGGAATGCGGATGTACAAAACACTTCATTACTTTCTGTGAGGGGAAACCGAATCGCGAATCTCACAGTGAGACTTGACATGCACACTATGTGGTCTACACGGTCCCGTCCTACTACACTTTATTTGTGATCTGCCAAGTTTTCGAGTATGGGCAAGTCTGGTTTTATTTCTGGCCGACTTTACTTTTTCTTGCGTGTCAAAGTATGTTTACCTAGCGTTTATTATTCATGACTATATTGCTTAGTGCTCTTGACCTACTCTCTAAAATAAGCCGATGTCATCGAACGTTAGGGTCCTTCAGAGAGCGACAGCCAGAGGACCTGTGCGATAACACTGCATGAGCAAACCGGATAATTGTAAAGCCACGATTAAATATTATTAACACAAGGTACATTATTAATACAACGCCAAGTAAACTGCGCTATGCAGAGGCACGTGTTGGACGGAGAAGAGCTTACTTCAAGTGTTGCCATCAAACTGAAGGGTTGACGTGTTGTGGATTCGACGTGTCGTACGTGGTCGGACGTGTGGACGTTTCCTTCCCGCGAACGGCAGCCACGTCAACTGCCGAGGAAGGCATGCCATTTACTACGATACCAGGGGAAAGACAACATCGCCGACGTCTGACGGTTTGTGCACAGCATAGTAGGCCTAACTAAACAAGCGCTAGTTAAATGCCAATTTTGTCGCATTGTAACTTATGTTTGTCTTGGTGTTTACATAAGGAGTATTATGCAGGTTAGGAGCCGCAATGCGTCATCAAACCAACCTCATGTATGTATGTATGTATGTATGTATGTATGTATGTATGTATGTATGTATGTATGTATGTATGTATGTATGTATGTATGTATGTATGTATGTATGTATGTATGTATGTATGTATGTATGTATGTATGTATGTATGTATGTATGTATATATGTGTGTGTGTATGTATGTATGTATGTATGTATGTATGTATGTATGTATGTATGTATGTATATATATATATATATATATATATATATATATATATATATATATATATGTCACACACACGCACGCACGCACGCACGCACGCACATACACACACACACACACACACACACACACACACACACACACACACACACACACACACACACACACACACACACACACACACACACACACACACACACACACACACACACACACACACACACACACACACACACACACACACACACACACACACATTATTCAGTTGCTTTCTCTTGTAGCAGGGAAGTGACACAAAAAGATGTCTCATCTCGTGCGGGAAGATTCTGTGTACGAAATGGCAGCGAGCACTTGCACACACACACACACACACACACACACACACACACACACACACACACACACACACACACACACACACACACACACACACACACACACACACACACACACACACACACACACACACACACACACACACACACACACACACACACACACACACACACACACACACACACACACACACACACACACACACACACACACACACACACACACACACACACACACACACACACACACACACACACACACACACACACACACACACACACACACACACACACACACACACACACACACACACACACACACACACACACACACACACACACACACACACACACACACACACACACACACACACACACACACACACACACACACACACACACACACACACACACACACACACACACACACACACACACACACACACACACACACACACACACACACACACACACACACACACACACACACACACACACACACACACACACACACACACACACACACACACACACACACACACACACACACACACACACACACACACACACACACACACACACACACACACACACACACACACACACACACACACACACTCACACACACACACACACACACACACACACACACACACACACACACACACACACACACACACACATTATTCAGTTGCTTTCTCTTGTAGCAGGGAAGTGACACAAAAAGATGTCTCATCTCGTGCGGGAAGATTCTGTGTACGAAATCGCAGCGAGCACTTGCGAGAATCCGAGTGACACTGACGGTAACGACACACACGGTTGCGACAAAGACACGGATGCCATAATGTCATCGGCTGTGACAGTTCGCGTCATCGAAGAAAGCGATGGTAATTTGTTAGCTGCAGGACTGTCTGCCAGAGATGTGACTTGCGACGATGAGTCGATGGGTTTTACAAATACGGCCTATTTAGCAGAGATTGACGAGCAACAGAAGCTTTCGAACATTTCCGATGTTGAACATCAAAAACAACTGAACGCTTCTGACGTGGAGCAAATAAAACCGTCGAATGGTTCAGATGTTGGGCAACAAATACAGTCACACGTTTCTGATGTTGAACAACAAAAACTATCGAACGTTTCCAGTGACACCCCGTCGAAAGTTCCCACCAATGTTGAACGGCGAAAACAGACGGATGTTTCCGACGTTGCCGACCGGAGACCGTGGAAGGTTTCCGACGTCGAAGAAACAAAATGGCCGACCAACTCCGATGAAACACTGACGTCGGTGTCTGATTTCGAATACACACATGACGTCATATGTTCCACCTCCCAGAATCAGCAACATGCCCCGATATTACGTGATAACGATTTGACGGATGATAAGGTGAATTTCACGGGGCGCCGAAGAGGAAACACCACCAGTTCAGACGGAAATTGTTATTCTTCGAGCAGCCAATACATAGAGGTGGAAGACTACCTTGTACCGTCGACCTCTCAGTCAAGGTAAGTGAAGGTGGAATTAACAAATGGGTTCAGCGAAACGTTTCGTTCTCACAAAGTTGGTAGTGAGTTCTGCTCGTAAGTGTCTACATGCTCGATGTAACTTTGTAGGGCCAACTCACTGGATGACCAATGCTGAAACCAACACGTGCACGGTAATTCAACAAATACTATGATTATCGCGACACATTTGTACACCACAAACAACACCCGGCTCACAGTGACGTGTTGTTTGAATTGAATAATGAGAATAATTAGAGCCAATCTTAGTGTTTCATCTATTGCAACAACAACAACAACAACGCTAAATCATGCAGCTCAGTTATTTGATTTGGCATAAAAATTCTCAAAATATCGCGTGTTTTGTGAACAAAAAACGGTTAGGTTGTAGATTAATCTATGAAAGTTTGGCGCACGATATGCATCCAAAACACACACACGCGCGTGCACACGAACGCAGGCGCACGCACACATACACGCGCGCACGCGCGCGCCCACGCGCGCACGCACGCACGCACGCATGCGCACATACATACTTGCTCGATGGTAGTAAGATAACCAATGCACAATGGACCTAAGTGCGAGTGAGTCCACAAACAAACTAACAGGTTTCTCATGAAGAACTTAGTACAAGGCGCCTGGTGATTACGGCTACCCCTTACGCTAAGATCACGTAGCCTAGGCACACCCGCGGCCTGATGATGCTTCCAATCATCTCCTGTTTGGGAGTGGTAAACTGGAGGAGCTCGTCAACTTTCTAGTTCACCATCTGGTGTTTACCATCTGAACGAAGAGATCCAAACGCAGCATAATTCCGAGCACACGCCATTAATGGGAGGGTGCCAGCTCCTCTGCCCAGAATTGCCAGAGCAGTAATTTGTAACGGGAAGTCTACTGTCGAGAACGTGGCAAACTCAAACACCAAATGTAATGGTATTGCGGGTAACTCTGTCCGCCTCGGCATTATTGCCATTCAATTTTGATTTGAAACTGCACGATTTGTTTTCCACTTGAACGTGCTGCAGGTGGAATCTTTCAAATTGCGAACATT
>CBDHHR010000037.1:0-2500 GCA_965263245.1 Metamycoplasmataceae bacterium | reverse complement strand
TATGTATGTATGTATGTATGTATGTATGTATGTATGTATGTATGTATGTATGTATGTATGTATGTATGTATGTATGTATGTATACGTGTGAATGTTTCTATATATATATATGTATGCATATATATATATATATATATGTATGCATATATATATATATATATATATACATATATATATATATATATATATATATATATATATATATATATAAATTATATACATATATATATGCATACATATATATATATATATATATATATATATATATATATATATATATATATACATATATTTCAAGGATGTGATACGCGACGTCCATTTGGTCATCTCGTATCCTGCTCACGTGCCCTGCCCATGACCACATCCGTCTTCTGATTTGTTTAATCACGTCTGTGACCTTTGTCTTTTCCCTTATACATATATTTTATTTTCTCTCCTGGTATATGATATTTTAATATTCTTATGTCCATCGTTGTGTGTGCAGCGGTTATTTTTTCTTTGCCTGTCTGGTGAATGTCCATGTTTCCTTGTCACTGCAGGAAATACGTCTGAGTTGTAGACCTTTCTCTTCGTGTAACTTCCACTGCTACCCTTGAAGATGTCGCGGTGCTTGGCGAATGCTGTACAGCCGGCCAAAACGTTTCTTTGGATTTAATTATATTGGTTGTTATCTCTGCAGCTGTACAGCTGACCAAGGTAGATGTAGCTTTCAAATGTCAACGTTCTTTGTCTTGGAAATGTTTGTGTGTGGTTTTCCATCATCTCCTTTTGTCTTCGACTCATTTATCATCTAGCTCCTGCATCAACTCATTTATCATCTAGCTCCTGCATCAACTCATTTATCATCTAGCTCCTGCATCAACTCATTTATCATCTAGCTCCTGCATCAACTCATTTATCATCTAGCTCCTGCATCAATTGTTTGTGTTAGAGCACATGAGTATGGCGAAGACGATTGAGATATTCTCCGTCTATCCTCAAGTCTCTGGTTTTCTAAGTCAGTCTGTCTTCGGAATATGTTTTTGGATGTTGTCATACACAACTTGGGCGATATTGAGTCTCCCTGTCGTATTCCTCTCTCGTAATGTATGTCTTGTTGCTTTCTTTTGTAGGTGGACTGTCATTTGAGCTGTTGGTATAGATATCTACCAGGAGTTTGATGTACACCTTCTAATCCATGTCAGTGCTGCTTGAATTTGCATTGAGTCGAAGGTTATTTCGTAGTCGACGAACGCTAAGATAGTGCTAATTAATAAGGAACACATCAAAAATGATACATCGATATGTGTATTATCAAACAATTAAAGCACACTAACATTGTCCATGAAAATCACCCAAAGGATGATACAAATATACATTATAAATCAATCTGGAATAACAAATACTGCAGGTAGGCCCCTATCAGATTTGCAAAGAAGACAAGTTTATTAAAAACAATTAATTATCTCAAGCGTTAGCATAAGTGGAATTAACGTCGTATTTGACCTAATGTAGTTATAAATTTAATTAAGTTATCTCTGGCATTGGCGCGCTTAACTTCCTGTTCGAACAAATATCGTGACACCATATTAAATGTAAACATTTGGAATTACGTATTGCTGAACGCTATCTGATATTAAGTAGTACCTTGTTCGGTCTGTAATGTATACATTGCTGTCACCATACGCTAACCATTGCCTGTTGTTTGAAGAGGGGATATGTACCGTAGACACATCGGCCCCGTCGTAGTTAACACAGCGTATACGTCGGTAATCCTCGTCTGCAAAAATCATTTCATATTCATGCATACTGCGTGTTATAACAAAATAATAGTTAGTAAGCCGTAACTATATTGGGCTAATATTATATTTGACGCATGTAAAGCGCCTGAGAGCGGTGCTATTGATTCGGCTACAGTATCATTGTTGTTATTATTATTAAAGGTGGGACAACATGTCAACACAACACAATATAACATTTACCACTGCGGCTGTTATGTACAACACTACATTAAATATAATTAATGTGTTAACGGTGATACATGAATTGGCGGGGAAATTGGCAGATGTAGAGGTTTGAAATTGGTGGTGTATCAAATTTGAAAAACAAGCGGAAATATTGATTGATAAGTATTATTCTTGTGTTAAGGTTATTCATAAAGTGGTACTGGTCATATATTGAGTAGTAGTTTTGGTTAAAGTTTGTTAGTTAACAGTATTTTTGAACAGATTAGTATAGTGGGTGATAAAAGGGTAATCTAGGCTTCGACAAATTGTAAACAAGATTGAGCAAATCTCTTTATTTGATATAGTATATAAGAGATAAAGCAATAAGAGTAACAACTACATATGTAAGATAAAACTGTGAATAGGTATCATTGTTATTAAAAATAAACAAGCGTTTTAGTAGGAAACCCTTGTTTGTTTGTTTATATAGGTAGTGTCCAACGTTTCCGCTAGGGAACGGTACCAGTACAGACTAAACTTATTGTTCATGGTAGCATAGGTAGTAAGATGTTTAT
>CBDHHR010000036.1:0-11471 GCA_965263245.1 Metamycoplasmataceae bacterium | reverse complement strand
TATCATCAGAAAATCTCACAAATTGTGTAGATGAATCAACATTATGACAGTCATTTGTATACAAGGTGTACAAAAATGGACTCAGAACACCTCCCTGAGGCGCCCCTGTGTTGCTAACAAGCACTGGTGACTTTATGTCACCCACTCGAACACACTGTGGGCGATTACTTAAGAAATTGAAAACCCAGTGAATAAGTGCGGCTGGAACTTCTAGTTTCTGTAGTTTATCAATCATGACATGCCTTTGTATTGGGTTAAATGCTGAACTGAAATCTATAAATAAGATTCGAGTATAGTTACCAGCTGTCTCCATGTGTTCAAATAGTTCCCAATCACTGCAGCCGTCACAGAAACCGTCACCACGCCTGCAGCCGTCACAGAAACCGTCCCCACACATGTAGCCGTCACAGAAACCGTCCCCACGCCTGCAGCCGTCACAGAAACCGTCCCCACGCCTGCAGCCGTCACAGAAACCGTCCCCACGCCTGCAGCCGTCACAGAAACCGTCCCCACACATGTAGCCGTCACAGAAACCGTCCCCACGCCTGCAGCCGTCACAGAAACCGTCCCCACACATGTAGCCGTCACAGAAACCGTCCCCACACATGTAGCCGTCACAGAAACCGTCCCCACGCCTGCAGCCGTCACAGAAACCGTCCCCACGCCTGCAGCCGTCACAGAAACCGTCCCCACGCCTGCAGCCGTCACAGAAACCGTCCCCACACATGTAGCCGTCACAGAAACCGTCCCCACGCCTGCAGCCGTCACAGAAACCGTCCCCACACATGTAGCCGTCACAGAAACCGTCCCCACGCCTGCAGCCGTCACAGAAACCGTCCCCACGCCTGCAGCCGTCACAGAAACCGTCCCCACGCCTGCAGCCGTCACAGAAACCGTCCCCACACATGTAGCCGTCACAGAAACCGTCCCCACGCCTGCAGCCGTCACAGAAACCGTCCCCACGCCTGCAGCCGTCACAGAAACCGTCCCCACGCCTGCAGCCGTCACAGAAACCGTCCCCACACATGTAGCCGTCACAGAAACCGTCCCCACGCCTGCAGCCGTCACAGAAACCGTCCCCACGCCTGCAGCCGTCACAGAAACCGTCCCCACGCCTGAAGCCGTCACAGAAACCGTCCCCACGCCTGTAGCCGTCACAGAAACCGTCCCCACGCCTGCAGCCGTCACAGAAACCGTCCCCACGCCTGTAGCCGTCACAGAAACCGTCCCCACGCCTGCAGCCGTCACAGAAACCGTCCCCACGCCTGCAGCCGTCACAGAAACCGTCCCCACGCCTGCAGCCATCACAGAAACCATCCCCACACATGTAGCCGTCACAGAAACCGTCCCCACGCCTGCAGCCGTCACAGAAACCATCCCCACACATGTAGCCGTCACAGAAACCATTCCCACACCTGCAGCCGTCGCAGAAACCGTCCCCGTTGCCTTTGATGTCGAGGCACTGAAAAACCTTGACGCCGCCAACTTGAGGAAACGAGGCCGCCCTAAGGGAGCCGATTTGACTACGATTGGCGTTCCAAAACGACGGAAGCGTGATGGGCCGCAACAATTCTTGACACAACTGCCGATGGAGCGCGAACGAGGTATTTATGAGTTTTGTATTGAGACTTGTAACCTCAGGTATAAACTATGTGGTGCTTATGACTACCGGGTAGCTGCTTTTTAACAGTCTTGATATCTTTATAACAACTGTAACAACTGTAGTCTTAAATGACTAACTAACAGAGAATAAAATAATAGATAACATGGTTAAAATTTGCACAATTTAACTGAATGTTTCTTTAAAATAAAAAAACGCTGAAAGTATTTATACAAGCATGAATTGCATCTCATAATGGTTGATAGATATGTCTGCAGTGATGCTGTCCTGGTTCGTGGATGCTGAAACGGCGGAATGCAGCATCAAAAGTGCCACAACTATCTCGTCAGACAAGGTGATGGGCAGGACTGGCACATCAGCAGCAACAGGTGACAACGTGTCACTGTTGTGCCTAAGAAAATACCTTTCGGCTGATGCGTGGGCCATGGTCCAGTCCGTCGTGAACGAGGTCAACAGTGAACCTGTGTGGTACTGTGTCACATGCACACAATGCATTAATGATGATGAAAATATATCTGTGGCATGTGCCAGATGCTTGCAGTGGACACAGTTTAAGTGTGACGGCATGAAGTCCGCCCCAAAAGGGAGGTGCTGGTTTTGTGCCAACTGTAAGAGCGGGAAGAGACAATACTACTAATTTTTCTGAAGAAACCACTTTTCTCCTTTCTCTGTTTTATCCTGTAACATAACCACTAATTCATCCACATATCGAAAAACCTTAGATCAGAGAGAAACCCCCCAACAAATACCTGGCGCAGTGTTGTCATTATGTACTATTCCCTTTTCCGGCCGTTTAAATACTATACTAATGTATTCTCATGCAATTTGTGCTATGCAATGTCTTATTTATGTTTTGATGTATTTGACCTGAAAACAAATTCATGTATGTTTTATTTTTCTAATTAATTGGTGCAATATTAGTGCAATACACGTTTATGGTTTACATTAATTATTGTGTCCATTTACAAGTGAATTTACCTTTGTACATTATGGCTGTGCAACTTTAGTGTTAATTCTAAATGTCCGTATGGAGTCAGGCAGTTACCATGTATTAGTATGTTATTTACATAATAGTGTAGCAAGTGGTTTAACATTAGTGCAATACACATTTACCGTTTACATTAATTACTGTGTCAGTTTACAAGTGGATTTACCTTTGTACATTCTACAATAAACTGCTGCTTCTGCTGTTGCTACGTTACATATTTGTGTTTATTCATAACCAGGTATTCAATAATTCTGCATAAATGAATATTATATATATATATATATATATATATATATATATATATATATATATATATATACTTGCACACACATCTACAATTTAACGAAATTTAGCAACTTTATGAAACAATGTATTACTTTTGACAAAGCAGCTCCGGTCTGAGAGATAAAATTATGCTTATATTTATTCTATACTTATATATATATATATATATATATATATATATATATATATATATATATATATATAATATTATCTTCTATCTATAAAGTATATAAGTCCCTTAGTTCTGCTGATGGAATTGGATCTCCTTTAATAATTGGTACAGCAATTTCTATTTTTAATTGTCAAAATAAAACTAGTACCCCATTATTACTGCTTTTATGGTGCTAAAAACAAATTATGATGTAATGATTAATATTTATATATCATTGTAAGATTTTCATTGTATGATAGGTAATATTAAGGGCTTTGTATATAGTTCTTAGTCATACCATTATTAAGTATGGGTTAAGCATTTCGTTCGTCTATTAATGGACTTTGTATAATATCCTTATTAAACCCTACAACGACGCGCCCGTACTGACAGTGATGATAGCCGATGTAGCGCTTACATTTTTCCGGTCGTTAAAAACGTCCCAGTTGACGTTTCTGCGCATGCGCGATATATGTAAAATCGTCAATGTGCAGCGAAAAGACAAAGCATTTATGGTATAAATATTGTTCGTTAGGATGTATATAACCTCTCAGCAAAGTTATTTGTCGAAAATGAACACGAGGCAAACAAGTTTTGAGGCATATTTTGATAGCAAGCGTAAATCACGTGACAGTAGTCTTAATCCGTGGCAGTGATTGATAAAAACGTAATATTTTATTGCGTTGAACGACATTATAAGAAACTCTTCACAGTAATCATCACAGGTAAGTTAACGAACTGCTCGTGGCATTTATACCGAAAATGCTTTGTTGTTTCGCTGGACATTGGTGATTTTACATTTATTGCGCATGCGCAGAAACGTCAACCGGAACGTTTTTAACGCCCTGAAAAATGTAAGCGCGACACCGATACTGCGTGTTCGAAAATAAATGCGTTGAGTGCTCGGACTTTTATCATCAACATACATGGTTCCGAACACAAAGATAGCAAATAAGCAAACATTTCGCGCGTGTGCGCGTTGAATGCTCGGATCTTTATCACCAGTAAACACGATTCTGATGCTCGACTAGCCTCATGCTCGGGTTGCTGCTCCGCGTCCGAGTACCGGAAACAGTTAAACAAGGCGCATGCGCGTTGAATACTCGGACCTTTATCACCAGCGAACACGGTTCCGATGCTCGGCTACGCAACAACAAGTAATGATAATGTTTGTAAACTGGGTGTCACGTACCATTTATAAAACGGTTGTTTTTTTGTTTTTAACTTGCCTTTTCCAATGCACCTCCGGGGGAAACTGTGACAAAATATAGGCCTAACTGATTTCGAGAGCTTCCTGCCAATAATAACTACCCGTGGATGACTGTGCAACTGATCCGCGTGTGACGTAGTTTGTAGTGGCAATATCCAGCGAAGGCGAAGGAAGGCGAAGGCGAAGGCGAAGGCGAAGGCGAAGGCGAAGGCGAAGGCGAAGGCGAAGGCGAAGGCGAAGGCGAAGGCGAAGGCGAAGGCGAAGGCGAAGGCGAAGGCGAAGGCGAAGGCGAAGGCGAAGGCGAAGGCGAAGGCGAAGGCGAAGGCGAAGGCGAAGGCGAAGGCAAAGAACAGTGTTTTGTAGTTTTACATCAGATTGCTCGTCAGCGTAAATCGTTAGATACTTTCGCCAAAAAAACTCATAAACAACCTAGGGATGTTTGGTCCTGATTTAAGACGCATACTTTGAACATGAGTGATTCAATACACAATTCACACATTTTAACTCGGGTTCAACAAGATTAAATAAGATTGCCCCTGAGAATGCAAGTGGACGTGACAGCTTTCGCCTTATCGACAGTGCGGCTGTTTGTGATCGTGTATCGGGCCCTATTGATGACTGCGTCCTTGTGTTTTTAAACATATTCAAGTTGCTATAGCCACCACCCAATACACAGTCAGTAGATAATATGTTAGATTCCTTTACAGTCCGCTGTGAAAATTAATACTTTCTGACGTGTTTCTTCATCTCTTCGTTTCTTTTCCGTCTTCTTATCTTCGCCTCAGAACTCTGTTCAACTCAAGACAAACCGGAAGTGATTTGGTCTAAAGCTAACAACTACATTCCACTGTTTGCATTTTGAACAAGTCCGTCCGTCCGTCCGTCCGTCCGTCCGTCCGTCCGTCCGTCCGTCCGTCCGTCCGTCCGTCCGTCCGTCCGTCCGTCCGTCCGTCCGTCCGTCCGTCCGTCCGTCCGTCCGTCCGTCCGTCCGTCCGTCCGTCCGTCCGTCCGTCCGTCCGTCCGTCCGTCCGTCCGTCCGTCCGTCCGTCCGTCCGTCCGTCCGTCCGTCCGTCCGTCCGTCCGTCCGTCCGTCCGTCCGTCCGTCCGTCCGTCCGTCCGTCCGTCCGTCCGTCCGTCCGTCCGTCCGTCCGTCCGTCCGTCCGTCCGTCCGTCCGTCCGTCCGTCCGTCCGTCCGTCCGTCCGTCCGTCCGTCCGTCCGTCCGTCCGTCCGTCCGTCCGTCCGTCCGTCCGTCCGTCCGTCCGTCCGTCCGTCCGTCCGTCCGTCCGTCCGTCCGTCCGTCCGTCCGTCCGTCCGTCCGTCCGTCCGTCCGTCCGTCCGTCCGTCCGTCCGTCCGTCCGTCCGTCCGTCCGTCCGTCCGTCCGTCCGTCCGTCCGTCCGTCCGTCCGTCCGTCCGTCCGTCCGTCCGTCCGTCCGTCCGTCCGTCCGTCCGTCCGTCCGTCCGTCCGTCCGTCCGTCCGTCCGTCCGTCCGTCCGTCCGTCCGTCCGTCCGTCCGTCCGTCCGTCCGTCCGTCCGTCCGTCCGTCCGTCCGTCCGTCCGTCCGTCCGTCCGTCCGTCCGTCCGTCCGTCCGTCCGTAGGGTATGAAGGAAACGTTATGATGGCCGCATATGGAAAAGTTAAATCTGGTTTCGGGATACGCCACGCTAACGCAAGCATAACGCGGGCAAATTAAATTCTAAAGCGACACGTGCCACGCAGCCCCGAGATCCTCCTACATATAACAGTAACACATGTGGCGCCAAATGTTGTTGAGTTGTCCTGAACTTGCGTTTGCGTCTACTAATCACGTGATGTCGTGATTGATGAATACATCACGTGGCAGGTAGACGTAAAACTATGACGTCACAAACGTAGACGTCGGGCACTTTGGAGATGAAATGAGTCGCTGTTTGAAGAGTGTCATTCTCAGTATAAGTGTTGTGACGGTGTATTTGTGTGACGGTTTCTGTGACGGCTGCAGGCATGGGGACGGTTTCTGTGACGGCTGCAGGCGTGGGGACGGTTTCTGCGACGGCTGCAGACTTTCTGCCTGTCCCTTCAGCCCATAAGTTCCGGAGAATGTTGAGCCATTCGCAGAACTCTCCCATGCCTACTTCTGAAGCCAAACTGGCAAAGGTCAGCAGCAACTGCCATAGCTTGTCTGTACTTCTGGTGTGCCGTCAAAGCCGTCGGGGGGATGGCAGATGTCATAGATGAAATGTTGCATGCACTCACTGGAGCCACGGGGGACATACTGTATGATGCAGTCCATCTCTGGTCAGCCAGGTCAGCGTCAAATGATGATTTGCAGCTCATCTCTCTATGGGCAAGAATGTGGCGGCATGGCAAACGAAATGTACACGGAAATGCACATGTGCATGAGTCATCTGTGACTGTCACTGGCCCCTCGGTTGATGGCGCTGGTGCTGCAGTTTCTCTGGGGAACTGGACCGTGTCACGTTTGGCAATCTCTGCCAGAACATGGCCATATGCATGTGAAGTGAGGAATCCTTCAAAGCGGCGATCCTCTGTGGTGGCTTTGTCGATGACGGTGGATTTGCTGCTCTGGTGGATAATGGTGGTATGGGCACGTTCGCCACGCAAGACACGGAGCACATGCAGTAAAACATTCACTGAAGAATGTGTCAAGTGAAGCAAAACCGGTGCATACACTCTTGATCTCGCTGTTCAAACTCTCCAGCCTGTTGTCGGTCTGCTCAGTGCTCACCCAGCATGAAGTGTCTCACCTTGAAGCACTTTTCCCACTCATGCTTGACGGGCAGCCAGTTCCGACGGAAATATGTCAGTGCAGTTGGTATTGCCATTTCTTCCAGCAGAGAGCACTGCTCATCAAACTCCTGCTCACAACGAGCAATTGCCATGGCATTGAAAATGTGGAGAAGAGCATCACGCTGACCAACTCGGACTCCCATCTTGTCCAGCGTGACCTCTCTCGAAGAGCTCAGCAATGTGTAGAATAGGCACAGTTGGAGTGTTGCCTCGGGGAAGGCGACACTGAAGACGCTCCGTTCACACATGTCCTTGTCTGTCACGATAACCTCGGTGCGAGGCTAAGCATCATTTTGGCTCTTGAACGTCTAATTAAATAAACAAATGCAATAATGAGCTATTGATCTGTGAATAACCGTACCAGTTACATTTGTGAATAAATTATACATGAAATTACCAATACATTTTTGAATCGGTTCAGAACAATTTATGTTCAACTTATCATGAAAATTCAAGAATTAATATGATAGAAGATAGTTTATAACTGTTAATAAAACAGGAAATAAATGAGAATTTATAAGTTAAAAAGTCTATTTTGTTTGTCCACGATGATGTCGCTTTAGAATTTAATTTGCCCGCGTTATGCTTGCGTTAGCGTGGCGTATCCCGAAACCAGATTTAACTTTTCCATATGCGGCCATCATAACGTTTCCTTCATACCCTACGGACGGACGGACGGACGGACGGACGGACGGACGGACGGACGGACGGACGGACGGACGGACGGACGGACGGACGGACGGACGGACGGACGGACGGACGGACGGACGGACGGACGGACGGACGGACGGACGGACGGACGGACGGACGGACGGACGGACGGACGGACGGACGGACGGACGGACGGACGGACGGACGGACGGACGGACGGACGGACGGACGGACGGACGGACGGACGGACGGACGGACGGACGGACGGACGGACGGACGGACGGACGGACGGGACGGACGGACGGACGGACGGACGGACGGACGGACGGACGGACGGACGGACGGACGGACGGACGGACGGACGGACGGACGGACGGGACGGACGGACGGACGGACGGACGGACGGACGGACGGACGGACGGACGGACGGACGGACGGACGGACGGACGGACGGACGGACGGACGGACGGACGGACGGACGGACGGACGGACGGACGGACGGACGGACGGGACGGACGGACGGACGGACGGACGGACGGACGGACGGACGGACGGACGGACGGACGGACGGACGGACGGACGGACGGACGGACGGACGGACTTGTTCAAAATGCAAACAGTGGAATGTAGTTGTTAGCTTTGGACCAAATCACTTCCGGTTTGTCTTGAGTTGAACAGAGTTCTGAGGCGAAGATAAGAAAACGGAAAAGAAACGAAGAGATGAAGAAACACGTCAGAAAGTATTAATTTTCACAGCGGACTGTAAAGGAATCTAACATATTATCTACTAACTGTGTATTGGGTGGTGGCTATAGCAACTTGAATATGTTTAAAAACACAAGGATGCAGTCATCAATAGGGCCCGATACACGATCACAAACAGCCGCACTGTCGATAAGGCGAAAGCTGTCACGTCCACTTGCATTCTCAGGGGCAATCTTATTTAATCTTGTTGAACCCGAGTTAAAATGTGTGAATTGTGTATTGAATCACTCATGTTCAAAGTATGCGTTTTAAATCAGGACCAAACATCCCTAGGTTGTTTATGCGTTTTTTTGGCGAAAGTATCTAACGATTTACGGTGACGAGCAATCTGATGTAAAACTACAAAACACTGTTCTTCGCCTTCGCCTTCGCCTTCGCCTTCGCCTTCGCCTTCGCCTTCGCCTTCGCCTTCGCCTTCGCCTTCGCCTTCGCCTTCGCCTTCGCCTTCGCCTTCGCCTTCGCCTTCGCCTTCGCCTTCGCCTTCGCCTTCGCCTTCGCCTTCGCCTTCGCCTTCGCCTTCGCCTTCGCCTTCGCCTTCGCCTTCGCCTTCGCCTTCGCCTTCGCCTTCGCCTTCGCCTTCGCCTTCGCCTTCGCCTTCGCCTTCGCCTTCGCCTTCGCCTTCGCCTTCGCCTTCGCCTTCGCCTTCGCCTTCGCCTTCGCCTTCGCCTTCGCCTTCGCCTTCGCCTTCGCCTTCGCCTTCGCCTTCGCCTTCGCCTTCGCCTTCGCCTTCGCCTTCGCCTTCGCCTTCGCTGGATATTGCCACTACAAACTACGTCACACGCGGATCAGTTGCACAGTCATCCACGGGTAGTTATTATTGGCAGGAAGCTCTCGAAATCAATTAGGCCTATATTTTGTCACAGTTTCCCCCGGAGGTGCATTGGAAAAGGCAAGTTAAAAAAAAACCGTTTTATAAATGGGACGTGACACCCAGTTTACAAACATTATCATTATTTGTTGTTGCGTAGCCGAGCATCGGAACCGTGTTCGCTGGTGATAAAGGTCCGAGTATTCAACGCGCATGCGCCTTGTTTAACTGTTTCCGGTACTCGGACGCGGAGCAGCAACCCGAGCATGAGGCTAGTCGAGCATCAGAATCGTGTTTACTGGTGATAAAGATCCGAGCATTCAACGCGCACACGCGCGAAATGTTTGCTTATTTGCTATCTTTGTGTTCGGAACCATGTATGTTGATGATAAAAGTCCGAGCACTCAACGCATTTATTTTCGAACACGCAGTATCGGTGTCGCGCTTACATTTTTCAGGGCGTTAAAAACGTTCCGGTTGACGTTTCTGCGCATGCGCAATAAATGTAAAATCACCAATGTCCAGCGAAACAACAAAGCATTTTCGGTATAAATGCCACGAGCAGTTCGTTAACTTACCTGTGATGATTACTGTGAAGAGTTTCTTAAAATGTCGTTCAACGCAATAAAATATTACGTTTTTATAAATCACTGCCACGGATTAAGACTACTGTCACGTGATTTACGCTTGCTATCAAAATATGCCTCAAAACTTGTTTGCCTCGTGTTAATTTTCGACAAATAACTTTGCTGAGAGGTTATATACATCCTAACGAACAGCCCGTAATATTTATACCATAAATGCTTTGTCTTTTCGCTGCACATTGACGATTTTACATATATCGCGCATGCGCAGAAACGTCAACTGGGACGTTTTTAACGACCGGAAAAATGTAAGCGCTACATCGGCTATCATCAGTGTCAGTACGGGCGCGTCGTTGTAGGGTTTAATAAGGATATTACACAAAGTCCATTAATAGACGAACGAAATGCTTAACCTATACTTAATAATGGTATGACTAAGAACTATATACAAAGCCCTTAATATTACCTATCATACAAGTATAGAATAAATATAAGCATAATTTTATCTTTCAGACCGGAGCTGCTTTGTCAAAAGTAATACATTGTTTCATAAAGTTGCTAAATTTCATTAAATTGTAGATGTGTGTGCAAGTATATATATATATATATATATATATATATATATATATATATATATATATATATATATATATATATGTACATATATATATATATATTATATTCATTTATGCAGAATTATTGAATACCTGGTTATGAATAAACACAAATATGTAACGTAGCAACAGCAGAAGCAGCAGTTTATTGTAGAATGTACAAAGGTAAATCCACTTGTAAACTGACACAGTAATTAATGTAAACGGTAAATGTGTATTGCACTAATGTTAAACCACTTGCTACACTATTATGTAAATAACATACTAATACATGGTAACTGCCTGACTCCATACGGACATTTATAATTAACACTAAAGTTGCACAGCCATAATGTACAAAGATAAATCCACTTGTAAATGGACACAGTAATTAATGTAAACCATAAACGTGTATTGCACTAATATTGCACCAATTAATGAGAAAAATAAAACATACATGAATTTGTTTTCAGGTCAAATACATCAAAACATAAATAAGACATTGCATAGCACAAATTGCATGAGAATACATTAGTATAGTATTTAAACGGCCGGAAAAGGGAATAGTACATAATGACAACACTGCGCCAGGTATTTGTTGGGGGGTTTCTCTCTGATCTAAGGCTTTTCGATATGTAGATGAATTAGTGGTTATGTTACAGGATAAAACAGAGAAAGGAGAAAAGTGGTTTCTTCAGAAAATTAGTAGTATTGTCTCTTCCCGCTCTTACAGTTGGCACAAAACCAACACCTCCCTTTTGGGGCAGACTTCATGCCGTCACACTTAAACTGTGTCCACTGCAAGCATCTGGCACATGCCACAGATATATTTTCATCATCATTAATGCATCCTGTGCATGTGACACAGTACCACACAGGTTCACTGTTGACCTCGTTCACGACGGACTGGACAATGGCCCACGTGTCAGCCGAACGGTATTTTCTTAGGCACAACAGTGACACGTTGTCACCTGTTGCTGCTGATGTGCCAGTCCTGCCCATCACCTTGTCTGACGAGATAGGTG
>CBDHHR010000035.1:10000-16670 GCA_965263245.1 Metamycoplasmataceae bacterium | reverse complement strand
CAAGGGTTACTACGAGCAAAATTATTGTTTATGCTGACATTTAGTAGCGTTGCCTGGTAGATATATTAAGAAATATAAGTAGAAAAACATAAATAGAGTCGATATTGTGAGAATGTGGGATGATGGGTGTGAAAAAGGCAAAATATTAATTTTTTGTAGAATGTCACCTAACATCGCGAATATCATATTTCTGTGTGGTTCTGTGGGACATTTGAGACATCTCTCTGATATGCAAGACGCCATTGTTCTCTGTGACGTAATCGTTCCGTGAGACGTCATACATATGTGTGACATCATCTTAGTTGTGTGACGTCGTCTATTTGTGTCGTGTCGTTCATCTGTTACGTCGTCCGTCTGTCACACGTCGTCGAACCACCTAAACGTAGTCCTTCTGCGAGTTGGTGTTGACGAAGTCGTTCCTGCGCATTATCTTCTTTTTGAAGACCTTGCGACTGCCGAGCCGGTTCATGACGGGCAGGTAGAGCAGCAGCGAGGCGACGCCACACGTCGTGCACGCGTGCAGCACGACGCCCGTGCCGAGGTAGTCGACGAGGAAGGCGACGAGCCAAGGCGACAGCGTGACGCCGGCGGCGGCGACGCAGCACGCGAGAGCCGTCGACTTGGCCGAGCGCGTCAGGTAGGCGTTGGCCCACGTGAAGCCGCCTGGAGTGACGGGGCCGACGGCGGCGCCGAGGAGGGCCGTGAACAGGTACAGCAGAATGGTGGAGCGGCCGCCGTATAGGGCCAATACGGCGCTGGAGAGGGTCGACACAGTGAGGTTGCCGATGACGAGGAAATTCGGGGGCAAGCACCGTGAGACGGCGACGTAGGCGAGGCGAGAGGCGGCTGATGAAGCCCAGAATACGGCGACGACGTGAACGACAGACGGACGCTCGTTGTCAGCGGCGAAGGCGGTGATGAACATCGCGAAGACGGACTCGACGGAGGCGGAAAGAGCGAAGAAGACGTACAGGTACATGAGCATCGGCACGTCGGCCGACTGACCGCGCACGAACCACGCTGCCTCGCCGGCGCCCGACGACCACGTCCCGCTGGAAGTGTTCGTGCCCGTCAGACTCGCCGCCTCACCCATCTTCACATCGCCGTTACCAACAGCGGGTGTCGTGGCGATGACGTCATTCTGTTTGCGTGCCTTCTTCGTGACCAGCGCGAGCAGGCGCAGTCCGTTGTCGCGGTCTTCATCGTCGCTCGTGTCCGTCGTCCCCACATCGAGATCGGTCGACGAGAACGAGAACAGCGAGTCCTTTCGCTCCGCGCCGGATCCCACGCCAGTGTACGACGGTATTCGCCACGTGCGCTTCTTCGTTGCGTCTGCGTCACTTCCGGTGCCGCCGCCGTCGCGACGGCTCTTCCGCTCTTCCTGAATACGCCGGTGTCGGTCCAATCGGCGCCGCGTCTTCACGTGCGCGGTCACGTGCAACGCGAAGAAACAGAGCGCGACGAACGACATCATGAACCCGATGGCGCCGTACAGCAGCACCATGATCGGGTGCGAGTCGACGACGTGTCCCGGAGCGTCCTGCTGCGCGCTGTACGCGTGCAGCGGCGTGACGTCATCGCCGCCGTCGCCATGGTCACCGCGCGCGCCGTGTCCGTTCGTCTCGACGGCGGCGACGTCGTGTAGGCCCACGCGCTGGAAGTAGGTCAAGATGGCGGCGGCGCAGACGTCATCGATGAAGAGCTGGACGAGGTAGGGCGCGGGAACGCCGCCGAGTGAGAAGGAGACGTAGAGGAGCTGTAGGGCGACTGGCGCCCGCCGGGAGTGCCACAGACGGTACACGTAGACGATACCAACTGAAACATCAACACGGTACACTTAGGCGTTACCAATTGAAACATCAACATGGTACACGTAGATGATACCAACTGAAACATTAACACGGTACACGTAGACGATACCAACTGAAACATCAACACGGTACACGTAGACGATACCAACTGAAACATCAACACGGTACACTTAGGCGTTACCAATTGAAACATCAACATGGTACACGTAGATGATACCAACTGAAACATTAACACGGTACACGTAGACGATACCAACTGAAACATCAACACGGTACACGTAGACGATACCAACTGAAACATCAACACGGTACACTTAGGCGTTACCAACTGAAACATCAACATGGTACACGTAGATGATACCAACTGAAACATTAACATGGTACACGTAGACGATACCAACTGAAACATCAACACGGTACACTTAGGCGTTACCAATTGAAACATCAACATGGTACACGTAGATTATACCAACTGAAACATTAACACGGTACACGTAGACGATACCAACTGAAACATTAACACGGTACACGTAGACGATACCAACTGAAACATCAACACGGTACACGTAGACGATACCAACTGAAACATTAACATGGTACACGTAGATGATACCAACTGAAACATTAACATGGTACACGTAGACGATACCAACTGAAACATCAACATGGTACACGTAGATGATACCAACTGAAACATTAACACGGTACACGTAGACGATACCAACTGAAACATCAACACGGTACACGTAGACGATACCAACTGAAATATCTACATGGTACACGTAGATGATACCAACTGAAACATTAACACGGTACACGTAGACGATACAAACTGAAACATCAACACGGTACACGTAGACGATACCAACTGAAACATTAACACGGTACACGTAGACGATACCAACTGAAACATCAACACGGTTCACGTAGATGATACCAACTGAAACGTTAACACGGTACACATAGACGATACCAACTGAAACATCAACACGGTACACGTAGACGATACCAACTGAAACGTTAACACGGTACACATAGACGATACCAACTGAAACATCAACACGGTACACGTAGACGATACCAACTGAAACATTAACACGGTACACGTAGACGATACCAACTGAAACATCAACACGGTTCACGTAGATGATACCAACTGAAACATTAACACGGTACACGTAGACGATACCAACTGAAACTTCAACACGGTTCACGTAGACGATACCAACTGAAACATCAACACGGTACACGTAGACGATACCAACTGAAACATCAACATGGTTCACGTAGACGATACCAACTGAAACATCTACACGGTACACGTAGACGATACCAACTGAAACATTAACACGGTACACGTAGACGATACAAACTGAAACATCAACACGGTACACGTAGACGATACCAACTGAAACATCAACACGGTACACGTAGACGATACCAACTGAAACATTAACACGGTACACGTAGACGATACAAACTGAAACATCAACACGGTACACGTAGACGATACCAACTGAAACATCAATACGGTACACGTAGACGATACCAACTGAAACATCAACACGGTACACGTAGACGATACCAACTGGAACATCAACACGGTACATGTAGACGATACCAACCGAAACATCAACATGAGGCACTCAACGAATAAACGACATAAGACCGCCTGTCTTAAGTTGTTATTATACTACTATATGATTTTAATAATTATTGTTTTAATAACATGTTATTATGTACTAATTTGTTAAAATTTCACATTTTCTTTAAATTATTTAGTCCAAATGTTTTTATATCTAAGTACAATTTTACTTATTTATAGTTGTATACAAGATTTCAAGATATACAAGATATATGGGAAACATTCAGCAAAGGGCCACTGGCGCATGTACGAAATACTTGGTGCTCTTTAATAGCACTTCGTGTTGCTTGCGATTACGAATTTAAATGTGAGAAGATGCGTGCTGAAACGCCTTAACCGCTAGTCAACAAATCACAAACATAAAGTATGCACCGTCATCCAGAAACCTCCGCAAACACATCGTATTCGCGACGAGCGTACTGCTTTTTTACAGCAGGACCCTAAAACAGGTGGTGCCGTTTAACTTAACTATCCCACTGGAAGTAAAACAGGAGCCGGATGTGTAAATTTGCCTTGTTGTCACATAGCTTGTATAGACCTCAACACATCCTCGAAGTGGCTCAATCTGGATTTGGACACCCGTGCATCCAGGCTAATTCGGACCAGGCCATCTACAAGTGTGCCGAGGAAACGGTTTATTGCGGCTTACGACATACGCAGCGCTGAGGATCTGCCCCTACAAGAGAGGCCGCATGAACATGCACAGTTCCTTTTGTTCACTCACCGTGGTACTCGTGGTATAACTTGCTAACATTACCTGACTGCTTATGTATAGTGATGAATTCGACATGTCGTACAGACGGCTCATCACGAAATGACACGAGAAGCCAGCATGGATGTGAGTGAATCAAAAAAAATATATAAACAAGGGAATGGAAAACCATATGAGTGGTTTTGATTAGACTGAGATGAACGGATACATTGAGGCATTTCTTGTGGAGCGATTGACAAAGGAGTATAACGGGAGAAGAGGGCAATCGAAATTAAGAAGGAGGGATAGTGTGAAAAGAGAACGGGTATTGACGGACAACTTTGTGAATGAGAAAGACTAACGGACATGGAATTGGTGAATATAAGTAGACAAACGGGCCACGTGTATGATGTAGTGTCCACCGCGCTACAGATCAAAGGAAGATGTTGCACCGGTCACTCACCAACGGTCAGCAGTCCACGGGACAAGCCGGCCACGAATGCTGTGACGACGAGTAGAACTAGTCCCGAACACCATGGCGTCACGACGACGCTGCAGGTTGCCAATAGCAACGACGTCGCCATGGCGATGTCGATGCTGACGATACACCAGCCGATTAAGATGGCGGCCAATATGGCGCCCAAGAACATTCCGCTGCCGCCCGCCATGTAGGACCGGGAGATTCCTTCGTAGGTGCCGTTGAGGCGCTGCATCCAATAGGGGAGAGTCGAGCCGGGAAGTTCTGAGAGTAGACCCTGGAAGAATACATAATATACAGTATATATATATATATATATATATATATATATATATATATATATATATATATATATATATATATATATATATAACTTGGAGAAGAAGACAATATTCTGCATTCTGTTTACATACCGTTTAACGATGCCTTACACAAACAATTGCTACACCAACAAATAAGGACAAAATAATGAATGGTCGAAGAACTATCAATATAAACCCTAATGTCAGGAAAATTAAAATTGATTGTTTCATCATATATGGAGAACATTTGCACTGATAATGTATTCATAGTTTCTTTTGTCTACCTTCCATATTGCGGAATGTGTGGTAGTCGTTGTCGAGTGTTGCTGTCAGTCATAATGATAGTGGTTAATACTGTTGCTTGCGTGATTATAGTGTAATTGTCATTGCTCGCGATGTCATTTGTGTTGTTGCCGGTGATGTTGTTGTTGTTGCTGTTGTTGTAGGCAGTGTTGCAGGTATATGTGCCGATTCCATTTATCTTCTTGTAATCGCTTTCGTAGTTGTTGGTTGTTGTTGTTTTCGTAATAATATAAAGATGTTTTTAAGTATTCGCTGTCGTAATTTGCATGAACGACGCACTATACGCTCATAAAGCCCTATTGTTACACAACGTACCCTGCTCAAGGTCGTTTACACTTACTCGTTGGGCAGACCTGTTTAATCAAGATATATCTGGGAAGTATTCAGTCAGGGTTGCAATTAATGCGCGAATGCTATCAATTAACAATAGACATTTCTTATATGCCATTCACACAACAGAGGGGACTGGGACAACGTAGGTTGAACTAACGTGGTTAAGATTCGACACGACAACATCGGATTCGAACCCGGGTTCTCACGATCGAAACTGCTATGTTCTAAGCACTGTGCCACGGCGCTCCACAACGTCAAGACTGTCTGGCCTTCACGGGCGACGTTTCCTACAGTGACGATGCAACCTGTCGAGTGACACATGCTAAATGATGGCGACAGCTGGGAAGTGGAACAGACGCGGACATGGAAAGCTTTTTGACGCGCGCACGCAGGCTAAACCCCGCACTCTGATCATTATCTAAACAAACACAATTCGCCGCTAGAAGACGCTACTGGTTTTTAGTCAAACGCGATAGCCCGATGCAGTCTGAGCAGCGCCCATATCGCGACTATCTGTCGTAACTCCAGCCAGCGGTGCCTGGTCGATAAGGCGGCCGTAGATACGGTGGTAAGGTAATCTGATTGTATCATGGCCAGTCTCGATTCAGACTTGCGTAACAGTTGCCGACAGCGTGTTTTACGCTAAGCACTCAATGTTTTATGAGGTCTAGCAAGAAGGTTTCTTTGGTGTCTTAGGTTAAAGACTTGATGCCATTCCGATGTGTTAAGATTATTGTGACTTTGTTGGAATATTATTAGTGCGAAATAAGAATGATCTCATGTAATTAAGTAGAAGTAGGTGTTTATAAACATGTAATTGTCGTCACTTTTGCGCAGCTTTCTATGCATAAATAAACTTTTTATAGTTGCATCCTCAATTATCATGGGTTATATCGACATGATTGTGTTACATGTAATGTCACGTATCGCTGTATTATCCAAAGCGAGGCGGAGTCTGATCTTGACGACTGTGGCTCATCCTAATTGATATAGTGCCCCCGGTGTCAGAGGGCAGATTATGCTTTGCAACTGTCCTTCCAGTTCTGTAGAAAACAACTGTCCTTCCAGTTCTGTAGGAATACCTCCTGCGTTAGAACATGTCTCATA
>CBDHHR010000034.1:0-20658 GCA_965263245.1 Metamycoplasmataceae bacterium | reverse complement strand
TCGGTGCGTCGGTGCGTCGGAGTGTCGGAGTGCTGGAGTGTTGGAGTGTTGGAGTGTTGTAGTGTTGGAGTGTTGTAGTGTTGGAGTGTTGGAGTTTTGGAGTGTTGGAGTGTTGGAGTGTTGAAGTGTAGGAATGTTGGAATGTTGGAGAGGTGGAGTGTTGGAGTGTTGTAGTGTTGGGATTGTTGGAGTGTTGTGGTGTTGGAGTGTTGGAGTTTTGGAGTGTTGGAGTGTTGGAGTGTTGGAGTGTATGAGTATTGGAGTGTTGGATTGTTGGAGTGCTGGAGTGTTGGAGTTTTGGAGTGTTGGAGTGTTGGAATGTTGGAGTGTAGGAGTGTTGGAGTGTTGGAGTGTAGGAGTGTTGGAGTGTTGGAGTGTTGGAGTGTTGGAGTGTTGGAGTGTTGGAGTGTTGGAGTGTTGGAGTGTTGGAGTGTTGGAGTGTTGTAGTGTTGGAGTGTTGGGAGTGTTGGAGTGTTGGAGTGTTGGAGTGTTGGAGTGTTGGAGTGTTGGAGTGTTGGAGTGTTGGAGTGTTGGAGTGTTGGAGTGTTGGAGTGTTGGAGTGTTGGAGTGTTGGAGTGTTGGAGTATTGGTGTGTTGGAGTGTTGGAGTGTAGGTGTGTGTTGGAGTGTTGGAGTGTTGGAGTGTTGGAGTGTTGGAGTGTTGGAGGTCTTAGGTCTTAGGTCTTAGGTCTTAGTCTTAGGTGATTACCTCCAAACAGCCCAAACTTGGGCTTACGCAGGAGTTGTTTTTCTCTAGAATTTGTGAGTCCACTACAGGTTACACATTTACCCCCTGTGTGGGATCTTTTTCTTCCCCTGGCATAGACACCAGACAGAAGGGACCACCGGCTTTTAGTGTCTCTTCCGAAAGACACAGGCAAATGTGGGGTGAAGAAATTGCCTAAGTTTCGAAACGGCGGTAGGTGGGATTGAACCACCGTCCCCTCGATTGACAGTCCGGCGCTCTACCACGCGACCACCGCTCCCCTGGAGTGTTGGAGTGTTGTAGTGTTGGGAGTTTTGGAGTGTTGGAGTGTTGGAGTGTTGGAGTGTTGGAGTGTTGGAGTGTTGGAGTGTTGGAGTGTTGGAGTGTTGGAGTGTTGGAGTGTTGGAGTGTTGGAGTGTTGGAGTGTTGGAGTGATGAATTGATGGGGTGTTGGAATGTTGTTGGAGTGTTGGAGTGTTGGAGTGTGGGGTGTTGGCATGTAGGATGTTGTTGGAGTGTTGGAGTGTTGGAGTGTTGGATGTTGGAGTGTTGGAGTGTTGGAGTGTTGGAGTGTTGTTGGAGTGTTGGAGTGTTGGAGTGTAGGAGTTGGAGGGTTGGAGTGTTGGTGTTGGAGTGTTGGAGTGTTGGAGTGTTGGAGTGTTGGAGTGTTGGAGTGTTGGAGTGTTGGAGTGTTGGAGTGTTGGAGTGTTGGAGTGTTGGAGTGTTGGAGTGTTGGAGAGGTGGAGTTTTGGAGTGTTGGAGTGTTGGTGTTGGAGTGTTGGAGTGTTGGAGTGTTGGAGTGTTGGAGTGTTGGAGTGTTGGAGTGTTGGAGTGTTGGAGTGTTGGAGTGTTGGAGTGTTGGAGTGTTGGAGTGTTGGAGTGTTGGAGTGTTGGAGTGTTGGAGTGTTGGAGTGTTGGAGTGTTGGAGTGTTGGAGTGTTGGAGTGTTGGAGTGTTGGAGTGTTGGAGTGTTGGAGTGTTGGAGTGTTGGAGTGTTGGAGTGTTGGAGTGTTGGAGTGTTGGAGTGTTGGAGTGTTGGAGTGTTGGAGTGTTGGAGTGTTGGAGTGTTGGAGTGTTGGAGTGTTGGAGTGTTGGAGTGTTGGAGTGTTGGAGTGTTGGAGTGTTGGAGTGTTGGAGTGTTGGAGTGTTGGAGTGTTGGAGTGTTGGAGTGTTGGAGTGTTGGAGTGTTGGAGTGTTGGAGTGTTGGAGTGTTGGAGTGTTGGAGTGTTGGAGTGTTGGAGTGTTGGAGTGTTGGAGTGTTGGAGTGTTGGAGTGTTGGAGTGTTGGAGTGTTGGAGTGTTGGAGTGTTGGAGTGTTGGAGTGTTGGAGTGTTGGAGTGTTGGAGTGTTGGAGTGTTGGAGTGTTGGAGTGTTGGAGTGTTGGAGTGTTGGAGTGTTGGAGTGTTGGAGTGTTGGAGTGTTGGAGTGTTGGAGTGTTGGAGTGTTGGAGTGTTGGAGTGTTGGAGTGTTGGAGTGTTGGAGTGTTGGAGTGTTGGAGTGTTGGAGTGTTGGAGTGTTGGAGTGTTGGAGTGTTGGAGTGTTGGAGTGTTGGAGTGTTGGAGTGTTGGAGTGTTGGAGTGTTGGAGTGTTGGAGTGTTGGAGTGTTGGAGTGTTGGAGTGTTGGAGTGTCGGAGCGTCGGTGCGTCGGAGTGTCGGAGTGTTGGAGTGTTGGAGTGTTGGAGTGTTGGAGTGTTGGAGTGTTGGAGTGTTGGAGTGTTGGAGTTTTGGAGTGTTGGAGTGTTGGAGTGTTGAAGTGTTGGAATGTTGGAATGTTGGAGTGTTGGAGTGTTGGAGTGTTGGAGTGTTGGAGTGTTGGAGTGTTGGAGTGTTGGAGTGTTGGAGTGTTGGAGTGTTGGAGTGTTGGAGTGTTGGAGTGTTGGAGTGTTGGAGTGTTGGAGTGTTGGAGTGTTGGAGTGTTGGAGTGTTGGAGTGTTGGAGTGTTGGAGTGTTGGAGTGTTGGAGTGTTGGAGTGTTGGAGTGTTGGAGTGTTGGAGTGTTGGAGTGTTGGAGTGTTGGAGTGTTGGAGTGTTGGAGTGTTGGAGTGTTGGAGTGTTGGAGTGTTGGAGTGTTGAAGTGTAGGAGTGTTGGAGTGTTGGAGTGTTGGAGTGTTGGAGTGTTGGAGTGTTGGAGTGTTGGAGTGTTGGAGTGTTGGAGTGTTGGAGTGTTGGAGTGTTGGAGTGTTGGAGTGTTGGAGTGTTGGAGTGTTGGAGTGTTGGAGTGTTGGAGTGTTGGAGTGTTGGAGTGTTGTAGTGTTGGAGTGTTGGAGTGTTGGAGTGTTGGAGTGTTGGAGTGTTGGAGTGTTGGAGTGTTGGAGTGTTGGAGTATTGGAGTGTAGGTGTGTTGGAGTGTTGGAGTGTTGGAGTGTTGGAATGTTGGAGTGTTGTAGTGTTGGGAGTGTTGGGAGTGTTGGAGTGTTGGAGTGTTGGAGTGTTGGAGTGTTGGAGTGTTGGAGTGTTGGAGTGTTGGAGTGTTGGAGTGTTGGAGTGTTGGAGTGTTGGAGTGTTGGAGTGTTGGAGTGTTGGAGTGTAGGAGTGTTGGAGTATTGGTGTGTTGGAGTATTGGAGTGTAGGTGTGGTGGAGTGTTGGAGTGTTGGAGTGTTGGAGTGTTGGAGTCTTAGGTCTTAGGTCTTAGGTCTTAGGTCTTAGGTGATTACCTCCAAACAGCCCAAACTTGGGCTTACGCAGGAGTTGTTTTTCTCTAGAATTTGTGAGTCCACTACAGGTTACACATTTACCCCCTGTGTGGGATCTTTTTCTTCCCCTGGCATAGACACCAGACAGAAGGGACCACCGGCTTTTAGTGTCTCTTCCGAAAGACACAGGCAAATGTGGGGTGAAGAAATTGCCTAAGTTTCGAAACGGCGGTAGGTGGGATTGAACCACCGTCCCCTCGATTGACAGTCCGGCGCTCTACCACGCGACCACCGCTCCCCTGGAGTGTTGGAGTGTTGTAGTGTTGGGAGTTTTGGAGTGTTGGAGTGTTGTGGTGTTGGAGTGTTGGAGTGTTGGAGTGTTGGAGTGTTGGAGTGTTGGAGTGTTGGAGTGTTGGAGTGTTGGAGTGTTGGAGTGTTGGAGTGTTGGAGTGTTGGTGTGTTTGAGTGGATTGAAGGGGTGTTGGAATGTTGGATTGTGGGAGTGTTGGAGTGTTGGAGTGATGGGGTGTTGGCATGTAGGATTGTGGGAGTGTTGGAGTGTTGGAGTGTTGGAGTGTTGGCATGTTGGAGTGTTGGAGTGTTGGAGTGTAGGAGTGCTGAAGTGTTGGAGTGTTGGAATGTTGGAGTGTAGGAGGGTTGGAGGTGTTGGAGTGTTGGAGTGTTGGAGTGTTGGAGTGTTGGAGTGTTGGAGTGTTGGAGTGTTGGAGTTTTGGAGTGTTGGAGTGCTGGACTGCTAGAGTGTTGGAGTGTTGGAGTGTTGAAGTGTAGGAATGTTGGAGTGTTGGAGAGGTGGAGTTTTGGAGTTTTGGAGTGTTGTAGTGTTGGGAGTGTTGGAGTGTTGGAGTGTTGGAGTGTTGGAGTGTTGGAGTGTTGGAGTGTTGGAGTGTTGGAGTGTTGGAGTGTAGGAGTTTTGGATTGTTGGAGTGTTGGAGTGTTGGTGTGTTGGAGTGTTGGAGTGTTGGAGTGTTGGAGTGTTGGAGTGTTGGAGTGTTGGAGTGTTGGAGTGTTGGAGTGTTGGAGTGTTGGAGTGTTGGAGTGTTGGAGTGTTGGAGTGTTGGAGTGTTGGAGTGTTGGAGTGTTGGAGTGTTGGAGTGTTGGAGTGTTGGAGTGTTGGAGTGTTGGAGTGTTGGAGTGTTGGAGTGTTGGAGTGTTGGAGTGTTGGAGTGTTGGAGTGTTGGAGTGTTGGAGTGTTGGAGTGTTGGAGTGTTGGAGTGTTGGAGTGTTGGAGTGTTGGAGTGTTGGAGTGTTGGAGTGTTGGAGTGTTGGAGTGTTGGAGTGTTGGAGTGTTGGAGTGTTGGAGTGTTGGAGTGTTGGAGTGTTGGAGTGTTGGAGTGTTGGAGTGTTGGAGTGTTGGAGTGTTGGAGTGTTGGAGTGTTGGAGTGTTGGAGTGTTGGAGTGTTGGAGTGTTGGAGTGTTGGAGTGTTGGAGTGTTGGAGTGTTGGAGTGTTGGAGTGTTGGAGTGTTGGAGTGTTGGAGTGTTGGAGTGTTGGAGTGTTGGAGTGTTGGAGTGTTGGAGTGTTGGAGTGTTGGAGTGTTGGAGTGTTGGAGTGTTGGAGTGTTGGAGTGTTGGAGTGTTGGAGTGTTGGAGTGTTGGAGTGTTGGAGTGTTGGAGTGTTGGAGTGTTGGAGTGTCGGAGTGTCGGAGTGTCGGAGTGTTGGAGTGTTGGAGTGTTGGAGTGTTGGAGTGTTGGAGTGTTGGAGTGTTGGAGTGTTGGAGTGTTGGAGTGTTGGAGTGTTGGAGTGTTGGAGTGTTGGAGTGTTGGAGTGTTGGAGTGTTGGAGTGTTGGAGTGTTGGAGTGTTGGAGTGTTGGAGTGTTGGAGTGTTGGAGTGTTGGAGTGTTGGAGTGTTGGAGTGTTGGAGTGTTGGAGTGTTGGAGTGTTGGAGTGTTGGAGTGTTGGAGTGTTGGAGTGTTGGAGTGTTGGAGTGTTGGAGTGTTGGAGTGTTGGAGTGTTGGAGTGTTGGAGTGTTGGAGTGTTGGAGTGTTGGAGTGTTGGAGTGTTGGAGTGTTGGAGTGTTGGAGTGTTGGAGTGTTGGAGTGTTGGAGTGTTGGAGTGTTGGAGTGTTGGAGTGTTGGAGTGTTGGAGTGTTGGAGTGTTGGAGTGTTGGAGTGTTGGAGTGTTGGAGTGTTGGAGTGTTGGAGTGTTGGAGTGTTGGAGTGTTGGAGTGTTGGAGTGTTGGAGTGTTGGAGTGTTGGAGTGTTGGAGTGTTGGAGTGTTGGAGTGTTGGAGTGTTGGAGTGTTGGAGTGTTGGAGTGTTGGAGTGTTGGAGTGTTGGAGTGTTGGAGTGTTGGAGTGTTGGAGTGTTGGAGTGTTGGAGTGTTGGAGTGTTGGAGTGTTGGAGTGTTGGAGTGTTGGAGTGTTGGAGTGTTGGAGTGTTGGAGTGTTGGAGTGTTGGAGTGTTGGAGTGTTGGAGTGTTGGAGTGTTGGAGTGTTGGAGTGTTGGAGTGTTGGAGTGTTGGAGTGTTGGAGTGTTGGAGTGTTGGAGTGTTGGAGTGTTGGAGTGTTGGAGTGTTGGAGTGTTGGAGTGTTGGAGTGTTGGAGTGTTGGAGTGTTGGAGTGTTGGAGTGTTGGAGTGTTGGAGTGTTGGAGTGTTGGAGTGTTGGAGTGTTGGAGTGTTGGAGTGTTGGAGTGTTGGAGTGTTGGAGTGTTGGAGTGTTGGAGTGTTGGAGTGTTGGAGTGTTGGAGTGTTGGAGTGTTGGAGTGTTGGAGTGTTGGAGTGTTGGAGTGTTGGAGTGTTGGAGTGTTGGAGTGTTGGAGTGTTGGAGTGTTGGAGTGTTGGAGTGTTGGAGTGTTGGAGTGTTGGAGTGTTGGAGTGTTGGAGTGTTGGAGTGTTGGAGTGTTGGAGTGTTGGAGTGTTGGAGTGTTGGAGTGTTGGAGTGTTGGAGTGTTGGAGTGTTGGAGTGTTGGAGTGTTGGAGTGTTGGAGTGTTGGAGTGTTGGAGTGTTGGAGTGTTGGAGTGTTGGAGTGTTGGAGTGTTGGAGTGTTGGAGTGTTGGAGTGTTGGAGTGTTGGAGTGTTGGAGTGTTGGAGTGTTGGAGTGTTGGAGTGTTGGAGTGTTGGAGTGTTGGAGTGTTGGAGTGTTGGAGTGTTGGAGTGTTGGAGTGTTGGAGTGTTGGAGTGTTGGAGTGTTGGAGTGTTGGAGTGTTGGAGTGTTGGAGTGTTGGAGTGTTGGAGTGTCGGAGTGTCGGTGCGTCGGTGCGTCGGAGTGTCGGAGTGCTGGAGTGTTGGAGTGTTGGAGTGTTGTAGTGTTGGAGTGTTGTAGTGTTGGAGTGTTGGAGTGTTGGAGTGGAGTGGAGTGTGGAGTGTTGGAGTGTTGAAGTGTAGGAATGTTGGAATGTTGGAGAGGTGGAGTGTTGGAGTGTTGTAGTGTTGGGATTGTTGGAGTGTTGTGGTGTTGGAGTGTTGGAGTTTTGGAGTGTTGGAGTGTTGGAGTGTTGGAGTGTATGAGTATTGGAGTGTTGGATTGTTGGAGTGCTGGAGTGTTGGAGTTTTGTAGTGTTGGAGTGTTGGAATGTTGGAGTGTAGGAGTGTTGGAGTGTTGGAGTGTAGGAGTGTTGGAGTGTTGGAGTATTGGAGTGTAGGTGTGTTGGAGTGTTGGAGTGTTGGAGTGTTGGAGTGTTGGAGTGTTGGATGTTGGAGTGTTGTAGTGTTGGGAGTGTTGGGAGTGTTGGAGTGTAGGTGTTGGAGTGTTGGAGTGTTGGAGTGTTGGAGTGTTGGAGTGTTGGAGTGTTGGAGTGTTGGAGTGTTGGAGTGTTGGAGTGTTGGAGTGTTGGAGTGTTGGAGTGTAGGAGTGTTGGAGTATTGGTGTGTTGGAGTATTGGAGTGTAGGTGTGGTGGAGTGTTGGAGTGTTGGAGTGTTGGAGTGTTGGAGTCTTAGGTCTTAGGTCTTAGGTCTTAGGTCTTAGGTGATTACCTCCAAACAGCCCAAACTTGGGCTTACGCAGGAGTTGTTTTTCTCTAGAATTTGTGAGTCCACTACAGGTTACACATTTACCCCCTGTGTGGGATCTTTTTCTTCCCCTGGCATAGACACCAGACAGAAGGGACCACCGGCTTTTAGTGTCTCTTCCGAAAGACACAGGCAAATGTGGGGTGAAGAAATTGCCTAAGTTTCGAAACGGCGGTAGGTGGGATTGAACCACCGTCCCCTCGATTGACAGTCCGGCGCTCTACCACGCGACCACCGCTCCCCTGGAGTGTTGGAGTGTTGTAGTGTTGGGAGTTTTGGAGTGTTGGAGTGTTGTGGTGTTGGAGTGTTGGAGTGTTGGAGTGTTGGAGTGTTGGAGTGTTGGAGTGTTGGAGTGTTGGAGTGTTGGAGTGTTGGAGTGTTGGAGTGTTGGTGTGTTTGAGTGATGGATTGAAGGGGTGTTGGAATGTTGGATTGTGGGAGTGTTGGAGTGTTGGAGTGATGGGGTGTTGGCATGTAGGATTGTGGGAGTGTTGGAGTGTTGGAGTGTTGGAGTGTTGGCATGTTGGAGTGTTGGAGTGTTGGAGTGTAGGAGTGCTGAAGTGTTGGAGTGTTGGAATGTTGGAGTGTAGGAGGGTTGGAGGGTTGGAGTGTTGTAGTGTTGGAGTGTTGGAGTGTTGGAGTGTTGGAGTGTTGGAGTGTTGGAGTTTTGGAGTGTTGGAGTGCTGGACTGCTAGAGTGTTGGAGTGTTGGAGTGTTGAAGTGTAGGAATGTTGGAGTGTTGGAGTGTTGGAGTGTTGGAGTGTTGGAGTGTTGGAGTGTTGGAGTGTTGGAGTGTTGGAGTGTTGGAGTGTTGGAGTGTTGGAGTGTTGGAGTGTTGGAGTGTTGGAGTGTTGGAGTGTTGGAGTGTTGGAGTGTTGGAGTGTTGGAGTGTTGGAGTGTTGGAGTGTTGGAGTGTTGGAGTGTTGGAGTGTTGGAGTGTTGGAGTGTTGGAGTGTTGGAGTGTTGGAGTGTTGGAGTGTTGGAGTGTTGGAGTGTTGGAGTGTTGGAGTGTTGGAGTGTTGGAGTGTTGGAGTGTTGGAGTGTTGGAGTGTTGGAGTGTTGGAGTGTTGGAGTGTTGGAGTGTTGGAGTGTTGGAGTGTTGGAGTGTTGGAGTGTTGGAGTGTTGGAGTGTTGGAGTGTTGGAGTGTTGGAGTGTTGGAGTGTTGGAGTGTTGGAGTGTTGGAGTGTTGGAGTGTTGGAGTGTTGGAGTGTTGGAGTGTTGGAGTGTTGGAGTGTTGGAGTGTTGGAGTGTTGGAGTGTTGGAGTGTTGGAGTGTTGGAGTGTTGGAGTGTTGGAGTGTTGGAGTGTTGGAGTGTTGGAGTGTTGGAGTGTTGGAGTGTTGGAGTGTTGGAGTGTTGGAGTGTTGGAGTGTTGGAGTGTTGGAGTGTTGGAGTGTTGGAGTGTTGGAGTGTTGGAGTGTTGGAGTGTTGGAGTGTTGGAGTGTTGGAGTGTTGGAGTGTTGGAGTGTTGGAGTGTTGGAGTGTTGGAGTGTTGGAGTGTTGGAGTGTTGGAGTGTTGGAGTGTTGGAGTGTTGGAGTGTTGGAGTGTTGGAGTGTTGGAGTGTTGGAGTGTTGGAGTGTTGGAGTGTTGGAGTGTTGGAGTGTTGGCATGTTGGAGTGTTGGAGTGTTGGAGTGTTGGAGTGTCGGAGTGTCGGTGCGTCGGTGCGTCGGAGTGTCGGAGTGCTGGAGTGTTGGAGTGTTGGAGTGTTGTAGTGTTGGAGTGTTGTAGTGTTGGAGTGTTGGAGTTTTGGAGTGTTGGAGTGTTGGAGTGTTGAAGTGTAGGAATGTTGGAATGTTGGAGAGGTGGAGTGTTGGAGTGTTGGAGTGTTGGAGTGTTGGAGTGTTGGAGTGTTGGAGTGTTGGAGTGTTGGAGTGTTGGAGTGTTGGAGTGTTGGAGTGTTGGAGTGTTGGAGTGTTGGAGTGTTGGAGTGTTGGAGTGTTGGAGTGTTGGAGTGTTGGAGTGTTGGAGTGTTGGAGTGTTGGAGTGTTGGAGTGTTGGAGTGTTGGAGTGTTGGAGTGTTGGAGTGTTGGAGTGTTGGAGTGTTGGAGTGTTGGAGTGTTGGAGTGTTGGAGTGTTGGAGTGTTGGAGTGTTGGAGTGTAGGAATGTTGGAATGTTGGAGTGGTGGAGTGTTGGAGTGTTGGAGTGTTGGAGTGTTGGAGTGTTGTGAGTGTTGGAGTGTTGGAGTGTTGGAGTGTTGGAGTGTTGGAGTGTTGGAGTGTTGGAGTGTTGGAGTGTTGGATTGTTGGAGTGCTGGAGTGTTGGAGTTTTGTAGTGTTGGAGTGTTGGAATGTTGGAGTGTAGGAGTGTTGGAGTGTTGGAGTGTAGGAGTGTTGGAGTGTTGGAGTATTGGAGTGTAGGTGTGTTGGAGTGTTGGAGTGTTGGAGTGTTGGAATGTTGGAGTGTTGTAGTGTTGGGAGTGTTGGGAGTGTTGGAGTGTAGGTGTGTTGGAGTGTTGGAGTGTTGGAGTGTTGGAGTGTTGGAGTGTTGGAGTGTTGGAGTGTTGGAGTGTTGGAGTGTTGGAGTGTTGGAGTGTTGGAGTGTTGGAGTGTAGGAGTGTTGGAGTATTGGTGTGTTGGAGTATTGGAGTGTAGGTGTGGTGGAGTGTTGGAGTGTTGGAGTGTTGGAGTGTTGGAGTCTTAGGTCTTAGGTCTTAGGTCTTAGGTCTTAGGTGATTACCTCCAAACAGCCCAAACTTGGGCTTACGCAGGAGTTGTTTTTCTCTAGAATTTGTGAGTCCACTACAGGTTACACATTTACCCCCTGTGTGGGATCTTTTTCTTCCCCTGGCATAGACACCAGACAGAAGGGACCACCGGCTTTTAGTGTCTCTTCCGAAAGACACAGGCAAATGTGGGGTGAAGAAATTGCCTAAGTTTCGAAACGGCGGTAGGTGGGATTGAACCACCGTCCCCTCGATTGACAGTCCGGCGCTCTACCACGCGACCACCGCTCCCCTGGAGTGTTGGAGTGTTGTAGTGTTGGGAGTTTTGGAGTGTTGGAGTGTTGTGGTGTTGGAGTGTTGGAGTGTTGGAGTGTTGGAGTGTTGGAGTGTTGGAGTGTTGGAGTGTTGGAGTGTTGGAGTGTTGGTGTGTTTGAGTGATGGATTGAAGGGGTGTTGGAATGTTGGATTGTGGGAGTGTTGGAGTGTTGGAGTGATGGGGTGTTGGCATGTAGGATTGTGGGAGTGTTGGAGTGTTGGAGTGTTGGAGTGTTGGCATGTTGGAGTGTTGGAGTGTTGGAGTGTTGGAGTGTTGGAGTGTTGGAGTGTTGGAGTGTTGGAGTGTTGGAGTGTTGGAGTGTTGGAGTGTTGGAGTGTTGGAGTGTTGGAGTGTTGGAGTGTTGGAGTGTTGGAGTGTTGGAGTGTTGGAGTGTTGGAGTGTTGGAGTGTTGGAGTGTTGGAGTGTTGGAGTGTTGGAGTGTTGGAGTGTTGGAGTGTTGGAGTGTTGGAGTGTTGGAGTGTTGGAGTGTTGGAGTGTTGGAGTGTTGGAGTGTTGGAGTGTTGGAGTGTTGGAGTGTTGGAGTGTTGGAGTGTTGGAGTGTTGGAGTGTTGGAGTGTTGGAGTGTTGGAGTGTTGGAGTGTTGGAGTGTTGGAGTGTTGGAGTGTTGGAGTGTTGGAGTGTTGGAGTGTTGGAGTGTTGGAGTGTTGGAGTGTTGGAGTGTTGGAGTGTTGGAGTGTTGGAGTGTTGGAGTGTTGGAGTGTTGGAGTGTTGGAGTGTTGGAGTGTTGGAGTGTTGGAGTGTTGGAGTGTTGGAGTGTTGGAGTGTTGGAGTGTTGGAGTGTTGGAGTGTTGGAGTGTTGGAGTGTTGGAGTGTTGGAGTGTTGGAGTGTTGGAGTGTTGGAGTGTTGGAGTGTTGGAGTGTTGGAGTGTTGGAGTGTTGGAGTGTTGGAGTGTTGGAGTGTTGGAGTGTTGGAGTGTTGGAGTGTTGGAGTGTTGGAGTGTTGGAGTGTTGGAGTGTTGGAGTGTTGGAGTGTTGGAGTGTTGGAGTGTTGGAGTGTTGGAGTGTTGGAGTGTTGGAGTGTTGGAGTGTTGGAGTGTTGGAGTGTTGGAGTGTTGGAGTGTTGGAGTGTTGGAGTGTTGGAGTGTTGGAGTGTTGGAGTGTTGGAGTGTTGGAGTGTTGGAGTGTTGGAGTGTTGGAGTGTTGGAGTGTTGGAGTGTTGGAGTGTTGGAGTGTTGGAGTGTTGGAGTGTTGGAGTGTTGGAGTGTTGGAGTGTTGGAGTGTTGGAGTGTTGGAGTGTTGGAGTGTTGGAGTGTTGGAGTGTTGGAGTGTTGGAGCGTCGGTGCGTCGGAGTGTCGGAGTGCTGGAGTGTTGGAGTGTTGGAGTGTTGGAGTGTTGGAGTGTTGGAGTGTTGGAGTGTTGGAGTGTTGGAGTGTTGGAGTGTTGGAGTGTTGGAGTGTTGGAGTGTTGGAGTGTTGGAGTGTTGGAGTGTTGGAGTGTTGGAGTGTTGGAGTGTTGGAGTGTTGGAGTGTTGGAGTGTTGGAGTGTTGGAGTGTTGGAGTGTTGGAGTGTTGGAGTGTTGGAGTGTTGGAGTGTTGGAGTGTTGGAGTGTTGGAGTGTTGGAGTGTTGGAGTGTTGGAGTGTTGGAGTGTTGGAGTGTTGGAGTGTTGGAGTGTTGGAGTGTTGGAGTGTTGGAGTGTTGGAGTGTTGGAGTGTTGGAGTGTTGGAGTGTTGGAGTGTTGGAGTGTTGGAGTGTTGGAGTGTTGGAGTGTTGGAGTGTTGGAGTGTTGGAGTGTTGGAGTGTTGGAGTGTTGGAGTGTTGGAGTGTTGGAGTGTTGGAGTGTTGGAGTGTTGGAGTGTTGGAGTGTTGGAGTGTTGGAGTGTTGGAGTGTTGGAGTGTTGGAGTGTTGGAGTGTTGGAGTGTTGGAGTGTTGGAGTGTTGGAGTGTTGGAGTGTTGGAGTGTTGGAGTGTTGGAGTGTTGGAGTGTTGGAGTGTTGGAGTGTTGGAGTGTTGGAGTGTTGGAGTGTTGGAGTGTTGGAGTGTTGGAGTGTTGGAGTGTTGGAGTGTTGGAGTGTTGGAGTGTTGGAGTGTTGGAGTGTTGGAGTGTTGGAGTGTTGGAGTGTTGGAGTGTTGGAGTGTTGGAGTGTTGGAGTGTTGGAGTGTTGGAGTGTTGGAGTGTTGGAGTGTTGGAGTGTTGGAGTGTTGGAGTGTTGGAGTGTTGGAGTGTTGGAGTGTTGGAGTGTTGGAGTGTTGGAGTGTTGGAGTGTTGGAGTGTTGGAGTGTTGGAGTGTTGGAGTGTTGGAGTGTTGGAGTGTTGGAGTGTTGGAGTGTTGGAGTGTTGGAGTGTTGGAGTGTTGGAGTGTTGGAGTGTTGGAGTGTTGGAGTGTTGGAGTGTTGGAGTGTTGGAGTGTTGGAGTGTTGGAGTGTTGGAGTGTTGGAGTGTTGGAGTGTTGGAGTGTTGGAGTGTTGGAGTGTTGGAGTGTTGGAGTGTTGGAGTGTTGGAGTGTTGGAGTGTTGGAGTGTTGGAGTGTTGGAGTGTTGGAGTGTTGGAGTGTTGGAGTGTTGGAGTGTTGGAGTGTTGGAGTGTTGGAGTGTTGGAGTGTTGGAGTGTTGGAGTGTTGGAGTGTTGGAGTGTTGGAGTGTTGGAGTGTTGGAGTGTTGGAGTGTTGGAGTGTTGGAGTGTTGGAGTGTTGGAGTGTTGGAGTGTTGGAGTGTTGGAGTGTTGGAGTGTTGGAGTGTTGGAGTGTTGGAGTGTTGGAGTGTTGGAGTGTTGGAGTGTTGGAGTGTTGGAGTGTTGGAGTGTTGGAGTGTTGGAGTGTTGGAGTGTTGGAGTGTTGGAGTGTTGGAGTGTTGGAGTGTTGGAGTGTTGGAGTGTTGGCATGTTGGAGTGTTGGAGTGTTGGAGTGTTGGAGTGTCCGAGTGTCGGTGTGTCGGTGCGTCGGAGTGTTGGAGTGTTGGAGTGTTGGAGTGTTGGAGTGTTGGAGTGTTGGAGTGTTGTAGTGTTGGAGTGTTGGAGTGTTGGAGTGTTGGAGTTTTGGAGTGTTGGAGTGTTGGAGTGTTGAAGTGTAGGAATGTTGGAATGTTGGAGAGGTGGAGTGTTGGAGTGTTGTAGTGTTGGGATTGTTGGAGTGTTGGGTGTTGGAGTGTTGGAGTGTTGGAGTGTTGGAGTGTTGGAGTGTTGGAGTGTTGGTATTGGAGTGTTGGAGTGTTGGAGTGTTGGAGTGTTGGAGTGTTGGAGTGTTGGAGTGTTGGAATGTTGGAGTGTTGGAGTGTTGGAGTGTTGGAGTGTAGGAGTGTTGGAGTGTTGGAGTATTGGAGTGTTGTGTTGGAGTGTTGGAGTGTTGGAGTGTTGGAGTGTTGGAGTTGGAGTGTTGTAGTGTTGGGAGTGTTGGAGTGTTGGAGTGTTGTGTTGGAGTGTTGGAGTGTTGGAGTGTTGGAGTGTTGGAGTGTTGGAGTGTTGGAGTGTTGGAGTGTTGGAGTGTTGGAGTGTTGGAGTGTTGGAGTGTTGGAGTATTGGTGTGTTGGAGTATTGGAGTGTAGGTGTGGTGGAGTGTTGGAGTGTTGGAGTGTTGGAGTGTTGGAGTCTTAGGTCTTAGGTCTTAGGTCTTAGGTCTTAGGTGATTACCTCCAAACAGCCCAAACTTGGGCTTACGCAGGAGTTGTTTTTCTCTAGAATTTGTGAGTCCACTACAGGTTACACATTTACCCCCTGTGTGGGATCTTTTTCTTCCCCTGGCATAGACACCAGACAGAAGGGACCACCGGCTTTTAGTGTCTCTTCCGAAAGACACAGGCAAATGTGGGGTGAAGAAATTGCCTAAGTTTCGAAACGGCGGTAGGTGGGATTGAACCACCGTCCCCTCGATTGACAGTCCGGCGCTCTACCACGCGACCACCGCTCCCCTGGAGTGTTGGAGTGTTGTAGTGTTGGGAGTTTTGGAGTGTTGGAGTGTTGTGGTGTTGGAGTGTTGGAGTGTTGGAGTGTTGGAGTGTTGGAGTGTTGGAGTGTTGGAGTGTTGGAGTGTTGGAGTGTTGGAGTGTTGGAGTGTGTTGGAGTGATGGATTGAAGGGGTGTTGGAATGTTGGATTGTGGGAGTGTTGGAGTGTTGGAGTGATGGGGTGTTGGCATGTAGGATGTGGGAGTGTTGGAGTGTTGGAGTGTTGGAGTGTTGGCATGTTGGAGTGTTGGAGTGTTGGAGTGTAGGAGTGCTGAAGTGTTGGAGTGTTGGAGTGTTGGAGTGTAGGAGGGTTGGAGGGTTGGAGTGTTGGAGTGTTGGAGTGTTGGAGTGTTGGAGTGTTGGAGTGTTGGAGTGTTGGAGTGTTGGAGTGTTGGAGTGTTGGAGTGTTGGAGTGTTGGAGTGTTGGTGTTGGAGTGTTGGAGTGTTGGAGTGTTGGAGTTTGGAGTGGAGTGTTGGAGTGTTGGAGTGTTGGAGTGTTGGAGTGTTGGAGTGTTGGAGTGTTGGAGTGTTGGAGTGTTGGAGTGTTGGAGTGTTGGAGTGTTGGAGTGTTGGAGTGTTGGAGTGTTGGAGTGTTGGAGTGTTGGAGTGTTGGAGTGTTGGAGTGTTGGAGTGTTGGAGTGTTGGAGTGTTGGAGTGTTGGAGTGTTGGAGTGTTGGAGTGTTGGAGTGTTGGAGTGTTGGAGTGTTGGAGTGTTGGAGTGTTGGAGTGTTGGAGTGTTGGAGTGTTGGAGTGTTGGAGTGTTGGAGTGTTGGAGTGTTGGAGTGTTGGAGTGTTGGAGTGTTGGAGTGTTGGAGTGTTGGAGTGTTGGAGTGTTGGAGTGTTGGAGTGTTGGAGTGTTGGAGTGTTGGAGTGTTGGAGTGTTGGAGTGTTGGAGTGTTGGAGTGTTGGAGTGTTGGAGTGTTGGAGTGTTGGAGTGTTGGAGTGTTGGAGTGTTGGAGTGTTGGAGTGTTGGAGTGTTGGAGTGTTGGAGTGTTGGAGTGTTGGAGTGTTGGAGTGTTGGAGTGTTGGAGTGTTGGAGTGTTGGAGTGTTGGAGTGTTGGAGTGTTGGAGTGTTGGAGTGTTGGAGTGTTGGAGTGTTGGAGTGTTGGAGTGTTGGAGTGTTGGAGTGTTGGAGTGTTGGAGTGTTGGAGTGTTGGAGTGTTGGAGTGTTGGAGTGTTGGAGTGTTGGAGTGTTGGAGTGTTGGAGTGTTGGAGTGTTGGAGTGTTGGAGTGTTGGAGTGTTGGAGTGTTGGAGTGTTGGAGTGTTGGAGTGTTGGAGTGTTGGAGTGTTGGAGTGTTGGAGTGTTGGAGTGTTGGATGTTGGAGTGTTGGAGTGTTGGAGTGTTGGAGTGTCGGAGTGTCGGTGCGTCGGAGCGTCGGAGTGTCGGAGTGCTGGAGTGTTGGAGTGTTGGAGTGTTGTAGTGTTGGAGTGTTGTAGTGTTGGAGTGTTGGAGTGTTGGAGTGTTGGAGTGTTGGAGTGTTGAAGTGTAGGAATGTTGGAATGTTGGAGAGGTGGAGTGTTGGAGTGTTGGAGTGTTGGAGTGTTGGAGTGTTGGAGTGTTGGAGTGTTGGAGTGTTGGAGTGTTGGAGTGTTGGAGTGTTGGAGTGTTGGAGTGTTGGAGTGTTGGAGTGTTGGAGTGTTGGAGTGTTGGAGTGTTGGAGTGTTGGAGTGTTGGAGTGTTGGAGTGTTGGAGTGTTGGAGTGTTGGAGTGTTGGAGTGTTGGAGTGTTGGAGTGTTGGAGTGTTGGAGTGTTGGAGTGTTGGAGTGTTGGAGTGTTGGAGTGTTGGAGTGTTGGAGTGTTGGTGTTGGAATGTTGGAGTGTTGGAGAGGTGGAGTGTTGGAGTGTTGGAGTGTTGGAGTGTTGGAGTGTTGGAGTGTTGGAGTGTTGGAGTGTTGGAGTGTTGGAGTGTTGGAGTGTTGGTGTTGGAGTGTTGGAGTGTTGGAGTGTTGGAGTGTTGGAGTGTTGGAGTGTTGGAGTGTTGGAGTGTTGGAGTGTTGGAGTGTTGGAGTGTTGGAGTGTTGGAGTGTTGGAGTGTTGGAGTGTTGGAGTGTTGGAGTGTTGGAGTGTTGGAGTGTTGGAGTGTTGGAGTGTTGGAGTGTTGGAGTGTTGGAGTGTTGGAGTGTTGGAGTGTTGGAGTGTTGGAGTGTTGGAGTGTTGGAGTGTTGGAGTGTTGGAGTGTTGGAGTGTTGGAGTGTTGGAGTGTTGGAGTGTTGGAGTGTTGGAGTGTTGGAGTGTTGGAGTGTTGGAGTGTTGGAGTGGTTGTTGGAGTGTTGGAGTGTAGGTGTGGTGGAGTGTTGGAGTGTTGGAGTGTTGGAGTGTTGGAGTCTTAGGTCTTAGGTCTTAGGTCTTAGGTGGTGATTACCTCCAAACAGCCCAAACTTGGGCTTACGCAGGAGTTGTTTTTCTCTAGAATTTGTGAGTCCACTACAGGTTACACATTTACCCCCTGTGTGGGATCTTTTTCTTCCCCTGGCATAGACACCAGACAGAAGGGACCACCGGCTTTTAGTGTCTCTTCCGAAAGACACAGGCAAATGTGGGGTGAAGAAATTGCCTAAGTTTCGAAACGGCGGTAGGTGGGATTGAACCACCGTCCCCTCGATTGACAGTCCGGCGCTCTACCACGCGACCACCGCTCCCCTGGAGTGTTGGAGTGTTGGAGTGTTGGGAGTTTTGGAGTGTTGGAGTGTTGTGGTGTTGGAGTGTTGGAGTGTTGGAGTGTTGGAGTGTTGGAGTGTTGGAGTGTTGGAGTGTTGGAGTGTTGGAGTGTTGGAGTGTTGGAGTGAGGTGTGTTTGTTGGATGTGATGGGGTGTTGGAGTGTTGGAGTGTGGGAGTGTTGGAGTGTTGGAGTGTTGGAGTGTTGGAGTGGATTGTGAGTGTTGGAGTGTTGGAGTGTTGGAGTGTTGGATGTTGGAGTGTTGGAGTGTTGGAGTGTGCTGAAGTGTTGGAGTGTTGGAGTGTTGGAGTGTTGGAGGGTTGGAGGGTTGGAGTGTTGTAGTGTTGGAGTGTTGGAGTGTTGGAGTGTTGGAGTGTTGGAGTGTTGGAGTGTTGGAGTGTTGGAGTGTTGGAGTGTTGGAGTGTTGGAGTGTTGGTGTAGGAATGTTGGAGTGTTGGAGTGGAGTTGGAGTTTTGGAGTGTTGGAGTGTTGGAGTGTTGGAGTGTTGGAGTGTTGGAGTGTTGGAGTGTTGGAGTGTTGGAGTGTTGGAGTGTTGGAGTGTTGGAGTGTTGGAGTGTTGGAGTGTTGGAGTGTTGGAGTGTTGGAGTGTTGGAGTGTTGGAGTGTTGGAGTGTTGGAGTGTTGGAGTGTTGGAGTGTTGGAGTGTTGGAGTGTTGGAGTGTTGGAGTGTTGGAGTGTTGGAGTGTTGGAGTGTTGGAGTGTTGGAGTGTTGGAGTGTTGGAGTGTTGGAGTGTTGGAGTGTTGGAGTGTTGGAGTGTTGGAGTGTTGGAGTGTTGGAGTGTTGGAGTGTTGGAGTGTTGGAGTGTTGGAGTGTTGGAGTGTTGGAGTGTTGGAGTGTTGGAGTGTTGGAGTGTTGGAGTGTTGGAGTGTTGGAGTGTTGGAGTGTTGGAGTGTTGGAGTGTTGGAGTGTTGGAGTGTTGGAGTGTTGGAGTGTTGGAGTGTTGGAGTGTTGGAGTGTTGGAGTGTTGGAGTGTTGGAGTGTTGGAGTGTTGGAGTGTTGGAGTGTTGGAGTGTTGGAGTGTTGGAGTGTTGGAGTGTTGGAGTGTTGGAGTGTTGGAGTGTTGGAGTGTTGGAGTGTTGGAGTGTTGGAGTGTTGGAGTGTTGGAGTGTTGGAGTGTTGGAGTGTTGGAGTGTTGGAGTGTTGGAGTGTTGGAGTGTTGGAGTGTTGGAGTGTTGGAGTGTTGGAGTGTTGGAGTGTTGGAGTGTTGGAGTGTTGGAGTGTTGGAGTGTTGGAGTGTTGGAGTGTTGGAGTGTTGGAGTGTCGGTGCGTGTTGGAGTGTTGGTGTTGGAGTGTTGGAGTGTTGGAGTGTTGGAGTGTTGGAGTGTTGGAGTGTTGGAGTGTTGGAGTGTTGGAGTGTTGGAGTGTTGGAGTGTTGGAGTGTTGGAGTGTTGGAGTGTTGGAGTGTTGGAGTGTTGGAGTGTTGGAGTGTTGGAGTGTTGGAGTGTTGGAGTGTTGGAGTGTTGGAGTGTTGGAGTGTTGGAGTGTTGGAGTGTTGGAGTGTTGGAGTGTTGGAGTGTTGGAGTGTTGGAGTGTTGGAGTGTTGGAGTGTTGGAGTGTTGGAGTGTTGGAGTGTTGGAGTGTTGGATGTTGGAGTGTTGGAGTGTTGGAGTGTTGGAGTGTTGGAGTGTTGGAGTGTTGGAGTGTTGGAGTGTTGGAGTGTTGGAGTGTTGGAGTGTTGGAGTGTTGGAGTGTTGGAGTGTTGGAGTGTTGGAGTGTTGGAGTGTTGGAGTGTTGGAGTGTTGGAGTGTTGGAGTGTTGGAGTGTTGGAGTGTTGGAGTGTTGGAGTGTTGGAGTGTTGGAGTGTTGGAGTGTTGGAGTGTTGGAGTGTTGGAGTGTTGGAGTGTTGGAGTGTTGGAGTGTTGGAGTGTTGGAGTGTTGGAGTGTTGGAGTGTTGGAGTGTTGGAGTGTTGGAGTGTTGGAGTGTTGGAGTGTTGGAGTGTTGGAGTGTTGGAGTGTTGGAGTGTTGGAGTGTTGGAGTGTTGGAGTGTTGGAGTGTTGGAGTGTTGGAGTGTTGGAGTGTTGGAGTGTTGGAGTGTTGGAGTGTTGGAGTGTTGGAGTGTTGGAGTGTTGGAGTGTTGGAGTGTTGGAGTGTTGGAGTGTTGGAGTGTTGGAGTGTTGGAGTGTTGGAGTGTTGGAGTGTTGGAGTGTTGGAGTGTTGGAGTGTTGGAGTGTTGGAGTGTTGGAGTGTTGGAGTGTTGGAGTGTTGGAGTGTTGGAGTGTTGGAGTGTTGGAGTGTTGGAGTGTTGGAGTGTTGGAGTGTTGGAGTGTTGGAGTGTTGGAGTGTTGGAGTGTTGGAGTGTTGGAGTGTTGGAGTGTTGGAGTGTTGTGTTGGAGTGTTGGAGTGTTGGAGTGTTGGAGTGTTGGAGTGTTGGAGTGTTGGAGTGTTGGAGTGTTGGAGTGTTGGAGTGTTGGAGTGTTGGAGTGTTGGAGTGTTGGAGTGTTGGAGTGTTGGAGTGTTGGAGTGTTGGAGTGTTGGAGTGTTGGAGTGTTGGAGTGTTGGAGTGTTGGAGTGTTGGAGTGTTGGAGTGTTGGAGTGTTGGAGTGTTGGAGTGTTGGAGTGTTGGAGTGTTGGAGTGTTGGAGTGTTGGAGTGTTGGAGTGTTGGAGTGTTGGAGTGTTGGAGTGTTGGAGTGTTGGAGTGTTGGAGTGTTGGAGTGTTGGAGTGTTGGAGTGTTGGAGTGTTGGAGTGTTGGAGTGTTGGAGTGTTGGAGTGTTGGAGTGTTGGAGTGTTGGCATGTTGGAGTGTTGGAGTGTTGGAGTGTTGGAGTGTCGGAGTGTCGGTGCGTCGGTGCGTCGGAGTGTCGGAGTGCTGGAGTGTTGGAGTGTTGGAGTGTTGTAGTGTTGGAGTGTTGTAGTGTTGGAGTGTTGGAGTTTTGGAGTGTTGGAGTGTTGGAGTGTTGAAGTGTAGGAATGTTGGAATGTTGGAGAGGTGGAGTGTTGGAGTGTTGTAGTGTTGGGATTGTTGGAGTGTTGGGTGTTGGAGTGTTGGAGTTTTGGAGTGTTGGAGTGTTGGAGTGTATGGTATTGGAGTGTTGGAGTTGTTGGAGTGTTGGAGTGTTGGAGTGTTGGAATGTTGGAGTTGGAGTGTTGGAGTGTTGTAGGAGTGTTGGAGTGTTGGAGTATTGGAGTGTAGGTGTGTTGGAGTGTTGGAGTGTTGGAGTGTTGGAGTGTTGGAGTGTTGGAGTGTTGGGAGTGTTGGGAGTGTTGGAGTGTTGTGTTGGAGTGAGTGTTGGAGTGTTGGAGTGTCGGAGTGTCGGTGTTGGAGTGTTGGAGTGTTGGAGTGTTGGAGTGTTGGAGTGTTGGAGTGTAGGAGTGTTGGAGTATTGGTGTGTTGGAGTATTGGAGTGTAGGTGTGGTGGAGTGTTGGAGTGTTGGAGTGTAGGAGTGTTGGAGTCTTAGGTCTTAGGTCTTAGGTGTTGGAGTGTACCTGGACTTGGGCTTACGCAGGAGTTGTTTTTCTCTAGAATTTGTGAGTCCACTACAGGAGTGTGTGGGAGTGTTTCTTCCCCTGGCATAGACACCAGACGGAAGGGACCACCGGCTGTTGGAGTGTTGGAGTGTTGGAGTGTTGGAGTGTTGGAGTGTTGGACCACCGCTCCCCTGGAGTGTTGGAGTGTTGTAGTGTTGGGAGTGTTGGATTGTTGGCAGTGTTGTGAGTGTTGGAGTGTTGGAGTGTTGGAGTGTTGGAGTGTTGGAGTGTTGGAGTGTTGGAGTGTTGGAGTGTTGGAGGTGTTGGTGTGTTTGAGTGATGAATTGATGGGGTGTTGGAATGTTGGATTGTGGGAGTGTTGGAGTGTT
>CBDHHR010000033.1:0-17781 GCA_965263245.1 Metamycoplasmataceae bacterium | reverse complement strand
TAGTACACGACAGGATAGGCCAGTACACGGAGAATAGGCCAGTACACAGGAGAATAGGCCAGTACACGGAAAATAGGCCAGTACACGGCAGGACAGGCCAGTACACGGCAGGACAGGCTAGTACACGACAGGATAGGCCAGTACACGGAGAATAGGCCAGTACACAGCAGGATAGGCCAGTACACAGCAGGATAGGCCAGTGTGTGGGGGTGAGGGTGTGTGTGTGCGTGTGTGAGTAGTTGCGTATGTTTATATGCTTGTTTGTGGACCCATGTGTCCGTCAGTTTAATTAATCGATCGGACTTAAATGTGTCACGTGATCTTGCAGACACGTCGGGATGATTCGTAGATTTAGACGTCAAATATTTCAAAATATTCCAAAATGTTGTACGTGAAGTTCCAGCCGCGAAATTTCGGTTTGAGCAACTCGGCTAAAATATCTATGCAGCGCAGTGGATGTGGAACTAATATCACAAAGCGATAACGCGAGCGACCGTCTCTCCCAAAGTAACACTGGGCAACTCGGCTAATGTATAACAGCGTGGCTCGCCGAACAGTTTCGGTTTAAACGGAATCGGCACACTGACAATTTCCACTAATTTCCTCGCCAGGTATCGTGGCGGCTACGGTTCCAATGACGCACAGTTTCAACCCGATCTCGTCGTCAAAGAGCCGACCGCCGGTAAACACTTAGGCCCCGTAGAGCCGAGTGGGACGGAGGCCACTCACTGCGCTTAGATAGCTCTACACAAGGCGATTACTCGGAGGTTTCTGGTGCGGTGCAGGCAGCAGGCAGCAGGTTGTCCGTTACAAAGACGACTGCGGCCGGTGACCTGGGACACTTAAGCCGCTCGCTACTCGCGACAAACTGAGCGCACGAGGCTCGAGGCACGCAATCAGAGCAAGACGCACTGCACGTGGCGCGGTTGTCGGGGGTCTAGTTTTAACATTATTACTGACGAGCGTTTCACACACACACGCACACGCACACGCACACGCACACGCACACGCACACGCACACGCACACGCACACACGCACACGCACGCACACGCACACGCACACGCACACGCACACGCACACGCACACGCACACGCACACGCACACGCACACGCACACGCACACGCACACGCACACGCACACGCACACGCACACGCACACGCACACGCACACGCACACGCACACGCACACGCACACGCACACGCACACGCACACGCACACGCACACGCACACGCACACGCACACGCACACGCACACGCACACGCACACGCACACGCACACGCACACGCACACGCACACGCACACGCACACGCACACGCACACGCACACGCACACGCACACGCACACGCACACGCACACGCACACGCACACGCACACGCACACGCACACGCACACGCACACGCACACGCACACGCACACGCACACGCACACGCACACGCACACGCACACGCACACGCACACGCACACGCACACGCACACGCACACGCACACGCACACGCACACACACACACACACATACACATACGAACACACACACACACACACACACACACACACACACACACACACATACGAACACACACACACACACACAGACACACACACACACACACTCACACACACACACACACACACACACACACACACACACACACACACACACACACACACACACATACACACACATACGAACACACACACACACATATATGAACACACACACACACACACACACACACACACACAGACAGACAGACACACACACACACACACACACACACACACACACACGCACACACACACACACTCACACACACACACACACACACACACACACACACACACACACACACACACACACATACACACACACACATTACACTCCCCCACACGCACACAGCTGACATCATTTTGGAAATACTATTCCGATTTTTGTCAGATGGTCCGGTTTTTGTCAGTTGATGTAGTGTCGGCTGATGTAGTATCAGTTGATGTAGTGTCGATCGATGTAGTGTCAGTTGATGTAGTGTCAGTCGATGTAGTGTCGGTTGATGTAGAGTCAGTTGATGTAGTGTCGCTCGATGTAGTGTCAGTTGATATAACGTCAGTTGATGTAGCGTCAGTTGATGTAGTGTCGGTTGATGTAGTGTCGGTTGATGTAGTGTCGGTTGATGTAGCGTCGGTTGATGTAGTGTCGGTTGATGTAGCGTCAGTTGATGTAGTGTCGGTTGATGTAGTGTCGGTTGATGTAGTGTCGGTTGATGTAGTGTCGGTTGATTTAGTGTCAGTTGATGTAGCGTCAGTTGATGTAGCGTCAGTTGATGTAGTGTCGGTTGATGTAGTGTCGGTTGATGTAGTGTAAGTTGATGTAGTGTCAGTTGATGTAGTGTCGGTTGATGTTGTGTCGGTTGATGTAGCGTCAGTTGATGTAGTGTCGGTTGATGTAGTGTCGGTTGATGTAGTGTCGGTTGATGTAGTGTCGGTTGATGTAGCGTCAGTTGATGTTGTGTCGGTTGATGTTGTGTCGGTTGATGTAGTGTCAGTTGATGTAATGTCGGTCGATGTAGCGTCAGTTGATGTAGTGTCAGTTGATGTAGCGTCAGTCGATATAGTGTCAGTTGATGTAGTGTTGGTCGATGTAGTGTCGGTCGATGTAGTGTCAGTCGATGTAGTGTCAGTTGATGTAGTGTCGGTTGATGTAGTGTCAGTCGATGTAGCGTCGGTCGATGTAGTGTCGGGCGATGTAGTGTCGGTCGATGTAGTGTCGGCCGATGTAGTGTCGGCCGATGTAGTGTCAGTTATTCAGGAAAATACTGTACACTGTGATCCAGACATTTACGTAACATAAAATATGTAATGGTCTCTTCCTTAGACGCAAACATCGTGCGCCTGTGCCGCGAGGGCTTGTGGTGTGTAGACGGGGGCGGACGGCCGAGGCCGGTCGATCAGCAACTGTTGAATGCAGCAACATCTCAAAGCAGCGTGCATTTGTACTTTGTCCGAGTTCCTATCTCAGCCAATGATTTTTTGATAATCCATAAATTTAGGCCGTAAATGGGCAATTAATAGCTGGTCAGTAGGCAAGCCGATCGGAGAAATAATACCAAACATTTCCTTAAATGGCTCGTTAATTTTGAGGTTACCTTCCGGAGGCAGTGAATAATCTGCAATCACACTTTCTCAAATAACGCCAAGTCACGACACTGCCTGATTCGGGGACACTGAGTCAGCATTAACGAACCATTTAAGGAAATGCTTTCCGTTGTCTGACAGATCAGCCACGATTAGCAAATAGCCATAAAAAACATTAATTAACTGCACGGAAGTCGACCAAACAATTAAGCAGAACGTGCTATTGATTCGGAGCACCAGTTGGCCAAAGTTCACATTCACGTTTCCAGCAGTGGTTCCCCTGGGTAGAGGCAGACGACAGCGACACCTGGTGTGTGACGAGGGGAGAAGACAGTGACGTGGCGGGCTGTTCACGAAGTCGGTGGCTAGTGGTGTGAGCACTTTTAAACAACACCGACAACTACCACGGAAGGACCGGGTGTGTGTACAGAACTAGAGCTTCGTGGATTCTCAGTGAGCCAGTGAATACCTCACTCCATGTGACAACCAGGTTCTCTACCGTGGAGGAGAATCGTGTTAAATATAATTACACCTGTTAAAGTGCCACACGCGTCTCGTAAATTGCGTCCGCGTGTGTTGCAGAGCAACGTATAAAAAGAGGAATAAAATCTTTGGAGATGAGATGAAATCGAAACATCTGACGCGTTCCACTCACACGATGTCGCCAAAGGAACATCGAACAATATGAAATCTGATGTCATCAATTGAGATTGTGTGGACTTGTGGCGGAATGTTATCCTACTCATCCTACTCGTCCTATTCGTCCTACTCGTCCTACTCGTCCTACTCGTCCTATTCGTCCTATTCGTCCTATTCGTCCTATTCGTCATACTCGTCATACTCGTCCTATTCGTCATAGTCGTCCTATTCGTCCTACTCATCATACTCGTCATATTCGTCCTACTCGTCATATTCGTCCTACTCGTCATACTCGTCATACTCGTCCTATTCGTCCTACTTGTCATAGTCGTCCTATTCGTCATAGTCGTCCTGTTCGACCTACGCATCATACTCGTCCTATTCGTCCTACTCGTCATAGTCGTCCTGTTCGACCTACGCATCATACTCGTCCTATTCGTCCTACTCGTCATAGTCGTTCTATTCGTCCTACTCGTCCTATTCGTCCTATTCGTCCTACTCGTCATAGTCGTCCTGTTCGCCCTACGCGTCATGTTTGTATCGTCCTCGCAAGTCAGGGGTCGTTGCGTTGCGCTGCTGCACCCCTGGCTTATCGTCTACGCAAGCCGTGGAAGTGAGCGCAGTCGAACTAAAGAATACAGCAACTGACTTCGCAAGTCGCTACTGCGCCAGCCGTGGGAACAACGCAAATATCTCCCTCAATTTGAAGATGGATACACGACTTGTGGGAATCCCGACATAATGACACGTTTACGTCCTAAACATTGGTAGTAACACGAGCAGCGTGTGGCCGAAACCATCAAAAATATTATATCACGTGACCGGAGGCCGACCACAATCCTCATGCGCGATTTCATTGGCTGAGGTAAAAGTTAAAAGAAGAGGTTTTTTTACAAGGGTAGAGACGACCTGGTGATGACGTAACCAGCCGCAGATTTGACAACGGTGAATCCAAGCCAATTGATCCGATAGTTTACTGATGTTAGACATGAATAAAGCATGGTGCTGGTGTGTAATTGTCCTTATTCTCTCTCCTTGGTGAAGTGTTCGAAGGATAGGACGACACAAGGAAGTAAGGTGTGGTATGTGGTATGTGGTATGTGGTATGTGGTATGTGGTATGTGGTATGTGGTATGTGGTATGTGGTATGTGGTATGTGGTATGTGGTATGTGGTATGTGGTATGTGGTATGTGGTATGTGGTATGTGGTATGTGGTATGTGGTATGTGGTATGTGGTATGTGGTATGTGGTATGTGGTATGTGGTATATGGTATATGGTATATGGTATATGGTATATGGTATATGGTATATGGTATATGGTATATGGTATATGGTATATGGTATATGGTATATGGTATATGGTAGTCAGTGTCCAGAATGTGAATAGGTAACATCGACTGAACCAATATTTCGGCCACTGACTTCCAGCAATCGCTGTCCCGTTTGTGTCACATGATTTTGGTCACGTGACACACCCGTTACTTCATTCTGTGTGAGGAAAACCGTCAAAATGCCTTCAAGGACACGGAATCTAAGATGTTTGTGAGATAATCTGACACTTCTAACATAGAGACCACGTCTTCAACCCGTTAAAAGAGTACATTGTTTATTAATAAAAGCCATTGATTCCTAAAACTATCAGTGACGTGTTTTCAACAGGCCATGTCAGCCATTCAACGAAGCAGCTATGTGACTGCATGGCAGACATGATCTAGGAAACAGAAATGTCTTTACTTAACACTCACGTAACATCCGCGTCTCCACGCTAGTGACACCCACGTCTTCACACTAGTAATACTTAATTGTCTCACAGGGCAAACTACCAACTTTCCTCGCCGTTACGTGGCAGCACCTGACACGTCAACTCAACACTCGTTCCCTTGACACTTGGCACGTGATCTAGTACGTGCTCTTTACGCCTAATGTGACCAATGACACTTAGATGGTCCGGGAAGCACTGACCAAGACAGAACTGATTAAGACGGGCGCCAAGAGACCATTTGATGTGTCGCCCTGCGGTTTCTGTTTCAATCTAGCCACGTTGGCTGACGACCAATAAACGGAGTTGACTTTATCACACGGCTATTGTAAAACCCTCAAAGCGGACCTCGTCCCACAGCCCAGGACCTGCACTTGCGTGAAAGATCCCACGGGCAATTAATATGGACAAGTGATACTCATGTCTCACCTGTAAGCCACTTTTCTTTGCGAGTAAGTATAATTTTAACACGTGAGCTTAGAGCAGACTTTGAGCGACACCGAATATTATAAAGATGTCCGCAGCGCGGAAAACAGTGCTTCAGTCTGCCTCGTTAACAAGTCGATATGAGGACGGACACGACGTGTTGGGTTGTCAGTGCCCTGTGCTACTGTTCAGTTGTAAATCTCTTCTGGTTATACTTGCAGACATAACAAGTTCTAATATAAAACATCGTAGACACTCAGTGAGGCTAAACATATGGATACAATTTAATAAATATTTTGTTGTAAAGAGTTTACACGTAGATTAGGAGTGAGAGTTAACAGAATAGAATATATCTGTCCAGGACTTCCTATATCCGACGCTGGTGATTTGGGCCCTGGCCATGGCAATGAACACAGTCACGGAGACTTTACGTTATTGGTTATAAAACTATCTAAAAGATGACGCGAGTTTGCTGCCATTTGTCAAGAAGGATTAGTAATGAACAACGAGGTGATTTGATGTATGGACCGGGCAGCAATCTTAATTACTGCATGTCATTATGTCGCGGTGTTCTTTCATAACAAGGATCAAAGGATGAAGCGTTAATTCCCGAATTGATGAATATGTGATGACAATGACTGACACACTGCGTAGCGACAACACAAATGTGAACAATGACTGACACATTGCGTGACGACAACACTAATGTGAACAATGACTGACACACTGCGTAGCGACAACACCAATGTGAACAAATTGTTCGCATTAGTGTTGTCGTCATGCATTGTGTCAGGCATTGTTCACATTAGTGTTGTCGTCACGCAATGTGTCAGTCATTGTTCGCATTAGTGTTGTCGTCATGCATTGTGTCAGGCATTGTTCACATTAGTGTTGTCGTCACGCATTGTGTCAGTCATTGTTCACATTAGTGTTGTCGTCACGCAATGTGTCAGTCATTGTTCACATTAGTGTTGTCGTCATGCAATGTGTCAGTCATTGTTCACATTAGTGTTGTCGTCACGCAATGTGTCAATCATTGTTCACATTAGTGTTGTCGTCACGCATTGTGTCAGTCATTGTTCACATTAGTGTTGTCGTCACGCATTGTGTCAGTCATTGTTCATATTAGTGTTGTCGTCACGCAATGTGTCAGGCATTGTTCACATTAGTGTTGTCGTCATGCAATGTGTCAGTCATTGTTCACATTAGTGTTGTCGTCATGCATTGTGTCAGTCATTGTTCATATTAGTGTTGTCGTCACGCATTGTGTCAGTCATTGTTCACATTAGTGTTGTCGTCATGCAATGTGTCAGTCATTGTTCACATTAGTGTTGTCATCACGCAATGTGTCAGTCATTGTTCATATTAGTGTTGTCGTCACGCAATGTGTCAGTCATTGTTCACATTAGTGTTGTCGTCACGCAATGTGTCAGTCATTGTTCACATTAGTGTTGTCGTCAGGCAATGTGTCAGGCATTGTTCACATTAGTGTTGGCGTCACGCAATGTGTCAGTCATTGTTCAAATTAGTGTTGTCGTCACGCAATGTGTCAGTCATTGTTCACATTAGTGTTGTCGTCACGCAATGTGTCAGTCATTGTTCACATTAGTGTTGTCGTCACGCAATGTGTCAGGCATTGTTCACATTAGTGTTGTCGTCACGCAATGTGTCAGTCATTGTTCACATTAGTGTTGTCGTCACGCAATGTGTCAGTCATTGTTCACATTAGTGTTGTCGTCACGCAATGTGTCAGGCATTGTTCATATTAGTGTTGTCGTCACGCAATGTGTCAGTCATTGTTCATATTAGGGGTGTCGTCACGCAATGTGTCAGTCATTGTTCACATTAGTGTTGTCGTCACGCAATGTGTCAGGCATTGTTCATATTAGTGTTGTCGTCACGCAATGTGTCAGTCATTGTTCATATTAGTGTTGTCGTCACGCAATGTGTCAGTCATTGTTCACATTAGTGTTGTCGTCACGCAATGTGTCAGGCATTGTTCATATTAGTGTTGTCGTCACGCATTGTGTCAGTCATTGTTCATATTAGTGTTGTCGTCACGCAATGTGTCAGTCATTGTTCACATTAGTGTTGTCGTCACGTGACTGACACATTGCGTGACGACAACACTAATATGAACAATGACTGACACAATGCGTGACGACAACACTAATGTGAACAATGACTGACACATTGCGTGACGACAACACTAATACGAACAACAATGTGTCAGTCATTGTTCACATTAGTGTTGTCGTCACGCAATGTGTCAGTCATTGTTCACATTAGTGTTGTCGTCACGCAATGTGTCAGGCATTGTTCATATTAGTGTTGTCATCACGCAATGTGTCAGTCATTGTTCATATTAGTGTTGTCGTCACGCAATGTGTCAGTCATTGTTCATATTAGTGTTGTCGTCACGCAATGTGTCAGTCATTGTTCACATTAGTGTTGTCGTCACGCAATGTGTCAGGCATTGTTCATATTAGTGTTGTCGTCAGGCATTGTGTCAGTCATTGTTCATATTAGTGTTGTCGTCACGCAATGTGTCAGTCATTGTTCGTATTAGTGTTGTTGTCACGTGACTGACACATTGCGTGACGACAACACTAATATGAACAATGACTGACACAATGCGTGACAACAACACTAATACGAACAATGACTGACACATTGCGTGACGACAACACTAATGTGAACAATGACAGTTGTTGCGCACGAGTGTGTGTGTGTGTGTGTGTGTGTGTGTGTGTGTGTGTGTGTGTGTGTGTGTGAGTGTGTGTGTGTGTGTGTGTGTGTGTGTGTCTGTCTGTGTGTGTGTGTGCGCGCGCGCGTGCGTGCGTGCGTGTGTGTGTGTGTGCGTGTGTATGCGTGCCAGTATGGTGTGTGTAAGTGTATTTACATATATGTGTGTGGTGTGTTTGTATGTTTTATGTGTGTGTGTGTGTGTGTGTGTGTGTGTGTGCGTGCGTGCGTGCGTGCGTGCGTGCGTGCATGTGCATGTGCATGTGCATGTGCATGTGCATGTGCATGTGCATGTGCATGTGCATGTGCATGTGCATGTGCATGTGCATGTGCATGTGCATGTGCATGTGCATGTGCATGACGGGACGGGACGGGACGGGACGGGACGGGACGGGACGGGACGGGACGGGACGGGACGGGACGGGACGGGACGGGACGGGACGGGACGGGACGGGACGGGACGGGACGGGACGGGACGGGACGGGACGGGACGGGACGGACGGACGGACGGACGGACGGACGGACGGACGGACGGACGGACGGACGGACGGACAGACAGACAGACAGACAGACAGACTCTCTCAGCTCTCACGTGCTGCAGGTATAGGCCTATGTATCTCAAACCGCTTTCTGTTCATTCAAACCTGCCGCTATTCATTCAACTTCCGCTAAATGCCGATCATTGCTTCTCCCGACACGTCCTAATCGAATCGGTCATTGGACCGGACAACGAGTCTGGCCACTGACGGCGAGCGGCGAGGCGAGAGCGCGTGACAGAGGCGAGAAAGATGCGGAGATTAGCGCATTATCTCGACCAGTCCATCGACTGGTCGCTGCCGCGTCACGCGCGAATTTATAGTTCCTAAACAATCTACACAGGAAATTGTTTTCGCGGCGTCCATTGGCTGCTGGTCTGACCTTTGACACCGTGGACCACGTGCTTTGTAGAACACGCAACCAGCGACGCGTCGATCGTTGTAGGCGTCGAAGTATGTTGATTATCAGGAGCTGATCAATTATTTTATAATTCATATAATTGGTATATAACAATGCGGAAAAATATATAGGGTCGTATTAATGCATAGTTTTAAGGCTTAGTTAATCCGTCGAAGTGTGATGTTTTCGGCACACACAAAACCAATATCGGTCATCGTTGTTATGACTCATGTGTACCCAACGAATCGCGGCAACGGTTGTATTCACTGCTATCGTTGACTTGGTGGTTTATCTCGAGAGCTTTCGTTGTGGCGACACCGCGCCCGCCCCAGTGCGTACGGCCAGGCTGAGACCGCGATTGAAAAAGATTATCGGAAAAGCCTGCTTCGGCATGGCGTTATAAGTATGCTTAGCGATGCGGCGAATGCATCGGCTACACGCAGAAGTGGATGAGCAAAAGCTAGTCCCCGCTCGTCGACAGATCATGGCGCACAGCTCAACACGGTTGTCGCCGGTGGAGTCCCGGGCGGTAAACATGTGTCGTCGGAGAACAAAGGTGGCGCGACAGATTCTAAGTGTGAGCACCAGCAGCCGCAGATGATCACACGACTAAGCGGTGTTTGTCTCAGCGCAGTGCCGGTTGTAGTCAGTGATCACGTTCTCACGTATGGAACATGTTTATGTTTACAGAACAAATGGTAACGTTCACAGACACAATGTCCATCGCACACCAAACCACGGGTTATCATCTTTACGATATTTCGATCTCAAAATCGTTCCTTCTGACCATATATGTTTGCTGTTGCCGACACATAACACTGCATACGGCTGATAATAATGTCGGACAGTCGAACGTGAAGCCACACTGGCGCTTTCTGGCGAATGTCCCGTCATTTTATTCGACACTGAATACGGTAAATAACTCTTAAAACCGATTGTGTCTTCGTAAAGAAGATAACCTCAAAGAAAAAGTTGGTAGACCAAAAGCCAATGGTCTACTGCAATAAATGAACACAGAAAGGAGCGAGTAAATACTGGCGCCACGGAGGACATCTCCATATAAAGTTGAAATGCCGCAAATTTAGCGACAGATTCCAATGGATGCGAGTCTGTCGTGCAAAGTGACATGTTAGAGAGACATAATTTCCAGCATTTATAATAACTGCCATTGACTAACTGGTGACACTTCAAGCATCTTGTAACGAATATACGGAAACAACGACAAATGTGTCACGTGACGAACGACTCTGCGGCAGTTTGCATCACTAACATTACCCAACCCCGACACGCGTAACATTTCCTGCGACGTGACCTGGTTTGCCTAATTTACAAACACCACAATTAACAACTTATAATGAACCTATTGTCTTTTTAAATTGTTCACACAAGACGGATATGTGAAATTACATGCCGTAGATCAATCGGAATTACTCGTGAAAAAATGCCAACTCGGTTATCGCCGAATCCATTATATCGACCTCCACCGCGTAAACCGAGCTTCGCCCCGTCTACGGCAGCGGCAGGACTTCGTTATGACGGACACGATACGTTCATGTCGGGAGTGATCTGTCATAGCGAACGTCCGCCCGGCGCAGGCTGCCTCGCTCGGCCTACATTGAGTCGTTTGATCAGCGCAAATAGGAAGAGTTCATTAAATAGGGACAGATCATTCATTTACATCCGGGGCAAGTCATCCAAATAATGAGCGATCGAATTTCAAATGGGGCCGGTATGTTCCGCCTTGTTTTATATTAATTAATATAATGTATGTCAGACTAGACTAACTATGTTGAATGTGTACAATGCCTGCCATATTGTATTTATGAAGAGGAGAGGCGAGGTGAGGGGAGGAGAAGAGAGGACAGAAGAGGCAAGGAGAGACGAAAAGAGGGGGGTTAGATATACCATAACGGAATGGCAGGACAATCAGTGCCCGGGCTTACACATTCGTGAGTCCAGTGTTGAGGCTTTGGACGACGGACAGGATATCAAACTTCGTAGTAGAATTTATGTAATTCGTTTCATTTGAGATCGTGATATCGTTGCCGTATATCGAGAGGGATTAACGTCACGCAATGAGGTGATTTGATGTATGCACAAGGCTGGAGACACCGTGTGATTGTGCAGCGATCCTAATTGATGCATAGCATTTTGTTGTGGTTTGCCATCATAAGGCGATATGACACAGGGATAAAAGGATGAAACGTTAATTCCAGAATTATTGATGAGCCCCAGTGAATACGCGAGGTAATGACACGTAGTGACGCAGTGACGCCGTGACGCAGTGACGCCGTGACGTAGTGGCGCCATGATTAGAGCGACGGACTAAGAGAACCCGGGTTCGACTCCTGTGCTGCCGGGTCAAACCAAGGACGTATTCACTCTGCCCTACTACAGACAGTGGTGGATATGTATGTACAACTAGTCCTCGCACATCAATTGCAGTGTGGCTGAATGCTTCCCAGAAGAGCCGATATAATGTTTGATTGAACAGGGCTGCCAGGGAGTAATGTGTATAGTGTTTTGAACAGTCCTGAAGATTGGATACCGCAATCAGCTTTTACTAACTGTTTGGATTAAAGGTTGAGTAAAACGGTGATACAAACAGTTAGTAAAGGTTGAGTAAAACGGTGATCCAAACAGTTAGTAAAGGTTGAGTAAAACGGTGATCCAAACAGTTAGTAAAGGTTGAGTAAAACGGTGATCCAAACAGTTAGTAGAGGTTGAGTAAAGCTGTGATCCAAACAGTTAGTAGAGGTTGAGTAAAGCTGTGATCCAAACAGTTAGTAAAGGTTGAGTAAAACGGTGATCCAAACAGTTAGTAGAGGTTGAGTAAAGCTGTGATCCAAACAGTTAGTAGAGGTTGAGTAAAGCTGTGATCCAAACAGTTAGTAGAGGTTGAGTAAAGCTGTGATCCAAACAGTTAGTAAAGGTTGAGTAAAACGGTGATCCAAACAGTTAGTAAAGGTTGAGTAAAACGGTGATCCAAACAGTTAGTAAAGGTTGAGTAAAACGGTGATCCAAACAGTTAGTAGAGGTTGAGTAAAGCTGTGATCCAAACAGTTAGTAAAGGTTGAGTAAAACTGTGATCCAAACAGTTAGTAAAGGTTGAGTAAAACGGTGATCCAAACAGTTAGTAGAGGTTGAGTAAAACGGTGATCCAAACAGTTAGTAAAGGTTGAGTAAAACGGTGATCCAAACAGTTAGTAAAGGTTGAGTAAAACGGTGATCCAAACAGTTAGTAGAGGTTGAGTAAAGCTGTGATCCAAACAGTTAGTAAAGGTTGAGTAAAACTGTGATCCAAACAGTTAGTAAAAGTTGAGTAAAACGGTGATCCAAACAGTTAGTAAAGGTTGAGTAAAACGGTGATACAAACAGTTAGTAAAGGTTGAGTAAAACGGTGATACAAACAGTTAGTAAAGGTTGAGTAAAACGGTGATGCAAACAGTTAGTAAAGGTTGAGTAAAACGGTGATCCAAACAGTTAGTAAAGGTTGAGTAAAACGGTGATCCAAACAGTTAGTAAAGGTTGAATAAAACGGTGATCCAAACAGTTAGTAAAGGTTGAGTAAAACGGTGATCCAAACAGTTAGCACCGTTTTACTCAACCTTTACTAACTGTTTGGATCACCGTTTTATTCAACCTTTACTAACTGTTTGGATCACCGTTTTACTCAACCTTTACTAACTGTTTGGATCACCGTTTTACTCAACCTTTACTAACTGTTTGGATTACCGTTTTACTCAACCTCTACTAACTGTTTGGATCACAGTTTTTCTCAACCTTTACTAACTGTTTGGATCACAGCTTTACTCAACCTCTACTAACTGTTTGGATCACAGCTTTACTCAACCTCTACTAACTGTTTGGATCACCGTTTTACTCAACCTTTACTAACTGTTTGGATCACAGTTTTACTCAACCTTTACTAACTGTTTGGATCACAGTTTTACTCAACCTTTACTAACTGTTTGGATCACAGTTTTACTCAACCTTTACTAACTGTTTGGATCACCGTTTTACTCAACCTTTACTAACTGTTTGGATCACCGTTTTACTCAACCTTTACTAAACTGTTTGGATCACCGTTTTACTCAACCTTTACTAACTGTTTGGATCACCGTTTTACTCAACCTTTACTAACTGTTTGGATCACAGCTTTACTCAACCTCTACTAACTGTTTGGATCACAGCTTTACTCAACCTCTACTAACTGTTTGGATCACCGTTTTACTCAACCTTTACTAACTGTTTGGATCACAGCTTTACTCAACCTCTACTAACTGTTTGGATCACAGCTTTACTCAACCTCTACTAACTGTTTGGATCACCGTTTTACTCAACCTTTACTAACTGTTTGGATCACCGTTTTACTCAACCTTTACTAACTGTTTGGATCACCGTTTTACTCAACCTCTACTAACTGTTTGGATCACAGCTTTACTCAACCTCTACTAACTGTTTGTATCACAGCTTTACTCAACCTTTACTAACTGTTTGGATCACAGCTTTACTCAACCTTTACTAACTGTTTGGATCACCGTTTTATTCAACCTTTACTAACTGTTTGGATAACATTTTTACTCAACCTTTACTAACTGTTTGTATCACAGTTTTACTCAACCTTTACTAACTGTTTGGATCACCGTTTTATTCAACCTTTACTAACTGTTTGGATAACATTTTTACTCAACCTTTACTAACTGTTTGGATCACAGTTTTACTCAACCTTTACTAACTGTTTGGATCACCGTTTTATTCAACCTTTACTAACTGTTTGGATAACATTTTTACTCAACCTTTACTAACTGTTTGTATCACCGTTTTATTCAACCTTTACTAACTGTTTGGATCACCGTTTTACTCAACCTTTACTAACTGTTTGGATCACCGTTTTACTCAACCTTTACTAACTGTTTGGATCACCGTTTTACTCAACCTTTACTAACTGTTTGGATCACCGTTTTATTCAACCTTTACTAACTGTTTGGATCACAGTTTTACTCAACCTTTACTAACTGTTTGGATCACAGTTTTACTCAACCTTTACTAACTGTTTGTATCACCGTTTTACTCAACCTTTACTAACTGTTTGTATCACCGTTTTATTCAACCTTTACTAACTGTTTGGATCACCGTTTTACTCAACCTTTACTAACTGTTTGGATCACCGTTTTACTCAACCTTTACTAACTGTTTGGATCACCGTTTTACTCAACCTTTACTAACTGTTTGGATCACAGTTTTACTCAACCTTTACTAACTGTTTGGATCACCGTTTTACTCAACCTTTACTAACTGTTTGGATCACAGTTTTACTCAACCTTTACTAACTGTTTGGCACACAACGGACAACCCTCATGTGCCAAATGGAAGGTGTTTAATTGCAGGGTGTACGAATGTGCGTGTGTGTGCGCATGCGTGCGTGCGTGCGTGCGTGCGTGCATATATATGTTATTGTGTGGAGTTAAGTGTTCGTCATTTTAAGGGAATTATCATAATCACCACCGTCATATCCTCACGATTGTACAGCGTTAGTGTCCCGCGGATGGGCAATGACCTCTGAACTCTATATCACGTGATCATCTGCAAGATACCGTACGTCATCGTGTCTCCAGTCTTCCTCAAGAATGTCTCCCGTCGTATAGATTCCATGTGTTGATAGTCGGTGTCCATCGGTTATCTTTTCCCTTATCGAGGTGTTTGCTTTTCTCTCTGTACATTATTGGAAAATATCGGCCATGGCAGAATTGCCAACATAAAGCTTGTTTTTAAACTGGATATTGTGTTTACCAATTGTACATTTCGCGGGCGAAACTTTGAAATAGAGAGAGACGTCTACAACTGTAACCAACCAGCAGTGACAGACGGTGTGGTCAGGTGGACACTCACGAACCAGGCGAGGGGAAAACGCCCACGACTCCAGCACAATACACTTGTTTGCATGCAGCTGGTAGGTGTACGTCACTGGCTTTACTAACTACGGTTGCACGACATAACGTAAGCTCGAGTCAAACTCATTTACACTGCAAACGTCCGGTACGGTACACAAATGAATAGTTTTTTATATTTCTGGTATAACATCGCATTACATAATCGTTAACCAATTATCGACGAAGAAATTAATCAATTCGGTATAACACGAAACGAAATAAAGAAAGCAGACAAAACGTAATTTATAATAGTTGTTTTCGACGAGGAGACAGACAAAGAGAAAGTCAATATGCTAAAGAAACTGACCCGACATGAAAGTACAGAATAAGACCATTGCTGGATAAAAGAATCTACAGTCTTCTGACAAGATGTGGTTAGGTATGTCTATGTCTATGTCTATGTCTATGTCTATGTCTATGTCTATGTCTATGTCTATGTCTATGTCTATGTCTATGTCTATGTCGATGTCGATGTCGATGTCGATGTCGATGTCGATGTCGATGTCGATGTCTATGTCTATGTCTATGTCTATGTCTATGTCTATGGCTATGGCTATGTCTATGTCTATGGCTATGTCTATGTCTATGACTATGTCTATGTCTATGTCTATGTCTATGTCTATGTCTATGTCTATGTCTATGACTATGTCTATGTCTATGTCTATGTCTATGTCTATGTCTATGTCTATGTCTATGTCTATGTCTATGTCTATGTCTATGCCTATGCCTATGCCTATGGCTATGGCTATGTCTATGTCTATGGCTATGTCTATGTCTATGACTATGTCTATGTCTATGTCTATGTCTATGTCTATGTCTATGTCTATGTCTATGACTATGTCTATGTCTATGTCTATGTCTATGTCTATGTCTATGTCTATGTCTATGTCTATGTCTATGTCTATGCCTATGTCTATGTCTATGGGTTGCAATGGCAAACCACATTTCCGTTGGCTTCATTTCTGTCAAGGCCGAATTGCGACAGGCACGAACTTAAAAACGACATTGTAGGATTATCATATCTAATGAATATGAAAGTAGATTCGTGATTCATCATCAGCATGCACTGAGCTTGAATAACCAATAGGAAACACGTGTAATTCCACCTCCGATAAGTGAAGAGTTCCAGTCTGGTGGTCCAAGCTGTGGGCAGATTCTTACACGTCGGTGTAGAGAACACACATGACAGACGTTGACGACTTTTTCAGTTGGTTCTTTTGCAAAGTTTATTTAAATACACACATTCGTGGAAAGCACTGAAGACACTTACACCGATTTGGAAACAGTTAAATAATGACCGGTCCCTTGGAGCGTATCCGCGCCCATTAGTGTTTGATGAGCCCAAAGGTCGCACCGGGCCGCAGATGCGACACAAATCAAGACACGTACTCCCGGGACCCGGACCCGGGAGAGTGACGTCATCGGTCTAAGCACACAACCAGTCGCTACCGTTTGTCTTCCGTGGATAAGCGTCCTCGTTGTTGTGACAGGCGCCATCAACGGCTCACGTTGTTGAGAGTAACTGGGCCGTCGGAACGTAGACGGGAGTGTATAGGGATTTCGAACAAATAATCCCGGTTCAAATCCTCTTTAAGACTTGGATAGTTTCATCAATTTCACTCTGCGCCGGTTCACGCAGCTGTTTAAAGCAGCGGTTGTTTAAGACTGCGCAACTTCAAGCATTAGCAAAACCAACCGCTTCCAACTACAGGTAAAAATAGTATACACAATTCAGGTTGTATTGAAACCGCCATTTTCATGGAAACGCTGGCGTCATGCGCATTCCTAGTTTCCCAGAGAGTCGCCAAATTGGGAATACTAGTCAAGTTTACAATGCATAGTACTGATCTTTAGATGAACAACATCAAACACACAAACATGCACACACGCACTCACACACACGCACACACGCGCACACGCGCACACGCGCACACGCGTACACACGCACGCACGCACGCACGCACGCACACACGCACACACGCACACGCGCACACGCGCACACACGCACACACGCACACACGCACTCACGCACACACGCACACACGCACACACGCACACACGCACACACGCACTCACGCACACACGCACACACGCACTCACGCACACACGCACACACGCACACACGCACATACGCACACACGCACACACACACACACACACACACGCACACACACACACACGCACGCACACACACACACACATACACACACGC
>CBDHHR010000032.1:10000-11780 GCA_965263245.1 Metamycoplasmataceae bacterium | reverse complement strand
GCAACGCAAACGAGAGGCGGAGACAGGTTATCGAGATGCTCGTAACAAATCGTGACGTAACCTCACCCCCTCCCGCTTTCTACGTCCGTTTCTACACCCGTTGATTAGATAAACGTGCCTTCACTCGTGATTTGGCGGCTATTGTTAGCGTGATCAAAATAGAGACAGATGTCCTTTCGTGACCAACTGCTACGGCATTAAGACCTCGCATGATCTACTGATTTAATAAACTCCTAACACTCTGCAATTGCAAGGAAATGAGAAGTTAAGTGAATCCTTTCTAGCGCATTTACGCCCATGCACCCTGTGCCTAATTCCTAATTCGAAATGCAAGCGGGTGATTACTCACAATCTTCCTGGATATAACGCCAGAGCCATACGCCGCGCAATCAAACGTAGCTCACTCGGCTGAGTGAACTGAGACAACGTGGAGTTAACGAAATTGCCGTCGCTTCGAAACAGCAAAACGATGATTCGAACTCCGGCCTTTTCCGCCGAGTCTCCAAAGCTAATTCGCTACGAACACAACTAAGTACATTCTATGCAATTTATAACAATCTCCGTGTTATCGTCTAGTTATTCCGGCCCGTATCGTCAGTCTAATGACTGCTGCATTCCGCGTGTTGAGTAGCGGTCTGTGTGGAGGCAACAGATGGCAGGCGAGTTAGACACAGGTGAACTGCTGAAACATGAGCAGGCTGCTCAATTAAGGTTGATTAGAGCTTCGCCATGATAACATATACAACGACGTTCTTTGGTTCTACGCAAATGAATGTTGTCGTTGGAGTTCGCTCCGGCTTGCTCTCTCAAACGCCAGCTGCACTGTATTGAATCCATGATATATAATGGATTAATAACTTTGTTTACACTTCGAGTGTTATTAACCGTCGACAAAAGGCTCGTCACAGCTACAAAGTCTCTATTTCGCCTCCTTATATCCCCCGTTCTGTCGTTCTTCCTTCCTTCCTTCCTTTCTTCCTTTCTTCCTTGCTTCCTTGCTTCCTTTCTTCCTTTCTTCCTTTCTTCCTTTCTTCCTTGCTTCCTTTCTTCCTTTCTTCCTTTCTTCCTTTCTTCCTTGCTTCCTTGCTTCCTTCCTTCCTTTCTTCCTTTCTTCCTTTCTTCCTTTCTTCCTTGCTTCCTTTCTTCCTTTCTTCCTTTCTTCCTTTCTTCCTTTCTTCCTTTCTTCCTTTCTTCCTTTCTTCCTTTCTTCCTTTCTTCCTTTCTTCCTTTCTTCCTTTCTTCCTTGCTTCCTTGCTTCCTTTCTTCCTTTCTTCCTTGCTTCCTTTCTTCCTTTCTTCCTTTTTTCCTTTCTTCCTTTCTTCCTTGCTTCCTTGCTTCCTTGCTTCCTTTCTTCCTTTCTTCCTTTCTTCCTTTCTTCCTTTCTTCCTTTCTTCCTTTCTTCCTTTCTTCCTTTCTTCCTTTCTTCCTTGCTTCCTTGCTTCCTTTCTTCCTTTCTTCCTTTCTTCCTTTCTTCCTTTCTTCCTTTCTTCCTTTTTCCTTGCTTCCTTTCTTCCTTTCTTCCTTTCTTCCTTTCGTCCTTTCTTCCTTTTTTTCCATTTTTCCTTTCTCCCTTTCTTCCTTTCTATGTTTCTTCCTTTCTTCCTTTCCTTTCTTTCTTCCTTTCTTCCTTTCTTCCTTTCTTCCTTTCTTCCTTTCTTCCTTTCTTCCTTTCTTCCTTTCTTCCTTTCTTCCTTCCTTTCTTCCTTTCTTCCTTTCTTCCTTTCTTCCTTTCTTCCTTTCTTCCTTTCTTCCTTTCTTCCTTTCTTCCTTTCTTCCTTTC
>CBDHHR010000032.1:0-5000 GCA_965263245.1 Metamycoplasmataceae bacterium | reverse complement strand
GCCTCCCTGCCTCCCTGCCTCCCTGCCTCCCTGCCTCCCTGCCTCCCTGCCTCCCTGCCTCCCTGCCTCCCTGCCTCCCTGCCTCCCTGCCTCCCTGCCTCCCTGCCTCTCTCCCCTGTTACTAGACTGGTTTCCTATACAACCGTACGAAACAATGTTAACAAAGCTCGGAGACAGGAGCCGACTGCGGCAGCGTGAACAGCGGCCCGGTGCACTGGGGTTAGCTTGTCGGTGAATCACGCTCGGCGGAGAATAACTGAGGCTTGTGTTACAACAATTACACCTTGGGTAGAATGTGTTAAAATAGATTGGCGCTTTGAATTAAGGTGTTGACTGCGACATGACCCGTTTCTTTATTATGTAATATGAGAGGATAAGTGAAATGTTTCGATATACGCTGTGCAACTGCATGTCGCTGATTACTACGCTTCGAAACGTTTCTATACAAAGCGTTGTAAATGTTCGTGGCATTATCATGTCATATCGATTATTAGATAAACGCGCTGACATAATTACTGAACATGTCATTATGAGGTGATTTTTAACGCGTTCGAGGCCAAAAAAGACGATTCGTTTTTAAGCATTTCCACCCGATGGTGCCAACACTGTAGGTTGATAACACTGGCCTGTCACGTGACGATAACACTATGACGTAGTCCCGTGTTGATGACACGCCATTACAGTCGTAACACAGATGATGCATTGTCGAAGTAATATTGACAATGTGCCAACAAACATAACCTAATCGAGACAGGCTCTGCCACTCTCGATGAGTGGCGTTGAACGATTTGTCTGGATATACATTTTGTGTACTGACAGCCACGCAAAAGATGCCAAAGGGCAACGGTGGGACGAATAGAAAACCAGACGACGTGTTTTGTTAAGGTCTACTTAGACCAAATACGAGGGGCGTTGTCGCGCTTACGTTTTTCCGGTCGTTATATACTTTCCGATTGACGTTTCTGCGCATGCGCGATAAATGTAAAATCATCAATATGCAGCGAACCGACAGAGCATTTTTTTTTATAAATGCCACGGGCTGTTTGTTAACTCTCCTGTGATGTTTACTGTGAAGAGTGGCTTAAAATGTCGTTCAATACAATAAAATATTACGTTTGTTTAAATCACTGTCACGGATCAAGGCGCTCTATAGTCACGTGAGTTACGCTTGCTTTCAAAGAATGCCTCAAAACGTGTTTGCCTCGTGTTAATTTGCGACAAATAACTTTGCTTTGAGGTTATTATAGACATCAAAACGAACAACCCGTACTATTTACACCATAAATGCTTTGTTCTTTCGCTGCACATTGATGAGTTTACATTTATCGCGCATGCGCAGAAACGTCAATCGGAACGTTTTTAACGCCGGGAAAATGTAAGCGCTACAGCGTCTTGCAAGAGGACACAGTGACAACCGACAAATATGGCGATCGGTAGGATACAGAATACAGGATACATTGTCTGCACCACAGTCGAAAAACGAACAATTCGTTGTCGGAGGACAGACAACCAGCCAACGGACGACATCGGAAGAGTGTGGATGACGAACCACCCAGGCATGAACAATAATTATTACGTCAGATATTCAACAGAAACCCACAGCAGTAGCGAGCAACAACACGCAAATAAATATCAATAACTTGGGAAACACCGACAGAAAACCGACCGGTGACACGGACAAAATATTGACCATACCTAAAAGTAAGTTCACATATAGCACAGTATCCAAACCTCAGGATTGCTCAAGGCGGTTTACATTTTAGCCCCTGGCCGACCTGTTCAATCCAGCGTCATCGCGACTACTCTGTGAAACACCCAGCCACGCTGCAATTACTTGTCGTACTCATTCATACAGCTTAGTGAACTAGAGCAACGTAGAATGACAAAACTTGCAGGAGGATTGACACTGCAGCACAGGATTCGAACCCGGGTTCCGTTAGTCGAGAGTCCGAAACTCTAGCCACCGTGCCATTGCGCTACTAGTAAGACAATAAGAACGTTATGCTATGAGTTGAGATGATAACGACATAATCACGTCAAATGTCGTTAAACAAAGCAGACCAGGTTACCGACATAGCAGTGGACAGCGTGGTTAGTCTCCCTTCGTCGTCGCTGCCTTGGCGATTTGATGAATAAATACCGCGACCTCGGACAATTCAGTTGGCGCCCACGTTACCTGGATGAGAATACACCGTGAAGGAATAACACGAACGCGGACTGTCCATTTGGCTGGTCACTGTGTCAACGTCCCCCAGCGGTATGTGTCCAGCGTTGACATCGGTGATAAATAGAGTTCGTATCGACAATGGAAATCTTCCTTCGTCCCGTCTTTGACGAACGCGTTGGTCGGTCGGAGTCCGTGAATAAGCATTGGGACGGAACAACAGATATATCACCGGCCAGTATGGTGTTTATGATGTCCAGTAATGTCAATATATCAAATAATTAGACAGCCGTTCGTCGGCGGTCTCACTCGCCGCTGTGACGCGTGACATAGTTTGGCGTCCCGTTGTTGATGTCCTGACTACAAGAAAACATGGCGTGAGCGCGTCGTTTGTCTACAGACGTAGTTAGCGCAACCCAGCTGTTTCCATTCACAGAAACCTGGTCAGTCAACTGACCTCACGGATAGCGACCAGAATTAATATTTCGCGTGATAAGTAGGAGACCGCCGCACACGCCACACACCGAGTGGTCACTCTCGACCAAGACGCGGCCAAGAGGGTGTACTTCAAGCGTACAGTGCCGATGATACGGTCTACATTCGGTCGAATCCAGGCCGCTGTATATTAATCTGTATTGGACGGAGGCTTCTGCGCTGGGTAAGTACGAACTCGTCTCACGATTAAACCTGGGCCAGACAATACAGATTATGTAGTCGTGCTGCCATTCGTGAATATTTCCATTACCCCTATACTAATAGTTAATAAGCAAACGAGACACATGTTTTTGGTCAGTGATACTAGTTTTACGATGAGACCAAATATAGGTTTTTGAAATGTCCAATGGCGACGAAGGCGTGGATTCAACGATTTTCTTATTAAGAAAGAACGTAGAACTAAAAAAACGCAATGCAGAATTAGCGTAGAAGCCATGTAGATCGGATATGAGAAATTACTCGTTACCCCCGGGGACGATAGTTGAATGGAGCAGATTAGGATCTGATTCTCATAATGGCAGAAGTGTGTAGCGACGGTACGCTTCTGTCTCGTGAGACAAAACTGGTCTTAGTTGCTTAAATTGACGCCAGGAGATTACCAGCGTGATGCCACACACTTTGGTACCTGGCTTACACGGTATGCAATAAGGTGTTGACAGTACAACAGCCAGTAAGAGTGACTCGCCTAGTGTGATTGCCATTGAACAGGATCAACGCCACAGGTCTCATATCTCTCTTGATCTCAACAGAAGGTAAACGTGCGAATATATTTGAAAATAAAACTGATAAATATTTGGCAAAGGCAAGCAGTATATCAACGGAAACACGTTTGTCGCTCAACAAACCAAAGGTTTCTCAATTCGATATACGGACTTGATCTTCTTGGATTACATATACGGACTTGTTGAAGCTGATACAATTTTATTCATTTCGTCATTGTAGTATTTGCACGTTGGCTTTTTTGTTGATTTGTATTTATGTTATACCTGGTATAACTGTATCCTAACAACATGAATCGTGATTATAAAGCGGCAGTCATACTATAGCAGGTTGAATTGTCTAAAAGTGTTTATATGGTTGTCAGCGTCTATGGTTATTATATTCATTTCGTTTTAAATATAGCATTCGTACGTTATATATATATATTCACTGATGGCGAATCTTGTATATTGCATGGCACAACGATCAGACTATCGCTAAGGCGCTTTGGCGTTACATTAACACAGCCCTTGGTTTAATTCGGATAATACACACCACGAGTGGATCGACAATACGAATTCCCACATGACAATGCCGACACTACATGATAGTACTTTCCTGTTACATGTGGAAGTGCTGTTGCAAATCTAGCACTACGAGAGCAATGACATTGATAAATGGATGTGTGGGTAATAAACTACGCAACTAAGAACAGTGGCTCGTATCACGTTGACTGAAGATGTGACTAAATAAACGTGGCAACGGAAGACATCACTTACACACAACGGAGGGTGGAGATGAACAGGATATGATTATAGCGTTATTGATTACGATTGCTTTCAACATAGCAGCGTGTTGAAGGAGAAATGTTGACATTAGGATGGACAGATAATGTAAAGAGAAATATTTAAAGGTGAACGACAGAGAGGGTGGAACAAGGCCGGGGATTGTAACAGGTGGATACGAATCGTCAGGTTTTAGCAAAGTGTACGTTTAATTTCATATGTATATAAATATGTAAATCACATTATATAATGGTGTATTCGTATATAACTAATGTTGCATATAACTGTTATATATTAGAACCAATGAAAATGTTCAGAAAAAGGAATTAAAACGGTACACAGCTAATATCATCAGTGGTAATGTTAGACATCCTGCATTTAACGTCGAACGTAATTTCTCTATTTGAAGCGTTGTAATTATACCGTGTCATAGTACTTCGTTGTGACACTAACGTAAGATCTGCTGCCATATATAGCGGTGGTCAGTGACCATAGGGACACATACTCCGGTCAGCGGTCGGATATTCCTGACAGTCGACAGTGTGTTCACACTATTGCCGTCCGAGTTGCAGAAATTAACATAAAACTTAAATGTATCTTGCATTCAGGTAACGAGCGTGTATAGCAGCTCGCCGCTTCACCCGAGAACGTATTTGTCACCGTAGGAAGAGTTGCTGACGTAAGCGTGACGTCAGGTCAGGTCAGACGCGATGGCGACCGTCGGGGTCACACAATTAATGACCGGTCAATGTCCGTAGTATTAAATATTGAAATTAATCACAGAGACGATTAAGGTGTGTGTGTCAAAGATGCATTACAAGTCTGTTCTCCAGCTCGGTGTGACGTCATCCGCTTGT
>CBDHHR010000031.1:10000-16784 GCA_965263245.1 Metamycoplasmataceae bacterium | reverse complement strand
GAGCAATCTTCGGTAAACAATTTTTCTAGTAATCTGTGCATATAACCAAACAGATAATCAAATTTGCTGTTGCGATTTGTTTGAGTTTGACCCTGTTTGGCGTCGAATGACTGAACTGTTGAGATAAAGCGAACAATTTTGCGAATGCCTCGTTCCGTCTTACTAGAGCACATTAGTGGTTCACTTGCTACACACATTCTTACATGAGACAGATCCGTGTCGTCACAGACTAAGGTCAGACGTGTCACCGACACTGGCGGAATGACTCTATTTCATGTGAATGTCAGACGTATAATATTAATATGTTATTACGCTAAGTTGGGAATCCGGTAAAGCACGCTAATTGGAAAAATACGACGTCGACATCGAAAATTTAAGAAACGAAAACGGTGCCGTGGTTATCATATTTCATAATTATTATAAAAACGTTCCACGAACGCTGTCTCAAAAAGTAACAAGATGCTAGCACATTTGGGAGAAACGTTTGAATAAATATTTGATGAGAACTTGTGTAGGCGTACGAAGTAACACGTTTGTCGTTGGGATGATACATTTGGTGATGTGTCTAAAACATGTATTAAACTGCGCTGACACACACTGTAGTGGAACTTGGTTTGTTTTGAATAAACATTTGGTGATAAGTGATGCTGATTCAGTTGTGAATACATTTAGGTGACGAATTTGGTTGTCGTCAACATTGATAAACAGTACTTGGCTTTGCTGCAATACGTAGACTCGCTAGAGTTGCCCACTCGACCACCGTGAGTCGGTACACACTATAGGCTGAGGGTCACCAATGACCTCCTCCGTGCTGCTAGGCCGCGAGGTGGTAAACCACACAGCCTTAGGGCGGATGACTGTTTAGTTTAGAGCACTGGCCTGCATAGAGGACCTCTCGATACGTAGCGTGACGTAGACTCTGTCTAACCATCTCAGAACTCGGAAAAGACGATTGAATATTGAGGGGCAGCGCGGGGGCCCGTCTTCAAATCGTACGCCTCTTGTCTCGGCAGATGGTTTCTTTATTCGTGCATTCTACACATATATTGGTCATGTTCGATTTTCGCAGAAACAGCACGACAAAACATTATAGCAGTCACTATACTAGGCCTAGTAATACTACTAGGCCTAGTAGTACTACATACAATGTAGTATTACTCGATACCGTTGTGATAAACCGTGCTGACGTACAATATAATCATAACTGATGTCGGTTTGAATAAACAAAGTTGTGATAAACCATGCTGGCATACACTGTAATTATAATTGATATCGGTGTGATTAAACAAAGTTGCGATAAACCGTGCCGATATACATCGTAGTCATAATTGATATCGATGAGAATAAAAAATGTTGTGATAAACCGTGCTGACATACATTGTAGTCATAATTGATATCAGTGTTAATAAACAATACTGTGACAAAACGTGCTGATATACACTGTAATTAGAATTTATATCGGTTTGAATAAACAATGTTGTGATAAACCGTGCCGACATACATTGTAGTCATAATTGATATCGGTGTGAATAAATAATGTTGTGACATACAATGTAATTAAAATTGATATCGGTGTGAATAAACAATGTTGTGATAAACCGTGCTGACATACATTGTAGTCATAATTTATATCGCTGGGAATAAACAATGTTGTGACAAAACGTGCCGACATACATTATAGTCATAACTGATATTACTGTGAATAAACAATGCTGTAATAAACTATACTGACGTCAAACGTAGTCGTGGTTGTTGTATTTGTGAATCTCGTCACGTAGGTTCGTAGCGTGGCAGGAGTGGAACAGGCGAAACTAGAATCGGTTGAAGGAACACAAACAAATGTACACAAATACCATGTAATAAACTGGCATCCGTGACACATTGGAATTCCCAGGGACTTCCTGTGACATTTCCGCGTAAATAGATTAAGCAGTTAGCCAAGCCTGCCTTGGGGAAATAATTCTGTTGACCTTCACAAATACCATAGCGGAGTTTGGGATACGCAATCTTCAGGATTGGAGTGAAGCCGCATAATGACGTCACCACATCCCATCTCATTGGGGGCAACGCCGAGATTGACAGGATAACTACACCCGATCTTCAAATCAGCAAAGTAAGCCAGGCGAAATGTTTAATTTCACTGCAGTAACCGACGCAATGCCGCTGCTCGCTCAGTATTGATTTCGATATCAGCGACAAAGCCGTGCATCGCGAGCCAGATATTCACTGTCACCCTAGCGCCGGCGGAATATCATTCCATTGGCTCTGAATCATATCGTTGATTAAATGCACAATTGTTGTCAAGCAGAGAATGAAAAGGCACTACGGTCGTCGCCGAGGGACATGTAATATTGTTGATCAATCCGTGAACTTCGCGAAATCGCGGCGGTTGTGCTTACGGTCTGACGCCATCCAACTGACGACTGAGTGTCTCAATAATTTAATGCAGCGGCTCCGTGTTTGATGGAAAGTTAGCTTCGTTAGCTACGTCGTACCCAGTGCACCCACGGGTCGCCTTTCTGCGAAGTCGTTTCGCTTAAAACACGACTACAGCTGGAGGGGTCGCGCCAAATACGGCCCGCGAGACAAGGCAGATGGCAATAATAATACGTTGTTGTCTTACGTTGGAGACATTAAATATTGAGTTCCATCTAATATGGGGGTTTATGTAATACGAGGTAATGAAATCCAGGAATACGCTCAGGTAGTCATTATGGAACCGAAACACGATGCGTCACATATTGGCAGGCTTATACGATTTGTTCGGCATTGTGTGATTCTATGCATTAAGCAACTTATCGTGTGTGTGTGTGTGTGTGTGTGTGTGTGTGTGTGTGTGTGTGTGTGTGTGTGTGTGTGTGTGTGTGTGTGTGTGTGTGTGTGTGTGTGTGTGTGTGTGTGTGTGTGTGTGTGTGTGTGTGTGTGTGTGTGTGTGTGTGTGTGTGTGTGTGTGTGTGTGTGTGTGTGTGTGTGTGTGTGTGTGTGTGTGTGTGTGTGTGTGTGTGTGTGTGTGTGTGTGTGTGTGTGTGTGTATGTGTGTGTGTATGTGTGTGTGCGCGCGTGCGCGTGCGCGTGCGTGTGTGTGTGCGTGCGTGTGTGTCTGTGTGTGTATGTATGTGTGTGTGTATGTGTGTGTGTGCGCGCGTGCGAGTGCGAGTGCGTGTGTGTGTGCGTGCTTGCGTACGTGTGAGCGTGTGAGCGTGCGTACGTGCGTACGTGCGTACGTGCGTACGTGCGTACGTGCGTACGTGCGTACGTGCGTACGTGCGTACGTGCGTACGTGCGTACGTGCATGTGCATGTGCATGTGCATGTGCATGTGCATGTGCATGTGCATGTGCATGTGCATGTGCATGTGCATGTGCATGTGCATGTGCATGTGCATGTGCATGTGCATGTGCATGTGCATGTGCATGTGCATGTGCATGTGCATGTGCATGTGCATGTGCATGTGCATGTGCATGTGCATGTGCATGTGCATGTGCATGTGCATGTGCATGTGCATGTGCATGTGCATGTGCATGTGCATGTGCATGTGCATGTGCATGTGCATGTGCATGTGCATGTGCATGTGCATGTGCATGTGCATGTGCATGTGCATGTGCATGTGCATGTGCATGTGCATGTGCATGTGCATGTGCATGTGCATGTGCATGTGCATGTGCATGTGCATGTGCATGTGCATGTGCATGTGCATGTGCATGTGCATGTGCATGTGCATGTGCATGTGCATGTGCATGTGCATGTGCATGTGCATGTGCATGTGTACGTGTGCGTGTGCGTGTGTGCGTGTGCGCGCGTACGCGCGAATGGGTAAATAAGTGCGTGTGCGTGTGCGCGGGCGCGTGTCCGACTGTGTGTGTGTGTGTGTGTGTGTGTGTGTGTGTGTGTGTGTGTGTGTGTGTGTGTGTGTGTGTGTGTGTGTGTGTGTGTGTGTGTGTGTGTGTGTGTGTGTGTGTGTGTGTGTGTGTGTGTGTGTGTGTGTGTGTGTGTGTGTGTGTGTGTGTGTGTGTTGACATCCTTCACATCAAAATAACACTGCACTTTTAGTAAGCGTGAGGGCCTGTCATTAACTCCACCGGAATTCCGGGTAAACCGAGACCACAGACGAAGAGTAAAATTAATATATATACCAGGCAGTTGTGAAGGGCACGTGCATGATTTTTCCACGCTATCTTTGTCATCAATTTCGCTCAATGGATTCAAGTTACTCAATTGCTCAATCTAGTGGATGACGCAACACAAACAGAGACACAGAAGGCAGTGTTGTTGAATACTTGTCACTGACAATGGCTGTAGTGTCAATTGGAAACATGAACACAACCAGAGACACAGAAGGCAGTGTTGTTGAATACTCGTCACTGACAATGGCTGTAGTGTCAATTGGAAACATGAACACAACCAGAGACACAGAAGGCAGTGTTGTTGAATACTTGTCACTGACAATGGCTGTAGTGTCAATTGGAAACATGAACACAACCAGAGACACAGAAGGCAGTGTTGTTGAATACTTGTCACTGACAATGGCTGTAGTGTCAATTGGAAACATGAACACAACCAGAGACACAGAAGGCAGTGTTGTTGAATACTTGTCACTGACAATGGCTGTAGTGTCAATTGGAAACATGAACATAACCAGAGACACAGAAGGCAGTGTTGTTGAATACTTGTCACTGACAATGGCTGTAGTGTCAATTGGAAACATGAACACAACCAGAGACACAGAAGGCAGTGTTGTTGAAAACTTGTCACTGACAATGGCTGTAGTGTCAATTGGAAACATGATTTCTCTTTAAATCAAATTATGTAAACCGTTTCCAAGTTACGTTTGTCTGAAGTGACGAAAACTTATTGGGAAATTCTAAAACAGTAGAGGCGTTACTGTTCCTCCGTGGAGTCGTCGATTAATTATTCCTGAAAGTGTATCCCTGATATGCGAGTCATCTAGGAGAACGTGTGGAAGCGTGAGATAATTCGTGCAATTCTTTGCAGGAACAAAAATGATAAATCCAAAGAACAAGTATAAAACACAGAAATGTACAAGTCTAATGAGCAAGTTATGTTGTTCACTGCGTTTCCGAACATGCACAATAAAAGGCCTATATGAAGCCGATCCGGGCAAGAGTTGGAGAAAATAGATCATAAACGTAGTGAAATCACATAGATGGCGCCACCATATTATTCAATTACGCTATCGATCGTATTATTCACGTAATAACAAAACGGTCTCATAGAATACGCATATCAAACTGAGTGTAAATACGTGTGTGTGTGTGTTTTGGATAAGGCATTTATTTTGTTATGTGGATATTTCACTGGTATATTACGTTTGCTGATCAGAAATGTGTGTTATGCTCAGAAGCACCTATAGTTCTCGTCGTGATTACGTTGAACTTCGTTCTCTCAGTTAGACATAGTTGCCCGCGCTGACAGGCGCAACATGTGAGCCGTTCTAGCAGTACCCTTGCATGTCTCAGTAATTTTTTTCTATCACGATTACTTCGCCACGAAAGGTTTGAAATTCGGAGATAATCGGTAATTGTCTTATAATTTCAGGATATGTGAAATGTTGCCTATAATGCCATTATAAAAAATAGCTGTTTTGACCAGTTGCATGACAATCTGGCTAACGCAACGCTACAACGCACTCGCATGACAGTAGTTAGTGGGCTACATGTCGTGTTCCGGACGGCACTGATCAAACATATCTACAACATATGTCATCTGTCTTCTGAGAATGTAAAATATATTAGCATTGCAGCTCAGTACCCGGTGTATTTCCCACTTTCCTCTCGAGTATTCCATGTTGTTTTGAGCGCAACATGATCACTTCATATTTTGATCAATCGATATAATAACTAGTCATTTGCAATTTGTTTTTACTGAATGGAGTGAGCCGGCGGAGGACCGGTCTCGTACCGAGTCAGGTTTGCGTCCTTTGATGACTGTGTAGACCAAGGCACTTCGCGTGTTGGCGACCACGGATGGCCCAGTCAAAGGTGGTCATAGGTCTCGGCAAAGGGTGGCCATTCTTCCGCTGCATCCGCTTGTCTGTGAGTTGTTGACGCCGTCTCTGCTCAAAGTCGTGCAGTCGTGCAGGTGTGTCGTGCAGGTGTGTCGCCAGAGGAGACGACTAATTCCAGGTATCACAGGAGATGGAACATGATTTCAATGTTCCCTTCATACTGTCGTTGTAGCGTTTTTGTTGCCCGTCTTGCGAAGGCCAAACAGTGTTCAGTTGACCATAGAAGAGCGCCTTTTATATACGGTCATCCGTCCGATCAAATGATATGATTACTATGATTAGTTGTGCACGCTTTATGTGAAACTGGATTCCAAACATTCCGCATCTGTCCAGTACCTCAGTGTTTGGCATCATGTCTTGCCATGTTAAACCCACAGTCTGTCGTAAGCAGATTATGTGGTATTACTCCAAGTGTTTGATGTAACGTCGATATGGGGTCCACGCATCACATCCATACAACAGAGTCGACAGTCGACAGCAAAATACAGTTTGGTTTTTGTCCATAAGCGTATATACTACATTCGTTCCATAGGCGCTTTGTTAGTCGACCGAAAGATGCGCTTGCCTTTCCAAGGGCGAACTGTCATTGTGTTTACCGACATTGTGCTACCAGATATGTGAATGTTTCCATAATATTCAAATGAACGTCATCGAATGTAACATTGAGTGGTATATGGTTGGTTCCAAACTTTAGTTGGAACATTACTTTTGTTTTCGTTAGGCTGATTGTGAATCCAAATCTACGGGTTTATAACAAAAC
>CBDHHR010000031.1:0-5000 GCA_965263245.1 Metamycoplasmataceae bacterium | reverse complement strand
CTTTTTATCTGCGTATAAACGCATCTTTGTGTCTCCACACAGACGTATTTGTCGAACGGTCCCCAGCCGCCAATAACACCGCAACGGTATTACTAAATTATTACAAGAATGTAGTCGCGTATTGTTATCAATAATTGGGTGCCGCTACGGAGCTAATCAAGGAGGCCGGTGCTACGCTGACTGCAGCACGCACCTTGTTTTCATTTCAGCCCCATTGTCTAAATATGCTATTGATTTCAACCCGCTCACGAAATACAACCTGTCGATTCCGATTGCGCTGAAGCGACAGCGACCACGACGTAGCAGCTTCACGCGCGACAGTAGCAGATCTGTTGCCAAGAACAGACTGCGGCCACGCAACGTACAGACCTACGCACAGATGTTCTGCTAACAGGTGTGACGCGCGGACCCACGGGCGCTTGAGACACGCTACGGCGAGGCAGCATCGCCAGGCACCGGTGGTCAAGGTAAGACGCTGGTCATCTTGGTCATTTAGTGGCCGCACCGGAGAATGTTGTTGCGTTAGCAATGTATAGCCACACTATTTAGTAGTTTAACAGTTCGACTTCCATGAACGGTACATTGTTAATGATCAGCCAGATTTGTACCTGCTTCATGGTGCGTTCACTAGAGCAGAAGAGACGACAGACATAAGCCCGTAGGTGTACAGTCTATCTACATCTATCTCGACATGACAGACATCAGCCCGTAGGTGTACAGTCTACCTACATCTATCTCGACACGACAGACATCAGCCCGTAGGTGTACAGTCTATCTATATCTATCTCGACACGACAGACATCAGCCCGTAGGTGTACAGTCTACCTACATCTATCTCGACACGACAGACATCAGCCCGTAGGTATACAGTCTATCTACATCTATCTCGACACGACAGACATCAGCCCGTAGGTGTACAGTCTACCTACATCTATCTCGACACGACAGACATCAGCCCGTAGGTGTACAGTCTACCTACATCTATCTCGACACGACAGACATCAGCCCGTAGGTGTACAGTCTACCTACATCTATCTCGACACGACAGACATCAGCCCGTAGGTGTACAGTCTACCTACATCTATCTCAACACGACAGACATCAGCCCGTAGGTGTACAGTCTACCTACATCTATATCGACACGACAGACATCAGCCCGTAGGTGTGCAGTCTACCTACATCTATCTCGACACGACATACATCAGCCCGTAGGTGTACAGTCTACCTACATCTATCTCGACACGACAGACATCAGCCCGTAGGTGTACAGTCTACCTACATCTATCTCAACACGACCGACATCAGCCCGTAAGTGTACAGTCTACCTACATCTATCTCGACACGATTGTGGATCCACTATCTAGAAAACTCCCAACATGTTGCTTTAATTACTTTTATACATTGACATCTCGCTGAATCGATATTTTAATATGAAATACATGTTACGCATATAAGTCGACAATCTTTGCCAAATTAAATACAAAAGGCACGTGATGGTTCCCACGTGTCGTAAAAAGCCGTCTGGAAACGTGGTCAAGGACAACAAAAAACACCCAGTTCTCATTTATCAGTCTTAGTTATTGTAAAAAAATTACGATCGCAAAAGTGTGTTTGACTGCCGGATGACATAATATGCTTGATTACTTGTATGCTGGATTTCAAACAGCGTATTAATTCGGCGCAATATAGTGACAGTTCATTGCACAATAACAGAGTAAATAAGCGCCAAAAAAATTCTACATTGGCAACTAATTAAAATGACCGGTTACGTTGGAGTACAAACTAAGCAGAAATTAATTAGTCAATGTCTTGATTTTTGGTTTCGCGACATGGCTTCCTCCAGGTACCATATCCAGGCGGGTCGTTGTTATGGACACGTGATGTGTCATTGCAAGAACACATTGCATCTGGGACGAGATTATCGACTTATATATCAGATATTGGTTGATGGAAAATGCAACATGCATTATATAACAGAACCATCTCTTTCAAAACCACACAAGTTGTGTTATTGCGTCGTAGGCTGCAAACCAACAGTTTAAACCAAACAGTAATCCCAGGACCAGTAACTGATGTAAGCAAAACAGTGATATGCTGTGAATCCTCCTTTGATTGGATCGACTAATGTATCTAATTAAGAAGCATTTCACGGACGCGGTGCATTGTTTTCGTTACATTTCCTGCATGTGTATTTAATGAGCTGGAGGAGACTTGAGACGGGCGGATTAGTTTGACGACCACCTGTCGTGTTTTGTTTACTTGAACAGTTGCACAAATGATCGATGTTCGAGGGAAAATATGTCGGTTCACAAATGTATACGCAAACACGCATACGAATACAAACACCCATATGAACATTTGCACATACGCGAATTCACACATGCACAAAAACAAATACAAACATATATACCCACACGCACGCACGGACACACGTACACATACGCACACACATACGAACACATGCACACACATAACCGCATAACCACATAACCACATAACCACATAACCACATAACCACATAACCACATAACCACATAACCACATAACCACATAACCACATAACCACATAACCACATAAACACAATAAACCCATAAACACATAAACACATAAACAAATAAACAAATAAACACATAAACACACAAACACACAAACACACGCAAACACACGCAAACACACGCAAACACACGCAAACACACGCAAACACGCGCAAACACGCGCAAACGCGCGCAAACGCGCGCAAACGCGCGCAAACGCGCGCAAACGCGCGCAAACGCGCGCAAACGCGCGCAAACTCGCGCAAACTCGCGCAAACTCGCGCAAACGCGCGCAAACGCGCGCAAACGCGCGCAAACGCGCGCAAACGCGCACAAACGCGCACAAACGCGCACAAACACGCACAAACGCACAAACGCACAAACGCACAAACGCACAAACGCACAAACGCACAAACGCACAAACGCACAAACGCACAAACGCACACACGCACACACGCACACACGCACACACGCACACACGCACACACGCACACACGCACACACGCACACACGCACACACGCACACACGCACACACGCACACACGCACACACGCACACACGCACACACGCACACACGCACACACGCACACACGCACACACGCACACACGCACACACGCACACACGCACACACGCACACACGCACACACGCACACACGCACACACGCACACACGCACACACGCACACACGCACACACGCACACACGCACACACGCACACACGCACACACGCACACACGCACACACGCACACACGCACACACGCGCACACGCGCACACGCGCACACGCGCACACGCACACACGCACACACGCACACACGCACACACGCACACACGCACACACGCACACACGCACACACGCACACACGCACACACGCACACACGCACACACGCACACACGCACACACGCACACACGCACACACGCACACACGCACACACGCACACACGCACACACGCACACACGCACACACGCACACACGCACACACGCACACACGCACACACGCACACACGCACACACGCACACACGCACACACGCACACACGCACACACGCACACACGCACACACGCACACACGCACACACGCACACACGCACACACGCACACACGCACACACGCACACACGCACACACGCACACACGCACACACGCACACACGCACACACGCACACACGCACACACGCACACACGCACACACGCACACACGCACACACGCACACACGCACACACGCACACACGCACACACGCACACACGCACACACGCACACACGCACACACGCACACACGCACACACGCACACACGCACACACGCACACACGCACACACGCACACACGCGCACACGCACACACGCGCACACGCGCACACGCGCACACGCGCACACGCGCACACGCGCACACGCGCACACGCGCACACGCGCACACGCGCACACGCGCACACGCGCACACGCGCACACGCGCACACGCGCACACGCGCACACGCGCACACGCGCACACGCGCACACGCGCACACGCGCACACGCGCACACGCGCACACACGCACACACGCACACACGCACACACGCACACACGCACACACGCACACACGCACACACGCACACACGCACACACGCACACATGTATATGGACGCACGCTGGTTTCCCTCCACGCTGTCACGCACGCATGCATGCACGCACACGCACGCGCGCATAATTATTATATAGATTTCACTCAATATTTGGATAGTTTTGAACTGCAAAATATACACAAAAGTCATACTTACATAGAATGTTTGCTTGTTAATTGTAATAGAAAATTCTAGTTACACACAAATACATGCCATTGTCTAAAACATTCACTCGTATAGCTGACTAAATTGGAGTGACGTTTTGTCACATACAAGTTTATCTACCTGAATACAGTTTACATCATTAAAGGTTTATGCTGGCGTGTCAAATGTCCTTTGATTGACCATGTCACAGACTATAACTTGTTTTTACTGCATTGTCTTGCAGAGAGGAACAGGAAGACGGGCGGGCGGTGCATGACGGTACATACGCCACAACGTGGACGCCATGCCTAAGTTCGTCCTACCACAGTCATCATACAGCAATTGTGTATCGGACAAACCGGTGTTGCGTGAACCAGACAATGTGATTTGGTACGTGGTTAAATGTGTGCCTAATTCGTATCACACACAAAAAAGCAGCTGATAACGGAGTTCTACATGTTCTGCCGCGGACAAATATAAATATGCGAACACCTGCTCGAGATGACGTCACGTGTTCAGAGTTTCCTGTAATGAGAACGATATTCTCCTGGAGACGTGGCTCGCTCGTAAAGATTCGTTAATGTTCCGGCGCAGTGTAGACACGCAAACCGTCTTATTTGGGCTGGTCGATGTTGATGTCGGATTCACGATCGGCAGTGAGTTACGTCCTTTGATATGACGATCTTAGCTACTGAAGCGTGCAAGACGAAACTATTATTTGAT
>CBDHHR010000030.1:0-4576 GCA_965263245.1 Metamycoplasmataceae bacterium | reverse complement strand
GTGTGATTCTATGGCCTGGGTCACGGTACAACGCTAGCACACAGTGCGTGGGAGTTTCAGCGCGGCGTGCTGTCAAGCAACCACATACCTTTAGGCTGTTAGCAGCCACATGTCTTAAATTGACTATTCGCACATACGTCAATGTCGCGACACACGCTGCTCATTCCCTACGACCTTTCGTGTTGGTATCGTGCTTACTAGTGATGTTTTTATTATATCTGTGTGGGACGAACGTACACCTTTTTCTAGGGGTGTTTGACAAAAACTATCCTGGTCATCGCTCTCAAGTACTTTTGCGTGGTTTGAGGCGTAAACCGCCTCTGAGCGTGTTATGTGCTCGGCATAACACTCAGCGGGTCAGCCGTGTATTGTCTATAACAAATAAATAACAAAACAAAATAACATTGCGCGGCGCAATTAAAAAATTATCTCGTCAGCTGTACAAATATATGCACACACATATAATAATTCGACATAAAAATAACGTACTAGCTAATAAATAAACGTATACAAATTGGGCATTACATTAAGCGTAGTTATAACACATTTAAAAGAAGAATGTAATGTGTCATCGCTAATAGTGATGCCCGCACACGAATACGTGACGCAACACTGTTACACATCATCACATTTCAAAGTTCACATAGTATGTTCATCCTTTACAATTTACTATGCTTTTCCCTTTTTCCATTAACTAAGTAACAGTGTTATCTTGCGAGAGTATAACTGACTATTATAGCCTGATATAGTTCCCTGACCCAATGTAGCGCGATGCTCTTTAAATTGCTTCTGTCACGTTCAATGTTCGATACGTGTGTGCACATTTTCTTCAACATTTTTGTTCTCTTGCCATATTTTACATTGTAATCTAAATGATTTCGCTCGATGGCAACTCCATGACAACACCAGCATATTCACGCACACCATTTGTTGATAACATGCCGCAGTAAAACAATGGAATGTTGCACATAGCTTTCCCAATGATACATGAAACGTGTGTTCAATAAATGATATGGTTAGACAAGCAGTGGAAAAAGAACAATACATACACACAATCAGTTTGCTAATATCTTGTTGTAGAAGGAGTTGACTTTCCTGGTCAACAAGTATAATCCATAATTACTAGCTCTAAATATTCCGGATTATGATAATGATGACACATCGCCATATAAGTGGAATCGCTTTATATTAACAAATGATCGTTGACAGGGGAGTTTGTCATTAAAGTTGGTTGCGTGACAATATGACATTCCAGAACAGCACGCCGTCACAACTCAGCGTGTTCTATCGACGTAATGACCTTTGAATGATAAATATGTTTGTGCAAAAGTTCTTTATGTCATAGCAATGTAATTACAAGACAAATGTATCGTCTGTATACCACTGCCAATAAATCCAACAGTGGTAATAAAACAGTATCACAATGACGTCATCGATGGAACGTGGACTAATCAAATTCAGTTTAGTGGCACACGTGACTTCACAGAGGATGGTATATAAACTCAGTAGTTTCTACTACCTAACCACTCTTCAGTCGAGAGAGATCACCGCAGTTGGTAAGTAAATACGTTATCATATCGTTTATATTCGAAAGTAGACCTCTGTTCAGTAGTGTTTACAATAATTCGATTAAAATAAGACGTATTTATATGTTTTGATTTGTTCAATACCGTCTAGCAGGACGTATCTGAGATATGCAGTCGACTCACACGAACGTTTAATTTATACAAGTGTTTATTCTATATTACAATAATGGCTTATGAATGAGAGAAATCACATGTCGCTGTTTTTAATTATAACTATAAATTAGACAAACTCGACGATTGTAATATAGGTACGTCACCCAAATGTGTGTCACATGTTTCGTTAGGTGATTTGTCATGCAAATATAATGTTACAGACGGGAGTGTATTGTGAGTATATCACAATGAAGAAGGCACAGTAGAAATGAGTAAACGTAAACGAAGAGACAATTTACCTGTATTTGTGATGCGTAATTAGATGGTCCAATAGCAATATTTTCTTGAACAGGACATTAGCCCAATCGTCAGAATGAAGGTCGCCGTCTTCTTCGCTGCTATTTGCATCTTCGCCCTCGTCATGCCTCAGGCTTACGCCGAGGAGGAGGAGGAGACCGCTGTCCGCGAGGCCAGAGCCGGCAAGGGTGAGTGGTGATGTGGTCTCACGCTGAGCGACTCCGTTACGCTATCTTTCTTTGATGTATGATTCTGCATCCCTTGTCGTCCTTATCACTAACGCATTTGTGAGTTGGCATTTATATCACAATAGTCAATGTCCACATGAATTGATTCCTTCCCATATTTCACCAAGACAAATCGTGTTAAATAGGTGTAAATTATATACATGCATTAGTCTAGAAGTCTGGAAACAAGAACAGTCACATACACGCGGGCGCGCACACATACACACATAAACACGCACACACACACACACGCACGCACACACACACACACACGCGCGCGCGCGAACGCGAACTCACCCATACCTACATTCGCGCGAACATCGAACAATTGATTGTTTTTCCTGGGAAAGTTGCAACAAAGAGTGACGTTAAACCTGCTTCATATGACAATGCTATGAAATTTGATTTCTTAAACCATAAGGTTTATATGAAAATATAATAATGACGTTCCGTTGCAGCCCCGGTGATGTGCGCCGCCAAGTGCCAGTACGACTCGTGCAAGAAGATCTGCATGCACTGCGCCGTCTGCTACTGCAGCAACGAGGTCTACGGCCAGTGCAAGTGCTGCGACTAAACGCGACGTCTGACGAAATCTACAAAACGACACAACAGGAACTCCGTGAAATCAATGATCTGTCATTGATACGCATACTTTCCATCACTTATACTTTGTAGTTGCAGTAAGGAACGTGCTAAGATTGTTTTATACTTGGTGATTCGAATAAAGTGGTCTCTCTCTCTCTCTCTCTCTTACGTTTCTTTCTGAATTAATCGTTGCTACGTATGCGTAATAGTTTGTTTCAAGGTTTACACTTGAAAGCTTCAATGCACTACAATTATCAAGTCACTGACACATGTACACACATCTCTCAAACATGCACGCACCGCACACGCACACGCACACGCACACGCACACGCACACGCACACGCACACGCACACGCACACGCACACGCACACGCACACGCACACGCACACGCACACGCACACGCACACGCACACGCACACGCACACGCACACGCACACGCACACGCACACGCACACGCACACGCACACGCACACGCACACGCACACGCACACGCACACGCACACGCACACGCACACGCACACGCACACGCACACGCACACGCACACGCACACGCACACGCACACGCACACGCACACGCACACGCACACGCACACGCACACGCACACGCACACGCACACGCACACGCACACGCACACGCACACGCACACGCACACGCACACGCACACGCACACGCACACGCACACGCACACGCACACGCACACGCACACGCACACGCACACGCACACGCACACGCACACGCACACGCACACGCACACGCACACGCACACGCACACGCACACGCACACGCACACGCACACGCACACGCACACGCACACGCACACGCACACGCACACGCACACGCACACGCACACGCACACGCACACGCACACGCACACGCACACGCACACGCACACGCACACGCACACGCACACGCACACGCACACGCACACGCACACGCACACGCACACGCACACGCACACGCACACGCACACGCACACGCACACGCACACGCACACGCACACGCACACGCACACGCACACGCACACGCACACGCACACGCACACGCACACGCACACGCACACGCACACGCACACGCACACGCACACGCACACGCACACGCACACGCACACGCACACGCACACGCACACGCACACGCACACGCACACGCACACGCACACGCACACGCACACGCACACGCACACGCACACGCACACGCACACGCACACGCACACGCACACGCACACGCACACGCACACGCACACGCACACGCACACGCACACGCACACGCACACGCACACGCACACGCACACGCACACGCACACGCACACGCACACGCACACGCACACGCACACGCACACGCACACGCACACGCACACGCACACGCACACGCACACGCACACGCACACGCACACGCACACGCACACGCACACGCACACGCACACGCACACGCACACGCACACGCACACGCACACGCACACGCACACGCACACGCACACGCACACGCACACGCACACGCACACGCACACGCACACGCACACGCACACGCACACGCACACGCACACGCACACGCACACGCACACGCACACGCACACGCACACGCACACGCACACGCACACGCACACGCACACGCACACGCACACGCACACGCACACGCACACGCACACGCACACGCACACGCACACGCACACGCACACGCACACGCACACGCACACGCACACGCACACGCCCACGCACACGCACACGCACACGCACACGGATTAACGGAGAAGTATCGTTTCAGAAAGCAAGTACAAATAAAGCGTCATGC
>CBDHHR010000029.1:0-7070 GCA_965263245.1 Metamycoplasmataceae bacterium | reverse complement strand
AAGGTGACATCTCTCAGGTGTATTCCTATTCCAAATACTGCAGCTGCACCCATAAGTATATTTCTGTTGCCTAAACCTTCACTTATGAGTTATGTCAGCTTTTCCCAGTTAACCACTGTCTTTCTGAATTACCTTTTCCTGGCCCAAAATTGATTACATCCAGTGAAACTTGCCTTAGCAGTCACATGTCCATAACAAACACCTGTTTAAATCGAACACATTTGAATGTTCCAACTTGGTACTGTCCACTGCCTGTCCAAAAACCTGCCCATCCATAGTGGTAATCAGTCCATAATGTACACATTGCCCACTGTCCATCCTTGGGGATATAACCTGTCCATAATGGACAAAATACTGTCCATCCATAGTGGTAACCTGCCCAGAACAGACATATTATATATATATATATATATATATATATATATATATATATATATATATATACAGTAGTATATATATATATATATATATATATATATATATACAGTAGTATATATATATATATATATATATATATATATATATATATATATATATAAATTAATTGCACAATCCCAATAATATAATTCTACCAGCACGTAATAGACACACAGCCCTGTACTGGGGTATGTCTAATATCAACCCAACTGACCATAAACCAATTAACATGTTTCATGGCCAAAGATCACCCATAAACCCAACGTTGCACTCAACAGTTAACAAGTTCCTACACAACCATCCCAAACTGCACTAAACCCTTACTTAGGGTCAATGAGGCCTGGGTTGGTAACATAATCACAGGAGACATGAATCAGCAGCTTTAGCTCCGGCTCCTAGGACAAGTAATGCTATTGTGGAACCAGGTCACCACAGCCCACATCTACTTCATTATGTCCAGGTCACATCAATGGATAGCCTTAAGTTGGCACAAACACCCATTCAGCAATTAGCTACCAGTAGACATGTTCTGGCCACATGTGTGTGGTTGCAGTAGTTAGATGGTGAAAGTGCAGTGATCACGGTCAAATTATCAGGTCAAACCTGGTGTAAATCAACGCATAGCAGCTAATACATGTCACATCACAACACGTCATAAACAACATGGATATAGTCGACAATATAAATTATGCATCTTTCCAATTAACAACACAATTTGTCAGGTATGAGGATTGCATAGAAAACGATAAATGTGTAGCATTGGAACAGAAATGTGTCTCCAACTGGTCAATTGCATGTATCCCAAAATGGTGGAGTATGCCCCCCCCCCACCCACTGAGGTAAACATTTCATCTATGCCAAGGAAAACAACCCCAACCAGGAACTGTAATTTGCAGCCACACCAGATAAGGTCCCACAGCCCTGTAATCTTGTCCCAGTCATGTGGGAAGTATCTAGTATCTGCCCAGTTGTGTCTCTTGTGCTGACAAATGCAGCAGAGGTACAGTACGTACAGTGGATTTATGAGTTGACTGTCACTTCAGCATATGTATCAGTTGAATTATATGTGTTATACATAGTACTTACATGTGTACATTGTCATATGTATACATGTACATACGTACGTACATCAGTCAGACCTGTAACGTCATTTTACTTTACTTAAGTAGACAAGTTTACTTTTCTTGAGCTACGAAGTACATTTTTGTGAAGTTTAAAAAAAAAAATCAGTACTTTTTGTTAATGTAATGAAGTATTCATAATTGCTTGGTTAAATTTGTGAAACTCCTACAGTGTTTTAATGAATGATCTGTGTCAGAACCTTTTAGTTTTACTCATGTACAAAATAAATATACTTGTTACAGATTGTATGTACGTACATACGCACACACACATACATACATACATACAATCCTTGTATGTATGTACATATGCACATACATACATGCATACATTCCTTGTATGTACGTACACATGCACATACATGTACATGCATACAATCAACTTGCGCTGACATGTCTTTGCTACATAAATTACATTAACTTGTCACTGATAAATCGGATTACTGCCCCTGCCAAAATGAATTTCAGGGCCACTGATGACAGCTACAGTTCAATTACTCCAATAAGATCATTGTAAGTGGAAATAAATTTGGATCTACAGAATGTGAGTTACAATTAAGTGTCGTTGGTGTGTGAGGGGGAGTGTGGGTGTGTGAGGGGGTGTGTTGGTGTGTGAGGGGGAGTGTGGGTGTGTGAGGGGGTGTGTTGGTGTGTGAGGGGGAGTGTGGGTGTGACGGGGGAGTGTGGGTGTGTGAGGGGGAGTGTGGGTGTGAGGGGGAGTGTGGGTGTGAGGGGGAGTGTGGGTGTGTAAGGGGGAGTGTGGGTGTGTGAGGGGGAGTGAGGGTGTGTGAGGGAGTGTGAGTGTGTGAGGGGAGTGTGAGTGTGTGAGGGGGAGTGTGGGTGTGTGAGGGGGAGTGTGGGTGTGTGAGGGGAAGTGTGGGTGTGACGGGGAGTGCGGGTGTGTGAGGGGGAGTGTCAGTGTGTGAGGGGGAGTGTGGGTGTGTAAGGGGGAGTGTTGGTGTGTCAGGGGGAGTGTGGGTGTGAGGGGGAGTGTGGGTGTGTGAGGGGGAGTGTGGGTGTGTGAGGGGGAGTGTGGGTAAGTGATGGGGAGTGTTGGTGTGTGAGGGGGAGTGTGGGTGTGTGAGGGGGAGTGTTGGAGTGTGAGGGGGAGTGTGGGTGTGTGAGGGGGAGTGTAGGTGTGTCAGGGGGAGTGTGAGTGTGTGAGGGGAGTGTGAGTGTGTGAGGGGGAGTGTGGGTGTGTGAGGGGGAGTGTGGGTGTGTGAGGGGGAGTGTGGGTGTGTGAGGGGGAGTATGGGTGTGTGAGGGGGAGTGTGAGTGTGTGAGGGGGAGTGTGAGTGTGTGAGGGGGAGTGTGGGTGTGTGAGGGGGAGTGTGAGTGTGTGAGGGGGAGTGTGAGTGTGTGAGGGGGAGTGTGGGTGTGTGAGGGGGAGTGTGGGTGTGTGAGGGGGAGTGTGAGTGTGTGAGGGGGAGTGTGGGTGTGTGAGGGGGAGTGTGGGTGTGTGAGGGGGAGTGTGGGTGTGTGAGGGGGAGTGTGAGTGTGTGAGGGGGAGTGTGAGTGTGTGAGGGGGAGTGTGGGTGTGTGAGGGGGAGTGTGAGTGTGTGAGGGGGAGTGTGAGTGTGTGAGGGGGAGTGTGAATGTACATACACATGCACATACATGTACATGCATACAATCAACTTGCGCTGACATGTCCTTGCTACATAAATTACATTAATTTGTCACTGATAAATCGGATTACTGCCCCTGCCAAAATGAATTTCAGGGCCACTGATGACAGCTACAGTTCAATTACTTCAATAAGATCATTGTAAGTGGAAATAAATTAGGATCTACAGAATGTGAGTTACAATTTAGTGTCGTTGGTGTGTGAGAGGGAGTGAGGGTGTGACGGGGGAGTGTGGGTGTGTGAGGGGGAGTGTGGGTGTGAGTGGGAGTGTGGGTGTGTGGGGGGAGTGTCGGTGTGTGAGGGGGAGTGTGGGTGTATGAGGGGGAGTGTCGGTGTGTGAGGGGGAGTGAGGGTGTGTGAGGGAGTGTCGGTGTGTGAGGGGGAGTGTCGGTGTGTGAGTGGGAGTGTGGGTGTGACGGGGAGTGCGGGTGTGTGAGGGGGAGTGTCGGTGTGTGAGGGGGAGTGTGGTTGTGAGGGGGAGTGTGGGTGTGACGGGGGAGTGTGGGTGTGTGAGGGGGAGTGTGGGTATGTGATGGGGAGTGTTGGTGTGTGAGGGGGAGTGTGGGTGTGTGAGGGGGAGTGTTGGTGTGTGAGGGGGAGTGTGGGTGTGTGAGGGGGAGTGTGGGTGTGTGAGGGGGAGTGTGGGTGTGTGAGGGGGAGTGTGCGTGTGAGGGGGAGTGTGGGTGTGTGAGGGGGAGTGTGGGTGTGTGAGGGGGAGTGTGAGTGTGTGAGGGGGAGTGTGAGTGTGTGAGGGGGAGTGTGGGTGTGTGAGGGGGAGTGTGAGGGGGAGTGTGAGTGTGTGAGGGGGAGTGTGAGTGTGTGAGGGGGAGTGTGAGTGTGTGAGGGGAGTGTGGGTGTGTGAGGGGGAGTGTGGGTGTGTGAGGGGGAGTGTGAGTGTGTGAGGGGGAGTGTGAGTGTGTGAGGGGGAGTGTGAATGTGTGAGGGGGAGTGTGAGTGTGTGGGGGGGAGTGTGAGTGTGTGAGGGGGAGTGTGAGTGTGTGAGGGGGAGTGTGGGTGTGTGAGGGGGAGTGTGAGTGTGTGAGGGGGAGTGTGGGTGTGTGAGGGGGAGTGTGGGTGTGTGAGGGGGAGTGTGGGTGTGTGAGGGGGAGTGTGAGTGTGTGAGGGGGAGTGTGAGTGTGTGAGGGGGAGTGTGTGTGTGAGTGTGTGAGGGGGAGTGTGAGTGTGTGAGGGGGAGTGTGAATGTACATACACATGCACATACATGTACATGCATACAATCAACTTGCGCTGACATGTCCTTGCTACATAAATTACATTATTTGTCACTGATAAATCGGATTACTGCCCCTGCCAAAATGAATTTCAGGGCCACTGATGACAGCTACAGTTCAATTACTTCAATAAGATCATTGTAAGTGGAAATAAATTAGGATCTACAGAATGTGAGTTACAATTAAGTGTCGTTGGTGTGTGAGGGGGAGTGTGGGTGTGACGGGGGAGTGTGGGTGTGTGAGGGGGAGTGTGGGTGTGAGGGGGAGTGTGGGTGTGTGGGGGGAGTGTTGGTGTGTGAGGGGGAGTGTGGGTGTGTGAGGGGGAGTGTCGGTGTGTGAGGGGGAGTGAGGGTGTGTGAGGGAGTGTCGGTGTGTGAGGGGGAGTGTCGGTGTGTGAGTGGGAGTGTGGGTGTGATGGGGAGTGCGGGTGTGTGAGGGGGAGTGTCGGTGTGTGAGGGGGGAGTGTGGTTGTGAGGGGGAGTGTGAGTGTGACGGGGGAGTGTGGGTGTGTAAGGGGGAGTGTTGGTGTGTTAGGGGGAGTGTGGGTGTGAGGGGGAGTTTGGGTGTGTGAGGGGGAGTGTGGGTATGTGATGGGGAGTGTTGGTGTGTGAGGGGGAGTGTGGGTGTGTGAGGGGGAGTGTGAGTGTGTGAGGGGGAGTGTGGGTGTGTGAGGGGGAGTGTGGGTGTGTGAGGGGGAGTGTGGGTGTGTGAGGGGGAGTGTGAGTGTGTGAGGGGGAGTGTGAGTGTGTGAGGGGGAGTGTGGGTGTGTGAGGGGGAGTGTGAGTGTGTGAGGGGGAGTGTGAGTGTGTGAGGGGGAGTGTGAGTGTGTGAGGGGAGTGTGAGTGTGTGAGGGGGAGTGTGAGGGGGAGTGTGTGTGAGGGGGAGTGTGAGTGTGTGAGGGGGAGTGTGAGTGTGTGAGGGGAGTGTGAGTGTGTGAGGGGGAGTGTGGGTGTGTGATGGGAGTATGGGTGTGTGAGGGGGAGTGTGAGGGGGAGTGTGAATGTGTGAGGGGGAGTGTGAGTGTGTGAGGGGGAGTGTGGGTGTGTGAGGGGGAGTGTGAGTGTGTGAGGGGGAGTGTGAGTATGTGAGGGGGAGTGTGGGTGTGTGAGGGGGAGTGTGAGTGTGTGAGGGGGAGTGTGAGTGTGTGAGGGGGAGTGTGAGTGTGTGAGGGGGAGTGTGGGTGCACTCACCTACAAAGGCTGGTTTGATGTCATTCACCACAGGGTCCAAGTTTCTCTTCAGCAGGTCTGAGATACTTTCACTGCTGAAGATCCACCTGTGACATGACAAGTTATATCAATATGTCAGGTTGTGTCATCATGTACATTAACATGTCATAACAATATGTCAGGTTGTGTCATCATGTACGTTAACATGTCATAACAATATGTCAGGTTGTGTCATCATGAACGTTAACATGTCATAACAATATGTCAGGTTGTGTCATCATGTACGTTAACATGTCATAACAATATGTCAGGTTGTGTCATCATGTACGTTAACATGTCATAACAATATGTCAGGTTGTGTCATCATGTACGTTAACATGTCATAACAATATGTCAGGAGGTGTCATCATGTACGTTAACATGGCATAGCTTTATGTAGAGACCCGTCCAGCCGTCATTTGGACGGGTAAAAAACGAATATGGACGGGTAGAAATATGGGTGGACGGGTGGCAAAAGGTCTTCCAAAACCATAGATATTGCCAGTTATGCTTCAAAAGTGAGTATAAATGGTCACATGTGTGTTTGTAGTCCATTTCAGGTCATCAGACACATTTAATAGTTTGTAAATTGGCTTAACAGTTGACATCCATGTGTCCACACCAAAACATGTGTGACTGGCAATAATTTTATCCTGCATAAAGCCCTGGTCATCATGTACGTTAACATGTCATAACAATATGTCAGGATGTGTCATCATGTACGTTAACATGTCGTAACAATATGTCAGGTTGTGTCATCATGTACGTTAACATGTCATAACAATATGTCAGGTTGTGTCATCATGTACGTTAACATGTCGTAACAATATGTCAGGTTGTGTCATCATGTACGTTAACATGTCGTAACAATATGTCAGGTTGTGTCATCATGTACGTTAACATGTCATAACAATATGTCAGGTTGTGTCATCATGTACGTTAACATGTCGTAACAATATGTCAGGTTGTGTCATCATGTACGTTAACATGTCGTAACAATATGTCAGGTTGTGTCATCATGTACGTTAACATGTCGTAACAATATGTCAGGTTGTGTCATCATGTACGTTAACATGTCATAACAATATGTCAGGTTGTGTCATCATGTACGTTAACATGTCATAACAATATGTCAGGTTGTGTCATCATGTACGTTAACATGTCGTAACAATATGTCAGGTTGTGTCGTCATGTACGTTAACATGACATAGTGTCAGATTAAAGTGTCATGTTACTCAACATGACATGCTGACAGTAACATGTAATCATAATAATGTGTCATCACGGTCAGGTTAGTATGTTACTATGTTAGTATGTTATCATGTCAGGTGAATGTGTCATGTTGGTGTTTTTGTGATAGACTGGTGTATCATTGTGTTAGTGCCACGAACATGTCAGAATGACATTTTCATTAAATCAAATGAACATATCAATATGTCAACGTAGTGTTTAACGATGCGACGTG
>CBDHHR010000028.1:2500-4993 GCA_965263245.1 Metamycoplasmataceae bacterium | reverse complement strand
TCACGCTTTGGTCACGATGACGTGGCGAAGTGTCGTTGCTACGACGTAATGCTGTAGACACCAAATGACGGTGCGGTGACGTTGCGAAATTACCTTTCCACGACCAAAACGCAACCTATTGGTGACCTTCCAGCAACCATTACCCAACCTATAGATGACCTTCCCACAACCTAGTTATGACCTTCCCACAACCTTGTTGAACCCTTCCAGCAACCATCAACATAATTAGGCGCATTGTCTTCAGAACGTGGTGAATACTGGAAAGACTGGGAATGAGTTCTAGCCTCACCACTTTACAGCTGTTAGACCAGACAGGACGACGTTGCAGTATTACATATAATACACAGTTACTGTAGGAATTTTTTTGGAATCTTCCAGACGACCGGCCAAGGATAAAGTAGCGCAGCGACTACGGCTAGCGAGGATGGAGCATGGCTGAACTATGTCGCGAGGGCGCCAGTTTCAGCGTATTTTTTTTAATTTAATTAATATTACGTTCTTATGACTACAACATGCATGTTGAAGGTTTAGTGCCTGCCAATTTGTGCTTAGTTACTTTATTAAGCTGGGGAAAACGTTCGCAATTGAAAAGTTTCCACCTGCAACACGTTCAAACGGTAAACAAAACATCCAGTTAACTTTCCCATGTTACTTCCCGTTACAAATTACTGCGCGGCCAAATCGGGACATAGGAGCTGGCATCCTCTCTTTAACGGCGGGGTGTCACACCGTGTGTGACAGGAGTGCGGTGGCGTAGTGAATAAAACATTGGCCTCTCAATTGAGAGAACCCCGGTTCGGCTCCCACGCAGCTGTTTTGAACCTTGAGCAGTTTCATTCCGTCTACGTTGCTCCAGATCACTCAGCTGTACGGACGCGTACATGTCTGGCAATTTGTATGCTAAGAGTCTTCGCGCATTAATTGCATCGTGGCTTAATGCTTTTCGGAGAAGTCGAAGTGGTGTTTTTGATTGAGCAGGTGTGATAAGGATTAAAGCGTTTAGAGCGTTCTGATAAATCCTAAAAATCAGATACTGAAATATGTGTGTGTGCGAGTGCGCGCGTACGTGTGTATACTATTTTTTTTATCGGCCTAACTTTTTTATCTTACTGAGACCGGCGTTTGAACAGGAAGCCTATACACGTGGACCTGAACGTGGTTGGGTCATTAACAAACACTTATTACAGCAAACCAACTGTCGTCAATATGTCAAAGAAGAGAAAGAAAACTGAATCCGGGGGAACGGAACTATTGCAAGGCCACCTCAGGCACCCCGACGACAAGGAATCAACATTATTTAATTTTTAATTTGTTTCTTGTAATTGCTCGACTGTGATTAACATTATATATATATATATATATATATATATATATATATATATATATATATATATATATATATATATATATATTGAACAAAATCAATCAATCAATTCTGACAAATTATTTCTAATTGAATTCGTTTTGTGCTATATATTGTCAGACCACTGTGTGCGCTAAACATAAAAGTATTGATTGATTGATTGATTGATTTAATATAAAATGTAAAACATTGTACACATATGCATAATATATAAATACAAGGTACATTTAGATATTCGGATAACACAAAAAGTGCACGCACTTATCTCCATTGTGGTCCTTAAGTGTCTTGTTGTCGGAGCATCGCGGATGTCCGACAAAAGTTTCGTTCTATTGTTCGGTCGGCTTCTTTGTCGACTTTGAAAAAAGATCCAGTTTCGGTGCACGTAGGGCCTACAGTGTGCTAAAGGCAAAGGACGCTTCAAGCGACGTTCATGACCTGTCGTTGCCGTAGGTGAAGACGATGGACGATCAGAGATCGCGGGCCGGTGTTTCGGTTGCATTCGCTAATCGTTGATCCGGCGTCTCAGTGACATCAGGTCAATGATGTCCCTATAAACATGCAGTATTGAACACTGAGCTGAGCAAACATTCTTAGCCTTAATGTAATTGCTATGATTTAACAACATATCGATAAGTCCACTGCAGCCATATACACACCCTAAAAAATAATCATAACAACCGAATCTGAATAGCAACGCACCGAAGCGTAGCGATTCCACCGGCGAACAGGACAGTCACGTGAAACACGTGAAATACAAAAATAACCAGTAAATATTTAAATAATTATATGAAACATAAATGAAGTATACGTCGTGTACAGAGATTTTTACTTTTTGCTAACATGTCGACAATTATGGGAGTGTGCCAGCGTTCTTTTCAGCATTCGGTGTACAAGAGAACTGTTGCTGTTTTTAACAGACGTCTTATGTAGTGTCGCTAATTTGGAAGAAAACTTTTATGAAAAGCAAGTGACGCTCACACAAATTTGCCATTTTAACTGCGTTAATGTGCGGTCGCATTCCGAGTAATTGTAATAGTATTTTGTTCAATGTAAATTCGCATGAATTGATAAAAAGAACTTATTAGTTTAACCGCGTATTATATTGTGCGATTGCATTCCGATTCATT
>CBDHHR010000027.1:5000-6039 GCA_965263245.1 Metamycoplasmataceae bacterium | reverse complement strand
CAATAAAAAACGTGTGACACGTGGGTGCAATTTGTTTTCAGTCGTACATTATCGTAACACCACATACGATCTCAAAATGCAACAGTAAAGCCTATTTCGTGTTACCTTTCGTATTTAATTGTACACACTTTTGCGAACTCTAATTGCATGAATTTACTCTATATCACATGTCCAACAAACCCAAACAGGCTACTGGGGTTTTAATTACACCCAATTTAGCTGTTTACAGTATTCCTTAAATAACGGTTGAGGACAAAATCGAAAGACGCCCACGCTATTTATGTGCATGGTCGCTGGTACCTGGTGCGACCCTCGCCCCTGTGTGTGTGGGTAGAACAACGGTTTACCTGGCCCACATTACCGCGACCTTAACTCGTCGCAGGGCTAAAGACACGGCATGTGTTTACGGCTTCAGCCGCCTTGCCTCGACGACTAATCACCAGGGACAATTGCCAATTATTTAACGACTTTGATGCGGTGAGCGGAACTCTTGACAAACAGTTTTAATGAACGGTCACTACACAAGGGCTGAGCGGGGTTTCTGTGACTTCAGCAGCGTTCAGTTGAAGACAGTGTTCATATGACCTTACATCGTCCCCTGAAAGATAGTACTTAAACAGAAAAGAGCATTATAATATATTTTCGTGGAATTGGTTGCGCTGTGATACTGACATGTGTTAACCTGAAGACGTGAAAAGTAAGATGGGACAGCCTTTGTCAAACATATTTTGATCAGATTAAAGTCACCACACATATATTGAACTATCTGCTGCCCGAAAAACTGCATACCAAATATAATATTAGACAAGGTTACTAGTAACCAGAACAAATGGATACCGTAACTCCTTTATACACACAATTGCCAGTAAACACGGCACGGCAGAATACAGTAGATTAATACTGTATCACATGTATTGATATTGTATAATGCTTTGATGCGTTAGTTGTATTTTATTGTATAGTATGAACATAACTCAGTTGAGTTTGTAATAAAACCTCTTATTATACAAATGGAAGACAATGTAACTGCTCAAGTAGC
>CBDHHR010000026.1:7500-10852 GCA_965263245.1 Metamycoplasmataceae bacterium | reverse complement strand
AATTGTGGATACTAAAGGACATGTGTGGCCGCAAGTTTTGGATACTACAAGGGCACGTGTGGCCCCAAGGTGTGGGTACTACAGGACAAGTGTGGCCCCAAGGTGTGGTTACTACAGGACAAGTGTGGCCCCAAGGTGTGGGTACTACAGGACACGTGTGGCCTCAATGTGTGGATACTACAGGACACGTGTGGCCGCAAGGTGTGGATAGAAAAGGACACGTGTGGCCGCAAGTTTTGGATACTACAAGAGCACATGTGGCCCCAAGGTGTGGGTACTACAGGACACGTGTGCCCCCAAGGTGTGGGTACTACAGGACACGTGTGGACGCAAGGTGTGGATACTACAAGGGCACGTGTGGCCCCAAGGTTTGGGTACTCGGGACACGTGTGTGCCAACCTCTGGTTTGTTCTCGTTTATTTGCCTATTTTAATTTTATATGTTCTACTATTTAAGCACGTTATTTTCTTCCATATTATTGTTGTTGTTGTTATTGTTGTTGTTGTTGTTGTAGGATAGATGTTGGTAGTTGTAGTTGTTGTGTTGTTTGTTGTTATGCTGAAGTCCCTTACACAAAGTACAGTGTTCCTTCTCAACTGTACGATAGTCTTCACTGTACAAATTGTACATATCGTATCACATAGTTCGATAGTATTCACTGTACACATTGTACATATCGTATCACACAGTTCGGTAGTCTTCATTGTACAAATTGTACACAAAGTGTTACACAGTTCGGTAATCGTCACTGTACACATTATACACAAAGTGTCACTCAGTTCGGTAGTCTTCCCTGTACACATTGTACACATCGGATCACACAGTTCGGTACTATTCACTGTACACGTTGTACACAAAGTATCACACAGTTCGGTAGTCTTCACTGTACAAATTGTACACATCGTTTCACACAGTTCGGTACTCTTCACTGTACACATTGTACATTTCGTATCACATAGTTCGGTAGTCTTCATTGTACACACGGTACACACCATATCACACAGTTCGGTAGTCTTCACTGTACAAATTGTATATATTGTATCACACAGTTCGGAAGTCTTCATTGTACACATTGTAAATATTGTATCACACAGTTCGGTAGTATTCACTGTACAAATTGTACACAGTGTCACACAGTTCGGTAGTCTTCACTGTACACATTGTACACAAAGTGTCACACAGTTCGGTAGTCTTCACTGTACACGTTTTACACCTCGTATGACACAGTTAGGTACTATTCACTGTATACATTGTAGATTTCGTATCACATAGTTCGGTAGTCTTCATTGTACACATGGTACACACCATATCACACAGTTCTGTAGTCCTCACTGTACAAATTGTAAATATCGTATCACACAGTTCGGAAGTCTTCACTGTACACATTGTTCACATCGTATCGCACAGTTCGTTAGCCTTCACTGTACACATTGTAAATGTTGTATCACACAGTTCGGTAGTCTTCACTGTACACATTGTAAATATTGTATCACACAGTTCGGTAGTCTTCACTGTACACATTGTAAATATTGTATCACACAGTTCGGTAGTTTTCACTGTACACATTGTAAATATTGTATCACACAGTTCGGTAGTTTTCACTGTACACATTGTTCACATCGTATCGCACAGTTCGGTTGTCTTCACTGTACACGTTGTGCACATCGTATCACCTAGTTCGGTAGTCTTCATTGTACACATGGTACACATCGTATCACACAGTTCGGTAGTCTTCACTGTACAAATTGTACACAAAGTGTCACAGAGTTCGGTAGTCTTCACTGTACACATTGTGCACAACGTATCACACAGTTCGGAACTCTTCACTGTACACATTGTACACATCTTATCACACTATTCGGTAGTCTTCTCTATACACATTGTACACATCGTATCACACAGTTCGGTAGTATTCACTGTACACATTGTACACATCGTATCACACAGTTCGGTTGTCTTCCCTGTACACATTGTACACATCGTATCACACTTCGGTAGTCTTCACTGTACACATTGTACACAAGGTATCATACAGTTCGGTAGTCTTCACTGTACACATTGTACATATCGTAGCACACAATTCGGTAGTCTTCATTGTACACATTGTACACAATGTATCACACAATTCGGAAGTCTTCACTGATTTTGCATACGTGATAATTTGTGATCCATATTCTTTTCCAAGAATGTTTTCCATACGTTTCTTTTTTGCTTCACGAGTCATTAAAAAATTGTCACGTATGTTACTTCAGTATACTTGCCATTATGTTTAAGTATTACTGTGCTGCCAACAACATGTCAGTAACCCGTCTATATAACACTGCTGTTGCTGTCCTAATATCATCATCGAGTCGCTCATCCCTCGTCATTACTGATCAAACGTAGTTAAACATATGAATGTTTAATGTTTACTACAATATTGGTAAATATGTGTAACATGTTTCTTTGACATTACCATTTGTGCAGTTATGTGTCTGAGTTAACTTTGCGTATATAACTCATGCAGATTTATATTTCCTTCAGAGACCAAGCATGGAAGCTCCATGGCCACTGTCTCCTCTCTTTAACTCGCCGGGTCGTATATTCTCGTTGGTGCTTCTTAGTGTCAGTGATACAATCACACTGTTAGCTGTTTACCATCAGTGTTCAAACAACGACGCAGTTCGAATATTTCTTCATGTCAAATGCCTGTGTGTAATCGATACTACACAAGCACACTGCTTTTTGTAGTTCTGCACCTTCTCAGACAACGTTATTGGGATGTATGTGTCCTATGTCTGATACCGATATCGTACTAAAGTTGGGTTAATTTCGTTTCTTATTGTTATCCTTAGAAAAAGCTTGATGATTTGGCCACTGTCCTGTTTTGATAAATATATTACTATTTGTTTTTCATTTCTAAACCCATCTAATCTAGTAAAATATTAAATTGTACTGTGATGAGTTTTTAAAATTCATCTTTTCAAATCAATTATGTGATTTTCCCCGGTGAAGAAACGCGACAACATGTCTGCTAATCTATACAGTACAGTAGCATGCCGTAAACGTCAACTTTCGCAGTTTGGTGTGATATTTGACTGTCATCTGAGGGTGGATTAGCAGATTGTTAACACTGTGCAAATATGTTATAACCAGATCAGAAACATTTGGCGAATTCACCCATAACTAACTGATGAATCGTGTAAGACACTTGTTCACGTACTAATGACATCTTGCTTTGATTATGGTAACTCACTTCTTTGTGGTCACCCGAATAACGCGATGAAACGTTTACGTTTACAAAGGGTGCAGAACTACGCCGCTCTCGCACGTAGAAATACGAACATATTACAACCGCCTTGCAAAAGTTGCA
>CBDHHR010000026.1:0-2500 GCA_965263245.1 Metamycoplasmataceae bacterium | reverse complement strand
TCCCCAATCAGCTTCTGTCGCGCGGAATATCGCCATATATCTTGGCCCACTTCCAGGCCTTATTATTTACTATAAATGATCACTTGTTGGATGTTGACTACCCGAACAGCCATAATGATTCCAGAAATAAATTTCGAAAAATTCGGCCCAGATTCTGACTGAAGAAACGGCTAAAAGGAAGACCCATAGGTCATTCTGAAGGTTATCTTAGATCGGCGCCAGGCAGATAATAATAGTAGGCAACTGAGGCGTCTTCGTGCGTCTTCTGCGCCAAACCTGCGGTGTTGCTATTAATATGTCTGTCGGCAGTCGTCAAGCGGCAATCTAGGCCGAGGTCTTGTTCACCACAGCTGCAGCATTCTCTCTCATTCTGGTGTGTACACGGATCATTATCATCGTTCGTTGTCTAAACATCACATTTATAAACACATAACAACACATAGTGAAAAACAGATTATAAGGTAACTTATGATACATTGCGACACTATAAATTATAACACAAAAATAGGAAAGACGTCCCAGACTTAAGGCCTATTATTCGACTGTAAATAGTTTTAACCACAACAACTGAATTATTTATTATTACAATTTAATCATATGACTCCTGTAGTAACCACCACTTCTGCGTTTCAGATGATACGTGCTCATGGGTTTAAACTTTAGTTTTTCAATTAATATTACGTTCTTGTGTCTGCCTATTTGTGTTTAGTTACAAATTAGGGTGCCATGTCCTAGGTTTATTTTTTGGTTTAATAGTACATGCTTATGACTACAACATACATGTTGAAGGTTTACTGCCTGCCAAAATGTGTTTAGTTACGTTAATAAGCTTGGAACATTGTTAGAAACTTGAAAGATTCCATCCGTAACATGTTGACGTGGTAAGCAAAACATCCAGTGTTAACACAAAATTGTTAAGCAAAACTTGTCGGAGCGACACATTGGTCTGCGGATACCAGACCTCTAGCAGCGTACAGCTTGTAATCATATGATATAAACATTGATGTTATTAGCTCAAGCTTTCGACAAATACTAGTTATGCATTGCACAACATTACACCTACTGGTGCAGCATAATATCTGCTGAAACGTTTTCGAAAAAAAAACATTTGCGAAAGCACAGGTATGCACGCAAGCTGGTGGACGTGTGCGTGTGTGCGTGTGCGTGTGCGTGTGCGTGTGCGTGTGCGTGTGCGTGTGCGTGTGCGTGTGCGTGTGCGTGTGCGTGTGCGTGTGCGTGTGCGTGTGCGTGTGCGTGTGCGTGTGCGTGTGCGTGTGCGTGTGCGTGTGCGTGTGCGTGTGCGTGTGCGTGTGCGTGTGCGTGTGCGTGTGCGTGTGCGTGTGCGTGTGCGTGTGCGTGTGCGTGTGCGTGTGCGTGTGCGTGTGCGTGTGCGTGTGCGTGTGCGTGTGCGTGTGCGTGTGCGTGTGCGTGTGCGTGTGCGTGTGCGTGTGCGTGTGCGTGTGCGTGTGCGTGTGCGTGTGCGTGTGCGTGTGCGTGTGCGTGTGCGTGTGCGTGTGCGTGTGCGTGTGCGTGTGCGTGTGCGTGTGCGTGTGCGTGTGCGTGTGCGTGTGCGTGTGCGTGTGCGTGTGCGTGTGCGTGTGCGTGTGCGTGTGCGTGTGCGTGTGCGTGTGCGTGTGCGTGTGCGTGTGCGTGTGCGTGTGCGTGTGCGTGTGCGTGTGCGTGTGCGTGTGCGTGTGCGTGTGCGTGTGCGTGTGCGTGTGCGTGTGCGTGTGCGTGTGCGTGTGCGTGTGCGTGTGCGTGTGCGTGTGCGTGTGCGTGTGCGTGTGCGTGTGCGTGTGCGTGTGCGTGTGCGTGTGCGTGTGCGTGTGCGTGTGCGTGTGCGTGTGCGTGTGCGTGTGCGTGTGCGTGTGCGTGTGCGTGTGCGTGTGCGTGTGCGTGTGCGTGTGCGTGTGCGTGTGCGTGTGCGTGTGCGTGTGCGTGTGCGTGTGCGTGTGCGTGTGCGTGTGCGTGTGCGTGTGCGTGTGCGTGTGCGTGTGCGTGTGCGTGTGCGTGTGCGTGTGCGTGTGCGTGTGCGTGTGCGTGTGCGTGTGCGTGTGCGTGTGCGTGTGCGTGTGCGTGTGCGTGTGCGTGTGCGTGTGCGTGTGCGTGTGCGTGTGCGTGTGCGTGTGCGTGTGCGTGTGCGTGTGCGTGTGCGTGTGCGTGTGCGTGTGCGTGTGCGTGTGCGTGTGCGTGTGCGTGTGCGTGTGCGTGTGCGTGTGCGTGTGCGTGTGCGTGTGCGTGTGCGTGTGCGTGTGCGTGTGCGTGTGCGTGTGCGTGTGCGTGTGCGTGTGCGTGTGCGTGTGCGTGTGCGTGTGCGTGTGCGTGTGCGTGTGCGTGTGCGTGTGCGTGTGCGTGTGCGTGTGCGTGTGCGTGTGCGTGTGCGTGTGCGTGTGCGTGTGCGTGTGCGTGTGCGTGTGCGTGTGCGTGTGCGTGTGCGTGTGCGTGTGCGTGTGCGTGTGCGTGTGCGTGTGCGTGTGCGTGTGCGTGTGCGTGTGCGCGT
>CBDHHR010000025.1:0-2500 GCA_965263245.1 Metamycoplasmataceae bacterium | reverse complement strand
ACATACATACATACATACATACATACACACATACAAACATACATACATACATACATACATACATACATACATACATACATACATACATACATACATACATACATACATACATACATACATACATACATACATACATACATACATACATACATACATACATACATACATACATACACACATACAAACATACATACATACATACATACATACATACATACATACATACATACATGCATGCATACATACGTACGTACGTGCGTGCGTACGTGCGTGCGTGCGTGCGTGTGTACGTGCGTGCGTGCGTCCGTACGTACGTACGTACGTATGTACGTATGTACCAATTAAAACAAAACATGATTATGACAACATACACGGATAATCTCAACATCTTAGAGGTATACAAAGAGTAAACGTAAATATTCATAAGTGATACTACAGCGACTTTGTGTTCAGCGACAAACGGAGAATTACATTGGAATGTAAAATCAGCCTGCCGTCAGTTACATATCGACATAATACCACAGCTAGAAACAATAACAGATTGACACAACATGTATTTGAGAGTAACGTTACAAGGCCGTCGATCGAGTGCGACAGTGGGTGCAGCTGACTACCGCGGGCTTACAGACACTCAGTTGTAGGAGGCGGGTGCCGACTCAGAGGTGTGTAGTCGCCGTTACTGTTCTTCGTGTACAGACCTCGAAGCAACTCTTCGGACACCTGAAAGACGACGACTACTACACCAACTCACGACGACTACTACACTAACTCACGACGACTACAACACCAACTCACGACTACTAGACCAACTCACGACGACTACTACACCAACTCACGACGACTACTACACTAACTCACGACGACTACAACACCAACTCACGACTACTACACCAACTCACGTCGACTACTACACCAACTCACGTCGACTACTACACCAACTCACGACGACTAATACACCAACTCACGACGACTACTACACCAACTCACGACGACTACAACACCAACTCACGACGACTACTACACCAACTCACGAGGACTACAACACCAACTCACGACGACTACAACACCAACTCACGTCGACTACTACACCAACTCACGACGACTACTACACCAACTCACGACGACTGCTACACCAACACACGACGACTACTACACCAACACACGACGACTACTCTACACCAACACATGACGACTACTACACCAACACATGACGACTACTACACCAACACACGACGACTACTACACCAACTCACGACGACTACTACACCAACTCACGACGACTACTACACCAACTCACGACGACTACAACACCAACTCACGACGACTACTACACCAACTCACGACGACTACTACACCAACTCACGACGACTAATACACCAACTCACGACGACTACTACACCAACTCACGACGACTACAACACCAACTCACAACGACTACTACACCAACTCACGACGACTACTACACCAACTCACGACGACTACTACACCAACTCACGACGACTACTACACCAACTCACGACGACTACTACACCAACTCAAGACGACTACTTCACCAACTCACGACGACTACTTCACCAACTCACGACGACTACTACACCAACTCACGACGACTACTACACCAACTCACGAGGACTACAACACCAACTCACGACGACTACAACACCAACTCACGTCGACTACTACACCAACTCACGACGACTACTACACCAACTCACGACGACTGCTACACCAACACACGACGACTACTACACCAACACACGACGACTACTCTACACCAACTCACGGCGACTACTACACCAACTCACAACGACTACTACACCAACTCACGACGACTACTACACCAACACATGACGACTACTACACCAACACATGACGACTACTACACCAACACACGACGACTACTACACCAACTCACGACGACTACTACACCAACTCACGACGACTACTACACCAACTCACGACGACTACAACACCAACTCACGACGACTACTACACCAACTCACGACGACTACTACACCAACTCACGACGACTACTACACCAACACATGACGACTACTACACCAACACATGACGACTACTACACCAACACACGACGACTACTACACCAACTCACGACGACTATTACACCAACTCACGACGACTACTACACCAACTCACGACGACTACTACACCAACTCACGACGACTATTACACCAACTCACGACGACTATTACACCAACTCACGACGACTACTACACGAACTCACGACGACTACTACACCAACTCACATTTATGGCAAGATAAAACACAACGTTCTAACTATTACCCTACCGCACACTTCGTTATCCCGTGCTCCTATACACGAAACAGTAATCCCACAAGTACATACAAATCGACCCACCAGTGCACACACGCTTACTCCTTCTCTCCTAGAGTCTTAAGAGCACGCACTCCCTCTGAAGTTACAGGCCTACTACATGACACCCATTTCGAAAAAAGCTGTCTGTGCCATCCGCCTTGT
>CBDHHR010000024.1:17500-19204 GCA_965263245.1 Metamycoplasmataceae bacterium | reverse complement strand
TCTTAATTAATGTTGAGACACGTAAAGATTGCTTTATCGATGACAGGTCGCAGTTTAGCAAGTGCAGTGAATAAATTGATATTGGTACAGATCTCCTAATTTATATTACAAAACTTCACCAAAAATATGATTTTGTTGGAAGTCTAAATCGGTATGATGAAACATTGTGCATCGCCATTTTTATACTCAAGTTTCTAAATTTTCACGTTGACTAGTTCATGTCTAATCAATGGAAACGCCAGATTTTTCCGATCTACTTAATTGGTAGACATTTCTGAGCAAAACCAAAACAATGGTGCCCTATCATACACAGTATAATAATCATATTACATTATTCAACGAATAATGTGTATGCGTACTGGAAATAAAAGTACAAATTAAATAAAAAACATATATCAAACGAAAGCATTTTAAGAGACATAAAAATGGCCCGCGGAATACGGGATAGTTCTCAGTGATGTCATGTTTGGGAATTTACTAATTTCTTTATCTCTCTCTCTCGCTCTCTGTCACATCAACACATAATGTATAGCCATTTACACACACACATACTTACATACATACATACATACATACACACACACACACACACACACACACACACACACACACACACACACATACGCATACGCACACACACACACACATACATACATGCATACATACATGAGAATATGCATTGATTCATATTAATCCATTAATGCACATATAAACAATAATACTAACACGCACCCCACGCGCGGGTGGATGGGCGGGCCGGTGGGCGGGCCGGTGGGCGGGCGGGCGGGCGGGCGGGCGGGCGGGCGGGCGGTAGAACTACTATGTGTGTATATGTGTATGTGTATGTGTATGTGTATGTGTATGTGTATGTGTATGTGTATGTGTATGTGTATGTGTATGTGTATGTGTATGTGTATGTGTATGTGTATGTGTATGTGTATGTGTATGTGTATGTGTATGTGTGTGTGTGTGTAAGTGTGTGTGTGTGTGTGTGTGTTTGTGTGTGTGTGTGTGTGCGTGTGCATGTGTGTGTGCGTGTGTGTATGTGTGTTTGCGTGCGTGCGTGCGTACGTGTGTGCGTGCTTGTGTGCTTGAGTATGTGTCTGTGTATATATGTTCATATAAAATGCCTATGTGATTTATGATTACTGCATTGTCATCTTTATTGGTCACATGAGTTTATAATGAAGAAGACAGAAAATTGATATATTTTTCCAAAACTGTACTCACAGATTTGACGTTTTTGGCGCGCATTTTCGCTAAATGTGTGGAAAACTATGGTCGCTCATACCAGATTTTATCATATACACACAAACACACACACACACACACATACACACACACACACACACACACACACACACACACACACACACACACACACACACACACACACACACACATCATTTAACTTACCTGAGCAGGGATTGCTATTACAAGTCCTCGAATCCTTGTCCTTCCCAGAACAAGCGTCGCCTCCATGTCTGGGTTCCGGATTGGTGCACGTTCGGGTTAGCTGTTGCTGTCCACCACCACACGTGACAGAGCACGTGGACGACTGTGTCCACGAACTCCAACCTCCAGCCAAGACGTACGGCACTAGAAACAATGGAATTTGCCAAATACAACATCGACGCCCAATGTGAAACAAGGTTCTCTTAGTCTGGTAGTCTCAATGACTAGGAATACTCTTTCTTCTGGAGT
>CBDHHR010000024.1:7500-12500 GCA_965263245.1 Metamycoplasmataceae bacterium | reverse complement strand
ATGTGTATGCGTATAAAAATGGCACGCGGAATATGGTATAGTTCTCAGTGATGTCATGTTTGGGAATTTACTAATTTGTTTATCTCTCTCTCGCTCTCTGTCACATCAACACATACTATATAGTCATATACACACATACATGCATGCATGCATGCATACATACATACATACATACATACATACATACATACATACATACATACATACATACATACATACATACATACATACATACATACATACATACATACATACATACATACATACATACATACATACATACATACATACATACATACATACATACATACATACATACATACATACATACATACATACATACATACATACATACATACATACATACATACATACATACATACATACATACATACATACATACATACATACATACATACATACATACATACATACATACATACATACATACATACATACATACATACATACATACATACATACATACATACATACATACATACATACATACATACATACATACATACATACATACATACATACATACATACATACATACATACATACATACATACATACATACATACATACATACATACATACATACATACATACATACATACATACATACATACATACATACATACATACATACATACATACATACATACATACATTCGCACGCACGCACGCACGCACGCACGCACGCACGCACACACAAACACACACACACACACATACGCATACGCACACACACACATACATACATGCATACATATATGAGAATATGCATTGATTCATATTAATCCATTAATGCACATACAAACAATAATACTAACACGCACCCCACGCGCGGGTGGATGGGCGGGCCGGCGGGCGGGCCGGTGGGCGGGCGGGCGGGCGGGCGGTAGAACTACTATGTGTGTATATGTATATGTGTATGTGTATGTGTATGTGTATGTGTATGTGTATGTTTATGTATGTGTATGTGTATGTGTATGTGTATGTGTATGTGTATGTGTGTTGTGTGTGTGTGTGTGTGTGTGTGTGTGTGTGTGTGTGTGTGTGTGGGTGTGTGTGTGTGTGTGTGTATGTGTGTGTGTGTGTTTGTGTGTGTGTGTGCGTGTGCATGTGTGTGTGCGGGTGTGTATGTGTGTTTGCGTGCGTGCGTGCGTGCGTGTGTGCGTGCTTGTGTGCTTGAGTATGTGTCTGTGTATATATGTTCATATAAAATGCCTATGTGATTTATGATTACTACATTGTCATCTTTATTGGTCACATGAGTTTATAATGAAGAAGAAAGAAAATTGATATATTTTTCCAAAACTGTACTCACAGATTTGACGTTGTTGGCGCGCATTTTCGCTAAATGTGTGGAAAACTATGGTCGCTCATACCAGATTTTATCACATACACACAAACACACACACACACACACACACACACACACACACACACACACACACACACACATCATTTAACTTACCTGAGCAGGGATTGCTATTACAAGTCCTCGAATCACTGTCCTTCCCAGAACAAGCGTCGCCTCCATGTCTGGGTTCCGGATTGGTGCACGTTCGGGTTAGCTGTTGCTGTCCACCACCACACGTGACAGAGCACGTGGACGACTGTGTCCACGAACTCCAACCCCCAGCCAAGACGTACGGCACTAGAAACAATGGAATTTGCCAAATACAACATCGACGCCCAATGTGAAACAAGGTTCTCTTAGTCTGGTAGTCTCAATGACTAGGAATACTCTTTCTTCTGGAGTGGCAAACCCAAAGGAGAAAGAAGGGAGGCCGGAGTGGGCTTTGCTTTCAAAAAGAATATCGTCACAAAGCTGATAGAAATGCCACGGCCAGTAAGTGACAGAATCATGACGATGAGACAACCTCTGAGCAAGGACAACTATTCTACAATTATCAGCGTTTACGCTCCAACAATGACAAACCCAGATGAAAACAAGGAGGCCTTCTACAACAGCCAGCAAGTGTGCTCAGTGGCATCATCCCTCGTACAAATAAGCTACTGCTAATAGGAGACTTCAATGCGAGTCAATGCTCAGCAGACGATCTACCCACATAACACCAGAGCTAGTTCCGGAGACACAATGTGGCTTCAGAGGTAACCGGAGCACCGCGGATAAGATATTTTGCTACAAATAGTGGATGCTTTCTCCGATGCGACAAAGAAGTTCGGCCTGAAGATTAACACCAAGAAACCCGAGGTGCTGTACCAACCCAATTCTACGATAACCCGAGAGGAGGATATCATGGTTGATGGAAACAATCTGAACTCTGTTCTGGAATTCACCTTCCTCGCAAGCACTATATCAAGTAATGGATGCATTGATGATGAAATACAGTGTAGGATGGCCAAGGCCAGTGCATCTATCGGTCGACTACGCCAGAGACTCTGGAACAACCACTATGCGTCCATGCGTGTTAAAGGCACGATATACCGTGCAATCGTGCTGTCCACCCTCCTATATGGAGCCGAGGCATGGACAGTGTACAGACGACAGGTGAAAAAGCTGCACGCCTTCATGATGCGCCATCTGCGTTCGATCATAAGGATAACCTTAATGGACAGTGACAAACAAGGAAATACTCGAACGGACAGGGCTGCCATCTATGGAAGATCTTCTGATCAGAAAGAATCTCCGGTGGACTGGACACCTCATGAGGATGTCACCAGACAGGCTACCAAAGCATGTTCTCTACTCTCAACTGTCTTTTGGTCACAGAAAGAGAGGGCGCCCTCGTCTCCGGTTCAAGGATACCATCTACAGAAACCTGAAACTGAGAGACATAAAGACCGACACATGGATATCACTCTCACAGCAGAGAGATAAATGGAGAGCATTAGTCAAGTGGTGGAAGCAGTCATTGTCGCTTCGCGACCGACAGCATGATGATGATGATGTTCGTATGAAATGCCTATGTGATTGATTATTGATATGTTATTATTTTATTTATTGGCTACATAAGTGCATAATGACGAAGAACAAATTAAATTATTTTCCACAAGTGTACAAATACTCGCAGACTTGATATTTTCGTTGCGCATGTTCGCTACGTCACATATGATAGTTCATCAAATAAACTACGACAAAATAAATAATCATATGTTGTCGCATTAGTGATAATAAATATGCCTGATTGAATGTTGAGCCACGTAAAAATTGCTTTACCGATGACAGATCGCAGCTTAGCAAGTGCTGTGTAAAATGTTGATGTTGGTAGATACCTCCTAATTTACATCAAATCTTTATTAATATATACGATTTTGTTGGATTCCTGAATCGGTATGATGAAACATTGTGAATCGACTTTTTTATTTAACTTTCAACGTTTTCACGTTTACTAGTTCTTGTCTAATCAGTTTAAATATTACAATTATTCCGATTGACTTAATTGGTAGATATTTCTAAGCAAAACCAAACCATGGTGCCCTATCATGCATAGTATATAGTAAATTGTTCAACGAATAATGTGTATGCGTATAAAAATGGCACGCGGAATATGGTATAGTTCTCAGTGATGTCATGTTTGGGAATTTACTAATTTGTTTATCTCTCTCTCGCTCTCTGTCACATCAACACATACTATATAGTCATATACACACATACATGCATGCATGCATGCATACATACATACATACATACATACATACATACATACATACATACATACATACATACATACATACATACATACATACATACATACATACATACATACATACATACATACATACATACATACATACATACATACATACATACATACATACATACATACATACATACATACATACATACATACATACATACATACATACATACATACATACATACATACATACATACATACATACATACATACATACATACATACATACATACATACATACATACATACATACATACATACATACATACATACATACATACATACATACATACATACATACATACATACATACATACATACATACATACATACATACATACATACATACATACATACATACATACATACATACATACATACATACATACATACATACATACATACATACATACATACATACATACATACATACATACATACATACATACATACATACATACATACATACATACATACATACATACATACATACATACATACATACATACATACATACATACATACATACATACATACATACATACATACATACATACATACATACATACATACATACATACATACATACATTCATACGCACGCACGCACGCACGCACGCACACACAAACACACACACACACACATACGCATACGCACACACACACATACATACATGCATACATATATGAGAATATGCATTGATTCATATTAATCCATTAATGCACATACAAACAATAATACTAACACGCACCCCACGCGCGGGTGGATGGGCGGGCCGGCGGGCGGGCCGGTGGGCGGGCGGGCGGGCGGGCGGTAGAACTACTATGTGTGTATATGTATGTATGTGTATGTGTATGTGTATGTGTATGTGTATGTGTATGTTTATGTGTATGTGTATGTGTATGTGTATGTGTATGTGTATGTGTGTGTGTGTGTGTGTGTGTGTGTGTGTGTGTGTGTGTGTGTGTGTGTGTGTGTGTGTGTGTGTATGTGTGTGTGTGTGTTTGTGTGTGTGTGTGCGTGTGCATGTGTGTGTGCGGGTGTGTATGTGTGTTTGCGTGCGTGCGTGCGTGCGTGTGTGCGTGCTTGTGTGCTTGAGTATGTGTCTGTGTATATATGTTCATATAAAATGCCTATGTGATTTATGATTACTACATTGTCATCTTTATTGGTCACATGAGTTTATAATGAAGAAGAAAGAAAATTGATATATTTTTCCAAAACTGTACTCACAGATTTGACGTTGTTGGCGCGCATTTTCGCTAAATGTGTGGAAAACTATGGTCGCTCATACCAGATTTTATCACATACACACACACACAC
>CBDHHR010000024.1:0-2500 GCA_965263245.1 Metamycoplasmataceae bacterium | reverse complement strand
GCATTAGTCAAGTGGTGGAAGCAGTCATTGTCGCTTCGCGACCGACATCATGATGATGATGATGTTCGTATGAAATGCCTATGTGATTGATTATTGATATGTTATTATTTTATTTATTGGCTACATAAGTGCATAATGACGAAGAACAAATTAAATTATTTTCCACAAGTGTACAAATACTCGCAGACTTGATATTTTCGTTGCGCATGTTCGCTACATCACATATGATAGTTCACCAAATAAACTACGACAAAATAAATAATCATATGTTGTCGCATTAGTGATAATAAATATGCCTGATTGAATGTTGAGCCACGTAAAAATTGCTTTACCGATGACAGATCGCAGCTTAGCAAGTGCTGTGTAAAATGTTGATGTTGGTAGATACCTCCTAATTTACATCAAATCTTTATTAATATATACGATTTTGTTGGATTCCTGAATCGGTATGATGAAACATTGTGAATCGACTTTTTTATTTAACTTTCAACGTTTTCACGTTTACTAGTTCTTGTCTAATCAGTTTAAATATTACAATTATTCCGATTGACTTAATTGGTAGATATTTCTAAGCAAAACCAAACCATGGTGCCCTATCATGCATAGTATATAGTAAATAGTTCAACGAATAATGTGTATGCGTATAAAAATGGCACGCGGAATATGGTATAGTTCTCAGTGATGTCATGTTTGGGAATTTACTAATTTGTTTATCTCTCTCTCGCTCTCTGTCACATCAACACATACTATATAGTCATATACACACGTACATGCATGCATGCACATACATACATACATACATACATACATACATACATACATACATACATACATACATACATACATACATACATACATACATACATACATACATACATACATACATACATACATACATACATACATACATACATACATACATACATACATACATACATACATACATACATAACATGCATTGATTAATTTTAATTGATTAATGCACATACAAACAATAATTCTAACACACACCCCATATGCGGACGTACATGGTACAAATAGCCACTCTGGCAATGGGGCAAAGTTCAGTGGTAAACCCCTTTTTTCACAAACTCAAATGGTAGGAATGTTCGCTCACAAAATGTCAGAGGGGTTGGTATCACGCCAGCACCCCCACCTAGGTCACGGCCTCCAAATTCGGGTAGGGTCGCCGCGTTTGAACAAAACAACCCAACCACTAGGGTTGGTACAACCAAGGCAGGACCATATAAAGTGATGTTTCAGAAACATCGGGCGGCCCCAAAAAATTATGAAAATGAATTCCTTCGTGCCTCTGTCGAAGTGATAGGGGATATCAGACGATGGTGTAGCCTAAGTGTTGTCAATACCGCAGCACCATACCTTCAGCCACATCACCTTCTAGCATATTTCAAACACTCTGAGGGCACATATGTATTATGTATGACAAATTACTACTGTCTTTGAGGCACATCCCCAGAGGGACAGGCCCCTTGCATTCACAAATGACTTACACCTGTAGTTTTTACTGATTGTAGTGTATACATGTATATTTTTATAAAAGGTTTGTTGACAGAGTAATGTGTACTACAACATATGTTTACCTGAGATGAAAGCTATGCATGCTGCATACTGTGTTTGACGACGAAACTTTCAGAAAATATGAAACATGTATGTATTTAAATATTAATATACTAGTAAAAGTAGCAACATAGTTGTCTCTTGTGAGGGGAACATATGCATCTTATCATGGACCTTAAAACTGCGCGAATAGTCTACGGTATGGCTATGTTAGTCCATTAATTAATTATGACTCTGCATTGGCACTGCCTCTAGCGAATTAGTTACTTATTAGCGAAGACAAATCCGGACCGAAGGACAGGAGTAGCGACTATTAGTACAAGGCATAGGCGGCATAGGCGAATACCGCCACATCACATAATCTTTATGGTCATATGACTAAACTATGTGTTAATCGTGGAAGTTAAATAAACAGGATTTACTAGCCTGTCAAAAAGACACTTGACCGCGAGTTTCAGTAGGCGAACGTTACATCGTCTTTGCCATGCCGGCCGATTATTTCGTTCCAAACCACAAATGCACCATCTTTCCAAGGTACACCTTTATGCACGGTTGGTGTCGTCGCTCTTCTGCTCGGTGGTACATTTTCGTGGGTAACCACGCACTGACATTTAATTTAAAACAGCATACAAATTGGAAAAAATGTCAAGTACTTTCGCGAGGTTAAATAAACAAGAAGCCCTTGGTAGTAGGGGGTCAAGGCCGATCTCGCCGATATTCCGGAATCATTAAATCAGAAACAGTCCGTGCCTAGAAATACTATGATCACTCATGACAGAAGAAATGGATTTATTTTTATTTTTCAAAAACTGTACAAATCGATATTTTCGTCGCGCATTTTCGCTATATCACGTATGATAGTTCATCAAATAAGCTACGATACATTGTAAAGAATACTATGTTGTCACATTATTGATAATAA
>CBDHHR010000023.1:0-7620 GCA_965263245.1 Metamycoplasmataceae bacterium | reverse complement strand
GTAGCTACATAATGGTATCACCTAACTGCGTGAATAAGTAACTACATAATGGTGTCACCTAACTGCGTGAATAAGTAACTACATAATGGTGTCACCTAACTGCGTGACTAAGTAACTACATAATGGTATCACCTAACTGCGTGAATAAGTAACTACATAATGGTATCACCTAACTGCGTGAATAAGTAACTACATAATGGTATCACCTAACTGCGTGAACAAGTAACTACATAATGGTATCACCTAACTGCGTGAACAAGTAACTACATAATGGTATCACCTAACTGCGTGAGTAAGTAACTACATAATGGTATCACCTAACTGCGTGAGTAAGTAACTACATAATGGTATCACCTAACTGCGTGAATAAGTAACTACATAATGGTATCACCTAACTGCGTGAATAAGTAACTACATAATGGTATCACCTAACTGCGTGAGTAAGTAACTACATAATGGTATCACCTAACTGCGTGACTAAGTAACTACATAATGGTATCACCTAACTGCGTGAATAAGTAACTACATAATGGTATCACCTAACTGCGTGAATAAGTAACTACATAATGGTATCACCTAACTGCGTGACTAAGTAACTACATAATGGTATAACCTAACTGCGTGAATAAGTAAATACATAATGGTATCACCTAACTGCGTGACTAAGTAACTACATAATGGTATCACCTAACTGCGTGAATAAGTAACTACATAATGGTATCACCTAACTGCGTGACTAAGTAACTACATAATGGTGTCACCTAACTGCGTGACTAAGTAACTACATAATGGTGTCACCTAACTGCGTGAGTAAGTAACTACATAATGGTATCACCTAACTGCGTGACCAAGTAACTACATAATGGTATCACCTAACTGCGTGACTAAGTAACTACATAATGGTATCACCTAACTGCGTGAATAAGTAACTACATAATGGTATCACCTAACTGCGTGGCTAAGTAACTACATAATGGTATCACCTAACTGCGTGAATAAGTAACTACATAATGGTATCACCTAACTGCGTGAATAAGTAACTACATAATGGTATCACCTAACTGCGTGAATAAGTAACTACATAATGGTATCACCTAACTGCGTGAGTAAGTAACTACATAATGGTATCACCTAACTGCGTGACTAAGTAACTACATAATGGTATCACCTAACTGCGTGAATAAGTAACTACATAATGGTATCACCTAACTGCGTGAATAAGTAACTACATAATGGTATCACCTAACTGCGTGACTAAGTAACTACATAATGGTATCACCTAACTGCGTGAGTAAGTAACTACATAATGGTATCACCTAACTGCGTGAGTAAGTAACTACATAATGGTATCACCTAACTGCGTGACTAAGTAACTACATAATGGTATCACCTAACTGCGTGAGTAAGTAACTACATAATGGTATCACCTAACTGCGTGAGTAAGTAACTACATAATGGTATCACCTAACTGCGTGAATAAGTAACTACATAATGGTATCACCTAACTGCGTGAATAAGTAACTACATAATGGTATCACCTAACTGCGTGACTAAGTAACTACATAATGGTATCACCTAACTGCGTGACTAAGTAACTACATAATGGTATCACCTAACTGCGTGAGTAAGTAACTACATAATGGTATCACCTAACTGCGTGACTAAGTAACTACATAATGGTATCACCTAACTGCGTGAGTAAGTAACTACATAATGGTATCACCTAACTGCGTGAGTAAGTAACTACATAATGGTATCACCTAACTGCGTGAATAAGTAACTACATAATGGTATCACCTAACTGCGTGACCAAGTAACTACATAATGGTATCACCTAACTGCGTGAATAAGTAACTACATAATGGTATCACCTAACTGCGTGAGTAAGTAACTACATAATGGTATCACCTAACTGCGTGACTAAGTAACTACATAATGGTATCACCTAACTGCGTGAATAAGTAACTACATAATGGTATCACCTAACTGCGTGAATAAGTAACTACATAATGGTATCACCTAACTGCGTGAATAAGTAACTACATAATGGTATCACCTAACTGCGTGAATAAGTAACTACATAATGGTATCACCTAACTGCGTGAATAAGTAACTACATAATGGTATCACCTAACTGCGTGAGTAAGTAACTACATAATGGTATCACCTAACTGCGTGACTAAGTAACTACATAATGGTATCACCTAACTGCGTGAATAAGTAACTACATAATGGTATCACCTAACTGCGTGACTAAGTAGCTACATAATGGTATCACCTAACTGCGTGACTAAGTAACTACATAATGGTGTCACTTAACTGCGTGAATAAGTAACTACATAATGGTGTCACCTAACTGCGTGACTAAGTAACTACATAATGGTATCACCTAACTGCGTGAATAAGTAACTACATAATGGTATCACCTAACTGCGTGAATAAGTAACTACATAATGGTATCACCTAACTGCGTGAACAAGTAACTACATAATGGTATCACCTAACTGCGTGAGTAAGTAACTACATAATGGTATCACCTAACTGCGTGAATAAGTAACTACATAATGGTATCACCTAACTGCGTGAGTAAGTAACTACATAATGGTATCACCTAACTGCGTGAATAAGTAACTACATAATGGTATCACCTAACTGCGTGAATAAGTAACTACATAATGGTATCACCTAACTGCGTGAGTAAGTAACTACATAATGGTATCACCTAACTGCGTGACTAAGTAACTACATAATGGTATCACCTAACTGCGTGAATAAGTAACTACATAATGGTATCACCTAACTGCGTGAATAAGTAACTACATAATGGTATCACCTAACTGCGTGACTAAGTAACTACATAATGGTATAACCTAACTGCGTGAATAAGTAACTACATAATGGTATCACCTAACTGCGTGACTAAGTAACTACATAATGGTATCACCTAACTGCGTGAATAAGTAACTACATAATGGTATCACCTAACTGCGTGACTAAGTAACTACATAATGGTATCACCTAACTGCGTGACTAAGTAACTACATAATGGTGTCACCTAACTGCGTGAGTAAGTAACTACATAATGGTATCACCTAACTGCGTGACCAAGTAACTATATAATGGTATCACCTAACTGCGTGACTAAGTAACTACATAATGGTATCACCTAACTGCGTGAATAAGTAACTACATAATGGTATCACCTAACTGCGTGGCTAAGTAACTACATAATGGTATCACCTAACTGCGTGAATAAGTAACTACATAATGGTATCACCTAACTGCGTGAATAAGTAACTACATAATGGTATCACCTAACTGCGTGAATAAGTAACTACATAATGGTATCACCTAACTGCGTGAGTAAGTAACTACATAATGGTATCACCTAACTGCGTGACTAAGTAACTACATAATGGTATCACCTAACTGCGTGAATAAGTAACTACATAATGGTATCACCTAACTGCGTGAATAAGTAACTACATAATGGTATCACCTAACTGCGTGACTAAGTAACTACATAATGGTATCACCTAACTGCGTGACTAAGTAACTACATAATGGTATCACCTAACTGCGTGAGTAAGTAACTACATAATGGTATCACCTAACTGCGTGACTAAGTAACTACATAATGGTATCACCTAACTGCGTGAGTAAGTAACTACATAATGGTATCACCTAACTGCGTGAGTAAGTAACTACATAATGGTATCACCTAACTGCGTGAATAAGTAACTACATAATGGTATCACCTAACTGCGTGAATAAGTAACTACATAATGGTATCACCTAACTGCGTGACTAAGTAACTACATAATGGTATCACCTAACTGCGTGACTAAGTAACTACATAATGGTATCACCTAACTGCGTGAGTAAGTAACTACATAATGGTATCACCTAACTGCGTGACTAAGTAACTACATAATGGTATCACCTAACTGCGTGAGTAAGTAACTACATAATGGTATCACCTAACTGCGTGACTAAGTAACTACATAATGGTATCACCTAACTGCGTGAGTAAGTAACTACATAATGGTATCACCTAACTGCGTGACCAAGTAACTACATAATGGTATCACCTAACTGCGTGAGTAAGTAACTACATAATGGTATCACCTAACTGCGTGACCAAGTAACTACATAATGGTATCACCTAACTGCGTGACCAAGTAACTACATAATGGTATCACCTAACTGCGTGACCAAGTAACTACATAATGGTATCAGCTAACTGCGTGAGTAAGTAACTACATAATGGTATCACCTAACTGCGTGAATAAGTAACTACATAATGGTATCACCTAACTGCGTGAGTAAGTAACTACATAATGGTATCACCTAACTGCGTGAGTAAGTAACCACATAATGGTATCACCTAACTGTTTTATTCACACACTACTTATTTGTCACATTAATACGGGCCCACGTGTTTCTCAGTTTCCCAGTTGCTTCCAGCACTCAACACCGCTCTGTTGACTGACAAGGCTGGGTGTCTGTATTATTGTGTGGTTACAACATTGCGGTGTTATGAAGTGTCATTCATCTGGTCAGTCTTTTCAGGACAGTGCTGCCAAATAGGCCTTCCTGAAGTGACATTGACGTGACACTGAGGTGGCACTGATGTGACACTGAAGTGACTGAATGTGCTTGCCGTCCTCGGTGGTTCTTTTACGTCCGAAATTGAGGCGTGTCTAATATCTGTCTATCATTAACGTGGTCCAGATCCGCGACAGACACCATCCTCACTGTTGACAGCCACGTGTTATACCAAATACAATATCTGTCCGGTCCTGATTTTCTTATTCAGAGCGCTGGCATACCCGGTAGAAGTGACAACCCGTACATTAGCTCGCTGTCTCGCTGCTGTGAGTAATATTAATTAGTATATATTAAATCAGTAATACCATTGAAATGGTGATAACAGTAAAGATACTTAAAAATACGCCTATGATATATGGCACACATCCGACCTCGCCCGTGTTCTACATGTCACCTACCTTGTAGCATTAGTATCGTACTCACAACGTTTCTAGTACTACGTCCAAAGTACGACGTCCATGTAATTTGTCCGACGAAATATTGTTTACCCTAGACAGTTTGTACCCCCAATAACACTTATTTCTGTTTTATAAACATTCAATCCGATGTTATCCTCGTAACGTTGCCAACAAACCCATGTCTATAATATTATTAACTGCGGGTTTAACAATGACATGACCTAGTTAGCAGCACGATCTATTATTCATAACCACATCCGGAGTTGACACGAACTCAACACTTTTGGCATTCATAAGTAGGCTTATGATTGTTTGCAGTGTTAAGACATCTCTATTTACGTAACCACTCGAAGGGACACTGTGGCCGTATGGCGTGTGAAAACAGCGACATAAAACTGTCATGATAGCACTTGTGACTTTCCTGCGACACAATTTGCGTCGATCAGCGACTTAACAGGCAGGTTGATGGACCTGCGGTATGCAGAATAGAGGACGGATGGTCGAGTTGGAACTGGACCGAGTTAGTGTCGAGTAACAATTTTGTTGTGACTGACGTAACCAAAACATTATCGTAAAAAGACGTCACGCTAGAGCGCGCTGTACTGTGCTACTTCACGGTCGAGCGAAGCTGAAAACGCTCATTATTTATGTATAGATTATTAGATACAATAATGTTTAACGTTTACCTCCGCAAAGGGTTAAGTATACTTATCTTTAGCTATTTGAGTGACGAATGCGTTTACACTGACGAACAATGGGTTGTAATTCACGACAGCTGGGTTGCTTAGCAATTAACAGGATCTGGCAAGTGACATTCTTTACAAGACAACCATATTTATGTGTGTGTGTGTGTGTGTGTGTGTGTGTGTGTGTGTGTGTGTGTGTGCGTGCGTGCGTGCGTGCGTGCGTGTGTGTGCGTGCGTGCGTGCGTGTGTGCGTGCGTGCGTGCATGTATGTGTGCGTGTGTGTGTGTGTGCACGCGCATGCGTGCGTGCGTGCGTGTGGTGTGTGTGCGTGCGTGCGCGCGTGTGTGTGACAGAGATTGAGTGAGTGAGTAAGTGAGTGTGTGTGTGTGTACGTACGCACGTACGTGTGTGTGTGTGTGCGCGCGTGCGTGCGTGCGTGCATGCAAGACTACAAGACACCCATATTTATCAGTGTATGTGTGTGTGTGTGTGTGTGTGTGTGTGTGTGTGTGTGTGCGTGCGTGTGCGCGCGTGTGTGCGTGCATGCGTGCGTGTGTGGTGTGTGTGGCGTATGTATGGTGTGCGTGCATGTGTATGTGTGTGTGTGTGTGTGTGTGTGTGTGTGTGTGTGTGTGTGTGTGTGTGTGTGTGTGTGTGTGTGTGTGTGCGCGCGCGTGTGTGTGTGAGAGAGAATGAGTGAGTGTGTGCGCGTGCGTGCGTGCGTACGTGCGTGCAAGACTATGTGCGTACTATTTAGCGCCTATGAGCATGTGTATATGCCTGTCTATCCACCATTATCTCGCAATGACGATTTTTTACCATCGATTGTTTGGTTCGTCGGTGCAGATCGATACCCCGTGTGGAGGTCTGTATTCACAGCACGGGTGGCTCACTGCCTGGGATCATTCTGAGCTCGTGAATGCTGCTCATCCACATTTCCCCAGACCAATCTATTTGCAGCTGTTGCAGTTACGACGTATCTATTTCATAGCGAACACCCAGAATAGCTGAGATGAATATGAATAGGCGGCTATAACTGGGTCTTTCATAAAGAAGGAAATGCCTTTAGCAAAAATCAAATTTCGTTGCATAAATTATTAATGTGTGCACGATATTTACATATTTACCGTGTGTGATACATTTCACTACAATATAACCTACATAATAATAAAAAATTGCTGAAACAAACATACGGCCATCCATCGGCCATCTACGCCATGATTGTTGGATGGGATGCACCGCGCTGACTTGTCCACAAGGTGGAGAACATGCTTCATATTATGGCTTTTTGGGAGGTGCAGAACGAAAAAAGAAGATAATGAAAACATCCCGACTCTACACAAACTACTGCTGCCGGGGACAAACGAAGCTGACGTGATATGCTCCCACACTGGCCGGGACGCGTAAAAAAGACTACAGATCAACTACAACTAGAATTACATTTACCTTGCAGGGACGACTTCCTGGCACACAACCGGTAGCGATGTGTTGTGTCGTACAACGCACGAACTTGTTGTGTCCGTCGCCCGTAAAGACCAGACATGAACTAGGCCTACCACACCCACTCAGCCTTCCCCAGCCTCCTGGGTACCACAGCTACGGAAAGGTTCGATGTCAGCATGGATACTGTAGTCTCCAGCAGTTGCCAACGACGGGGCACGTGGCTGCGTGTCATCCGCCGATGTTGTTTCAGCAATAGCTTCTGGGCTAATGGGTAATTAACCCTGTCACCCGGGTCGCAACCCGAACGGGGTGTCCGATGAGGCTGCGTGGTGATAGGGGAAGGTTAATATTAGGACTGCCCTCTACGTCCACCTGGCAGGACAGAGACAGTTGGACCCAACTTGTACCCGACTCAATTGTAATGTTCTCACTGGGGCGCCATCGATATCTTCAATCACATCAATCGTGTTATATATATATAT
>CBDHHR010000022.1:5000-7500 GCA_965263245.1 Metamycoplasmataceae bacterium | reverse complement strand
GATGTCATCTATTGAATATAAGAGCGTGTCTTTCCGTATGGCCGGGAATGATTCTCGTCTTCTGTGTGACACGTTTGCGTCATCTTGGTCTCTTCCGGGACGCCACGTAAAACTAACGAGCCGCAGCTGATCAACAAATAATACGATTTACAGCGCACAATTACACCGTGAGAACAGTTGGGAAATCAGTGCTAATCAGCTATCCACAGGTACGAATTCTGCGAGGTGTCATATATTTACGCAACATCATTGTAAAGATCTGTCGTAGTCAACAATATCTGTAGCATACCTACGTGGTGAACTATTCAAGATTTTGCTGCACTTCGTGATATCGAATATATTACTAGATTATCATGTTCAAATTATGACTCAAGCGCATTCGTATAACACTACGGATATTCTGATCCGTCCATTTGATCAAAGTGTGAGCATTGTTTTACTTATGATACCCGTATGAATGACAGCAGAGTTCCAAAGGCTGTGTTCTATGAGGAACTGGCCAAAGGGAAACGTCTTCATGATGGAAAACGGCTGCGATACAAAGATGTAGTCAAACGACACCTAAAGGCTACACACATCGCCGTAGTCACCTGGGTGACTCTTGCATAAGATCGACAACGGTGGAGGCAGGCCATTCACAAAGGAAATAGTTATATCGAAGAAAAGATATCACAAAAATACAAAAATGATCACAATCTCCGCCGTGGCTTTCTTGATGCTTCTGCCCCTAACGTCTTCTGTGTCAACTGCGGGAGAGGCTCTTCAGCTCAAATTGGACTAATATATCACCGACGAGCAAAGCGTATGGACAATACCCTACGGCTACACTGATGTCATCATCTGTCGCGATGGCCAGCAGGGAGAGACTTATGATATCCCTAGACTTGCGATGGCTTCATCAGCTGCCACCTGCTTCAAGAGGCGGAATTAAAAACGCCGTTGCGATCCCAAATCGGGCTGGAGTCTTTCTTCGGCCATCACAAATTTAAGACAAGCTGAATCCCCGCGATGTTTCCTGTGTGTTGTCCATTGTCGGTCCATTAGTGAAATTCACTAACGAAATCAAGGACGCTATTATAAGGTGGATCAGATGCTGGGCGTCTGTGTTCCGCCTACAGATGAAAGGGCTTGGATTTGTATTTGTAGACGTACTCAAAATGATTGATCACGTTCTATCGATCCGTATCCTTTAGAGATGTCGCGTGCGTCAATGTGCATCATATGTACGTGACGTACTTGACTTATTTCCATATACACAACGTGCATATACACACTTATGTTACGAATATGTACGTGACGTACATGACTTACTTCCATACACACAACGTGCATATACACACTTATGTTACGAATATGTACGTGACGTACTCGACTTATTTCCATATACACAACGTGCATATACACACTTATGTTACGAATATGTACGTGACGTACATGACTTACTTCCATACACAAACGTGCATATACACACTTATGTTACGAATATGTACGTGACGTACATGACTTACTTCCATACACACAACGTGCATATACACACTTATGTTACGAATATGTACGTGACGTACTTGACTTACTTCCATATACACAACGTGCATATACACACTTATGTTACGAATATGTACGTGACGTACTTGACTTACTTCCATATACACAACGTGCATATACACACTTATGTTACGAATATGTACGTGACGTACATGACTTACTTCCATACACACAACGTGCATATACACACTTATGTTACGAATATGTACGTGACGTACTTGACTTACTTCCATATACACAACGTGCATATACACACTTATGTTAGGAATATGTACGTGACGTACATGACTTACTTCCATACACACAACGTGCATATACACACTTATGTTACGAATATGTACGTGACGTACATGACTTACTTCCATACACACAACGTGCATATACACACTTATGTTACGAATATGTACGTGACGTACTTGACTTACTTCCATACACACAACGTGCATATACACACTTATGTTACGAATATGTATGCCTAATGTGTCTAATATGAATTTAATTATAAACCACAGTTTTACATGCTAATAACGTTATGTACTGTCAATTTGGTGCATTTATCTTGATTTATAACGGCAGTACTTAATTTGTGTGGATGCTATGCAGAATTCAGTCGAGGGACTGACTTTGCAACCCACGTCTTATATTAACTGGCTTACAACTGATAATATGTGTAAAATATAAAGGCATGACATAAATAAACGAGGGCAGTTTGAATTGCCGCGGTTAAGAATCGCAAATTCGAGGGAATGTTGTTGCTGGACATGTTTCGCAACCTCCGTAATTAAGATGTACTCGTGGGGAGAGACCCCCACAGATCATTTCCATGTGGCAGATGTCCTCCTCGGATCTTTGAATCAACACGGGTAACCGTAATTTTACTCCGCAGTCACAATACTCGTCAGTTTTTCAGTGATAGCAATAAACCCGTTCAGTTTGTAAATGTCATTATCGCTTT
>CBDHHR010000021.1:7500-22958 GCA_965263245.1 Metamycoplasmataceae bacterium | reverse complement strand
AAGGCTGACCACACATTTCCAAGTACAACGCCTTGCCGAAGTACTGCGGCTAAACATGTCGCGAGCCCCACCCAAAATCCCATCAATTATGATATTATACAAATCTTGAGTTACCTTGTAAATTCGGACCACGCCTATGACAATGTTCGTCTTTAACATTTTGAGTTACCTTGTAAATTCGGACCACGCCTATGACAATGTTCGTCTTTAACATTCATCCAGACTGTTTTATTGGCATGCATGCATTTCTAGTGAACGGTAGTTAGAAAGTTAGAAAACAAATATATATCACACCGAATTCATCAGTAATTGCGCCTAATGAAGTCGCCGAACACATGAGAAAGGTCGTCCCTGTTGATTGCGTGTTTCTTACCATAGCTATAGTATGTGTCGTATCATCCGATGTTACTGCGTCCATTTTGTTTTCATTTCATCATACTCAATTATATGTTCATGTTGTTACTTGGTCCGTGAATTGTTTATGATGGACATATATGTTTTGTTTTTCGCTCCTCCTGTGTCTTCTGTTTATGTGTTGTCTACGTCTGTTCTCGCATCTCGTTTTGAACAATCTTCCTGTCTCTCCAACGTACTTTGCACCACAGCTCTTGCATGATATTTGATGCACTAGTCCTCCCTCTTATTCTGGTTCTCTCTATTCGTCACTGTTCTACACCGGTACATGTGCTGATTGTGATGTTTTCTTCACGATATGTCTCAGTTCATATCTTGTTCATGTTTTGTTTCGGGACGAGCTCCAAGGAATATTAATTACACGCACTCTGTTCCTATATCCATGTTATTTGCGTTGAAGAACATTATTTGGCCTACTAATTTTGACTATTCATCTAATGACAACGAAGAAGTAGCAGTAAATATAGGCGGATAAGTATAGGAAATTGTTAGGTCAAATACCTTAGAACACCTAAAACAAATGACGCAAGATCTAATCAAGACATAGAGATCAATATTGCAGTAGCTACATCGGGGTTTACTTCGGTGAACCCGGGTTGAAAACATGTGTTCCTTTGTCGAACCTTGGACAAGTTCATTGTAAGAATGAGTACAAGGCTTTGGACAGTGGCGGATATTAACGGATGGATGGACTTCGTGTATAATGCGCCGTTGATGGGTTCTTCCTTGAGAAGACTAAATGGTGTTCTGTTAAAAAGGTATGTGAGGGATAAATTATAAACCGGTTGGAGTAGTCCCGACGAGTGAATACATAAAACACCTAACTATTCTTTAGAATATTCACCAACTGCGTTATAATTTTTGAATTTTGCCCAACCTAATTGTGATATAATGTTCTCCTCTAACACACATTAGTGAATATGCGTTTTGTTCACTCACGTAACGTGATGTAACGTAACGTGATGTATTCGCTGGCGCTGGTAGATGTTATTTTCTCGTTGTTGATGACGACGAGTCTCACTTCGTACCGTCCATCACTGAGACTGTCGATGGTCACGCTCGTTGCGCTGACTGTGTCCGGTTCAACAGACTTCCACGAGTCTGTCTTCCCAACTCTGTACTCCACTCGTACAGTAGTCACAGAGTCGCACCCACTCTCAGTTATCGTCTTTAAACGAACAACACACACATTTACGCACAAACCTTTCACGCGCACCTTCTGTAAGTTGTACTTCAGTAATGGAGTAATCATGATTAAGTTATGTATTTAACTTATGTTAGCATATTTATTTAACCTATACATTTAATCTAACTATTTAGCTGATATTTACATGTGTATTTATTTAATTTATATTGTTACGCGTTGAGCTGGTTTTTAATTGGCTACATGGCGCATTATAAATAAATATTTCCAAATATTTAGAGTAGCTCAGTGATATTCAGGTAGCATGAATTGATAATCGATAGGGAATATGTTTGTAATACTCTGGCTTCTTTCTAAGAAATAACGCTGCAAAAAGGTGATGCGACTCATTTTTAGACTTGTTCAATGGATACAAGCAATGCAACGCATCATGGGTAAGACATATACAGTTATAATTAAATTAAATACATGCATAATTATCAGTGTTTTTGGAGACTTTCAACCAATGGAAAATAATGCTAGTAATATCTGCATTACCGACCTGCCAGTTGACAACAAGGTGTGCCTGTGTCGTCAGTGTCGTAGTTTCCACGCTTTCTATGACAATAGGATAAGGAGCTGCAACAAAGCAAGATAAAATACATACTCTGTGCGTATTTTCATTTGCTATAAGTTTTCAAGCGAAATGATTACTCTTTGATCGTATGAGGTGGAACATCGAGCAGTTGGGGTCTGACACATAATCACCCTAACTCATCCTAATGGAGGGTCACCATAATCCCCCGAACTGCCCCCTTATATAAATATTGGTGGCGTATTGATTGCATTAAAAACCATGTTCAAATAATTATTATGACGCGTGTATTGATGCTGTGGCGTCATAACGTACATCGCATAACATTATCAACATATACTTTGTTCATTGTATTCAAACAATTTTACTACAAGACATATTAATTTTTGTAATGTGTATAAAACTGTCATGATAATCTCCGTACCATCAATACAGTATTACTTGTATAAAACATGGACACTATGCTGGTTTCAAAACATATTAATTTGTGTCCAATTGAAGGTCACACTAAGATCTGCACACAAAGCAAAAATAAAGCATAGCATTCAGCATTGACTTACCACCATCATTTGTTTAGTTGATAAAGAAGACCTGGAAGTATGGCGCCTGTTGGCAAATGGTCTAGCGTATACTGTTAGCAAAAGTACATCCATTAGTGCTATCATAGTTCGATCTATTTATATTTAATGTTAAGGTTTAATGTTGAGGCGTACGCATTACATACCTATGCATCCGGTTTTGAAAGTGACCACCCTTGTAGATGCGCCTCGCTCGCTTTCTCCGTTGAGTTCACGGTAGGGTTCCACTCGTAGTGAATACTTCGTGTTGTACGTGAGTCTGGTGATATGAGCTTCCATCTTTTGCTCGCTCGAGACCTGATCAACTCGTGTGACGTTCTCCTCTGACTTCCCGTCGGCCTGTAGCCACAACAGATAGTGGTAACGATCTTCGAAACCGGCCGATACGTTGGTGGCTCTAGGCCAGCTGACTGTAGCATTCGAACTGGTGATATCGTCAACGTCTGGCTTGACGGACGAATGGAATCCTGGAAGAGCTGGAAAAACATTGATTAATTAGATCATAATCTCAGTATAACTAAGCCACGCATTATATTACTGCACAAAGCATACTTCACTGCAAGCGTGTTTCCGTTTCCCGTGCGATTCTGCATCATATTTAAGATATGCGCAAACATCTGCCAAGTCCTTTCATCTAAACAACATTTATATTTCTTCTCAACGCTCATGCCAGCAAGACACTACAGACAGCTCCGGTTGTCAAGCTCAAATTTACCTGCTGTTCCTAGAATCAAAACAAAGACTGGAACTCGAGCTTTCTCAGTCGCTGTGTCGATTATGTGGAATATACTTCCAGACAACATTAAATCAGCATAAAACGTAATTACATTTCGCCGTCATCTGCAGCCTATCATATAAGTTTGGGGTAAACATTTCCGCCTGATTCGAACAAAGAAAAATCTTCGATCAACATCCACTCCCACATTAACTACAATATGGGCTTGAAGCTACTGTTTTCCTCTTTATTTTTGTTATATCATCCAGTTTTTGTTTAATCAAGCGGACCTGAAATTGCGAGATGAGGGTCACTAGTTATATGAGGAGAGGCACACTAATACTCATGAAATAAGTAACACTATTGGTATTGATTTGTTCACCGTAATAATGTGTTGGTGGAAGAAGGACTGCGATGAGTTGTCTTTTGGAAGAATCAAGGGCAGAACCGGACCATTCCTATCTATCTTTCATTCGTACTGACGTTCTAGCGATCGTTCGCTGGAACACGTTGGATGCACAAATAGCTCTCACGTTATCCTCTCTCGACGCCTTAGTGCATTTGTTGGAATATGTTCAGATGGCTGTGGATTGTCTCTTTGCATGCTTTTGTTTCTTTCTCCACCCTCTGTTGTTGTGTGGCTCCTCGACTGCGATAACTGCTGTCTCAGAGAAGTCTCCTGACGCTTCTTTTTGGTATTTCATTTTATAACATGTATGACATATTTGAATCCATTTATATCATTTTGTTTATTTTGTTGACCTGAGTGTACTGTATCATGTATGGGTCAAATAAAACAAAATCTTCTTCTTCGTCTGCTTAGGATGGCCACGCCGACATTGGGATGACTTGGACAGCGCGCCAGAGAATATCAAGCCCACGTACCATACAGCTATTTCCATCTGCATAGACCCATCTCCATGTCTGTCTCTCTTTGCTATATCTCGTATTTAGAGGCCACTTTTACCAAGCTAATCTTCCGGATATAACTGTTGTGAAAAGGGATATACGTTTTATGCTACGTTTTTTGGAATATTTCAACTAGAACTCATGTTTCACATAAAAATGCCAGCAATTTCAAAAATGGTCTTCTGCTGTTGCACAAATAGTGCACGACAATCAACAAACAGAATAAAGCCAGCTGTGTAATCAAAGCACGCAACAGATTATTTTGCCAAACAATACCAAAACACTGTGTGAAATAGGTCATGCATAATGAAGATACATGTCAGTTTTTGTGTTTTAGTTACTGGAACAGCTACATGAAAGTCAGGATATTATCAGTGAAACAATATATTAAAAATATAAAAGAAAGCATCACGATTCGATGGTGCTTTTATCAGATGTACCGTGTTCACTCACTTATCCTGAAGTCGACGTATTTACTGGCGCTGGTAGATTTGAAGTTTTCGTTGTTGATGACGACGAGTCTCACTTCGTACCGCTCATAGCTGAGACCGTCGATGGTTACGTTAGTTGTAGAGACTTTGTGCGGCTCTACGGACTTCCACGAGTCAGACGTGTCAACTTTATACTCCACTCGTACAGTAGTCACAGCGTCGCACCCACTCTCAGTTATCGTCTACAGGTAAAGAAGCTGTCGTTTCGTAAAAAAATACCCGCAGGAGTTCCACAATTAAGAGTTGTTATTAGAAGTGAAAAGAAAGATAGCATATCTGCTCACCAACAACAATGGAAATTCGCAGTAACATAGGAAAATATACCGAATCACTATTTCACATAAAGCGAATTCGAACTTGTTGTTACTGCTTCATCTGCCAGGCAGGACAGAGACTTTAGGATGTAGTAGGCGGTAGATTTACCAAATTATTTGTGAGTGTGTATATATATATATATATATATATATATATATATATATAATTATTCGTATATATATAATTATATATATATGTAATTATTTGTATATATATATATATATATATATATATATATATATATATATATATATATATATTATGTTTTACTCCCATCCTTGTATAGTTATTTGCGTATTGCATACATAATAGGTTTGCATTAAAATTAAATAACATGCAACCATAGGTACATTAATTTTATACACAGCCAACCTGCCAATTGACGACGATGCTTCCGTTTGTCGTTGGTCCTGGAATCGTCGGGGCCAGACTCTGTATGACCGCAGGCGAAGGAGCTGTAGGATGACATCATCTAATATTACACCAACACATAAAGGTCGACTTCGATTGGCCTACCCGGGTTACTCGCGTATCTAAGTTATGGCAATTTACACTGTGCACGCAGTACTACGACAGTAATCCAACTAAACAGCGATGATCGTGATCACGGAGAAAAACCCTTATGTAAGTAAATTAAGTAAAGTAATCAGATGTTCAGTATGGAAATTGTAATGTTCATCTTCATTGTGTTAAATAATACATAGAATGTGGTGACTTGAACATAATAATAATAATAATAATAATAATAATAATAATAATAATAATAATAATAGTAATAATAATAATAATAATAATAATAATAATAATAATAATAATAATAATAATAATAATAATAATAATAATAATAATAATAATAATAATAATAATAATAATAATAATAATAATAATAATAATAATAATAATAATAATAACACTAATACTAATAATACTAATACTAATAATAATAATAATACTAATAATACTAATAATACTAATAATAATAATAATAATAATAATAATAATAATAATAATAATAATAATAATAATAATAATAGTAATAGTAATAACAGTAATAATAATAATAGTAATAATAGTAATAATAATAATCATAATAATAATAATAGTAATAATAGTAATAATAGTAATAATAGTAATAATAGTAATAATAGTAATAATAGTAATAATAGTAATAATAATAATAATAATAATAATAATAATAATAATAATAATAATAATAATAATAATAATAATAATAATAATAATAATAATAATAATAATAACAACAACAACAACAACAACAACAACAACAACAACAATAACAATAACAATAACAATAACAATAACAATAACAATAACAATAACAATAACAATAACAATAACAATAACAATAACAATAACAATAACAATAACAATAACAATAACAACAATAATAATAATAATAACAACAACAACAACAATAATAATAATAATAAAAATAATAATAAAAATAATAATAATAAATGCATATGCAAATGATTGTGTATTGTAATGTCTTGTGTAATGTCTTGTGTACGTTCCCAATTGGCTGTCACTGCTAATGATGTCAGTCACTCGAGTGAATCGTCTGCAACCCGCGATAGCCCTTGGAGATTCAACTTGTTTATCTATATCAAGTAGGGTCACACGAACAAAGTCATGTTGGATGTTCGATTGGCACTCGTGTTACTCGGTTTACTGGCGTAGTTCAATCGAAGTCGGCCATAGATTACCATTGTTGGAATTTTTACACTGAACGCCTTTGTTAATGTAGCAAATAAATATCAAATAAATATTGTATACGTCGTTAACAACTAGCTACACTACACTTACTAGTTTACATTATATATATATATATATATATATATATATATATATATATATATATACATATATACATACATTCATATATACAAAATACATACATGAACACGCACATGCATACATATACACATACATACATATTTTCACACACACACACACACACACACACACACACACACACACACACACACACACACACACACACACACACACACACACACACACAAGCACACGCACACGCACACGCACACGCACACGCACACGCACACGCACACGCACACGCACACGCACACGCACACGCACACGCACACGCACACGCACACGCACACGCACACGCACACGCACACGCACACGCACACGCACACGCACACGCACACGCACACGCACACGCACACGCACACGCACACGCACACGCACACGCACACGCACACGCACACGCACACGCACACGCACACGCACACGCACACGCACACGCACACGCACACGCACACGCACACGCACACGCACACGCACACGCACACGCACACGCACACGCACACGCACACGCACACGCACACGCACACGCACACGCACACGCACACGCACACGCACACGCACACGCACACGCACACGCACACGCACACGCACACGCACACGCACACGCACACGCACACGCACACGCACACGCACACGCACACGCACACGCACACGCACACGCACACGCACACGCACACGCACACGCACACGCACACGCACACGCACACGCACACGCACACGCACACGCACACGCACACGCACACGCACACGCACACGCACACGCACACGCACACGCACACGCACACGCACACGCACACGCACACGCACACGCACACGCACACGCACACGCACACGCACACGCACACGCACACGCACACGCACACGCACACGCACACGCACACGCACACGCACACGCACACGCACACGCACACGCACACGCACACGCACACGCACACGCACACGCACACGCACACGCACACGCACACGCACACGCACACGCACACGCACACGCACACGCACACGCACACGCACACGCACACGCACACGCACACGCACACGCACACGCACACGCACACGCACACGCACACGCACACGCACACGCACACGCACACGCACACGCACACGCACACGCACACGCACACGCACACGCACACGCACACGCACACGCACACGCACACGCACACGCACACGCACACGCACACGCACACGCACACGCACACGCACACGCACACGCACACGCACACGCACACGCACACGCACACGCACACGCACACGCACACGCACACGCACACGCACACGCACACGCACACGCACACGCACACGCACACGCACACGCACACGCACACGCACACGCACACGCACACGCACACGCACACGCACACGCACACGCACACGCACACGCACACGCACACGCACACGCACACGCACACGCACACGCACACGCACACGCACACGCACACGCACACGCACACGCACACGCACACGCACACGCGCGCACGCACACGCGCGCAAGCACACGCACGCAAGCACACGCACGCAAGCACACGCACGCAAGCACACGCACACGCACACGCACACGCACACGCACACGCACACGCACACGCACACGCACACGCACACGCACACGCACACGCACACGCACACGCACACGCACACGCACACGCACACGCACACGCACACGCACACGCACACGCACACGCACACGCACACGCACACGCACACGCACACGCACACGCACACGCACACGCACACGCACACGCACACGCACACGCACACGCACACGCACACGCACACGCACACGCACACGCACACGCACGCAAGCACACGCACGCAAGCACACGCACGCAAGCACACGCACGCAAGCACACGCACGCAAGCACACGCACGCAAGCACACGCACGCAAGCACACGCAAGCAAGCACACGCAAGCAAGCACACGCAAGCAAGCACACGCACGCAAGCACACGCACGCAATCACACGCACGCAAGCACACGCACGCAAGCACACGCACGCAAGCACACGCACGCAAGCACACGCACGCAAGCACACGCACGCAAGCACACGCACGCAAGCACGCACACGCACATACACACACACACACACACACACACACACACACACACACACACACACACACACACACACACACACACATACACACACACACACACACACACACACACACACACACACACACACACACACACACATATATACAAACACCACACCCCATACACACATGTGTATATATACATATAAAATAGTATGGTATAGCATAAAGAACGGTGAATTTCAATATGATATACCTATGCAAGTGGTTTTGACCGTGACGACCCCTGTAGACGCGCCTCCTTCACTTTTTCCATTGAGTTCACGGTAAGGTTCCACTCGCAATGAATACTTCTTGTTGAACGTGAGGCCGGTGATCTGAGCTTCCATCCGTTGTTCGCCAGCGCCCTGCTCTACTCGTGTGACGTTCTTCTCTCTCTCCCCGTCGGCTTGTAGCCACAACGTGTAATGGTAGTGACCTTCCAGACCGGCTGATATATTCGAAGCTTTAGGCCAACCCACATAGACAGACGAACTGGTGACATCAGCAATGTTAGGCTTAATGGATGATGGAAACTTTGGTTTCGCTGCAAGACCATAACAGTAGATAGATAACATGCTGAATTTCGGTAGTCTATTATTTTGTAAGACCCAAGCAACAACAAAACAACATTCAACAGTGCGTTTGAGTGTGTGTGTGTGTGTGTGTGTGTGTGTGTGTGTGTGTGTGTGTGTGTGTGTGTGTGTGTGTGTGTGTGCATGCGTGCGTGTGTGCAGGCGTGCGTGCGTGCGTGCGTGCGTGTGTGTGTGTGTGTATGTGTGTTTGTGTGTTTGTGTGTTGTGAGTATGTGTGCGTGCGTGTTTTTGTTTGTTTGTATTGCGTGATTCGTTAAGCAAGAATATAAATGTTGAATGTTTTTTTACAAACCCCTATTTAAATTGTGTATTATATACATATATATATATATATATATATATATATATATATATATATATATATATATATATAATATGGTATGTATTAAAAGGTATAAAACATTGTATAATAGTAACATTCCGTATGTTCACATGTTTACCACCGTTATCACACCATTTAATCGCTTCGAAAGCCCAACACCGTTACACAATTAACAAGTTCCGCTTCACCGTGAACATCCGTCAGAATAAATGTGTTAGTGTATGCGGGGCCTTTTGATCTTACGTCGACCTGCCACGAATACAGTATAATGTTATGTAGACTTGTTTCATACATACCTATCAGAGTCTTACACACGTCTGAGATGTACCAGGTTTCACATCCGTTGGGGCAACGTCCGTCCGTGACTGCGCACATCGACTGATCCTTGCAATGTCCGCAGGTTTCATTGCAATTGACTCCGTAGGTTTTGTCGGTGCAATCTGCAGATGAAAAGAAATGATAACAAAAACATACAACTGCATAGTGTATATATATATATATATATATATATATATATATATATATATATATATATATACGCGTGCGCAAACACCATCTTCATAATCATGGCTCTGCTACGCAAACGCTACGCAAACGAAGATTCAGGAAGGAGGACGTCATTGCTAATGGTTGACGACACTTAACCGGGATTGGCAAGTCTTTCCACAGCAGCTGCACGCGCGGTCTGTTCATTGTTGATTTCAGAGGGGTCCCGTTTTCCGCCCTCTCTTTCTGGCTTTCATGTTGGCCCATCGTGTGGTTTCAAGGGATTTGATGGCCTGGTAGACTGTGCGTTGCACACGCTTTTATAGTCTAACGCCTTGGCTAGCCTATTGTCCACTTCTTTGTCTATTTTGACATGAGATGTGATAACGCATTCTAAGTAGCTGAACTGCTTTAAGTTCTGACTTTTCGATGGAGATGGTTTTGACTGGTGGGTGGTACTCTTCTTGTCGCGCCGGCTGATGGAGAACACCAATCTTTTTCATACCTGCTTCAAGTCCGGAGAGCTGAGTAACTCCTTAAAGCAAGATGTTATTCGCTGCATTGCCGAGTCAGTATGGGCAACAAGGGCAGCATCATCAGCGAACAATAGCTCCTTGATCAGTTTCTCCTTGGTCTTTGTGTGAACTTACAAACGTCTTAGGTTGAACAGGTTGCCATTTGTACTAAAACGAATATAAACATATTACAATCCTTGTCATCAATGTCCTCTGTGATCTGTTGGATCATCATGCCAAAATATAGTGTGAAAAGCATTGGAGCAAGAACACAGCCCTGTTTCACGCCATTTGTTATTTTGAAGGGCCGTGAGAGCATGTTGCTGTGTTTCTTTTCGCCTAGTTGATATTCATATAGTTGGACGACTATGGCTAGGAGCTATGGTGGACAGCCTAGCTTTCAAGAATTTTCATTTCCTTTTCTGCTCCTATCGCCAAATACTTTTGTTAGATCTACAAAGGTGATGACAAATCCTTTGTTTTGCTCTCGGCATTTCTCTTTGAATCTGTCTCAGGGCAAACACCATATCAGTGGTTCCCCGATTGGCCCGAAAACCACATTGGCTCTCTGGGAGATGTTCTTCTGCAATAGTGAGAACAAGCTTGTTCAGCAATACTCTTGCTATTTTGCCGTCGATGGAGAGAAGGGTTTCCCGCAATACTTGGAGTCCAAATGTTCCCCTTTGTTCTTGTCCAGGGTGATGATGTCTGCGTCACGGCGATCTTGTGGGAGTTTTCCCTGCTCCCAGCAGCAGACGAAGAATTCGTAGAGTTTGATATTGCGTGCTGGTAGTCCATTTTTTTAAACAAATCTCAGGTGAGTTGCCATTAATACATGCAACTTTTCCACTCTTCAACTTTTCTGTGGCTTTCAGCGTCTCTTGCTGTGTTGGGGTCTTGTGCAATTCAGTTTTCGCTGGATGTTATAGGATGCGGTCAATGGCCGACTGATGGACTGTGTGGCAGGCGTTGAAGAGGATGTATCCATGTGGATTTTAAATCTGTCTTTCTGTTGAAGACACTGTTGGTGATACCCAGCTGTTGTTCAGCGCATAGCTCAACTAGTATACATTGTCGTTGTAGTTTCCAAAGCCATGTTTTTCCAAGTACACGTTTCCAGATTTCTGGGTTTCTGCCTACTCTGGCATGGCAATCGGCAAGGATGACAATTTTGTCATTAGCTGGAAAGTTACGAAGAAGGCTGCATAGGTCTGTATACAAAAACAAATTCCGGCAGGATCTGGCTGGAGAGTTGGAGCATACACAATGAAGAAAGTGGCATACTGCTGAACACTAAATGTCAGACGCATGGAGATGACGCGATCAGAGTGACCGATTGGCAGGTTTGTAAGCTTGGTAATTGTGAAGTCCCTAACAAAGAACCCAACGCCTGAAATATTTCTCTCCTCTGTTGATTTGCCAGACCAATAGAAAGTATAATCTGCGCCACCTTCTCTCAGACGTCCTTCTTCCGAGTAGTGGAATTCACTGAGTGCGGCGATGTCAACATCCAGCCGAGCGAGTTCGTGGGCAATTAATGCAGAGCGTCGTTCAGGTCGAGTGCTTTGGTCGAATGGTCGAATGAATGTAGCACTTTCCTGACGTTCCAGGATGCTAGTTTGAGTCTGTTCCATCTTCTAAGGCGAGTGGGATGCGCCGTTTCACCCTTGATGTGTTTCGATCGCATTTCGAAGATGCCTGTTGACTGCGGTGAGCCAACTGGGACATTTGGAGACAAGCTTTGTTTAGGCCGCCCTTTCTAGGCCCCTCTCATACATATACGTATGAACCGCCTGTAGGCAGGAGTGGGACTGCGGCTTCCAGTGGCACCTTCCACCTGCCGTATTCGCCTCTTTCCCATCGCTGCCGCACTTGAGTTGAGGGAGTTGTCGTGCCCTTCTCGTCAGCACAATGGAGCTTTAACGTGGAGTGCAAGGTGCGCAATACTGACCCCACCCTTTAAACCCAAGGTTCGTCTATCATGACCTAGCAAGCTATGACGGTGACAGTGAGGTCCTGGGCCCGTAGGCTTAAATTCAGAGTTTTGCTTCTATTAAACTCACTGCCTGCCAAGGCTAATGAACTGGGTCTGCCCAGGTTTATAATCAGAGTTGTCCTTCTCCAAGATCCCTAGTATATTAGCATGGGGTTGCAAAGTGCCCAGTATCCGTAGTGTACCACGAGACGGTCATGCTACAGTCTTGTCTGTGGAGAGGCTATTTACCAGCAGGGGAGAGTTACGCACTCGGCTCAATTCTCACTCGTGTAAGGGAGCTAGCTGGCGGTCGTAGCCTAAGCAAGAGTAAGAAGCGCATGCACTACATCTACTCACTACACTACGACAATAGACACATCACTACAATAACACACACGCGCGCACGCACGTACGCACACGCACGCACGCACGCACACACACACGCTCGCACGCACACACACGCACACACACACGCACGCACACGGACACACACACGGACACACACACGGACACACACGCACACGCGCGCGCATTTTGTGCATAACTGGTGCATTGGTTTTAACACACCTGAGGTCAATAGTTCAAACAAGGAAGCGAATGAGCATGGATAAGATGCCTGGAAGTCGGCACCTAGGAGGAAATACATTTTATATGCATTAATTAATACCATCCATCTAGGATCTGTTGTCAATCACATACCCTGCGTGCAGTCCGGCTGCTTCTTGCCTTGTTCGCAGGCGTCACAACCGATGACGTCATCGCAAGAACTTGTTGACGGACAACGCTGGCACGCTGTTGAACACCGATAACGGCTAATAAGCACAATCTTTGCCGTAATTCGTATACTTGTCGAGCTGGCGTTGTAATGTAGCCAACGTGTATTATTACGTTATGACATTTTAGAGAAGTAATCAGTTACATTAGTATTTACATTTTATTAACAATTCTCACTCTAATAACAATGGTTTATTCGAGTAACTTCTTCAGAATATAATATATGCATATTTCCTTATAGTCAATATATATATATATATATGATTATATATAATTATGTGTTTAACACAAGGAGTGTCTTAACGGAACGGACAATTTACGCAATGCGAACCGAAAGTGAATATTAGATCACCTCGCCCGATTGGATTATACTTCATAACAGACACTATTTACTTCGTTAAAACAATTCGTAGATATCCTGTATTCGTTCTAGGCATACGCCTTATTACCGAATGGTGGACAGTTATAACACAACTGTATGTCGTAACACAAATGTATAGTCAGACGTACGGAAGAACAATTGATTAATAAAATAGCGAAATGAAGTTAACACTTTATTAAGGGTATAACAGTTAACATGAACACGGTATGCTTTTTATTTGTTTGATGTGAATTCACCAAAGTGAAACAACCACGGATACGCACATATATATTTATGACCAATGACAACGACTTCACACAGGGTTGTCAAGGGATTCTCTGCTTCGCCCTTGACACTGAAGGAGAGGTATCGACCTGTCGCTGTACACGACTCGTTGACTGTCGCTCCAGCAGCCATGGCGCCGTTGTGACTTGCACACTGTGTGTGGTCATTCACGTCGGAACTGTTGCCAACGCTCAGGGTGAATGCACTGGGTTGTTGGGAGCCTAGAAATATACATAGGTCATATGACCACTGAAAACAATCATTTATAGAGCTTGGATTGGTGAATTTCATTATGTATTATTATATGATGTGTTATTATATTATGAGTGTACGTGTGTGTAAACAGTATTTATGTTATTATATTAATATTTATATATTTAAATGTGCATGTTATTATATATATATATATTATATATATATATATATATATATATATATATATATATATATATATATATATATATAAGTATATATTAGTTTCAATTAATAGTTATATTTGTAATTATTTATTCTTATTTTATATTAATATATGGCTATATTGTGTAATATTTACATTACATTAATAATAGTCATACAAATATATTAACAATTCATTTAATGTTTTTGTTTTACCAACTATGCTTGCTATTATCAAATATTCATAATGGTCAAATATAGCCCCAGTTTGTACATGCAAAGCTTATTTAACTTGTACAGAATTGACCAAGTATTTTTAATAGTTAGCTGATGTATAAACTATGTTTTCTGTCATGAACACGATATTTTGGCTTATATTTGTAAATCGAAAATGTTCCAGTTTTCATAAGTGCACAATTTGGTAAAAATGTGCTGCATGGATCTTAATTTGTGGCAAATATTTAATTTGTGTTTATAAACACTATATTCGTCACAAACTAAATTACATAGTGCAAACATTATAAACTTCATTGTATCTATTGAATGATTATGGATCTGTCACATTATTTATTTGTTTATATTTAATTTTTACTAGCAATATGTTCTAGGATCCGTGGTCTAATGTAACCCTACAATGACAGTTACCTGTCTGACAGTTGTCACCCGACCAGCCAGTAGCACATCC
>CBDHHR010000021.1:0-2500 GCA_965263245.1 Metamycoplasmataceae bacterium | reverse complement strand
GCTATAGTTAACCATCCTCTGTCCAACCAAAGGTAACTGTGGCACCATGGGTAACTGCTCCTGCTGTTCCAATTGTTCCTTCAATGGTAACTCTTTCACCACACGTAAATGTGTCTTTTCCCACCATCATCTCCCATTTCTGGTAACTGTCCCCTCTCCAATAGCATCAACTCTCTTCCGATTCACCAAATGCAACATTTCCCTGTCTCAGTTTCATCTTAACAAATCCACATAACTATCTACATTTATACGTCCCAAGTTCGATGCATAACTACACGTCTTTGCGTTCCAAAACACATGTGTCAACAAACACACTACTTACTCAGCATACACCCAACGCCCCATCGGTTGTCTTGGCAGGTTGACGGACATTTGCCTGTGATAGCGTCACATGTTGGGCATTTGTGACACCGGAAGCGACATCGCCAGCCAAAGTAACCCGCCTTACACGCTACAACCAAAGATGTCACGTTTCGGGCACGGTGAAATTAGAAACGACATCGCCAGTCAAATTAACATGTCTTAATGTCTACAAACGAATATTTCAACCTCGTACACATTTACACACTCCCAAAACCAGAGGGACAGACGGACGGACGGACGGACGGACGGACGGACGGACGGACGGACGGACGGACGGACGGACGGACGGACGGACGGACGGACGGACGGACGGACGGACGGACGGACGGACGGACGGACGGACGGACGGACGGACGGACGGACGGACGGACGGACGGACGGACGGACGGACGGACGGACGGACGGACGGACGGACGGACGGACGGACGGACGGACGGACGGACGGACGGACGGACGGACGGACGGACGGACGGACGGACGGACGGACGGACGGACGGACGGACGGACGGACGGACGGACGGACGGACGGACGGACGGACGGACGGACGGACGGACGGACGGACGGACGGACGGACGGACGGACGGACGGACGGACGGACGGACGGACGGACGGACGGACGGACGGACGGACGGACGGACGGACGGACGGACGGACGGACGGACGGACGGACGGACGGACGGACGGACGGACGGACGGACGGACGGACGGACGGACGGACGGACGGACGGACGGACGGACGGACGGACGGACGGACGGACGGACGGACGGACGGACGGACGGACGGACGGACGGACGGACGGACGGACGGACGGACGGACGGACGGACGGACGGACGGACGGACGGACGGACGGACGGACGGACGGACGGACGGACGGACGGACGGACGGACGGACGGACGGACGGACGGACGGACGGACGGACGGACGGACGGACGGACGGACGGACGGACGGACGGACGGACGGACGGACGGACGGACGGACGGACGGACGGACGGACGGACGGACGGACGGACGGACTCTCATACACAATCATACACACGCTCTCATCCACTCAATCGGTCGCTGGTGCGCACGCACGCACGCGCGCAGACGCACACACACATAAACCTTGTAAATATATACGATGAAGCAAATATCTTTGTAATAATTTTATTATTAATTTGACAAATTTTCAGCCCTGTTGTTAATAAAAAAAAGTAGAGTCTGAAAAGTACCTACCAGTGTGATATATAATGACGCGTGATATTTGATAGTTCCCTCCAAAGTCTACCATCCACCACGATTGGGTTCCTGGCGTGCCGCTAAGAACAGTGCAGTGATCGTATTCTTGAGTCAAGGTGATGCCATCAACAGCTTTGCTGGCCGACTGTTGGCCCGGACTCTGATTAGCGTTTTTGTTGAACGCTACATTTCCTGAAACAGTAAGTCAAAGTATACATATAATTCTTATCACTTGCTACTTAACGTTAACTCAGGTTATCCATATTTGAATTTCATTTATTGAAAATTCAAATTATAATAATTCGTTATAATATATACAAATCTAATTTGAATTTGTCAATATATATATATATATATATATATATATATATATATATATATATATATACATAAATAATATGTATATCTATAATATTATATCATAATAGTACACGTAACAAATGTAAGTTATTAATGAATATGTTATAAACAAATTGTTTGTATTGAATTAATTCCAAAGTCTTTCTTACAGAACGACGTTTTATTTCGAAGTTGCCATTGATATGTATTTTATTGACTTTCCTGTATTATAACGATGACTATCGTGATTACGCTTACGTATGTTGTTAAAACAAAATATGTAGACAACATTTAATGATCACGGTTGTGTACATACATAACATTTTTATTGAATACAATGAATTACATGTTAACGGCGATTTGAAGATTAGCTTTTAATTACTTAATTATATTCCCGTTTAATTGATCACTTCAATTCAACAAAAGGAGGCGTCACTTAAGCACGCAGTGTTTACTTTTGCATGTCTAGCCTACTATATTGTGTTTTTCTTTGTTTAAACATAATGGCGTATATTGAAATGACTCGTATTTTAACCTTTTAAAGCCAACAGTAACTTTTCATGCATAATTTAACT
>CBDHHR010000020.1:0-9816 GCA_965263245.1 Metamycoplasmataceae bacterium | reverse complement strand
TCACGTGTCCGAGGTGTCACGTGTGGTCTGTACGCGACAAACGACAAACAAACAAACAGCGCGCAACATCTTGCGACTTTGCTTACCGCTTGTGATGTTAGGCCGTGTTTGAATTATTACCCTCGTAAACTCGGGGAAAATACATGTATACAGCTGATTATACTAAATACTGAAAACAGCTTTATATCCAATCAAAATTCATAACTACCAAAGAGACTAATTGATTAAATATTGAATAGTACTAAAAAAAACTGTTTATACTGGCTATTAGTATGAACAAATCAAAATGGCAGCCGCAAAGGGTTTGTTTCCTTAGCATTTGGCTGTATCCCGGTGGCATTTGATCACCTTAGCCCGATCTTTTCTTATGCAACATCCTCAGGTTTTAAATCACCTTTTCTAAACTCACAAAACACGAGCAAATAAATTCGATCAATTTCTCTTGTTTTTGTTTTGTTTGTTTTTTGTTTTTGTTTATTTGTTGTTGTTTGTTTGTTTTATTTGCAATATTTTTTCATGACTAGCGGGGGTTCGTGGACTGGGTTAGTGTGGGGGGTCCATGGACCGGGAGAGTGTGTGTGTGTGTGGGGGGGGGGGGGGGGGGGGTGGGGGTCCATGGACTGGGTCAGTGTGGGGGGTCCATGGACAGGGAGAGTGTGGGAGGGGGGGGGGTCCATGGACTGGGTCAGTGTGGGGGGTCCATGGACTGGGAGAGTGTGAAGGGGGGGTCCATGGACCGGGTCAGTGTGGGGGGGTCCGTGGACCGGGTCAGTGTGGGGGGGGGGGGGGTCCATGGACCGGGTCAGTGTGTGGGGGGGGGGGTCCATGGACCGGGTTAGTGTGGGGTCCGTGGACCGGGTCAGTGTGGGGGAAGTCCATGGACCGGGTTAGTGTGGGGGTCCGTGGACCGGGTCAGTGTGGGGGGTCCATGGACCGGGTCAGTGTGGGGGGTCAATGGACCGGGTCAGTGTGGGGGGTCAATGGACCGGGTCAGTGTGGGGGTCCGTGGACCGGGTCAGGGGGGGGGGGGGGGGGGTTCCATGGACCGGGTTTCATCTTTTTCCACTCACCCTAATAACACCACGATAAAGCCTCTTATTATCCAACTCCCTTAGTAACACACGAATACCGCATAGTAACGTACAAAGAACCCCATAGTAACGTACAAAATATAGAGCCATATTCGTACGTTACTAAGGAAAAACCTGTTTAACGGGTTCAAATGCCGGTGCTTCGTAAATGTAAACATGGTCGCACGCTGCGCGTCTTACTTCAAAATATTCGCTTACAAAATATCACAGTGTTTGCACATTACTAAGGAGTTGGATAATAAACAACTTATCAGACACTTGAGTGTGTAGTACGGCTGTATACCTTTACTCGTCCTTTGTATTTTGTCTCGCCGAAGCTGCTCGCCAAAATACTGCACGACTCGTAAAAATATACAGCCGTACTACACACTCAAGTGTCTAATAAGACATATTTATGTTGCACTGCTCTATTTCATGGTCGAGTTGCAAGGATAATGTAAATAAGAAGTTCAGACTGCAGAAGCGCTGCTCGAGAATTATCTTGGATGCTGAACCACGTCATTCTGCAGTAGATCTTTTTAATAAGCTTAGTTGGTTGTCATTCTGTGTAGAATCTCATTTCAAGGGGTGTATACTCGCATACAAGCACACAATCAGTGAAACACCAGATTATATCAACAGCATCATAAGGCTTAATTAATAGTGAGCAACACAGTAGAAAAACTTGCAGTGCTCATCTAAGCTTTATAACACTGCACTATGTTGGAGAAAGGGAGGCCGGTCGTTCTTTTACAGTTACAGCCTCAAAATATTGCAATATAAGAAGTTTGTACAATCACTTTCTTTCCATTCAAGTTAAATATAACCATGTCAGTTGGCTACTTTTCAAAATATTTACTTCAAAATATTTACTTCACTTACTGTATAATTAGTCTTAGTACTAATAGCCAGTATAAACAGTTTTTTTAGTACTATTCAATATTTAATCAATTAGTCTCTTTCGTAGTTATGAATTTTGATGTGATATATAAAGCTGTTTTCAGTATTTAGTATAATCAGCTGTATACATGTATTTTAGAATGTCCACACGAGTGCCACAGGGTTATTATAGTGCACTGCACTATTTAACAATTATTCTATGAGGGCGCGCTGAATATGCATGCAATGAAAATAACCAACGAGGCGCTTCGCCGAGTTGGTTATTTATCATTGCATATTCAGCAAGCCCGAGTAGAATAATTGTTTTATTAAAAACTGGATCACAACATAACTCTCCATAGAGATTTTATTCGGTTCAGGTAAACAAGACTTGAAGACGAATCAACTTCTGCTCCAAAAATAAAATGATCACAAACAATGACAACGTCTTCGTGAATAAATCATTGTCATGGAAATAACACAGCTCAAACACTATCGGAAGGAGTTTGCAAAAGTTTCTAATGTGATACACCAAAATTAATTAAAGGAAAACAAGTGCTTTGCAGAGAAAATTTTGGCTGCTGCGGACAAAAAGTCATCATACTTGCCAGTGTACACACCCCCCGACACACCCCACCCCCGTAAGGACTCCAAAATAAGGACTCGCACAAGCCGTAACTCACAACCTAAACACTCTATGTCACTTCGACGGCGAGTAGCAGACAGAAGAAGAACAGGCCAAGGATCAGTGAAATGAAGACTCAAATTGTTTCGCGTATTTTTGAGATGAGAGGGTCATGAAAGGAATTTCTCACGCGGGCTATTCTCCAAATATGCACATAAACAGAAACGCATGACAATTGGTACAGACCTGGACCGTGTTTTCAGTAACAAACGGTTTCACAAACAGGCCTGCCGTGTTTCGGATTCAAAAGTCGAACAAAATAAAAATAGTCTTTCGCTCGTCTGCGAAACAATTAGTAGTTCACATTCCACACATTCATACCAAACACGGAATTTTCGCACTTTGGCCGTGTTTTCACACGAGGCCAATTTAAGTTGCTAACCTTCCCAATGTTATCATGTTATCTGACATTTCTTTCAGGAAAAAAAATCGCTTTCCCCTTCTCGAGGCAATTATTTAAGCCGAACAAGATTCCGATAAAGTACATACCTACAGCTGGTTGAACCGGCTTTCGCTAGTCCAGCGATGACTTCGCCGTTGCAGTATTATAAATAACGATGATTGTGCGTGAGCGAAAGAAATACCGCATGTTCCTTCAACAGCTCTGTGAAACTGTTAAAATATCGGCTGACACACGGTAAATTCGCTTTTGTAGTATTCTGTCGAACTGGTCGCCGTGTCCTGCTCTTGTTTAAAAACGCGGCTCACGCAATTCACGGCCCGCGTGTTCACAGCACGTCTTGGGCTTCGATTTTCTCTCACATAATAAAACCACTCGTAGCGAGATCTACCAACAATCACTTCCAGGTGTTACTCTGACAAATCTAAAACTAATGCCATTTCTTCTACCGAGTCTTTGATGGCACCCAGCCAAAATACGGTGATCGACAACAATTCACAAATGCTCGACAGAATAACACTTCGGTTCTGAATAAAAGTCAGATTTTCTGACGCTTTAATTACTTGTATCAGAAAGAATAATACAAATAAAAAAGGATAAAAAAAGACTTTTACCTTCATGCTGAACATTTTGCCATGATCTATGCATATACGGTCTTCATCAAGCGACGGGTAAAATATCGGCTGAGATCCCGCGGGCCGTGGAGTTGATAGCTGAACGGGCGTAATATATCGTTTCTTTTTGCCTACGACTGACTTATTTTGTGCTTAGAACCTTCTCAGGGATTACTGGCGACACCACCGAAAGTTTGGTTGACATTAGTCCAGCCGTTCAAACTGCAGAGTTCTTGAGTTCTTGCTAAATCCTAGTTGTGTTGTAATTCAATGTTGTACTATTTCAGTCGGCGATTGACCCGCCGCGCTTCGGCTTTTTAAAACTTGCAATTATTGTAAAGCTCGGTCGGCTCACTTCTGCTGCACCCGTTCTTTAACAGCTTACGATATTCGCAGATACCCCCTCGTTTACCCTACCCCACCCCGTGTGTTAAAGAACCACCCCCATCCCCTGCTTGTCAGATTGCTACGAAAAAAGCTGCTCGAAATAAACGTTCCCTACCTTCACCGCCCGTTATTTCTACCACTGATACCGGCCGCAACGGCTTCAAATCAACACAGGAGACAACAACTAACAGGTAGGGAGCGTCTATTTCCAGTTTCATCAGAAAATCGTAAGATTTTTTGAAATCGCTAAAATCCACATACATTTCCTTATCATTGCGATGTTTATTCGCAAATTCCCCCGCTCACATTGTAATCCAGCCGGCAGGAAAACAAGTGCTTTGCAGAAAAAAATTTGGCTGCTGCGGACAAAAAGTCATCATACTTGCCAGTGTACACACCCCCACACCCCACCCGACACACCCCACCCCCGTAAGGACTCCAAAATAAGGACTCGCACAAGCCGTAACTCACAACCTAAACACTCTATGTCACTTCGACGGCGAGTAGCAGACAGAAGAAGAACAGGCCAAGGATCAGTGAAATGAAGACTCAAATTGTTTCGCGTATATGAGAGGGTCATGAAAGGAATTTCTCACGCGGGCTATTCTCCAAATATGCACATAAACAGAAACGCATGACAATTGGTACAGACCTGGACCGTGTTTTCAGTAACAAACGGTTTCACAAACAGGCCTGCCGTGTTTCGGATTCAAAAGTCGAACAAAATAAAAATAGTCTTTCGCTCGTCTGCGAAACAATTAGTAGTTCACATTCCACACATTCATACCAAACGGAATTTTCGCACTTTGGCCGTGTTTTCACACGAGGCCAATTTAAGTTGCTAACCTTCCCAATGTTATCATGTTATCTGACATTTCTTTCAGGAAAAAAAATCGCTTTCCCCTTCTCGAGGCAATTATTTAAGCCGAACAAGATTCCGATAAAGTACATACCTACAGCTGGTTGAACCGGCTTTCGCTAGTCCAGCGATGACTTCGCCGTTGCAGTATTATAAATAACGATGATTGTGCGTGAGCGAAAGAAATACCGCATGTTCCTTCAACAGCTCTGTGAAACTGTTAAAATATCGGCTGACACACGGTAAATTCGCTTTTGTAGTATTCTGTCGAACTGGTCGCCGTGTCCTGCTCTTGTTTAAAAACGCGGCTCACGCAATTCACGGCCCGCGTGTTCACAGCACGTCTTGGGCTTCGATTTTCTCTCACATAATAAAACCACTCGTAGCGAGATCTACCAACAATCACTTCCAGGTGTTACTCTGACAAATCTAAAACTAATGCCATTTCTTCTACCGAGTCTTTGATGGCACCCAGCCAAAATACGGTGATCGACAACAATTCACAAATGCTCGACAGAATAACACTTCGGTTCTGAATAAAAGTCAGATTTTCTGACGCTTTAATTACTTGTATCAGAAAGAATAATACAAATAAAAAAGGATAAAAAAAGACTTTTACCTTCATGCTGAACATTTTGCCATGATCTATGCATATACGGTCTTCATCAAGCGACGGGTAAAATATCGGCTGAGATCCCGCGGGCCGTGGAGTTGATAGCTGAACGGGCGTATATATCGTTTCTTTTTGCCTACGACTGACTTATTTTGTGCTTAGAACCTTCTCAGGGATTACTGGCGACACCACCGAAAGTTTGGTTGACATTAGTCCAGCCGTTCAAACTGCAGAGTTCTTGCTAAATCCTAGTTGTGTTGTAATTCAATGTTGTACTATTTCAGTCGGCGATTGACCCGCCGGCGCTTCGGCTTTTTAAAACTTGCAATTATTGTAAAGCTCGGTCGGCTCACTTCTGCTGCACCCGTTCTTTAACAGCTTGCAAGCGTTGTTTTCGTTCGGGAGTTGCTTCTTCGCCGGCTTTCTGCTGCACGCTGACGATTGCGCTGAAGACGAATTCGGCGTCTTGTCTCAATGTTGCGTCTAGCCTGGGCTTGCTCTCGTCGCCTCTGTAGTAGAGCTTCGTGAGACTGGAGCATTTCTATCTTTTCAATTTTCTTATCTTGGTTCTTCGCAAATCTTCGACTCGACCAAAGGATAAACAGCGCGCATCACCAGGTTCAAACAAAACCGATTACCGGAAGAGACTGGCGCGACTTTCGTCACGTGTCCGAGGTGTCACGTGTGGTCTGTACGCGACAAACGACAGACGACAAACAACAGCGCGCATCATTTTGCGACTTTGCTTTCCGCTTGCGGGACCTGTTTGAATTATTACCCTCGTAATTATTACCCTCGTAAAACTCGGGATAAACTGAAACAGTCACATACACAGACAGACAGACAGACAGACGCCAAGCATCAACAACGACAGACAGACACGGGAACAGACATAACTGACAGACATACATAAACACAGGCATAAACTAACACAGTCACATACACAGACAGACAGACAGACGCCAAGCATAAACACAGACAGACAGACAGACACGGGAACAGACATAACTGACAGACATACATAAACACAGGCATAAACTAACACAGTCACATACACAGACAGACAGACAGATGCCAAGCATAGAACCAGACAGACAGACACGGGAACAGACATAACTGACCGGCATACATAAACACGGGCATAAACTAACAGTCACATACACAAACAGACAGACAGATGCCAAGCATCAACCCAGAAAGACAGACGCCAAGCATAAAACCAGAAAGACAGACACGGGAACAGACATAACTGACCCGCATACATAAACACGGGCATAAATTAACACAGTCACATACACAGACAGGCAGACAGACAGACACAGAAACAGACGTAAACACAGTCACTTACACTGACATGGGCCAAGGTCAAACACAGGCAGACAGACACTGGAACGTATACAAACACAGTCACTGACACAGACGGACGCTAAGCACAAACACAGACAGACAGACACAGTCACATCCAACTAGACGCCAAGCACAAACAGGAACAGACAAAAACACGGCCGCTTTCAGATGGCTGGCACAAACACACACACACACACACACACACATACACACAGGAACAGACAAACACAAACATAAAAACACAGCCAGTTGCCAAGCACACGCACCGACAGAAACAGGGATAATCATAGTCACATAAACTGGCAGACGCCAAGCACAAATATGCACAAACAGGAACACATACATAAACATAGTCACATAGACAGGCACACGCCAAGCACAAACACGCACAGACAGGAACTGACATAAACACAGACATAAAGATAATCACACGCACAGGAAGACGCCAAGCACAAACACGTACAGACAGGAACAGACATAAACACAGACATAGACATAATACATACACAGGCAGACGCCAAGCACAAACACGCGCAGACAGGAACAGACATAAACACAGACATAGACATAATACATACACAGGCAGACGCCAAGCACAAACACGCGCAGACAGGAACAGACATAAACACAGACATTAACATAATCACATACACAGGCAGACGCCAAGCACAAACACGCGCAGACAGGAACAGAACTAAACACAGACATAAACATAATCGCATACACAGGCAGACGCCGAGCACAAACACACTCAGACAGGAACAGACATAACACAGACATAGACATCATCGCATACACAGGCAGACGCCGAGCACAAACACACTGAGACAGGAACAGACATAAACACAGACATAGACATAATCACATACACAGGCAGACACCAAGCACAAACACGCACAGACAGGAACAGACATAAACACAAACATAACATAATCACATACACAGGCAGACACCAAGCACAAACACGCACATACAGGAACAGACATAAACATGATCACATACACAGGCAGACGCCGAGCACAAACACATACAGATAGGAACAGACATAAACACAGACATAGACATAATACATACACAGGCAGACGCCAAGCACAAACACGCGCAGACAGGAACAGACATAAACACAGACATAGACATAATACATACACAGGCAGACGCCAAGCACAAACACGCGCAGACAGGAACAGACATAAACACAGACATCAACATAATCACATACACAGGTAGACGCCAAGCACAAACACGCACAAAAAGGAACAGACATAAACACAGACATATAGACATAATCACACACACACAGGCAGACGCCAAGCACAAACACGCTGACAGGAAGAGACATAAACACAGACATAAACATGATCATAAACACAGGCAGACGCCAAGCACAAACACACACAGACAGAAACAGACATAAACACAGACATAGACATAACCACGTACACAGACAGACGCCAAGCACAAACACACAGAGACAGGAACAGACATAAACACAGACATAGACATAATCACACACACACAGGCAGACGCCAAGCACAAACACGAACAGACAGGAACAGACATACACACAGATACAAACATAATCACATTGACAGGCAGACGCCAAGCACAAACACACAGACAGGAAAAGACATCAACACAGACATCAACATAATCATAAACACAGGCAGTCGCCAAGCACAAACACACACAGACAGGAACAGACATAAACACAGACATAACATAATCACATACACAGGCAGACACCAAGCACAAACTGACATAGACAGGAACAGACATAAACACAAACATAAACATAATCACAAACACAAACACAGGCAGACACCAAGCACAAACACGCACAGACAGGAACATACATAAACACAGACATAGACATGATAATCATACACATGGAGACGCAAAGCACAAACACGCACAGACAGGAACATACATAAACAAGAGACATAACATAATACATACACAGGCAGACGCCAAGCACAAACACGCGCAGACAGGAACAGACATAAACAAGAGACATAACATAATAAATACACAGGCAGACGCCAAGCACAAACACGCACAGAAAGGAACAGACATTAACAAGAGAAATAACATAATACATACACAGGCAGGCGCCAAGCACAAACACGCACAGACAGCAACAGACATTAACACAGACATAGACATAATACATACACAGGCAGACGCCAAGCACAAACACGCGCAGACAGGAACAGACATAAACACAGACATAGACATAATACATACACAGGCAGACGCCAAGCACAAACACGCACAGACAAGAACAGACATAAACAAGAGACAAACATAATACATACACAGGCAGACGCCAAGCACAAACACGCGCAGACAGGAACATACATTAACACAGACATAGACATAATACATACACATGCAGACGCCAAGCACACACACGCACAGACAGGAACATACATAAACAAGAGACATAACATAATACATACACAGGCAGACGCCAAGCACAAAAACACGCAGACAGGAACAGACATAAACAAGAGACATAACATAATACATAGACAGGCAGACGCCAAGCACAAACACGCACAGGCAGGAACAGACATTAACAAAAGAAATAACATAATACATACACAGGCAGACGCCAAGCACAAATACGCACAGACACCAACAGACATTAACACAGACATAGACATAATACATACACAGGCAGACGCCAAGCACAAACACGCGCAGACAGGAACAGACATAAACACAGACATAGACATAATACATACACAGGCAGACGCCAAGCACAAACAGGCGCAGACAGGAACAGACATAAACACAGACATCAACATAATCACATACACAGGTAGACGCCAAGCACAAACACGCACAGAAAGGAACAGACATAAACACAGACATAGACATAATCACACACACACAGGCAGACGCCAAGCACAAACACGCTGACAGGAAGAGACATAAACACAGACATAAACATGATCAT
>CBDHHR010000019.1:0-3505 GCA_965263245.1 Metamycoplasmataceae bacterium | reverse complement strand
AATTCACCCATTGCAGATGTCAACTAATTCCGTTGCAGCTGGTCAACTACTTCTTCAATTGCAGCTGGTCAACTACTTCGTCCATCTCATCAGGACAACTACGTCTTCCATTTCAGCTGGTCAACTACTCCTTCCATAGCAGCAGCTCAACTACTTTTTCCACTGCAGCTGGTGAACTACATTTTCCATTGCAGCTGGTCATCTACTTCTTCCATTGCAGCTGGTCAACTACTTCTTCCATCACTTCAGGACAACTACGTCTTCCATTTCAGCTGGCTGGTCAACTACTCCTTCCATAGCAGCAGCTCAACGACTTCTTCTAGAAGCTTGTGAACTACTTCTTCTATAGCAGCTGGTAAACTATATTTTCCATTTCGGCTGGTCATCTACTTCTTCTGTTGCAACTGGTCAGCTACTTCTTCCATTGCAGCTGGTGAACGATTTCTTCCATTGCAGCTGGTGAACTACATTATCAATTGCAGCTGGTCATCTACTTCTTCCGTTGCAGGTGGTCAACTACTTCTTTCATAACTTCAACTCAACTACTTCTTCTGTTGGAGCTGGTGAACTACTTCTTCGATTGCAACTTGTCAACTACTTCTTACATTGCAGCTGGTCAACTACGTCTTCCATTTCAGCTGGTCAACTACTCCTTCCATATCTGCAGCTCAACGACTTCTTCCATTGCAGCTAGTGAAATACTTCTTCCATTGTATTTGGTCATCGACTTCTTCCATTGTAGCTAGTGAACTAGTTCTTCCATTGCAGCTGGTGAACTATATTTTCCATTGCGGCTGGTCATCTACTTTTTGTATTGCTACTGGTCAACTACTCCTTCCATAGCAGCAGCTCAACGACTTCTTCCATTGCAGCTTCTTAACTACTTCTTCCATTACACCTGGTCAACTACTCCTTCCATTGCAACAGGTTAAATACTTCTTCCACTGCAGCTGGTGAACTACATTTTACATTGCAGCTGGTCATCTACTTCTTCCATTGCAGCTGGTCAACTACTTCTTCCATCACTTCAGGTCAACTACTTCTTCCATTGGAGATGTTGAACTACTTTTCAATTGGAGGTGGTCAACTACTTCTTCCATCTCATCAGGAAAACTAGGTCTTCGATTTCAGCTGGTCAATTACTCGTTCCATAGCAGCAGCTCTACGACTTCTTCTAGAAGCTAGTGAACTAATTCTTCCATAGCAGCTGGTGAACTACATTTTCCATTTCGGCTGGTCATCCACTTCTTCTATTGCAACGGGTCAACTACTTCTTCCATTGCAGCTGGTCAACGATTTCTTCCATTGCAGCTAGTGAACTATTTCTTCCATTGGAGCTGGTGAACTACATTTTCCATTGCAGCTGGTCATCTACTTCTTCCATTGGAGCTGGTCAACTACTTCTTCCATCACTTCAGGTCAACTACTTCTTCCTTTGGAGATGTTGAACTACTTTTTCAATTGGAGCTGGTCAACTACTTCGTCCATCTCATCAGGACAACTACGTGTTCCATTTCAGCTGGTCAACTACTTCTTCCATAGCAGCAGCTCAACGACTTCTTCCATTGCAGCTAGTGAACTACTTCTTTCATTGCAGTTGGTCATCGACTTCTTCCATTGCAGCTAGTGAACTACTTCTTCCGTTGTAGCTGGTGAACTACATTTTCCATTGCAGCTGGTCAACTACTTCGTCCATCTCATCTGGACAACTTCGTCTTCCATTTCAGCTGGTCAACTACTCCTTCCACAGCAGCAGCTAAACGACTTATTCTAGAAGCTAGTGAACTACATCTTCTATAGCAGCTGGTGAACTACATTTTCCATTTCGGCTGGTCATCTACTTCTTCTATTGCAACTGGTCAATTACTTCTTTCATTGCAGCTGGTCAACGATTTCTTCCATTGCAGCTAGTGAACTACTTTTTCCATTGAAGCTGATGAAGTAGTTCTTCCATTGCAGCTAGAGAACTACATTTTCAATTGCAGCTGGTCATCTACTTCTTCCATTGCAGCTGGTCAACTACTCCTTCCATAGCAGCAGCTCAACGACTTCTTCCATTGCAGCTTATTAACTACTTCTTCCATTACACCTGGCAAACTACTTCTTCCATTGCAGCTTGTGAAGTAATTCACCCATTGCAGTTGTCAACTACTTCCGTTGCAGCTGGTCAGCTACTTCTTCAATTGCAGCTGGTCAACTTCTTCGTCCATCTCATCAGGACAACTACGTCTTCCATTTCAGCTGGTCAACTACTCCTTCCATAGCAGCAGCTCAACTACTTCTTCCACTGCAGCTGGTGAACTACATTTTCCATTGCAGCTTGTCATCTACTTCTTCCATTGCAGCTGGTCAACTTCTTCTTCCATCACTTCAGGACAACTACGTGTTCCATTTCAGCTGGTCAACTACTCCTTCCATAGCAGCAGCTAAACGACTTCTTCCAGAAGCTAGTGAACTACTTCTTCCATAGCAGCTGGCGAACTACATTTTCCATTTCGGCTGGTCATTTACTTCTTCTATTGCAACTAGTCAACTACTTCTTCCATTGCAGCTGGTCAACGATTTCTTCCATTGCAGCTAGAGAACTACTTCTTCCGTTGCAGCTGGTGAACTACATTTTCAATTGCAGCTGGTCATCTACTTCTTCCATTGGAGATGTTGAACTACATTTTCAATTGCAGCTGGTCAACGATTTCTTCCATTACAGCTAGTGAACTAGTTCTTCCATTGCAGCTGGTGAACTACTTCTTCCGTTGCAACTGGTGAACTACATTTACAATTGCAACTGGTCATATACTTCTTCCATTGCAGCTGGTCAATTACTTCTTCCATAACTTCAAGTCAACTACTTCTTCCGTTGGAGCTGGTGAACTACTTCTTCCATTGCAACTTGTCAACTACTTCTTACATTGTAGCTTGTCAGCTACTTCGTCCATCTCATCAGGACAACTACGTCTTCCATTTCAGCTGGTCAACTACTCCTTCCATAGCAGCAGCTAAACGACTTCAAGAAGCTAGTGAACTACTTCTTCCATAGCAGCTGGTGAACTACATTTGCCATTTCGGCTGGTCATCTACTTCTTCCGTTGCAGCTGGTCAACTACTTCTTCCATAACTTCTAGTCAACTACTTCTTCCATTGGAGCTGGTGAACTACTTCTTCCATTGCAACTGGTGAACTACTTTTTACATTGCAGCTGGTCATCTACTTCGTCCATCTCATAAGGACAACAACTTCTTCCATTTCAGCTGGTCAACTACTCCTTCCATAGCAGCAGCTCAACGACTTCTTCCATTGCAGCTAGTGTAGTAGTTCTTCCATTGCAGCTAGAGAACTACATTTTCAATTGCAGTTGGTCATCTACTTCTTCCATTGCAGCTGGTCAACTACACCTTCCATAGCAGCAGCTCAACGACTTCTTCCATTGCAGCTTATTAACTTCTTATTCCATTACACCTGGCGAACTACTTTTTCCATTGCAGCTGGTGAAGCAATTCACCCATTG
>CBDHHR010000018.1:0-5000 GCA_965263245.1 Metamycoplasmataceae bacterium | reverse complement strand
TGGGTGCTTTTCAAAATCGAGTTCCTGTAATTCAGCAGAATAATATATCGCTGTAAGTTTCTTATAGCTCAGACGTATATTGAAATCTTTCTGGGCAAACAACCGGTTTGCCAGAGCAAGGATATACTGGCCGCCGCTACCGTAGTTGAGTGAACCCAGAGTGGCCCGGAAAGTTGCATGGACGCTGAACCCGAAGTTGCAGTAGCCAAGCACGAGACACATCTCGTAGGCCGTTTGACGTCGAGCTCCGGCGTAAGTCATCGACAGAGCCGTCGATATGCTGAAATATCAAACCACTTCTTTGTGAACATTACTATCCAGTATAATCGAACACGTGACAACAATGAATGTATGAATACTGTGGGTAGCACCGAATGTCCAAATGTTGTCTGTATAAATAAATGTCCCATTGGTTCTGAACAGTCTATTGTAACTTGATGCGAATCCACGAATGTCATTATCCTGCCGAGACGAGACGACGAGACAGATCAGTTGCAAGATATACGTGGTGTCATCCTCACGGATCGAATTACTTATTATTACATATTTATTACATTAACATTATTATTACACACGTTTTCGTTAGGTACGCAACACCGGCATGTGATGATACCGGTGGAATCATAATAAAATTTAGCAATCGCAGAACATATAAATTAGTGTATTCTTTGTTCATCTGTGTCGAAAAAACCCTTTAATGTTGCACGCACAGTATATATTTCAGTATCTGTTGTTATAAGATGTATTAAAGAACGTTTATTATACAAGAACGCTACACATTTATAATAGTATATTTTTCATCAAATTTGAAAAGAAACCTGTTAGTATTGAGAAACCAATTGCTAATAATGTTGCAGACTACCAATGTGGGCAGAGGCGAGCAAACAAGAAGAAGAAAGGGACATCCCATTTGAGTTGTGAAGATTAAAGAGGGAGGGACTGAAGACGATTGGCGGGATACGAATAATGGAGAGACACAACTGTTGACAGGGAGGGAAGGAGACCAGTTAATGGGAAGCAAACCACCATGTGAATAACATAGTGCAATGCGACGTAACTGTAAGACACACCTGAAAGGAGAGAAGAACACGTTGTCCCCATTGGCCTCGCTAACTACCGTCCTGTACATATCGTAGGCGAATCTACCGTTAGCTGCGGCCAACTGCCATACTCTGTACGATGACGTCACGTCGATGGCGCCCAGAAGAAGAACAGCTCCCAGGAGAAGCCAATGGTTCTGCATGGTTGAGTCTGTCTGAAACACACAGTTTTTAATTACAGCTCAGTTATACCAAATAGTGTCCTAGTTAAAAGTAATGCTGCACTAAAAAGGAAAGCGAGTCAAATAATATACGATCATGCCCGTCCACTGAAGCAGCTTTTCAGAAACTTGTGTTAGCAAGACGCCAAAAGCTAGCTAGCTATAAATAACGTATTCAATACATTAAATTGTGTGTATTCTCTGCCGTTGTAATTACGAAAGTTAATATTGTATACAACATAATTCACATGTGAAGAAGTGTGTGATGTTATGATTTATTTATCTGTCTATTATTTATTCCATCTATTTGTTCAAGTTATTTATTTAATCGTATTTATATACCAATTTGTAGTACTTATTATTATAGTGATTATGTTTATTATTATTTCATGTCCTATTATTAAAACACTGTTTTTAAGAAAATCGTTTACTGTCTACCTTTTAATTAGGAATGTTAGTTTATAAATAACCTGCATACGGCAGAGTTCCTACAGAAAGAATTATGTGACGATGTACTTGTTATTTATCTGTTATTTATTCTACCAATTGTGAATACTTATTTATATACTTAATTTATTAATTTAACCAACATTATTATTGTTACTGATATTGTCATTGTCTTTGTTATTGTTATTATTATTATTATTATTATTATTATTATTATTATTATTATTAGTAGTAGTAGTAGTAGTAGTAGTAGTAGTAGTAGTAGTAGTAGTAGTAGTAGTAGTAGTAGTAGTAATAGTAGTAGCAGTAGTAGTAGTAGTAGTAGTAGTAGTATAGTAGTAGTAGTAGTAGTAGTAGTAGTAGTAGTAGTAGTAATAGTAGTAGTAGTAGTAGTAGTAGTAGTAGTAGTAGTAGTAGTAGTAGTAGTAGTAGTAGTAGTAGTAGTAGTAGTAGTAGTAACAGTAGTAGTAGTAGTATTAGTAGTAGTAGTAGTAGTAACAGTAGTAGTAGTAGTAGTAGTAGTAGTAGTAATAATAGTATTAGTAGTAGTAGTAGTAGTAGTAATAGTAGTAGTAGTAGTAGTAGTAGTAGTAGTAGTAGTAGTAGTAGTAGTAGTAGTAGTAGTAGTAGTAGTAATAGTAGTAGTAGTAATAGTAGAAGTAGTAGTAGTAGTAGTAGAAATAGTAGTAGTAGTAGTAGTAGTAGTAGTAGTAGTAGTAGTAGTAGTAGTAGTAGTAGTAGTAGTAATAGCAGCAGCAGAAGCAGCAGCAGTAGTAGTAGCAGCAGCAGTAGCAGCAGCAGCAGCAGCAGCAACAGTAGTAGTATATCTTATTAACTGTTTCTGGACCACCAATCTTATTACTAGCATTTTTACGTGTAACTGAAACAAATCACGTTTTTAATATAATGTTTAAAAGGAAACTAAAGTCTTTTTAATCTTGAATTCATGTTTTTATAATGTTATCAAGTCAATCCTCAAAAATGCTGTACGTTTCAGTGGCACCATGCGTTATGTCAACACACGGCAGTAACTAACCCTGTCCATGTTTTGTTGGCTAGTTAATCCGATGCAAAACCATTGCGGGTGACGTAATAAAGTTTGTGCTTCCATTGGGAAACCAAATTATGTCGGAAAGCGCCTGACGACCTAAGGAACTACTTCACATTCTGTTCACAGACTTTGTGATTTCAAAACAGTTTGCAGCCTCGCAAATGTCGTACTTCCTAACGTGTAATGTTGAGCCATAACGCCATGTTTACAAACGTATAACAGTTAGCCAAGTCGCTGTTGTAAAACGGTATTAAACCACTGTATGTTATGACGTTCGACTGACCTGGTAAAATACACATACCTGTTCAGCGAATGATGCCGAGGACCTGTCCTGTGGTCCAGTACGTGGATCTGTAACAAAGGAACAGAAGTTACCGAGTTTATAGTGTTTTGTTTCTTACTTGATATGGCAATAACGACAGTGCGCATGTCAAGTATGAATTATGAAACCGGTGTCATTTACATGTGCTTGGATAAATCTTCTAATGTTTCACTCAACATATTAGCTCTCGACCAACGCCATTAGGTTCATACCATTCTTCACCAGTTGAACGTTACGTTGGTTACATCGTCAAGTCTTTACGATAGCCAGCTGCCGCGCAATGTAAAGGGACTTAACCTGTCATATTCTTAAGACGCCTGTTTCACTTTGGCGATCCGTCTGTGGATTCTTTAGGATTCCCCTTGAAGCGTTCTCGGATGCAGTTGTGGGCTGGGTAAAAAACACAACATACACACCATCTTCAGTACAATAAACCAAACTCAAACTATTGTGTGTCAGCTGTTTTCTTTTAAATAAGTCTGTGCATATTATTGGATATTTTCTTCTGCAGAGATCACCATCAAATGTGAAGAAGAAGTTTCAGATGGATAAACGAAACGTTAAACATCTTTATAGTGTACATATGTAGATTATGCCACTGAGAGAACGAACAGACCACAATGTGTAAACCCCTTTATAATGTACACATGTAGATGACGTCACTGAGCGAACGAGCAGGCCACAATGTGTAAACATCTTTACACTGTCCACATGTAGATGACGTCACTGAGAGAACGAGCAGGCCACAATGTGTAAACATCTTTCTGCTATCCACTTGTAGATGACGTCACTGAGAGACCAAGCAGGCCACAATGTGTAAACATCTTTTTACTGTCCACATGTAGATGACGTCACTGAGAGAACGAGCAGGACACGGTGTGTAAACATCTTTATACTGTACACATGTAGATGACGTCACTGAGAGAACGAGCAGGCCACGGTGTGTAAACGTCTTTATACTGTCCACATGTAGATGACGTCACTGAGAGAACGAGCAGGCCACAACGTGTAAACATCTTTATTCTGTTCACATGTAGATGACGTCACTGAAAGAACGAGCAGGCCACAATGTGTAAACATCTTTATACTGTACACATGTAGATGACGTCACTGAGAGAACGACCAGGCCACAATGTGAAAACATCTTTATACTGTACACATGTAGATGACGTCACTGAGAGAACGAGCAGGCCACAACGTGTAAAATCTGTATACTGTCCACATGTAGATGACGTCACTGAGAGAACGAGCAGGCCACAACGTGTAAACATCTTTATACAGTCGACATGTAGATGACGTCACTGAGAGAACGAACAGGCCACAACATGTAAACATCTCTATACTGCACACATGTAGATGACGTCACTGAGAGAACGAACAGGCCACAACGTGTAAACATCTTTATACTGTACACATGTAGATGACGTCACTGAGAGAACGAACAGGCCACAACGTGTAAACATCTTTATACTGTTCACGTGTAGATGACGTCACTGAGAGAACGAGCAGGCCACAACGTGTAAACATCTTTATACTGTTCACGTGTAGATGACGTCACTGAGAGAACGAGCAGGCCACGGTGTGTAAACATCTTTATACTGTCCACATGTAGATGACGTCACTGAGAGAACGAGCAGGCCACACTGTGTAAACATCTTTATACTGTCCACGTGTAGATGACGTCACTGAGAGAACGAGCAGGCCACAACGTGTAAACATCTTTATACTGTTCACGTGTAGATAACGTCACTGAGAGAACGAGCAGGCCACAACGTGTAAACATATTTATACTGTCCACATGTAGGTGACGTCACTGAGAGAACGAGCAGGTCACAACGTGTAAACATCTTTATACTGTCCACATGTAGATGACGTCACTGAGAGAACGAGCAGGCCACAATGTGTAAACATTTTTATAC
>CBDHHR010000016.1:0-16891 GCA_965263245.1 Metamycoplasmataceae bacterium | reverse complement strand
ATGACACAGTTTGCTTACGTCAAATATCAACTACCCACGTCATCATCGTCAATCTTTGCCTTTGCCAACAATGTTGTTTACCGTTTTGTTATAACGTCATTACCCCTGCTGCAGAACGTCTCCTAAAGCAGACAATGCTGCACACTTAAGTAAATTAACATATTCAATACGTCTGTTATATGTGTTCGTCTTTATCAGACACGTACATATATAATATTATATGAATATTAATACATAATATAATATAATATACAATGTTTAGTTGAACCTTTCTCATTCGCAATGTTAAAATCGGCATTTGTATCGCTTTCAAAAGGACGAGGTTGTGTTTCGCTGTGAAAAACGTGTTGTGAAACACCTAATGTTGAAACTAAGACCTGAGCAAGTGGGCTTACATCCTCAGATATGTACCCCAGGTGTATTCTGGGCCCACTTCTTTTCAATGGTTTTTATTAATAATATTGTTCATAATGTTAGATAAATCCTCTCTGTACAGCTATGCTGATGATAGCACCCTGTCGTATGCTCAAACCATGACACTCTCATTCACGACGACTGTTCGTCCAAACTACAATGGTTCAAAATCAACCAGATGAAGGCTAACCAAACTTATTTCCAAGCTTCAGCAAGAGAGGAAACAGCGATATTACATAATAATATGTTACTTTAGAAAATACGACCATCCGCTGTGACGGCGCTGTTGTTGTTCCCGGCATTGAGATTGATATTTCGCCAACATTTGACGAACATGTCACTAACATCTGCAAAAACGCAGATAGACTGCGCTCTTACAACGTTTTGGCAATCTTCTTCCTTACTCGACGAGAGAAACTTGCAATTTTCTAATTCTTCATAGCAGGAAACGTCAACTACTGCCTTTAATTTGGATTTTTATAGCCAAGCCAGCACCAACAAACTTGATGAAATGCTGGAAAGACAGCACTTGGCTTATTAACAATGATTACTCATCCACGCATAAGTATCTTTTAAAGACAACTAACACCGAACACCTCCACGTAAGAAGGATGAAAACAATTTGAAGTATTCAAAATTGTAAAACAATTATTATTCAATATCTTATCATTCTTAAATGTTCCCATCATTCATTGCGAATGGATAAATCTACGGTCGTCGAAACATGGACTTAAATCTTTAATTCTCGATGAACCGCGGAACTGGAACAATCTGCCAAATAAATCCGAACAAGTGAAAACTACAGCGAGTTCTACAAAGTGTTATACAGTTGGTAAACTGTTATACCAGTTGGTAAACGGCTAATATGCCTATCGTCATGCCAAATCCCTTTAACATGTATTTTGTGCGTATTGTATACATACATACATTGTACATGCATACATTTATTTGATTTTCATCATTTTCCCCGTATTTTATCCGTTTTAATACTTTAATTTCAATGTTTTTGTTAAAGTTTTTAGTGTGTTTAATGTCATTTACGTTTTGTGTCTTGTTTTCGGAAAATAGCTCAAATGAGCTAATGTTATGTAATTGCACATCCCGTTATTACATAGGTCCAATATATGATGGCCGAGAAGGGCCATCGCGTTTTGTGTGGCTATTCGAAACGTCGAGGCGATAAACGATGCGCGATGCGATGTGCGAAGTGCGATGTGCGATGTGCGGAGTGCGGTGTGCGGTGTGCGGTGTGCGGTGTGCGGTGTGCGGTGTGCGGTGTGCGGTGTGCGGTGTGCGGTGTGCGGTGTGCGGTGTGCGGTGTGCGGTGTGCGGTGTGCGGTGTGCGGTGTGCGGTGTGCGGTGTGCGGTGTGCGGTGCGCGGTGCGCGGTGCGCGGTGCGCGGTGCGCGGTGCGCGGTGCGCGGTGCGCGGTGCGCGGTGCGCGGTGCGCGGTGCGCGGTGCGCGGTGCGCGGTGTTCGGTGTGAGGTGTGCGGTGTGCGGTGTGCGGTGCGCGGTGCGCGATGCGCGATGCGCGATGCGCGATGCGCGATGCGCCATGCGCCATGCGCCATGCGCCATGCGCCATGCGCCATGCGCCATGCGATGTCATACATTATAATACATTATAGAAGAAGCCGTAATAAGCAGGCCTACGCCGAAAACGAGATTTAGGCAGCCATTTGCATTTAATTATTAGAATACTTATTAAACTCAAGCCATGTGTCTACTGTTGGTAACGTTAATGTATGTATCCGGTTACAAAGATTTTTATTTATTTAGCAGAACGAACCGTGTTCGTATTTCTACCGAAATTGTAATGAGAGTCTGCTAGGCTTAAATTTAGCCTGAACGAATGGAGGACAAACTCTTAATAAAGTCTAGATTCGACACTAAAATTGTTTGTTGAAAATATTATGGTATCTTATAAAAAGAGGCGTATCATTTTTTCACCGCTCACGAATTTATTGTATAATTCAATTTCAACTAACTGGTCGAAAATATAGGGCCTAAACGCTGTGTTGTGCCTCTAGTCACGAAGAACCAAGAATCGTGATGACATGTTTTAGTAGAAGATTACCCGAGTTTCTAGCTTTTATTATGACTAATTCTGGCTTCACTAGAGGCACCTGCTGGGAACTAACACTTAGGCCGACTTCGATTGAGCTACGCGAGTAACTCGCGTAACCCGGGTCCCAATCGAACAACCGAGATCACTCGAGCACGTGACTATTGTTAACCTAGATTAGCAAGGTGAATCTTCAAGGCCGCTACTCGAGGCGATCGCGAGTTTTACAGGATTCACTCGAGTAACTGACGTCATTTGCAGTGACAGCCAATAGGGAACGTAGGCCCCTACTGTATAAGAAATTAATTAAACATTACATGATTACTTTATTTTATTTATTTATTAACACAGGTTTTGCAATATATTCTGCAGTGTACAATTATGACACGAGGCTGTTTAGCATTTAAATGTATATTTTAATAACACCTTAGAACCCCTTACCTGTTATCATATCCCGGATGATAAAAGCAATATTGTATTCACAAATGTTACTAATTGCCTAGAATCTAACAACATTGTGTGGCCACAATTTAGTTCAACTCTATCGTATATATTATACATTCATATATGTTCATATATAAACATCTAGTATCACACAAGAGGTGGGCTTCTGTATATTATACATACATATATGTTCATATATAAACCTCTAGTATCACACAAGAGGTGGGCTTCTGTAAGATCGTTGAATAACAAAGTATGTCGTGTAACTGCAAATGCCTAAATAAAACTTAAACTATGAATGTTACAATACTTTCGCAACAATTGCTATATTCATGATTTCAGCCATAATAGTCATGCTCCCACAATGTTATGCAAAGGGTATGACGAATGTCGGTTAGTTACGGGTATACAACATAGATACATCTACATTCATATGCATACATACATATAACATTACATAATGGATGGACTTTTTTAAGACCGTTGTGCAACAAAGTACAATCTCGTGTAACTGCAAATACTTACTACAACAATACTTAAACGATGAATATTACAATAGTTCTGCAACACTTGCTACAATTACGATGTCAAAGAACACGACGAATGACGGTTAGTTAGCATTTTCTATCAACGCAAACTGAGGAAACGTTCACCACATTACACGCTTCTAATTAATCAGTTCGACAGACAAATATTAGGAAACGCCTGTTTGACATTATACACGATACATATGTACATATTGGTTAAACAAAGTCCGTTTGGGGTGGGGTCATCAACACAACACTATCATACATGCACACACACACACACACACACACACACACACACACACACACACACACACACACACACACACACACACACACACACACACACACACACACACACACACACACACACACACACACACACACACACACACACACACACACACACACACACACACACACACTCGCGCACACTCGCGCACACTCGCGCACACTCGCGCACACTCGCACACACTCGCACACACTCGCACACACTCGCACACACTCGCACACACTCGCACACAAATCAGAATGAAATCAACAGCAAATGAGAATGAAATGAACCGCAACATCAAATGTGACAAGGTTGCATTTGCAAAGCTTCAGATTAGAGTTATTGATGAACATGCGAACCATAATTCAACAGTTATTCGTGTAGAGTCCACATTTCAGCATATATCATTAAGAACACACATGTCAAGGATGGGCAAACGGGTCTCTAACAGCAGGAGCAGAGTTTCTTGCGAGTTTCGTAGAAGAAGCTTCGCACATCACTCCGGAACATGGGACTGAGGAAGCTGTAGATGAACGGGTTGACGATGGAATTAATCACGAACACTCGCTTGAATTGATCTGTGATGGGCAGACCGTAGTTCTTGAGGAAGAACGGCAGCCAGCAGAGGATGAAGACGGCGGTAACGACGAACAGAACCAACGTGCCTCGCTGTGCCTGTGCTGCTTTCGACGGTTTGGCCGCTGCAACTGGCCCGGCGGTCGTCTTCGGGATCGCTGCAGACATGCTGGCCGTTGTCGACATCGAAGTGATCGCGACCACTTCAGTGCTCGTTGATGTCATTGCTACGGCTCCGATCTGGCGTCGAGCGGACCTCATCCGCTTCAGTAAGATTACAGCCATGGCGCCGTATGACGCAAGCACGATGATGAAGCATGCATTCGCGAGTCCAGTGGTGAGAATGAGGTAGGTGGGCATGAGGCGAAAGACGAGGGTTACCGTCAACATTGCTGAATAACAGACGGAGAACGCCGCGTTTACGACGAGTGCTGTCTTCGCTCTTCCGGTGCTGAGGGTGAATTTATGCGGTTTGGCGATGGCCAGACATCGTTCGGTTGCAAGGAAGGCCAGCAAACATGTGGAGAATATGACAGCCGTGTTTAAGACGAAAACAAGAATGAGCTTACCAAGTTTGTCGGTATACACTATTAACATCACCAGGAAACACACGCATATCACTGTGTCCACAACGCCCAAAGCGAACATATAGGCTCTCATTGATGTCGTCATCTTTCGAATGTATATGACAACCACAAATAGATTTCCTGGCAAGCCCAAAATGCACAAGAGTAGCATTATTTGTTGGTATGCCGTAGTCACGGCATGAAACATCCCTTGATTCGAGTGCGGCGTGCGGCGTGCGGCGTGCGGCGTGCGGCGTGCGGCGTGCGGCGTGCGGCGTGCGGCGTGCGGCGTGCGGCGTGCGGCGTGCGGCGTGCGGCGTGCGGCGTGCGGCGTGCGGCGTGCGGCGTGCGGCGTGCGGCGTGCGGCGTGCGGCGTGCGGCGTGCGGCGTGCGGCGTGCGGCGTGCGGCGTGCGGCGTGCGGCGTGCGGCGTGCGGCGTGCGGCGTGCGGCGTGCGGCGTGCGGCGTGCGGCGTGCGGCGTGCGGCGTGCGATGTGCGATGTGCGGCGTGCGGCGTGCGGCGTGTGCGGCGTGTGCGGCGTGTGCGGCGTGCGGCGTGCGGCGTGCGGCGTGCGGCGTGCGGCGTGCGGCGTGCGGCGTGCGGCGTGCGGCGTGCGGCGTGTGCGGCGTGTGCGGCGTGTGCGGCGTGCGGCGTGCGGCGTGCGGCGTGCTGTGTGCGGTGTGCGGTGTGCGGTGTGCGGTGTGCGATGTGCGATGTGCGGTGTGCGGTGTGCGGTGTGCGGTGTGCGGTGTGCGGTGTGCGATGTGCGATGTGCGATAAACGATGTGCGATGTGCGATGTGCGATGCGCCATGCGCCATATGCGCCATGCGCCATGCGCCATGCGCCATGCGCCATGCGCCATGCGCCATGCGCCATGCGCCATGCGCCATGCGCCATGCGCCATGCGATGGCATACATTATAATACATTATAGAAGAAGCCGTAATAAGCAGGCCTACGCCGAAAACGAGATTTAGGCAGCCATTTGCATTTAATTATTAGAATACTTATTAAACTCAAGCCATGTGTCTACTGTTGGTAACGTTAATGTATGTATACGGTTACAAAGATTTTTATTTATTTAGCAGAACGAACCGTGTTCGTATTTCTACCGAAATTGTAATGAGAGTCTGCTAGGCTTAAATTTAGCCTGAACGAATGGAGGACAAACTCTTAATAAAGTCTAGATTCGACACTAAAATTGTTTGTTGAAAATATTATGGTATCTTATAAAAAGAGGCGTATCATTTTTTCACCGCTCACGAATTTATTGTATAATTCATTTTCAACTAACTGGTCGAAAATATAGGGCCTAAACGCTGTTTTGTGCCTCTAGTCACGAAGAACCAAGAATCGTGATGACATGTTTTAGTAGAAGATTACCCGAGTTTCTAGCTTTTATTATGACTAATTCTGGCTTCACTAGAGGCACCTGCTGGGAACTAACACTTAGGCCGACTTCGATTGAGCTACGCGAGTAACTCGCGTAACCCGGGTCCCAATCGAACAACCGAGATCACTCGAGCACGTGACTATTATTAACCTAGATTAGCAAGGTGAATCTTCAAGGCCGCTACTCGAGGCGATCGCGAGTTTTACAGGATTCACTCGAGTAACTGACGTCATTTGCAGTGACAGCCAATAGGGAACGTAGGCCCCTACTGTATAAGAAATTAATTAAACATTACATGATTACTTTATTTTATTTATTTATTAACACAGGTTTTGCAATATTTTCTGCAGTGTACAATTATGACACGAGGCTGTTTAGCATTTAAATGTATATTTTAATAACACCTTAGAACCCCTTACCTGTTATCATATCCCGGATGATAAAAGCAATATTGTATTCACAAATGTTACTAATTGCCTAGAATCTAACAACACTGTGTGTCCACAATTTAGTTCAACTCAATCGTATATATTATACATACATATATGTTCATATATAAACATCTAGTATCACACAAGAGGTGGGCTTCTGTATATTATACATACATATATGTTCATATATAAACCTCTAGTATCACACAAGAGGTGGGCTTCTGTAAGATCGTTGAATAACAAAGTATGTCGTGTAACTGCAAATGCCTAAATAAAACTTAAACTATGAATGTTACAATACTTTCGCAACAATTGCTATATTCATGATTTCAGCCATAATAGTCATGCTCCCACAATGTTATGCAAAGGGTATGACGAATGTCGGTTAGTTACGGGTATACAACATAGATACATCTACATTCATATGCATACATACATATAACATTACATAATGGATGGACTTTTTTAAGACCGTTGTGCAACAAAGTACAATCTCGTGTAACTGCAAATACTTACTACAACAATACTTAAACGATGAATATTACAATAGTTCTGCAACACTTGCTACAATTACGATGTCAAAGAACACGACGAATGACGGTTAGTTAGCATTTTCTATCAACGCAAACTGAGGAAACGTTCACCACATTACACGCTTCTAATTAATCAGTTCGACAGACAAATATTAGGAAACGCCTGTTTGACATTATACACGATACATATGTACATATTGGTTAAACAAAGTCCGTTTGGGGTGGGGTCATCAACACAACACTATCATACATGCACACACACACACACACACACACACACACACACACACACACACACACACACACACACACACACACACACACACACACACACACACACACACACACACACACACACACACACACACACACACACACACACACACACACACACACACACACACACACACACACACACACACACACACACACACACACACACTCGCGCACACTCGCGCACACTCGCGCACACTCGCACACACTCGCACACACTCGCACACACTCGCACACACTCGCACACACTCGCACACAAATCAGAATGAAATCAACAGCAAATGAGAATGAAATGAACCGCAACATCAAATGTGACAAGGTTGCATTTGCAAAGCTTCAGATTAGAGTTATTGATGAACATGCGAACCATAATTCAACAGTTATTCGTGTAGAGTCCACATTTCAGCATATATCATTAAGAACACAAATGTCAAGGATGGGCAAACGGGTCTCTAACAGCAGGAGCAGAGTTTCTTGCGAGTTTCGTAGAAGAAGCTTCGCACATCACTCCGGAACATGGGACTGAGGAAGCTGTAGATGAACGGGTTGACGATGGAATTAATCACGAACACTCGCTTGAATTGATCTGTGATGGGCAGACCGTAGTTCTTGAGGAAGAACGGCAGCCAGCAGAGGATGAAGACGGCGGTAACGACGAACAGAACCAACGTGCCTCGCTGTGCCTGTGCTGCTTTCGACGGTTTGGCCGCTGCAACTGGCCCGGCGGTCATCTTCGGGATCGCTGCAGACATGCTGGCCGTTGTCGACATCGAAGTGATCGCGACCACTTCAGTGCTCGTTGATGTCATTGCTACGGCTCCGATCTGGCGTCGAGCGGACCTCATCCGCTTCAGTAAGATTACAGCCATGGCGCCGTATGACGCAAGCACGATGATGAAGCATGCATTCGCGAGTCCAGTGGTGAGAATGAGGTAGGTGGGCATGAGGCGAAAGACGAGGGTTACCGTCAACATTGCTGAATAACAGACGGAGAACGCCGCGTTTACGACGAGTGCTGTCTTCGCTCTTCCGGTGCTGAGGGTGAATTTATGCGGTTTGGCGATGGCCAGACATCGTTCGGTTGCAAGGAAGGCCAGCAAACATGTGGAGAATATGACAGCCGTGTTTAAGACGAAAACAAGAATGAGCTTACCAAGTTTGTCGGTATACACTATTAACATCACCAGGAAACACACGCATATCACTGTGTCCACAACGCCCAAAGCGAACATATAGGCTCTCATTGATGTCGTCATCTTTCGAATGTATATGACAACCACAAATAGATTTCCTGGCAAGCCCAAAATGCACAAGAGTAGCATTATTTGTTGGTATGCCGTAGTCACGGCATGAAACATCCCTTGATTCGATGTGCCCAATATGTTGGATACATTTCCCTCGGAATTCGATATGGATCGTGTGTAGAATGATGTAATGTTAATCTGTGCCATAGCGTTGTCTATATTTCAAATATACCGCACACGGTATATGTCTCTTCAGGAGCGTCTGTCACGACACAAGCCCACGTTGATGATAGATAAGTTCAACCAACGATGCAGAAACTTTCAAATATCGTCTGACCTTTCAAGAACAAATCTAACTTGCAGTTGGTACTAAAGCGAGTGTCTTTATCGTCTTCCGTTTGTGCGATCGTCTAACGTGGATTCTATTCCCCGGTGGTGACATATACGAAGATCCCGTATAGCGGAATATGTGCAGAACCTATGTCGTCCTACTGCATCCAACAACCACAGTTCCAGCTCTGGTGCTGCAACATCCTCGTCGGTGGCAGAGGCCAGAGCTTGCTGTGAGGCAATCGATTACTGACCTGTCATTTAGATAATTTATGTAGCCGAACCGTTTGTGCACTTGTTGCAGTGGTGTGGTACATCGTTGGCCAATCTGTGTGCTCATCAAGGCATCTACTCTTTGTCTGCTGGTGATTGGCCGACTTCGCTACACCCTTTGTTCGCTTATGAATATTTCACTATGAATATTTTCTCTACAAAAATATTAGTCTCTTTCTGAAGCGATAAAAGTATTCCATGTGTTATATATTTTTCTTACATTTATTCATATTGTGGAACTTAGTGTTTGATCAAAACCTCCGGCTAACGATTAGAAAATGTATTCCGAACACATTGCAAATTCCTGCAGAAATAACTAGTCTAACAAATAGTCGAATTCACTGCATACGCATTAAAACATCATAGAATATCAATGCATTGACATGTGATACCGTAGCAGACTGGCAATGTTTAATCTGTGTGTGCCTACTTTAATCTTATAAAGTATGTATGCCATACATGCATATTATAAAGCCGCTCTCACAACACTGACATATAGAGTGACCAGATCATTCTTGTAATTTATGCAGACTTTAACTGATATAACATTTCCCTTTTTCATAATATATTCTGCATGTTAGATCCTTTATAATAAAACGTTACTATTTAGATCAACGCTATCGTATATTTTATGCATATAGATATGTTCGTATACATACAAATATATTCTTCCGCGAAACTCGCAATAAACTCTGCTCCTGCTATTAAAGACACGTTAGCTCATCCTTGACAAATGTTTCTGATATTTGCCTCAAAATACCGCACTCCATTCAATACGTACAACCAGTATGATGTCACCGTCCAACCTATCGGTGACATCATACGAGCCCTTGGACTATTCTTCCATCAATATGCCGATGATTTACAGGTATATGCTCATTTTGACTTGACCCATTCTGCATTAGTGGCAGCAGTTAAGCAAATGGAAGATTGTTTAGATCAGGTAAAGGTCTGGATGGCACGGAATTCTATGTTCATGAACGATGGCAAGACACAATATCTTCCGATTGTGCCTAAGTCTGCAAATGCAATCGTGGATAAAAGTGTGATTCGCGTTGGTATGGCTACAATTACGGCTTCGCTTTGTGTTCAGTGTCTTGGTGTTTGCATTGATAGGCACCTTGACACGAAGAAGCAAGTGTCGCAAACTATCAGTGCTTGCTCTTTCTACCTGCGCAACATTAATCAAATTAGCCGCTTTCTTCCCAGACCGACAAAGGAACACGTTGTCAATGCCATTATCACATCACGGCTTGACTACTGTAACGCGCTCTTATACGGTACGTCTGCAATTAACATCGCCCGTCTACAGCGAATACAAAACACGGCTGCCAGGTTGATTATGCGTAGCCCGCGTAGCGACAGTGACACACCCTTGCTACGAACTCCACTGGCTGCCCATTGTGTGCAGAGTTGATTTCAACTTACACAGCCATGCACAACGACGCGCCAGTGTATTTGTGTGAACTCGTGTGCCCGTATCAACCGACAAGAACACTGCGCTCTGCGAACAATAACATGTTACAAGTGAAGCGTACCCGTACCAAAGCTGGAGACTGCTCGTTCGCTGTCGCTGCTGCGTCCCTATGGAACAATTTACCAACGGTCATTAAGACTTCTGACAATCTCACAAGCTTCAAACGTCTACTGAAGACACATTTTTTTCGTATTGCATATTAGTGTAATTCGACATGAACATTATTATTTTTTACTAGATTATTTGGTAATATTATCAATACATAATTATACAATTATTTATTGGCATTATTGTTACGTAATTATTATTATTATTTTACAGTTTAAACATATACTAAACTATTTATTACTAATAACAATTATACCTATACCGTCATTTATCAGTATACACTAGACCGGTTATTATGTGTTTTCATGACTAATACGTAATTTATGTATTTATTTAAAAGTGCTACGCTATTTAATACCGTACTACTTTTATTTATTTATATACCTAAACATATATATTATTTTACATTTATTTTAAAACACTAGTATTTGTATTATTGTATACATATATCTTTTATGTCTTTTAAATTGTAATATGTTGTGAAGCGCCACAAACAATTATGGATGTGGCGCTATACCAAATAAATATATTATTATTATTATTATTATTATTATTATGTCTTTCGATGATTCAACGCTTCTATTCAGTGGCATTTGTGTTATTCATCAGGTATGTTGAAATGTGGATTCTACACGCATAAAGGGTTCATGGTCCACTTGCTATCAGTATTTGATTACCTGTGTAGAAATCTTATTAAATTGTTCACATGTCAACGACGACTCTTAGCGGAAGCTTTGCAACTGCAATCTTGTTACATTTAATGTTGCAGATGATTTCATTCTCTCGTGTGCGTGTGCGTGTGCGTGTGCGTGTGCGTGTGCGTGTGCGTGTGCGTGTGCGTGTGCGTGTGCGTGTGCGTGTGCGTGTGCGTGTGCGTGTGCGTGTGCGTGTGCGTGTGCGTGTGCGTGTGCGTGTGCGTGTGCGTGTGCGTGTGCGTGTGCGTGTGCGTGTGCGTGTGCGTGTGCGTGTGCGTGTGCGTGTGCGTGTGCGTGTGCGTGTGCGTGTGCGTGTGCGTGTGCGTGTGCGTGTGCGTGTGCGTGTGCGTGTGCGTGTGCGTGTGCGTGTGCGTGTGCGTGTGCGTGTGCGTGTGCGTGTGCGTGTGCGTGTGCGTGTGCGTGTGCGTGTGCGTGTGCGTGTGCGTGTGCGTGTGCGTGTGCGTGTGCGTGTGCGTGTGCGTGTGCGTGTGCGTGTGCGTGTGCGTGTGCGTGTGCGTGTGCGTGTGCGTGTGCGTGTGCGTGTGCGTGTGCGTGTGCGTGTGCGTGTGCGTGTGCGTGTGCGTGTGCGTGTGCGTGTGCGTGTGCGTGTGCGTGTGCGTGTGCGTGTGCGTGTGCGTGTGCGTGTGCGTGTGCGTGTGCGTGTGCGTGTGCGTGTGCGTGTGCGTGTGCGTGTGCGTGTGCGTGTGCGTGTGCGTGTGCGTGTGCGTGTGCGTGTGCGTGTGCGTGTGCGTGTGCGTGTGCGTGTGCGTGTGCGTGTGCGTGTGCGTGTGCGTGTGCGTGTGCGTGTGCGTGTGCGTGTGCGTGTGCGTGTGCGTGTGCGTGTGCGTGTGCGTGTGCGTGTGCGTGTGCGTGTGCGTGTGCGTGTGCGTGTGCGTGTGCGTGTGCGTGTGCGTGTGCGTGTGCGTGTGCGGTGTGCGGTGTGCGGTGTGCGGTGTGCGGTGTGCGGTGTGCGGTGTGCGGTGTGCGATGTGCGATGTGCGATAAACGATGTGCGATGTGCGATGTGCGATGCGCCATGCGCCATGCGCCATGCGCCATGCGCCATGCGCCATGCGCCATGCGCCATGCGCCATGCGCCATGCGCCATGCGCCATGCGCCATGCGCCATGCGCCATGCGATGGCATACATTATAATACATTATAGAAGAAGCCGTAATAAGCAGGCCTACGCCGAAAACGAGATTTAGGCAGCCATTTGCATTTAATTATTAGAATACTTATTAAACTCAAGCCATGTGTCTACTGTTGGTAACGTTAATGTATGTATACGGTTACAAAGATTTTTATTTATTTAGCAGAACGAACCGTGTTCGTATTTCTACCGAAATTGTAATGAGAGTCTGCTAGGCTTAAATTTAGCCTGAACGAATGGAGGACAAACTCTTAATAAAGTCTAGATTCGACACTAAAATTGTTTGTTGAAAATATTATGGTATCTTATAAAAAGAGGCGTATCATTTTTTCACCGCTCACGAATTTATTGTATAATTCATTTTCAACTAACTGGTCGAAAATATAGGGCCTAAACGCTGTTTTGTGCCTCTAGTCACGAAGAACCAAGAATCGTGATGACATGTTTTAGTAGAAGATTACCCGAGTTTCTAGCTTTTATTATGACTAATTCTGGCTTCACTAGAGGCACCTGCTGGGAACTAACACTTAGGCCGACTTCGATTGAGCTACGCGAGTAACTCGCGTAACCCGGGTCCCAATCGAACAACCGAGATCACTCGAGCACGTGACTATTATTAACCTAGATTAGCAAGGTGAATCTTCAAGGCCGCTACTCGAGGCGATCGCGAGTTTTACAGGATTCACTCGAGTAACTGACGTCATTTGCAGTGACAGCCAATAGGGAACGTAGGCCCCTATCGCATAAGAAATGTATTAAACATTACATGATTACTTAATTTTATTTATTTATTAACACAGGTTTTGCAATATATTCTGCAGTGTACAATTATGACACGAGGCTGTTTAGCATTTAAATGTATATTTTAATAACACCTTAGAACCCCTTACCTGTTATCATATCCCGGATGATAAAAGCAATATTGTATTCACAAATGTTACTAATTGCCTAGAATCTAACAACATTGTGTGTCCACAATTTAGTTCAACTCTATCGTATATATTATACATACATATATGTTCATATATAAACATCTAGTATCACACAAGAGGTGGGCTTCTGTATATTATACATACATATATGTTCATATATAAACCTCTAGTATCACACAAGAGGTGGGCTTTTGTAAGATCGTTGAATAACAAAGTATGTCGTGTAACTGCAAATGCCTAAATAAAACTTAAACTATGAATGTTACAATACTTTCGCAACAATTGCTATATTCATGATTTCAGCCATAATAGTCATGCTCCCACAATGTTATGCAAAGGGTATGACGAATGTCGGTTAGTTACGGGTATACAACATAGATACATCTACATTCATATGCATACATACATATAACATTACATAATGGATGGACTTTTTTAAGACCGTTGTGCAACAAAGTACAATCTCGTGTAACTGCAAATACTTACTACAACAATACTTAAACGATGAATATTACAATAGTTCTGCAACACTTGCTACAATTACGATGTCAAAGAACACGACGAATGACGGTTAGTTAGCATTTTCTATCAACGCAAACTGAGGAAACGTTCACCACATTACACGCTTCTAATTAATCAGTTCGACAGACAAATATTAGGAAACGCCTGTTTGACATTATACACGATACATATGTACATATTGGTTAAACAAAGTCCGTTTGGGGTGGGGTCATCAACACAACACTATCATACATGCACACACACACACACACACACACACACACACACACACACACACACACACACACACACACACACACACACACACACACACACACACACACACACACACACACACACACACACACACACACACACACACACACACACACACACACACACACACACACACACACACACACACACACACACACACACACACACACACACACACACACACACACACACACACACACACACACACACACACACACACACACACACACACACACACACACACACACACTCGCGCACACTCGCGCACACTCGCGCACACTCGCGCACACTCGCGCACACTCGCACACACTCGCACACACTCGCACACACTCGCACACACTCGCACACAAATCAGAATGAAATCAACAGCAAATGAGAATGAAATGAACCGCAACATCAAATGTGACAAGGTTGCATTTGCAAAGCTTCAGGTTAGAGTTATTGATGAACATGCGAACCATAATTCAACAGTTATTCGTGTAGAGTCCACATTTCAGCATATATCATTAAGAACACACATGTCAAGGATGGGCAAACGGGTCTCTAACAGCAGGAGCAGAGTTTCTTGCGAGTTTCGTAGAAGAAGCTTCGCACATCACTCCGGAACATGGGACTGAGGAAGCTGTAGATGAACGGGTTGACGATGGAATTAATCACGAACACTCGCTTGAATTGATCTGTGATGGGCAGACCGTAGTTCTTGAGGAAGAACGGCAGCCAGCAGAGGATGAAGACGGCGGTAACGACGAACAGAACCAACGTGCCTCGCTGTGCCTGTGCTGCTTTCGACGGTTTGGCCGCTGCAACTGGCCCGGCGGTCGTCTTCGGGATCGCTGCAGACATGCTGGCCGTTGTCGACATCGAAGTGATCGCGACCACTTCAGTGCTCGTTGATGTCATTGCTACGGCTCCGATCTGGCGTCGAGCGGACCTCATCCGCTTCAGTAAGATTACAGCCATGGCGCCGTATGACGCAAGCACGATGATGAAGCATGCATTCGCGAGTCCAGTGGTGAGAATGAGGTAGGTGGGCATGAGGCGAAAGACGAGGGTTACCGTCAACATTGCTGAATAACAGACGGAGAACGCCGCGTTTACGACGAGTGCTGTCTTCGCTCTTCCGGTGCTGAGGGTGAATTTATGCGGTTTGGCGATGGCCAGACATCGTTCGGTTGCAAGGAAGGCCAGCAAACATGTGGAGAATATGACAGCCGTGTTTAAGACGAAAACAAGAATGAGCTTACCAAGTTTGTCGGTATACACTATTAACATCACCAGGAAACACACGCATATCACTGTGTCCACAACGCCCAAAGCGAACATATAGGCTCTCATTGATGTCGTCATCTTTCGAATGTATATGACAACCACAAATAGATTTCCTGGCAAGCCCAAAATGCACAAGAGTAGCATTATTTGTTGGTATGCCGTAGTCACGGCATGAAACATCCCTTGATTCGATGTGCCCAATATGTTGGATACATTTCCCTCGGAATTCGATATGGATCGTGTGTAGAATGATGTAATGTTAATCTGTGCCATAGCGTTGTCTATATTTCAAATATACCGCACACGGTATATGTCTCTTCAGGAGCGTCTGTCACGACACAAGCCCACGTTGATGATAGATAAGTTCAACCAACGATGCAGAAACTTTCAAATATCGTCTGACCTTTCAAGAACAAATCTAACTTGCAGTTGGTACTAAAGCGAGTGTCTTTATCGTCTTCCGTTTGTGCGATCGTCTAACGTGGATTCTATTCCCCGGTGGTGACATATACGAAGATCCCGTATAGCGGAATATGTGCAGAACCTATGTCGTCCTACTGCATCCAACAACCACAGTTCCAGCTCTGGTGCTGCAACATCCTCGTCGGTGGCAGAGGCCAGAGCTTGCTGTGAGGCAATCGATTACTGACCTGTCATTTAGATAATTTATGTAGCCGAACCGTTTGTGCACTTGTTGCAGTGGTGTGGTACATCGTTGGCCAATCTGATCTCGCTCATTCAAACGCTCCGCAAGGCATCTACTGCTGGTGATTGGTCGACTTCACTACACCCTTTGTTCGCTTACGAGGATGAGGTCGTCTTTCACTATGAATAGTTTCTCTACCAAAATATTAATCTCTTTCTGAAGCGATAAATGTATTCAATGTGTTATATATTTTTCTTACATTTATTCATATTGTGGAACTTAGTGTTCGATCAAAACCTCCGGCTAACGATTAGAAAATGTATTCCGAACACATTGCAAATTCCTGCAGAAATAACTAGTCTAACAAATATGAGTCGAATTCACTGCATACAATAAAATAGAATGCATTAAAACATCATAGAATATCAATGCATTGACATGTGATACCGTGTAAATTCTGCTTTATTCTGCCCTTTCGTGTTTACTGGCA
>CBDHHR010000015.1:0-10000 GCA_965263245.1 Metamycoplasmataceae bacterium | reverse complement strand
CGCGCACACGCGCACACGCGCACACGCGCACACGCGCACACGCGCACACGCGCACACGCACACGCACACGCGCACGCGCACGCGCACGCGAACGCGCACGCGCGCACGCGCACGTGCATGCGCACACGCACAGACATACACCCAGACATACACCCAGACATTCACACTCACACTCACACTCTCACTCTCACTCTCACTCTCACTCTCACTCTCACTATCACGCTCACTCACACTCACACTCACACTCACACTCACACTCACACTCACACTCACACTCACACTCACACTCACACTCACACTCACACTCACACTCACACTCACACTCACACTCACACTCACACTCACACTCACACTCACACTCACACTCACACTCACACTCACACTCACACTTACACTCACTTCACAGTTACCGTTTGTATATAACAGTATTGACATACGCTGTAACTATTCTCCAAATGCGCAGCCTTACGCGATATTGTTCATATCTTAGCCTGTGTTTTATTGCGTAATGGCGTTGCAACTGCATCGCCACATGGTGTATGTGTCGAGTAAATATACGATAGGAAACAACTGCTAACGTGCATGTGAAATCTCTCTTTAGTTTATGACTCAGAGCAGATATCATCGCAATTAATTTTGCTGAATAGCTCTGTTGACTCAGACGTAGGCGAGTCTACGTGGCCGGGTACCACGACTGGGTCAATCTGCGTAAGATCTCCGAAGGTTTTTGTCCGAAGGATTCTGATGTAGCGATTATTTGGTTTCCTGTTGTGAGGTTTTTGTTCACGCTTTATTATACACAATGTTCCACACTTGATATGTCATGCATAACATATATTTACATTTGTACTGTTTCGTAATGTTATTCAACCACTAATACAGTTAAAACAATTATTTATTTTAATATATAGTTACCAAAATAACACAGTTTCCATTAAATGTACAACGTAAAGTGCAAATTTACCAGAATCAGTCAACATTGTAAATGATAGTGTTACTTTTCTGATATCACACATCTGGTAAGTAAAATATTTGTAAACAAATCACGTTGTTACGTATGTTTTACCTACTCGTATTCATTGTATAGCAGCCATTCAATCTGTCAGACCAGAACCAACTCGATCCACGTCTCTTGCCTTCTGGGATCTAGTCTGGGTCCCCTGCGTGTAATTATGTGGTCACAAAATGGCCTCGTTTTGTGATTTAAAAAGATGGCGTCGCGTGGTAATTTAACAAGATGGCGTCGCGTGGTAATTTAACAAGATGGCGTCGTTTTGTGATTTAACAATATGGTTTCGTTTTGTGATTTAACAAGATGGTGTCGCATTGTGATTTAACAAAATGACGTCGTGTTGTGATTTAACAAGATGGTGTCGCGTTGTGATTTTACAAAATAGCGTCGTGTTGTAATTTAACAAGATGGCGTCGCGTTGTCCACAGATCATCCTCAACTCGATGCACCGTTATCAGCCTCGCTTTCACGTTGTCTACGTCAACCCGAAGACGGAAGACGTGTCCGGGACAGAGAACTTCCGCACCTTCATCTTCCCCGAGACCAAGTTTATGGCGGTCACCGCCTACCAGAACCATCGGGTCAGTCGCCACGGTCCACTTTCTCACTCCTCATCATATCGATTCGTGTGCTAGATTATGTAGGACAATTCAGCAGCAAACCTTCGGATCTTTTGCATCGAAAGTAAATAAAGTAGTTTTAGAAAATTCACTGTACAGCGAAAGTCCATTGTCATTTCATATGTAGTTCAGAAGGTGATATTGATGACGTATAACGTCATGCACACACACACGCACACACACACACACGCACACACGCACGCACGCACGCACGCACGCACGCACGTACACACACACACACACACACACACACACACACACGCACGCACGCACGCACGCACGCACGCACACACACACACACACACGCACGCACACACACACACTCACACACACACACACACACACACACACACACACACACACACACACACACACACACACACACACACACACACACACACACACACACACACACACACACACACTCAGAGTCATACAGAGTCATACAGAGTCATACAGAGTCATACAGAGTCATACAGACATACAGACATACAGACATACAGACATACAGACATACAGACATACAGACATACAGACATACAGACATACAGACATACAGACATACAGACATACAGACATACAGACATACAGACATACACACACACACACACACACACACACACACACACACACACACACACACACACACACACACACACACACACACACACACACACACACACACACACACACGCACGCACGCACGCACACGCACACACGCACGCACGCACGCACGCACACGCACACACGCACGCACGCACGCACGCACACACACTCACACACACTCACACAAATACAACACTCATACACACACTCTCTAATGATAATGATAATACATGTTTATAGTAGTGGGTGTTTCCCAGGATATTTTGAGGAAACAGTTATTAATAAAACAGTGAATTTATAAATATTCAAATGGTAACAGCAAATAAAACAACAACAACAACAGCAGCAAAAAGCATAACATAACTACTTATAATACTACAACAACAACTACAACAACAACTACAGCAACATCAACATGTACTTATTTTAATGCGCAAACGATAACAAGTGTAAAGTACACTAAAGGACACAATCCACACAATGTACTTCTGCCAATGATGAGTAAATAAAAGTGCTGGCTTCCTTACGGACGTTACCTATTTCTTGGTTATTTCATCCAACGTAACAGGCATCAAAACCATTTCTACACGTGCGCGTGTCCTGTGCTATCTTTCATTCTGTACTGTGCAGTTTATTACACCGACCAGTTGCTGAGCTGAATGCCGTATACCGATACCTCTTCTGCTACCAAAACAAATGCTTTGCGTGTTTCGCAATATACACGTATCTTATCTCAGTGGCCATTCATTACGTCGTGCGTCGTTGACACGTATGTGTTAGTCTTGCTCGTAGCGATTCTTAACCCGGCCTTCTCCGGTTTCTATTTAGTGCACGTGATTCTATTTATAGGTCAGAACCACAGAGTATCTCGGATCATAACAGTGCACGTTGTCCATGTTATCTACTGCTTTGGTCACCACTATATTTTCATACATCAAGCTAAGTTTCACATTGAAATATATTTTCTTTAGCTATAAGGTACTTAGGTTATTTATGGTTCTGACCAATTCCAACCTACCCCTGGCAGTGACCACATATTAAACTGAAACAATTGTCCATCTTGTTCGTTCACAAGTTAAACCTGAAATATATTTTCTTTAGCTATAAGGTACTTGGGTTATTTATGGTTCTGACCAATTCCAACCTACCCCTGGCAGTGACCACATATTAAACTGAAACAATTGTCCATCTTGTTCGTTCACAAGTTAAACCTGAAATATATTTTCTTTAGCTATAAGGTACTTAGGTTATTTATGGTTCTGACCAATTCCAACCTACCCCTGGCAGTGACCACATATTAAACTGAAACAATTGTCCATCTTGTTCGTTCACAAGTTAAACCTGAGATATATTTTCTTTAGCTATAAGGTACTTGGGTTATTTATGGTTCTGACTAATTCCAACCTACCCCTCCCTGTCTGTGATGAATTTCAAGTTGTCTCCTATTAGCCATCAGTACTGCTATCCCGGATATTGGATTGTCGTTATGTCGGTTACTTCGTGTTACATCTTTTAACCATTTTGAATCTAAATTTGAAGTTAGATGTCCCATTTTGTTATGTGGCAATACTGTGTTCGAACCCTTATAAAAGAGTAGATATAATTAGTTTAAAAAATATATATATATACCAGCCTACTTATCCAAACGTGACAGACACGTTACATGCAAACTCGGCATACAACTATTGTATATGTGATTTTCACGATCTACTAAACAAACAATGCCTTGTAACAAACATAAGAATGTTTATGCAAAATATCCATGGTTTATAACTAGACTGAAAAATGCATGTAACCAGAGCCTATACATATCTGAAGGCTTTTGACTTAGATGCTCTACAATTGATTTGTTCTTTTTGTATAATTGTTTACGTTTGAAATAAATAAACTGATTGATGTGTTGTTTGACAGATAACGGAGTTGAAGATCGCCAGCAATCCATTCGCCAAAGGTTTCCGAGACTGCGAACCGGATGACTGGTGAGTTGGTGTAAAATACGATATAACGTGGCCACACAGAATCACGGGATTTTTGGAAATGTCTGCGAGTTATTTGATGTTGACATAATAGAAAGAGGGGGAGAGGCGAGGCGAGGCGAGGCGAGGCGAGGCGAGGCGAGGCGAGGCGAGGCGAGGCGAGGCGAGGCGAGGCGAGGCGAGGCGAGGCGAGGCGAGGCGAGGCGAGGCGAGGCGAGGCGAGGCGAGGCGAGGCGAGGCGAGGCGAGGCGAGGCGAGGCGAGGCGAGGCGAGGCGAGACGAGACGAGACGAGACGAGACGAGACGAGACGAGACGAGACGAGACGAGACGAGACGAGACGAGACGAGACGAGACGAGACGAGACGAGACGAGACGAGACGAGACGAGACGAGACGAGACGAGACGAGACGAGACGAGACGAGACGAGACGAGACGAGACGACAAAGACTCGACATAGCAAAGATGGAAGAGTTGTAGAGAAATTTCGTGATGGCTCCTGTCGTCACTCAGATGTGACTGATCAAAACAATCAAAACATAAACCCCAACCGAACTCGTCAATATTCTGACAATTGCCATCATGGCAAAGGACGCCGCCATCGCTATCGTTGATCATTTCTAACGCTAATAAAATGGTCATCAAAACAACCGTGGCCACCATCACACTCGGCTTCGTCATCGTTGTGTGTACAGTTACAACGTCATCTACAACGTCACGACAACGACACCATTACTGCAACGGAATATAGTCCTACTGTGGAACAGTATTGTCGATGCAAGCTTACACTCGCATCGATAAGGGCCGGAGCCCGAGGCTATAGCTGTCAGCGATGTTTACGCGGCATTAGCGATAACCGTCTCCCCGTCACGCGTCAAATGTACAGACGTTTGTTTATGCTCGCCACCTTCGTCAGGCCGGGGCACGCGTTAATGATCGCCGAGTTAATTCGCACCAGGAACGATACGAGTTGCGTCGAATCCTATCTACCCCGCTGGATAAAACCCGGCTTCGTTCTTTTTATGCCGTTGTCGTCCGATTTCACTTTAACGACTTCTAGATAGGCCGATATTGGTGGTTGAACTAGCGCTTAAGTAACGACTGTAAACAGAGCGTGTATCGAGTGTGTTTTCACGTTTGTGAAGAAATCCATTAGTTCCGCTGTTCCCGAGCACGGTTGATGGCGTGTGGATGCAAACGTTAGGGATGTTGATGGCGATGTCCCTTTTGATGTACGCAAAGTGGTTAAAAGACCAACTCTAGAAGTACTATTGTAATTGGAGTTAGTAATTAGATTAGAGGAATACCCAATGGTGTCCTGATGATACAGGCATTTGTAATAGAAACACATTACAACATGCATGTGCAAGTTTACAGTATCTATCTACAATAAAAGACGTACCGTTTTGTATAATGAAATACAAACATGTTACATTGTTTACGCACTTTTGTATAACAGATTTATCTTTATAAGACATGACAATTGTTTTTTACAAATATATTCCTGCGAAAAGTATTGTTAACGATCAATTTGTTTCGTGCCCGGCCCATAACAATTACCAAGTGGACCAATAGATCTTACCATTACACAGTGCACCGGCTGTGATACTTTACTAGTTTATTGCCAGCACTATCACAGGCGACTTAAAACGTCATACTCTGGGGCCACTATTTTGGGAGTTAGTGTGTTGTTTCTAAAACATTTGCGCGCGACGCGATTAACGATGGTTTGATGTTCTTGCCTCGGGCTTATCCGATACCAGTGTTGATGCTAGGGATTAACGTCTTGTGGCTGTGTCTTGAATAGAAACGTACGCCCCACATCGGAGTAGTCTCTTATTAAGGTCTGCCTGTAAAAAGGTAAATGAACGTTCTCATATAGCGCAGTATCCAATCATTAGGATAGTTGAAAGCACTTTACACTCTGCATACCTGTTCAATCGAACACCAGCCAGACATATCTGGGAAGCATCCAGCCACGGTGCAATTAATGCGCGAAGATTATTCGTACACAAATATATACCATACTCTATAGCCAGGTACTCGTGTTGAATGAACTGGATGGAGCAAAACCTTGCCTGCCCGCCTTGCCTGCCCGCCTGCCCTTCCCGCCCCTCCCGCCCCTCCCGCCCCTCCCGCCCCTCCCGCCCCTCCCGCCCCTCCCGCCCCTCCCGCCCCTCCCGCCCCTCCCGCCCCTCCCGCCCCTCCCACCCCTCCCGCCCCTCCCGCCCCTCCCGCCCCTCCCGCCCCTCCCGCCCCTCCCGCCCCTCCCGCCCCTCCCGCCCCTCCCGCCCCTCCCGCCCCTCCCGCCCCTCCCGCCCCTCCCGCCCCTCCCGCCCCTCCCGCCCCTCCCGCCCCTCCCGCCCCTCCCGCCCCTCCCGCCCCTCCCGCCCCTCCCGCCCCTCCCGCCCCTCCCGCCATCCTGCCCGGTTGTCTGCCGTGTGCTTGTCTCTGTCATACTATGTGCGTGTACGTGCGTATGTGAGTACGTGAGATGGAATGACTGTGATAGTATATTTGCGACCGGAAATAAGATAGTGAAGATGATTTCTCTGCAGCCTGGCGGACGTCACGGCTCGACTCAGCCCTTACAATCGGCTACGAAGTCACTACCGGCCCGGCTGCTTCCAGATGAAATCTCTCGGCCGCAAGGTGGCGACACCATGTAAGCTTACGACTATTGGTCGCTGATATTGTAACACACATCAGCATAAGCTTACGTGACCTGAAACTCATCTCGACATTTCGGCTCCAGTCAGTAATTTTATTAAGATCTGATTTGACAATCTCTGCTTGCTTTTACAGTGGTTGCATGAATATAATTCGCTTGGTTTTCCCAACAAGATTAAAGAGATCCGTTGATAAGTGTAAGCTTTTACTAATCCTGTTAATATAATTATTTCATGTAATTATATGACTACATTTCATTACATACGTGTTTTATTAATAACTTATAACTATGACAACATATCGAAACTAATTGTTTCTAGTTTGGGCTCCACCTATATACTATCAGCGTAAGGTATGGTCATAAATATTCGGTTCTATTCGCCAGGCTTCGGTTTTATCCGAAATGTTCACTGTGTTTTTAAGTCAACATTCATTGCGCGACTATTCACTATAACCGGGCTGCAGCATTAATCACCCACGTGGCAGCAAGCTCAAAGTGGATCACATAAGCCCAGTTATGTACCGATGCGTTGCGCAGATAACGTCCAAGATTATGCCCAATATAATGCGTAAGATAACGCCCGAGGTATGCGTAGATTTGCAAGGCAAAAGTGGCATAGAAACTACTTATGGGAATTATCGCACGTATCGTACCGAGCTTACAAAAATCCATTTAACAGTTTAATTTATACATAGTAGTTAAAAAAACTTGTAAAGATTAGAATTAACATATGATATTGATTTTCAGCGGCTCACGCAGAAGACAACACGATTCCCTTCCCAAGCCCAGCGCAGATGGGATACAACCTACCGACGACAACATTGTCACCCATCGGCACGTATGGACTCACCAGCAGCCAAGATGGCGGCGTCGCGTCACACTTCACTGACGTCATGTCAATGCATGCAGCAACCTATCCCCATTACGGCGCTACTGTGGACGTCTACGGCAATGCAGTCGCGACGAAATCTCTCCCCTACGCTCGCAGCGTCGACTATTCGTATCGGCATCACCCGGCCGAATACTCCGGTTACCTGTACGAGGTACGATGACGCCACGTCTGAGATATGACGTGTTGTGACGTCACACGCCCACAAAGTATTGACGCGAAGCACACGGAGCAACGACGTAAAACACTGGACCGAAGGTGCCATGATGTTGTGTACAAAGTGTTTGCGATGGCAAAACTTATTTGCAGCGATGACGTCAACTACAAACAAAGATGACGTCATACACACAGAGCAATGACGATCAGCGTCCAAGGGAACGTTTCACTAAAATAGCGAACTCATAATAAACAAAATCCATCATGTAAAAAAGCGCCGACATGTCATCGCGGACATTATTCCGTAACACGTGACGTATCACAGAGGACATTATTCCGTGACACACCGTCGTGTCACAGAGGACACTATTCCGTGACACACCGTCGTGTCACAGAGGATACTATTCCGTGACACACCGTCGTGTCACAGAGGACATTATTCCGTGACACACCGTCGTGTCACAGAGGATACTATTCCGTGACACACCGTCGTGTCACAGATGACACTATCCCGTGACACACCGTCGTGTCACAGAGGACACTATTCCGTGACACGCCGTCGTGTCACAGAGGACACTATCCTGTGACACACCGACGTGTCACAGAGGACACTATTCCGTGACACACCGTCGTGTCACAGAGGACACTATCCCGTGACACACCGACGTGTCACAGAGGACACTATCCCGTGACACACCGTCGTGTCACAGAGGACACTATTCCGTGACACACCGTCGTGTCACAGAGGACACTATTCCGTGACACACCGTCGTGTCACAGATGACACTATTCCGTGACACACCGTCGTGTCACAGATGACACTATCCCGTGACACACCGTCGTGTCACAGAGGACACTATTCCGTGACACGCCGTCGTGTCACAGAGGACACTATCCCGTGACACACCGTCGTGTCACAGAGGACACTATTCCGTGACACGCCGTCGTGTCACAGAGGACACTATCCTGTGACACACCGACGTGTCACAGAGGACACTATTCCGTGACACACCGTCGTGTCACAGAGGACACTATCCCGTGACACACCGACGTGTCACAGAGGACACTATCCCGTGACACACCGTCGTGTCACAGAGGACACTATTTCGTGACACACCGTCGTGTCACAGAGGACACTATTCCGTGACACGCCGTCGTGTCACAGATGACACTATTCCGTGACACACCGTCGTGTCACAGATGACACTATCCCGTGACACACCGTCGTGTCACAGAGGACACTATTCCGTGACACGCCGTCGTGTCACAGAGGACACTATCCCGTGACACACCGTCGTGTCACAGAGGACACTATTCCGTTACACACCGTCGTGTCACAGAGGACACTATCCCGTGACACACCGTCGTGTCACAGAGGACACTATCCCGTGACACACCGTCGTGTCACAGAGGACACTATCCCGTGACACACCGACGTGAATGTCCCGGTGTCGCGTGTTGTAGACCGAGCTATTAATAATAATTCATCTTTAAATAAAATATATTGTTAAGTTAATTGATTTGTTTCTCAAAAGGCAAATATCCATTGTCATATTACCATGAACGTTATTCTCATGAATTTTTTGTCATGAACATTATTCTCATGACAGTGACAATGCGCCGCCGGCGCTTCGTGGTGTTGACAGTTTTCAGGTATTCCAAAACAATGCAAAATCGCGTTTAAGAGCTCTTAACAAAGTCAGTGAAATTGTTCCCTGGTGTTGACATTTTTGTTTAGTATTCACGATCAGAGTCAAGGGTCAAAAGCGGTCTTGTGAGCTCACAAGTTTCTTGATGAAACACACCCTGCTTATGTTGTCTGAATATGGGTGCTTAATAATTAGCAATTGTGAATATATATTAAATATACCAACTGCGTGTTACTAACTTGCTGCAGACGATATTGTATAATGATGTTCGTATCAAACATAAACGAAAACAAATGTCAACTCTGGGTGATCGGAACAGCAATCCGTTATGTCGATAACTTCCCTTGTCTAGCCCAACAGTGACAGCGTTATTTACAACGTGTCTGGTGTTGTATTTTTAATGTTAGTCAGTTACGTTTTAGG
>CBDHHR010000014.1:10000-14109 GCA_965263245.1 Metamycoplasmataceae bacterium | reverse complement strand
TTGCTAAAAATCATTAATCTTGCAGTGCGAATTATTTCTTGGTTCATATTTAGATAGTAAGAATCTTTCCTTCTCTCCTAATCTCCCTCTGATTATCTTTCCCCGTCCGCTCCCCTCCGTGTGATTTGGTGAGTGATTTTGCAACTGGTAGGATATTTTCGTTGCTATGGTTGTCATTCTAAAACCGAAAATTGTCTCTATAATACATAGTCTATACACAATTTCAAATTACAAGTACACTTTCGTGAATTAGTACTCAATTTGAGACGTTTCAATCACTTTGTCACCTTTGTTGAGTTGCGGTTTGCAAACGATTCTTAATTTCCGACACAAGCCCGCCCCGTTAACATACAACTACATGTAAGTGGCGAATTATTACTTATCTACAATCTTGTTTGCTATGTGGTCGCTCCGGTTGCTGGTAGCGGGCTGTGCGATAGGGTAAACGATGACATATTTCGCGGACACATCTCTTCCGGGCGTCAGATAGTGCGGCCCGGTCACTCGCGTTAACTAGAACGCCGGCCTGGGAAAGAGACTACGCTCTCGAAGCAACGTAAACCGCCCAGCCCGTTCCGCGCTCTTCGAATAGTCCTTCATTCGTGTTCACGCAAGCGCCATTTCAACTTCTGTAATAATATTACGGAATACTGCTCAAATGTATTGTATTTGATCATACAACATCGCTGTAATTCCTTACAAGAGCTGTTCGGTGTTGTTGTACAATCACCAGAAATCTCCCACTGCTTATTTCTAGGTAACTGCCTATTTCTAGGTAACAGCCTATTTCTAGGTAACAGCCTATTTCTAGGTAACTGCCTATTTCTAGGTAAACGTGTAGAGGGTAAGTTCTCAATCAGCACGGAATCCTCAAGAACATCACAATTTTTAACCACTGGTAGATCCACAGAGGTCTAGATATGATGTTCAATCATCATATCTAGACCTCTCTAGGAGTATTAAGCCATTGTGTAGCCACTGCACGAAAACTATTCATATGCATGTATCCACCACTATTCAGTACTCATTTGCACAAATGAGCGAACTGACGCAACATGGTTCGAACGAAATTTGCAAAGTTTCGAAGCCGCAACAAGAGGATTGCAGCGCGAATCTCCCCGACTGAGGATCGGTTATCCTGTTACTGTCTACCTTTACTCAGTTATACATTTTGTTAAACTGGGGCAACGTTGGGTAGACGAAATTACGCAAGTTTCGAGACGTCAGGTGTCCTGACTTGAACCCTAAAGTGCACTCGACCGACTGTCTGGCGTCCCACGTACCACGCCCCGTAATCAGAGCGAGGTCAGCGGTTAGAGAGTAGTGACCGCTAAATGACCACCCATGTAAACAGAAAAATCCCCTAAGGCGTCAATAGTGGACATCCTCGATAACCAGGGTCAATATCATTATTACCCTGGACAATCGATTTTCTATAAAAGTGGATGTGTGTTTGGATCGAATCAACAAAATCCAACGAATCCGATGTGTTGCTGCTACAAGTTTTGATTAAGCGCTGCTTTCTTCAACTATTTGTACCACAACTGCGGGTTTTTTAATAATTGTTTTATATCCATGAACGTTTTATGTATTATTTGTATATGACATATTACACTGCAATTAACTCGGATACGCAAACATCGACGATTATCTATTAAAACATCTAGTGACAAGGTTAACATATCGATCGGAATTTTGTTGTACAGCGAAGTACACCATCTTTAGTGCCGCTCAAAGCGCTTTGCTCTTTACTTCGTACACAAATATCCGCCGATGTCTATAGCCAGGCACTCATTCGTATAGGTCGTTGAACTATAGAGCAACATAGGGCAAACTTGCACGTCCAAGGGCGACACAGTATTCGAACCCTGGCTCTCTCGAATAAAAGTCCCTCACTCCAGCCATTGCGCTGCAACGGTCCACTGAGAGACATAAAGGTCAGCAAAGACCATCCCAGCTATGAAAGACAAGACCAGCCTAACTGAAGACATCTGTGATCGCGTGAAAACGAGGTTATGGTCGTATGCAGCAGATACGGCACTGACTGACTGACTGACTGACTGACTGACTGACTGACTGACTGACTGACTGACTGACTGACTGACTGACTGAGTGAGTGATTGACTGACTGACTGACTGACTGACTGACTGACTGACTGACTGACTGACTGACTGACTGACTGACTGACTGACTGACTGACTGACTGACTGACTGACTGACTGACTGACTGACTGACTGACTGACTGAGTGACTGACTGACTGACTGACTGACTGACTGACTGAGTGACTGACTGACTGACTGACTGACTGACTGACTGACTGACTGACTGACTGACTGACTGACTGACTGACTGACTGACTGATTGACTGATTGACTGACTGACTGACTGACTGACTGAGTGACTGACTGACTGACTGACTGACTGACTGACTGACTGACTGACTGACTGACTGACTGACTGACTGACTGAGTGACTGACTGACTGACTGACTGACTGACTGACTGACTGACTGACTGAGTGACTGACTGACTGACTGACTGACTGACTGACTGACTGACTGACTGACTGACTGACTGACTGACTGACTGACTGACTGACTGACTGACTGACTGACTGACTGACTGACTGACTGACTGACTGACTGACTGACTGACTGACTGACTGACTGACTGACTGACTGACTGACTGACTGACTGACTGACTGACCTGAATGTGGTCAAGTGGAGTTTTGTGATAGGGATAGTCTCATCAGTTCGGAAGAAAAAAAACTTGATACGTTTCGTATTATATTGATTAAATCCTCCCACTACAAATTACGTGGCGTGGAACTTGTGACTTTTACGACCGACAGTTACTGTTAACGTCAGTCTGCCTTAACATAATATTATATTTAACTATCTAGGTAGCGCCATTGTAGCCATATATTTTCCTCGCGACACGTTGTGACAACCAAACGATCCGATTATAATATAATACTAATACGTAACGCATTTTGAAACTTTGTAAACTGAAGCGTTCACGTGTAAGCATCGTGTTAACTGCAGTGCTCTTAAATGCCTACAATACGTTCGCTATTTTTTTCTTCAAATCGTGTTATGCTGTATACATTATAATATATCGTAACATGCTCGCACCCAAATGTGTTTGAATGATTTTATTCGGAGATATGAATGAGAGATCATCAATCGTGAAAATTAAACTGTTGAATTCAAGTTGTTTACACTTCAATAAAACATATTTGGGTTGGAAGTACTTTAAAATGCAATGCACCATTTACTGGATAACAAAAAGATTGCACGCAGAAGGCATAACCGTCATTGCTGCAGTATAGGCCTTGAGCAGCATGTAGATAGATAGTAGATTACGGATAAACTGATCATAAACTCCCAATAAATTGAACAATGCCTACAATACGTGTAGAAATACACGCATGTATTATACGAGTGACGAATGACTTGTCTAACTAGACGATAGTTTACAAAAGAGGGCACAGGTCACGCTTCCCAACGTCAATGACCACTAAATGTCCACCCCAGTAAACAGACAATTACAGTGATCCTCTGAAGCCCTTGTTTACCCCAAATCAAGCACAAGTGGACGTGTAGAAGATAAGAGAGACGGATTAGCACCCGCGTCAATCAACGCGCGCGTGGTCAGCTCACTCAAGTTCTGTCCACTACACCAAGTTCTGTCCACTACATCAAGTTCTGTCCACTACACCAAGTTCTGTCCATTACACCAAGTTCTGTCCACTACACCAAGTTCTGTCCACTACACCAAGTTCTGTCCACTACACCAAGTTCTGTCCACTACACCAAGTTCTGTCCACTACACCAAGTTCTGTCCACTACACCAAGTTCTGTCCACTACACCAAGTTCTGTCCACTACACCAAGTTCTGTCCACTACACCAAGTTCTGTCCACTACACCAAGTTCTGTCCACTACACCAAGTTCTGTCCACTACACCAAGTTCTGTCCACTACACCAAGTTCTGTCCATTACACCAAGTTCTGTCCATTATACCAAGTTCTGTCCACTACACCAAGTTCTGTCCACTACACCAAGTTCTGTCCACTATAACAAGTTCTGTCCACTACACCAAGTT
>CBDHHR010000014.1:0-5000 GCA_965263245.1 Metamycoplasmataceae bacterium | reverse complement strand
GTCCACTCGTCACAGTGTCCACCCGTCACAGTGTCCACCCGTCCCAGTGTCCACCCGTCACAGTATCCACCCGTCCCAGTGTTCCCCCACATTCCATACCCCATTGAGTGGTGTGAGTACCTGTCGATAGACTATGGTGTATATAATTGTATGAACGAATAGTCTTCGCGCATTAAATGCCGAACGGCTGAATGCTTCCATAGGAAGTTGGTTTATAAGAGAACTTACCCGCCAGTGGGTCGTTGGTTGCACAAAGCCGTCTCATTCATTCTGGTGGTGACGGACACGGGTTCTCTTGAAAATGTTGGTTTAGCGAGGATGAGTTGGTTATCTTCCTCCAACTTGGTCTAGTGGCTAGACAAAGTCTAGGCGGCTACAGACAGCTCTAAATGAGGTGGATGACGTCAACGTCGGGTCTATAAAAAATTGAATACACCTACGCAACTCTTTTTTGAAATTTCAGCCACGACGTAACCACTACGCAAAGACCATTTTTCGTTCCACCACTATCTAAGGCCACCTGCTCATCTATACATTTGAATGAAGTAAATCACTATGAAAGCAACGCTATTGTCCATGCTTCGAAACCACAGCTTATACGTTGATTCGATTATGGATTATCTCAATTGTAAGTCTGATGTTTTAACTACAATGCCACCACGTCATTGTTTTTTTGTAATATAAATGTTTGTAACCTTTTGTTTGTGTTTTTCGTTGTAGTAAAACGTATCCAGATGCTGCATCATATACACCCGTTGAACCTCGCTAGAGTTACTTCGCTATTTCAGTTCAAATCTTAGTATCAGTCCCATCGTTGCGCACGCACTTGGGTTTTTCCATTCGTACAGCCAAATAGTTTTGTCGTCACGTCTTTGATCGCAACTCTCGCTGTGTGTTTTCTCTACACGGACAATCTACACACGATACACACGTTTATATCACTCACCGGATCAGTGATTTTATCATCGTGACGTGGGCGTGTCGCTATTAAAAGACACACTCAAGTGCCCGCATTGACATACCTTTGTCGACTCGTCTTCCGCGCCAGAGACAGAGGTTAAAGTTCACGTGGAAACTGCCACACTCGCATTAAAATTGTTTTATTTAATATAAGTTTGCATTACGCACCTCGTACAATGCGATTGACGTAATTCCTACGTCGCAGCCCGCTACGGTAATGTCTCAGTGTCGCGATTTTTAAACCCGTTTTGCAATGTTATTATGCTGTTATGATATTATTATGGAAACAAACACTTTGTGTGACGTTAGAAAATGTTTGCATCTGGAAGTTGGAATCATCTATTTTGCTGTGTTATTATGAAAAGGAATAATCCGCGACGGTTGAAAGTGTTGTTATCGGGGAGTTGGAAACAGTTGTCTCGTCAATAGAAACGTTGTGGCGACGTTTGATACAAAGGTCGACACGCACAGGGGGGGGGGGTTAGCTCGGCCGGATTGTCGGCGATAGGACTGGGATTCGAGTCCATTCACAACTTTTGTTTCATTCACAGCACTTCACTCACTGAACTCTGCATGTGTCATTGTGAAAAATTACATATACCCTAAAAACCGTTAGAATAACGGTTATATATATATATATATATATATATATATATATATATATATATATATATATATATATATATATATATATATATATATATATATATTATAAACTGTATGTTTTGTATCTTAAATATATGTATTCGTCCTCGTACAGTCCCTCTGACTGGTATTAATGGTAAGTAAAATGTGCTTTACTTGGAAATGGAAAAACCGTCCTGGTGTCGTTGATGCAATGATGACGGCGTGCACCGTGCGATCAGACTAACTACACGGGCGCTGTTGCTGCATTGAAATGTATCGATACTGGAGATAACCTCGCGAGATCTCGGTCTGGCAGACGTACGCGCTGTGACCTGATGCAGTTGTTATTAGTAGTAGCAGTGTTAGTATTATACATCATCATCATCATCATCTTCTTCTTCTTCTTCAGCATCATCATCATTATCATTATCATAATATTAATAATTATTATTATTATTATCAGCATTATTATTATTTTCATTACTTTTACCATTAGTAAATCACTGACTCGCCATCTTGACGACAATGCTGAACATTCACTCAGTAACAATCACGTCACTTTGTGTTCCAAGCGTCACAACAATGGCGGACGGGAATGGCGATGCTATCTGTTGTTAGAAATCGTCGTGCCTGCACTCACTTCCAATCGCTTATTGTGAACGTAGAAATGCCACGTTGACGGTCACGTGTCAAACGTGTTCGCGTGAGAAGAGAATACTCGTGGCTGAGAGCACGTGTAGATAAGATTATGCATTAACCCTACCGTATATGTACGACAAAGTTGACAATTGTCCGTCATGTCGCCGTCCTATCTACAGATGGTCACGTAGATATTTAACTGGTTTTATTTGCGGACGCGTCATTATGGGCGTGACCGTGTCATTTTTAGCTGTTCCGCTCCATTACTCCCGTGAGAGTGAGAAAAAAAACGTCATGTTTTAAATAGGGTCGAACCGCTCAAAGCGGCTAATCCTTGACCAGTTTGCAGGTCCGTTTATACTAACATCGCTTGAACAGTTCTGGGAATAATTCAGCCACGCTGTGGTCATTACGCGAATGTGCTATGCGTAATTAATGTCATTTAATGAAATGAGGCAATGTGGTTTATCAATATAATAGAAAGACGTCAAAAGGATGAATTAAAACCAGGGTCCTCACTATCGCTCTAGACTCTAGGGTCATCAGAGCCGCTATGGTCTGGAGCATACTTTGGCTTTGAGAAGGGGCGGGAAAACACAAAAAACCGCCAAGTCACTACCCTTGAAGGTCAGACGTGCAACGGTCAAAGGGGGTTGAGAACTGGAAAGTTTGAAATATAGAGGGATTGTGTATGGGGGGAACGTCGTACTCCAAAACGACTGGACCAGAGTTGAAATAATGTTACTGATGCTCCAAATTTGGAAATGGTGTTCCGCTCTAAATGTTCCATTTCATTCAGTTCTAGGAATTAATTAAAACCTGACTACAGACAGTGGTGGATATGAGCGAAAATCACTGCTGTATACTTTATTGTAGTATTAGAGAGGTACATTCCACTAGAATATAGCTTTCTTGGATTTGGATTTGTATTATATTGTATTAGGTCATGTCTAAATTATAGACATTGCATATTTTGATTCCTATTTTGTATAACTTATCCTCTACGCATTTATCTGTTTAAAATATTCCATTCAGAAATCGGTGAACTGTACTCAGTCCTCGTTCTGAGCACCCTATACTCGGAAATCATATCAATCGATGACCCCCTACTACGGATATGACCCTCCAGGGTATGACCCCTCCACGTGTAGAACAATTCAATCACCGGCACATGTCATGACCCACTATGTCACGATTGCATAACGACATGTGTACCTTAACTAAACCATGTCACCGCTATAGATATCACGAGACTATTATCTTATAATAAGATCACACGCCGACAAAAAGCGCCTCGTATATTCACTGGCTCTAACATGTCCGCAGCACAAATTTAATTAAACTAACTTCGCGTCAATTCTCGTAACGTCTCTTTATAACAGAAAGAAAAAGTCTTTAACAGATCATATGATTCATTTTGCTATTTTTAGTGTTAAATGATGCTTTAAAAATACTTTTTTTTCAAACGACATGAATTATTTTTATGTAGTGCATTTTACCACTGTATTAACATCCATGATGTACATAAATGAAAAAAATTGTTTTATTAGAAAAATAATAGATCTTGGATGTTGAACTTAATCCATTCTTGTGGTTTCCGGAAAGAAATCATTGACCTGAACTAAATATATGTTTTGATTTCCGGAAAAAATCATTGACCTGACCAGTACGCAGAGAAATATTGACACTTATCTCTAGTCTCGAGTACACAGTATTGCTTGTTTAATTTAGCCGAGCTACACGACTATATTTGAACAGGTCGCGATGATTCTATTGAGGTGGGTCCACGCGGTTCCCATTGATGAGCCCTTGGAAACAACGTCACGGCCAGAACGCAGGAAAATGTTCACAAATGTCTCCTCGAGTCTCGATGTTTCGACTGAACGTCACTGGCTGCTTACTTTGACGAAATTGTGTCACCAACTAGAGCAACATGACAGTATTCCTTCAAAGGTGTTCTTACAATGTTGGTTCATATGTAGCGCTCACTGGCAGATTGGTTCAATCGAACACAATCTCGACTTCTCTGGGAAGCATTCAGCCACGCTGCAATTAATGCACAAATTGAATATAAATATTCACCACTGTCTATAATACAATGTAGTGAAGTGGAGAAACGTAGAGTGAAACGAACTTGCTCAAGGTTCAACATTGCACCACAAGATTGGAACCAGACATCTCTTAATATATCAGGTGGTCGCTGAAGCCGTTGAGCCCTTGCGCTCTGTGTACCATGTTCTAATTTATGTATCTTTAAAGAGTGTTGTCACGTTTGGAGAAGTGTTCATGTATTCAGTTCATCTGCGCCCTGGAGGCATTTGCCAGCCCAGAACACATGAAAATCCAGACTTAATATCCTTATTAGAAGGACTCTTTGATTTCACGTGACAACCCCATAATCACCCACAATGACACAACGCAACAACAACCGCCGCTGTGACGGTGTATTGTACAGCTGTTGGTCTCAAATTCCCGTTGGTCAATTACTTGACCGCGTCCATTGTGAAGGTCACCCAATAACGTCGCTAATTACCAGATCGCAAAATTGGCAGGGGTTGGAATAGTGGTCGGTCACACTAGACGTGTTTAGTCTCGCGTGTGTTCGCTGCGCTTTGCGTTCAACGAGGGCAACGGGGCCGATGTGGTGATGGTATCGGCTTTGGATTCGTTTGGGCAGCCAAGCGGCGCCACAGGTCGGAATGCTGAGAAAGTCACCCCAGTGTTTACGCCGTATCAGCTGACACAAGATACGTCTGGCGGCGCAGAAAGGGGTC
>CBDHHR010000013.1:25000-27541 GCA_965263245.1 Metamycoplasmataceae bacterium | reverse complement strand
GACAGGCAGGCAGGCAGGCAGGCAGGCAGGCAGGCAGGCAGGCAGGCAGGCAGGCAGGCAGGCAGGCAGGCAGGCAGCAGGCAGGCAGGCAGGCAGGCAGGCAGGCAGGCAGGCAGGCAGGCAGGCAGGCAGGCAGGCAGCAGGCAGGCAGGCAGGCAGGCAGGCAGGCAATCATACATACATACATACATACATACATACATACATACATACATACATACATACATACATACATACATACATACATACAGACAGACAGACAGACAGACGCATGCACGCACGCACACACGCACACACGCACACACGTACGCATGTACGCACGCACGCACACACGCACGCACACATACACGATTTACATGTAATCTCTGGGATATGAAAACACTCTCGCACGGAACATGAATATGTAGTCACAGTAACCATGCAAAAGTGTAACAATAGTTGCCGTAATTTGGCCTTTATAATGAATAACAAATAAGCGCTAAAACTGTAAAATGTCACAATTCATTAGGCTGTTGATATAGGCTAGTACCCGCATGGGTCGTATATTCAGTCAACAGGGCGTGATGTTCGGCGTGCTAACCTGCAGGATGTTCTGACACATGTTGACAGAGTGATCCACACATCCCATGTGGCTGGCGATACTCTCTGCAGCAAAATAAACCAGGACAACGTCATACAGATTACAACACAGGTATTCCATAAACCTTTTATGATAAAAAATGTCCTGAGATGTTATTAATTAATCCGTCGTAAATTAGTGTCATATTTGTGGCAGGGCAGCGTCACGCGATTTCTCGTTTTTTCTCGGCAATGTCCATAACCAGTCTACGCGCGATGTCATTCGGGCTCAACAATCGTTACCAAATTATATACATCGTTGACAAATGATAAACATTACGATGTGCAGTTTGTAGATCGTCTTGTGTCTATTCGGTTAACCTGTTCATTATCGATAAATCTCTGTTTCGACTGTATTCAATTGTGGAAGATTTTGTGTGGACTGTGTTGTTTTAAGAGATCGCTTCGTTTAATTTAAAATCAAGATGCGCGAGACAGGTGTACACATTAAAATATAACTATGTGAACAATTGCGATACTGCCAAGCATTTGAACAGGTTAAATAATACAACTTCGCCAGAGTGTATTAATAAGTTGTAGTCAAGATACGTATAAGAGGGAATGAAGAATGTTTTGGAATGTGCATTTAAGTAAGTTAAGGGCAGCGCAGCATCACAGGTCGAATCCATGGACGTGATTAGGCAACATTCGAGTTTATCACTGACAGCAGGAATAACAGTTTCATTTATAGTAGAAACAACAGTTTTCATTGACAACGGGAATAACAATTTAATTGACAACAGGAATAACAGTTTCATTGCCAACGAGAATAACAGTTTCGTTGCATACAAATTGAACAAGCACTGGGGTTAACCAAGTTGCAGACCCAATGTTGCTGTCAACAGGGGCCAGGATCTTCAAATTAACCCTAAACCTAGACCTTAGACCCTACATGTAAACACGACCTACGTTTAATCACGAAATTGTCAGTGCAACAGGGTATTTATCAACCACGGTCTCAACAACTAACTAAACAGTTAGTGCAGTGTACAACACTTATGTTTATATCTCTATGGTGTTGTGTAGTGATTCTCATTCACTCTCAAACTTAGTATTACAAATAAAATCGTTCGACGTGTCAACATTCACCTGATCATATACACTGTGTTTTCTCACTATCATTACCCAAAATTAAACTGCTTCAACTGTGACGTCTGATTGTAGGCCTTATTTAACTTACATAAAAGTGGTTATTGTTTCACAGTGTATCCTATTTACCTTAACCACCATCTTATTTAATTAACCCCTGTATTTTCCGATATCATCATGACTCATTCGTTTCCCAAGAACGTTTTGTTCCTAGAACTAAATTCCAGATTGCCAAACGTACTTTCTCTGTAGCTGAGCATAACATCGGTAATCAACTCCCTATCACTAGAAAACCATATGAAACTATAAACACCTTTCGCTAAAAAAGCAAGACTTATTTATATGAAATCACATTCCAGCCAAATCTTCGACAGTTCCAACGCTACGTCAGAGCAGATAAAGGCTGGACTGCGCTTGCGCGCGCACGCGAGGTATGCGTGTAGCCGAATCTGGGACCGGCCGAATCTGGAACCACCACACCGGATGATGGATCGTGCAATATGGAGAGTCTGACCGATACAAGACAGTCGTGATGAGTACGTACCTTGCAGGAGTATAACGAACAACACAAGGGTACAGACGACCACTGTGTTCCCCTTCATTACTGCAACTCTCGATGAAGACGGCGTAGACGACAACAGCTTTCGTCGCGGCACGGACAGTAACACTGGGGTCGTCCACACCCAGTCGTTGACAGCGATAAACGTGACTCGAGTTTATATACAGAGGCGGGACTCTGCTCTCGACGAAACCGAACCTCCCGGTCACAAGGCGATGTCCTCTCGCTGGCACTAGTTACATGATGCGCCCAGCCGAATATAATATACAAATTAT
>CBDHHR010000013.1:2500-22500 GCA_965263245.1 Metamycoplasmataceae bacterium | reverse complement strand
TTGGCCAGAATATTCGGCAGATCTTTCTTAGGCATCTATTATAGAACGCATCGATCTTGGCCATGTCCCTTTTACCACTCGCCAGCACTCTGAGCCATACAATAGGATGGACTTCACATTACTGTTGTAAAGTCTTATCTTTGTTTTGGTGGTGTACTGGTTAGACTTCCAAATGTTCTGCAGTTTGGCGAATGCACAGCGTAAATGATAACGTATGCAATCTAAAGGAAATGTTTATACTTGTATAACAGTATGTGTGTCTACCTGTTTGCGGTTCGCAATCAGAGGACTTGCGTCGACGACACGTGAAACGAAAGCATTGACGTGGCCGATAGAATTATACACCGGTCAGTCATAATTAAAAAATACTCGGCGCAGCTGCCGTAACAACTAAATGGGTGACTTCAGTTTGACAACAGAGTACCCCGGTAGCTGGGATTTTAAAAGGTTGAACCAGTTTGCACGCATATTTCTTTGTGCTTTTTTTATACAAAACTCCCCTTAGGCGATACATTAGAGCAAAGATATTCTCCAGTTGCAGCTAATTTGCGAGTCCCCGGTAGAGTGACTTCCGTTTTTCTTTTATGAAACTTCTGGAGTGGATTTTGGTAAGTGCATAATAAGAATGAGGGAATCCATATAATAACTCCCTGCAACTATCAAGCTGATGGGGATTATAACAGGCCCACAACGAGGTTGAATCTTTCGCTGTTGAAGGTGTTTGAAACTATTGCCAGTTGACAGGGGGAGGATTAGTGTTTGAGATGTTTGCCAGTTGACAGGGGGATGATTAGTGTTTGAGATGTTTGCCAGTTGACAGGGGGAGGATTAGTGATTGAGATGTTTGCCAGTTGACAGGGGGAGGATTAGTGTTTGAGATGTTTGCCAGTTGACAGGGGGAGGATTAGTGTTTGAGATGTTGCCAGTTGACAGGGGGAGGATTAGTGTTTGAGATGTTTGCCAGTTGACCGGGGGAGAATTAGTATTTGAGATGTTTTTCAGTTGACCGGGGGAGGATTAGTGTTTGAAATTTTTGCCAGTTGACCTGGAGAGGATTAGTGTTTGAGATGTTTGCCAGTTGACCGTGGGAGGAATAGTGTTTGAGATGTTTGCCAGTTGACCCGGGGAGGATTAGTGTTTGAGATGTTTGCCAGTTGACCGGGGGAGGATTAGTGTTTGAGATGTTTGCCAGTTGACCGGGGGAGGATTAGTGTTTGAAATGTTATGCGGTCGGGGGTGGCGACAGGGTAGTGGTAGTATAGGACATTGTTCATTTTTCTTATAAGGCTTAAAATCAACGTGAACGAGTTTCCCCGATGCAGAACTACATTCGTCCAAGTGGAACACTCTTACTTCGTATGAGGCTTAAATAGTTTTATTGTCAACGTGCCATAATGCAATAATACACGTGTTTCGTCATTTATATAAGTTAATCTACGCTAGGCTAAGCTGCACTTCCTCTCATGCGACATTCGATATATATATATATCAGCGGAGATGAAGCCAGGGGAGAAGATGTATATTCTAGTAAGCATGTTTGCAAGAATGTGGTGTATATGCGTGTGTTTGCGCACGTGTGTGATCATGTATATGCGTTCCCGTAACCGTGTGAGTATTTCCACGTTCTCGTAACTGCTCTTCGCTCACGTTCACTCTCCACTCTCTTCCCGCAGAGTGTCCCTACGGCGATATGGGCTCGACCTTCCAACACGGTTACCGCTGGTACAACTGCTATGCATACGTGGGTAACTTCGGCACTAGTCGGTGCCAATACCCTGAGTTCGCCAACTCCTGCTGCCAGTCATGTGGCCTTTGAGTCAGGTCTATATATATATATATCATGTAACACAGAAGCAATTTATTCGGTCATCGTGTCCCGGGAGAAAAGACGATGGTTATGTCACTGGACGTGTAGACCTGACTCAAAGGCCACATGACTGGCAGCAGGAGTTGGCGAACTCAGGGTATTGGCACCGACTAGTGCCGAAGTTACCCACGTATGCATAGCAGTTGTACCAGCGGTAACCATGTTGGAAGGTCGAGCCCGTATCGCCGTAGGGACACTCTGCGGGAAGAGAGTGGAGAGTGAACGTGAGCGAAGAGCAGTTACGAGAACGTGGACATACTCACACGGTAACGGGAACGCATATACATGATCACACACGTGCGCAAACACACGCATATACACCACATTCTTGCAAACATGCTTACTAGAATAGACATCTTCTCCCCTGGCTTCATCTCCGCCCCACGGCGGTCATTTTAATATTATGTTGTCACGCTTCTTCAATTATATTTTAATTCTTCTTATTTAGCACACGTTTAGGTTTACCGAATTTAATACGTTTTGCACAATTTAAACAACTGAGCTGTTTGTGCGTGTGAAGATGCAGTGTTGTAATTTATTTCCTTTGTACTATTTACGTCTCGGTGTTACAGTAAAATCCTAAGTACTGCACCAATAGATGCCGCCACTGTCAGTCACTTACTTGAGTTGCCTGTTCTCAGTCTTCGACAGGTGGCGCAACAGGTGCGTGCGATGTTGGCGTCGTAGCAGCGAAAGGGCTGGGATCAACGAGACACTACATCAGCGCTGTCAGTCAGTTAACATGTGAGTGCGGGAATGCATGTGTATGTATGTATACGTACGAACATACACGCGTACGTACCTGCATACATGCATAGGTGCGTGCGTGCACACGGCTACGTGTACGTGCAGGTATGTCTGCACATAGATACATACATACATGATCGATCCGTACATACATACATACATACATACAAGCATACATGCGTACATGCGTACATGCGTACATACGTACATACGTACATGCGTACATGCGTACATGCGTACATGCGTACATGCGTACATGCGTACATACGTACATACGTACATACATACATCCGTATAGACAGGCATGCAGGCGGGCGGGCGGGCGGGCGGGCGGGCGGGCGGGCGGGCGGGCGGGCGGGCGGGCGGGCGGGCGGGCGGGCGGGCGGGAGGGCGGGAGGGCGGGAGGGCGGGAGGGCGGGAGGGCGGGCGGGTGGGCGGGCAAGCAGACAGGCAGACAGACAGGCACGCAGACACACGCAGACATACATACATACACACACTCGCGATTTAGGTATGATCTCACCTCTAGTATATGCATACGCACGCGAACACGCGCACTCGTGCATGCACATGAATATGCAGCCAAAGTAATCATGCAAAAGTTACCGTTATTTGTGTTTTTAATAAATAATAAACAAATGCTCGGCGTGCTTACCTGCTGGATGGTCTGACACCAGGCAAGATGATTCACACATTTCCCCGTCTGGCTAGCGATACTCTCTACTGCAAACAAAGCATGACAACGTCATAAAGATGATAACGCAAATATTCCAAGAACAAACAAACACCATAAAGATAATGAAAAACATGCACTGAAATGTCATTGATTAATCCATCGTAAATTGGTATTACATTTGTGGCAATGCAGCGTCACGCGATTTTTCGTTTTTACTCGCCAATGTCCGTTAGCAGTCAAAGCGTAACGTCATTCTGGCTAAACAATCGTTGCCATTCAGTAGCAGCAGTGTCCCCACGTGTCGTCTGATAGCGTTAAGATGAGTAGACGACGCGACACGGCTGGCTCGGAACAGGTGGGAACACGGAAGCGGTATTGTTTGTTATACGTGCTATTCAAGTACCCATGTACTCCTGTCACAAGTTTATTATATACAACTAATTTCAAAATTGAGGGACGGGAAAGCGGTACACACGATTCATGTGACCTGCAACGGAATTGCTATCCATGACTTGTCATTTAATATGAACCGTGCCACACGATTGATATGACCTGCAACGGCATTGCTGTTCATGACTTGTCATTTGATATGAACCGTGCCACAAGATTGATATGACCTGCAACGGCATTGCTGTTCATGACTTGTCGTTTAATATGAACCGTGCCACAAGATTGATATGACCTGCAACGGCATTGCTGTTCATGACTTGTCGTTTAATATGAACCGTGTCACACGATTGATATGACCTGCAACGGCATTGCTGTTCATGACTTGTCATTTAATATGAACTGTACCACGCGATTGATATGACCTGCAACGGCATTGCTGTTCATGACTTGTCATCTAATATGAACCGTGCCACTTATACAACTTAACAATGCTTCAAACAATTTAAAATTGATTTGATAAATGTATTGTGGATTCTTCCCAACTTTTTTTAAACGTTTTCCTGGTAATTTTTGATGTGTGTGAAATAAAACATTATTACTATTATTACTACTACTATTATTATACGAATGAGAGAGGTTTTGACAAATGATAAACATTACGATGTGAAGTTTGTAGATCGTCTTGTGTCTATTCTGTTAACACCTGTTCATTATCAATAAATCTATGTTTCAGCTTTATTTAATTGCGGAACGTTTGTATGTGTATTATGTGGTGTCTTCCCGTTATAACTACTTCCCGTTATAGCTACTTTTATTCCCGTTATAGCTACTAATTAAGTTTTACAGTTGAACTAATCCAGTTATAGCTACCTTTCTATTTCACAATTCAACAAGATACGGGAGCATTAACTATTTAATTTCCATCAAGCCGATGTCCATAAGGGGTGGACGGCTTGGATGTGTGTCCCACTGAGGAATTTTCATCATTTATAACTTTTAACGAGTGCAGTGTGGAGACATGCATAGCTTGATGAAGATACACATACCTCCATGGACATGTGGAATGTCTACACAGAAACTGAGAAATGAACAAACAACCATGTTGAAGGATGGAATTTCAAATTTGTGAAATTTGTGGGGAAATACCATCCCAACATCTTCCACTTCCTGGTTGCTCAACATGATGCTGCCATCACATCACCACATAACAAGAATAATTGGTGACTCATTACTTTTTGATAAATGCAGTAATTCTGTACTCTGTACAATTAGTAATGTAGTTGCCTTTAAAAAATATTTTTTGCACAAGTGTTTTATGGTATATTTTCCGTTTCAAATAACTGACCGTTACATTTCTATATCATTCCTATGACTTTTAAAATGTGTCCTTCATTAATACATTTCATGTAGAAATCTTGCAATAATCTAAAATAGTTAATGGTAATTCAATAAGTAGCTATAACGGGACTAATTTGCCTGCCGAGATTAACGAGTAGCTATAACGGTAAAAAAGTAGCTGTAACGGGAAGTAGCTTAAATAAAAACGCATGCGCGGTATGCGTTTTGGGGAAACTCGGCCCGGGCGTGAAGTGTGTCACCAACGCTACGTCAGAGCAGATAAAGGCTGGACTGCGCTTGCGCGCGCATGCGAGGTATGCGTTTAGCCGAATCTGGGACCGGCCGAACCTGGAACCACCACACCGGATGATGGATCGTGCAATATGGAGAGTCTGACCGATACAAGACAGTCGTGATGAGTACGTACCTTGCAGGAGTATAACGAACACCAGAAGGGTACAGACGACCACTGTGTTCCCCTTCATTACTGCAACTCTCGATGACGACTCTGAAGGCGGCGTAGACAACAACTTTCGTCGCAGCACGAGCAATGATACTGGAGTCGTCCACACCCAGTCGTTGACAGCGAGTTTATATACAGACGACTCGAGTTTCTACACAGGTGTCGATGTCCTCTCGCTGGTACTAGTTACATGATGCGGGCACCCAGCCGAATGTAATATACAAATTATCGTGACTTGGAAAATAGTTGGAATTGTGCAATTATCGTATTTCGGTAAATTGACGAGACGTTCCTTGGTAAAGTGACACGCGTTGATGGGCCAGTTTAATTATTTCTACTAATAAGCGACACTAAAGAGCAATTATCACTAGTTTATCCGACAAACAACGCACCAGCATAATTTATTTAATCGAGTGGCGATGTTAACATATCGACATTGGCTGATCCACTCGTAGAAGCGCAGAATTAGAGCTTCGTGCTAAGACCCTCCATGTCTTCAATACAGATTTCCAATGAATTACTTTGTCACATGTCATTCCTCACCGTTCCTTATATACATTTTGTCTTCACAATATGCAATTATGAAATAAAACGACGTAAAAGACTTGCATTTGTAATACATATTTTAGCAAAAAACATATTTTATCGACTGATATAATTATCATGTGGCAAAGTGGCATATAATTATGGCAGCAAGTGCGGCCAAATTAGCAAATGTCGCGTTCATATTAGTAATAATTAAAAAAATACAGTTGTGATGGACATTGACACAAAACGCAACTTTTGCGTTTGTCAAATTACTTGATATGACGCTAAGAATGATTGGGTTCGTTAAATATATCTCGCTTCGATGTTTTGTATTTCAAACGCCAGGAGCCAGTGGCACGCATATACGCCCGCGCCCGCGCCCGCGCCCGCGCCCGCGCCCGCGCCCGCGCCCGCGCCCGCGCCCGCGCCCGCGCCCGCGCCCGCGCCCGCGCCCGCGCCCGCGCCCGCGCCCGCGCACGCGCCCGCGCACGCGCACGCGCACGCGCACGCGCACGCGCACGCGCACGCGCACGCGCACGCGCACGCGCACGCGCACGCGCACGCGCACGCGCACGCGCACGCACACGCACACGCACACGCACACGCACACGCACACGCACACGCACACGCACACGCACACGCACACGCACACGCACACGCACACGCACACGCACACGCACACGCACACGCACACGCACACGCACACGCACACGCACACGCACACGCACACGCACACGCACACGCACACGCACACGCACACGCACACGCACACGCACACGCACACGCACACGCACACGCACACGCACACGCACACGCACACGCACACGCACACGCACACGCACACGCACACGCACACGCACACGCACACGCACACGCACACGCACACGCACACGCACACGCACACGCACACGCACACGCACACGCACACGCACACGCACACGCACACGCACACGCACACGCACACGCACACGCACACGCACACGCACACGCACACGCACACGCACACGCACACGCACACGCACACGCACACGCACACGCACACGCACACGCACACGCACACGCACACGCACACGCACACGCACACGCACACGCACACGCACACGCACACGCACACGCACACGCACACGCACACGCACACGCACACGCACACGCACACGCACACGCACACGCACACGCACACGCACACGCACACGCACACGCACACGCACACGCACACGCACACGCACACGCACACGCACACGCACACGCACACGCACACGCACACGCACACGCACACGCACACGCACACGCACACGCACACGCACACGCACACGCACACGCACACGCACACGCACACGCACACGCACACGCACACGCACACGCACACGCACACGCACACGCACACGCACACGCACACGCACACGCACACGCACACGCACACGCACACGCACACGCACACGCACACGCACACGCACACGCACACGCACACGCACACGCACACGCACACGCACACGCACACGCACACGCACACGCACACGCACACGCACACGCACACGCACACGCACACGCACACGCACACGCACACGCACACGCACACGCACACGCACACGCACACGCACACGCACACGCACACGCACACGCACACGCACACGCACACGCACACGCACACGCACACGCACACGCACACGCACACGCACACGCACACGCACACGCACACGCACACGCACACGCACACGCACACGCACACGCACACGCACACGCACACGCACACGCACACGCACACGCACACGCACACGCACACGCACACGCACACGCACACGCACACGCACACGCACACGCACACGCACACGCACACGCACACGCACACGCACACGCACACGCACACGCACACGCACACGCACACGCACACGCACACGCACACGCACACGCACACGCACACGCACACGCACACGCACACGCACACGCACACGCACACGCACACGCACACGCACACGCACACGCACACGCACACGCACACGCACACGCACACGCACACGCACACGCACACGCACACGCACACGCACACGCACACGCACACGCACACGCACACGCACACGCACACGCACACGCACACGCACACGCACACGCACACGCACACGCACACGCACACGCACACGCACACGCACACGCACACGCACACGCACACGCACACGCACACGCACACGCACACGCACACGCACACGCACACGCACACGCACACGCACACGCACACGCACACGCACACGCACACGCACACGCACACGCACACGCACACGCACACGCACACGCACACGCACACACGGATGCACGCTCCCAAACATGCAAATACAAACAGCTGTCCTGCTGGTTGAGCCAACCGGAAGTTAAACTGCTCTAATATCATTTATCTTGCACCGTTGCAGCATCAGCTCGACAATACATTCTGACAATCCGTGCAACTACCTTTGTATACATCCCGGGATAGCAGGCGCAACGTATAACATGAATGTTCCGTAGTTCATTTTTTATTTTGTTCAAATAGCATACATGCCATATATGATAAACACATATGCAACAACATTTCGATTTACATAAAGATCTCACACACAAAATTTCAATTTACCAGAGCTTTTAAAGGTATTCGGCATTCATCAACCAACCTACCGATCAGCAATTTAAATTAAACTAATAGCAACCAAACAAATTGTTTATAGCGTAAATACCAGCATTTGCTTACATGTCTCGTAACATAGTTTTCATTGGACAACTTAATCGCAAAAGGATACAAAATACGTTTCGACTGGAATCGATCATAATGAGCGCAATTACTTCGACAGTAGTTTATTTTGGGTTACGGATGAACTCTGATGTCACAAGGTCAACGTTCACTGCAACATGGCGGCGACAACGAACTTGTTGCACGTGGCGCAGCAACGTGAGCGCGTGTAGGCGCTCTGGCAGTGTCGTGACGTCACCAGCCGACAGAGGTCGCTCTCATGGTCGCCATATTCGCAGCCTGCGGTAAAGAGAGATGGCGCGTCATCAATGTGACGTCACAATGCAGTGTTCAGACACAAGACACTCTTCGTTGAGCCATGTTTCACTGGTTGATCCTTAAAGATGTTATTCAGAAACTCCACATGGTTAACACACCACTGAAGTAAGTAATCAAATGGTCATGTTTGATAAGTATGTAGCCTACGCCAACCACCATGCATATAGGGGAAGGGCGGGTAAAGTGGGTCCCCTCTGTCACAGCATTCCTAGTATGCAATGCAGTCAAAGCAACGGTAGTAGTATTTACATACCCTCCAGGGGACACAATTCAACGTCGTATTTGTTTCTTTGGCGCGAATGCAAAACTGTGAGTAGAAAATGTGTGTTTAGGTACTTTTCTTAAAATCATTGATGTGCCTTGCAAACATCACCTTTTCATAAATTGTCAGGGTACATAACTGAAAATGTGTTCCGTGGAGCAATAAGCTACAACCAACCGATTCAAAGAAGAGGGGGCACATGTAAAAAAAACATGTAAAAAAGACACAGAAGGAAGACAGTGACACTTCGCCTTGTCATTGTTGTTCGGATTTATATTCCAACAGCAGAACGTGGGTAGCCTTTCCGAATACATATTTTGTTAAAGGGACACTCCAGTCAGTGAGAGATTCACAGCATTTACTTACACATGTATAATATATTGCTTGTGCATAGTAATTGCACAAAAATCGTTAATAAACATTTTATTATAGTATAATTATACCAGAAACACTCCATGTTGGATTCAGGGCGCTGCCATCTTGAGACTTATGCGCCAGTGACGTAAACCGCTTACGTCACTGGCGTATGCACGTTCGAACATCCTATGTCTGTCCAATGATAGTTGATGTATCCAGTACGTCGCGGATTGCTTACCTCAGTATCAACATTTTTAGCGAAGATACTGCCAATCCTTGCCGTTTTCAACAATGCTCCAATGACATAAATTATTTGGCTTACGTCACTGGTTCTATGCCTCAAGATGGCAGCGCCCTGAATCTAAGATAGCATGTTTTTAATACCATTAAACTATAACTACTTGTTTATTAACGATATTGGTGCACAATTATTAGGCACAACCAATACATTATACATATCTCACTGACTGGAGTATCCAGCGCTGGTCGCAGTGCTATCTGCCTAATGATTGGTTGATGGAAGTAAACATGCGCCACGTGCATTTGACAGTGCGAACTTGAGATTGCGGAAGAATGGCAGTCGAGACGTCAAAAAGGTAGGTTTTATGTTGTATTCCTCAGTTCGCTTATATGTGTTGTTCTGTAAATGATATTGTTGAGCATATCTAATAAAAAAATTGGGGGATAATAAGTCAAAGTATTACATCGGCAGCAGACAATTGCACGTTCCATCATTCAACAGACGCGCGCAGACAAAAACGTCAGCGATGGCCGAAAGAAGGGAATTTATGTCCCCGTGTCAGTTTCTTCCTCACTACACGATTATTTCGCTGAATTCATGTGACGTACATCTTTAGTTAAATATATCGGACACCGTGACCAAAGGGCGTCTACAAACTGGTTATTATTTCTACATTATAACGAAGAAAGCAGGCTTTTGACAGAGAGTTTGTCAATGAACACAGCTCACGTGACAGAAGAGAAATGTGCCAATTCGGTGGCCCTGGTGTAAACAACTGTAACGTTATATTTTATCGGACGAAATTGTAAGCAACAGAAAATAATTAAATGAGATAAGCACGGTAGTATAACATTTGTTTGTCAAGTATTATTATTACTGATGTTATCGGTCAGAGAGTGAGCAGAAATCATTGTGATGGCCAATTATACTAGCCTTATATGTGTTCACGCTGTAATTCATATACACCATTTATTATTAATTCTCCTGTATGATGACATTTAATAGCATTAGTAATCAAACGGTTAGTATTTATCAGTATTGCACAATTACAATGATGTGACATCTGTATTAGGCAAACCCACTCTGTGGTACACCTGTACAATAGGCACAATTTTATTTCTGCCGCTTATGTTCATATGTCAGGGTGTTACAGTACTATATTTATAGCGTGTAGTAATACACGTTGTAATACATACAAACACATTATAAAGCAAATTACTTTCCTTGCAAGTGCATTCATCAGTCTTTTTAGGGTGATGCTGTTGGTTTTCCAACCTGCTTTTAGACTTGCAAGTGCGGCATGTTTTTATGCAATTCTTGAAATAACTTCTGGTTTTGATCCTTCCTCCGACAGCGTTCCATCAAGATATTTGAAGTGTTTTTGCAGTTTTGTGTATTTATAGGTTAACTAATTTGATATTGGTAATTTGTGTTAAGAAATAATATTGGTAATAGTAATAGTGTGTTACTAGAGACCTGCATCAATGTTGATTTATTTGATGTTTTTCAGTGAACATGTACAAAGCAATGGATGGTGAGAATGTTGAAAGTATAGGATGAATGTTAAAATATTAACCTAATTTCTTTTTAGTGAGGCCCTCAATTGCATAGCACCCTGCATCAATATTTGGTGTACATGTTTTTGAGTAATTATCCCACAACTCGTATTTCTTGTGCCACATATGCCGCTTTTTCCTTATAATTATATTTTCACAATTGTGTTAATGACAGTGAAGCAGATGTCAGATTGTTCAATTTGTCACTGTCTGTTGGTAATAATTGTCACTAACACTCTGAATGTGTTTGGTGTAAATAATGACAATTTGTGTTGCGATGTCTGTTGTATTTGTGATGGGTAATTTGAGTGCACTGTGGACATTACATGAGTTTACCTCAATCATATGTTGTGTGTAGGAAACAGTTGGAATTGCAACAAGTTTAATTAATTCTATTTCCACACCTAGAACTTATTGTTTATATTCACTGTTGATATTGTGTGTATGTGTAGAGTCTACAACTTATAACACTGCAGCTTGCTATAGCAATAAGTGTGCATTGCAAATTCTCAATGTTTTACAGTAGCAATATGTTTGTGAAAAAACACAGCTAGTCTCAATTGCAATGAAGTTAGATTTTTTGTGGTTGATTGCGACATTGCTCACTTAAGCAGTGACAATGTGTTTGATTGTTGTATAACAGTTGTGTTGAGAAAAGTATTATTGTATAAATATTATTGTTTGCGTTGGCCGATGGTTTGGCTCAGCCATATTTTATATTCATGGCACTACAAATAATAAATATATATTTATTCTTGATAAGACTATAGGAGGGAGTATGAGAACGTGTTCATGTTTATTTGTAAGGTTACCTAAACTATATGTTCTCACTGTACTTTACAATCTACCCTTGCATAAATTAATGTCGAGTAGAATGATGTCAAAATATAATTTAAATTTAAGAGTTAACACATTAAGCATCATTAGTATTTCAACCTGACTCTTAGAGTCCAGTTATCAATATCATTCATTCTCCAGATCATATTATTTATTATTACATGTTGAAATGTCATATTGTTTTTAATTGTCTACCTTTCGTCTGTTATTGTCTATTTATTAATTATTAGTATTATCAATTATGTGTGTCTTGAAATGTAAGCTCAAGTTTCTATATATGATTTATTCTTCAGATAAGGCAGTTATATATACTGTACGTTCACGTTGTTCTTTACAAGCTAGCCTTGTATAAGTTATTTTTTATATTATATATTATATATATATATATATATATATATATATATATATATATATATATATATATATATATATATATATGTCTTGTATGGATATTATTAGATGAGTGTAAACATATCATGTATAATTATTATTGTATGTGACTAGCGACCCACGTAGTACTTGTGAGGTTTGTGAGGATCAATGTTTCATTAAATAGAGTAGCTAGAATGTGCATGTACTTAGTCAATATACATAGCTACGCAGTGTAGCAAAATAAATTGTACATAAATGTCAATTAAAGGTCAATCATCGCTTAAGGGACCCAATATACCCGCCCTTCCCCTACCAGAAAGATGATTGTTAATATCTATCTTTGTGTTTTTTATTAATATATAACAACTACACAAAAACAACATTTACAATACAATACAGCTGTAATAACAAAATAAATCGAATTCTTCCGTTTTAATTATTTCCCACTAACGTCCTTTTAAATCGTTTATCGGCACATATCATTTTACAACACTTTACGCCACATATTCACGAAGATGTCTACCGTTGCTGATGAATAGTAGTTCGCCGAATACACTGCAGGTGTCGCAGCAGCGCAGCCTCGTTTCCGTGTCGTAGCAGTCGCTTGGCAAAATGGCTCGGCAGGCCGGCGAGATGTCGCCAAATTGACACTCTGTCGTCACACAGGAAATTATATTAGCAAAGTAATGAATCGATATACAGTGATACCCATACAGTGCAATTTACAAAAAATACAATTTACACATTTTCCTGTTTTTCAGAATTGGAAATATTAAATACATAATATTATGTAAAACAAAGTGCAACGAGATTATGCACTTTCTGTCACAACTAAACACAACTAGCTGACTTGATGCAATTACTGTTATTTTTCTTTTCTACTTGATTATTAGTATTTCCGGTGGCACTTTTATTAAACCATAGTCTGCCTACATATGTGACTGCTCTGATTTTTCCACCAAAGTATCAAATATCCGATGTATTCGAATAATTTTTAAAGTTCTGCTTGCGTCAAGTTGTATTTGTTATCACTGTCACTGTGGGATACATTACATATACTTTACGTTTGCGCATGCATATATTAGTGAGATCTTTACCGGTTTATCGAGAACAACAACGAAACTCGATAATCGATACCGACATGTGGGAAAATAATAGAACCTGCCGTCACCTTCATTTTCATTGTTGTTTAATTCATACGATCATTGAGTAGTCATTAAAACCTGTCCATTTTCATTAACAAATTGCGAGACGATAACAAGATTGAATCATTTCTGAACGCTTGTCGCTGCAGGGGTTTGGCAATATCACGCTTTTCGGAGACGTTTACTTGATGGCAGGTGGCGGATTTTCAATTTTCTCTAACTGATTTTACGATTTGTTCTCTACCCCGACCGACCTTTAGGCGGTCACAAGCTTCTTGCTGATTGTTCTGTCGCACAACGGTAGATGACATTTGTGCTGTGACACTGTTTATGTAATAAGACATGCGGAGCGGAATCAGAGTGCGGATTCTAGGTGGATTCTATGTAACACTGCTAACGACACTCCTCTTCTGCATAGCGTAACACTCTGTGGTTAGCTGAAGTGACGTTTAAACGGAGATGACCATTTACATGTTTTTATCTACGTTAATAATATGTTTTAAAATGTGTTTGCCTTCTTAATCTTTATGTGTGTCCTATTTTACGAAGTCAATTTGTTATTGTATTTAATTTATTTATTTTATTGAATTAACTTATTTATACAACTTATTTTAACATTTAATTTTAATCTCTTTATTTAACTTAATTATTTAGCTTATATCTATATAATGTGTATTTACTTATTTTATATTGTTACCCACTTGAGCAGGTTTTTATCCCGGATACATGGCGTTTTATAGAAGTTTCCAAACAAATAGTAACTAAGAACTTACCTTTGGGACCTCTGGCAGAGACTCCACTGGCAGGTAGGGCGGGAGCAGGGAAGACAGCCATCAATGTCGTCAACAGAAGAAGTCCCAGCGATATCGTAACGGCCATAATGTTGAACTTGTCTGCAGTAAAAAATATAACTAGACTTGTTTCGGTTTGTTAAAAATAACCGGACGGACGGACGGACGGACGGACGGACGGGCGGGCGGGCGGGCGGGCGGGCGGGCGGGCGGGCGGGCGGGCGGGCGGGCGGGCGGGCGGGCGGGCGGGCGGGCGGGCGGGCGGGCGGGCGGGCGGGCGGGCGGGCGGGCGGGCGGGCGGGCGGGCGGGCGGGCGGGCGGGCGGGCGGGCGGGCGGGCGGGCGGGCGGGCGGGCGGGCGGGCGGGCGGGCGGGCGGGCGGGCGGGCGGGCGGGCGGGCGGGCGGGCGGGCGGGCGGGCGGGCGGACGGACGGACGGACGGACGGACGGACGGACGGACGGACGGACGGACGGACGGACGGACGGACGGACGGACGGACGGACGGACGGACGGACGGACGGACGGACGGACGGACGGACGGACGGACGGACGGACGGACGGACGGACGGACGGACGGACGGACGGACGGACGGACGGACGGACGGACGGACGGACGGACGGACGGACGGACGGACGGACGGACGGACGGACGGACGGACGGACGGACGGACGGACGGACGGACGGACGGACGGACGGACGGACGGACGGACGGACGGACGGACGGACGGACGGACGGACGGACGGACGGACGGACGGACGGACGGACGGACGGACGGACGGACGGACGGACGGACAGGGACAGGGACAGGGACAGGGACAGGGACAGGGACAGGGACAGGGACAGGGACAGGGACAGGGACAGGGACAGGGACAGGGACAGGGACAGGGACAGGGACAGGGACAGGGACAGGGACAGGGACAGGGACAGGGACAGGGACAGGGACAGGGACAGGGACAGGGACAGGGACAGGGACAGGGACAGGGACAGGGACAAGGACAAGGACAAGGACAAGGACAAGGACAAGGACAAGGACAAGGACAAGGACAAGGACAAGGACAAGGACAAGGACAGGGACAGGGACAGGGACAAGGACAGGGACAGGGACAGGGACAAGGACAAGGACAGGGACAAGGACAGGGACAAGGACAAGGACAAGGACAAACAAGGACAAACAAGGACAAACAAGGACAAACAAGGACAAACAAGGACACACAAGGACACACAAGGACAAACAAGGACAAACAAGGACAAACAAGGACAAACAAGTACAAACAAGTACAAACAAGTACAAACAAGGACAAGCAAGGACAAGCAAGGACAAACAAGGACAAACAAGGACAAACAAGATCAAACAAGGTCAAACAAGGACAAACAAGGACAAACAAGGACAAACAAAGACAAACAAGGACAAACAAGGACAAACAAAACACCCACAGACAGTGCAGTGTTTTCCTGACATTTGATGTAATGAATAACATCGATGGTAAACGCATTTGCGACAAATTTAAAACAACATTACCATAGATTTGAGATATTTTTGTGACACGGTCTTTGAGTGTCGCAGTGGATATTTGTAATGTTATTGTGCTCTTGCTCATGCTAATGCTGATAGCGGGTGTTTATTTAATTATTTCTTTGATACGACATATGTTATTCATAGAAACGTAGAACTAAAGTTAGTCTGTTCAATTGGTGTGATGTTATGAATGTTGATGTTGTTGCTTCGACATTTTGAAAGCTAGCAAAGGATTGAATACCGTCGTAAACGATTGAATGTGTTTGTGTGTGGTGTGTGGTGTGTGGTGTGTGGTGTGTGGTGTGTGTGTGTGTGTGTGTGTGTGTGTGTGTGTGTGTGTGTGTGTGTGTGTGTGTGTGTGTGTGTGTGTGTGTGTGTGTGTGTGTGTGTGTGTGTGTGTGTGTGTGTGTGTGTGTGTGTGTGTGTGTGTGTGTGTGTGTGTGTGTGGTGTATATGTTATATATATATATATATATATATATATATATTATATATATATATATATATATATATATATATATATATATATATATCCGCATGTATGTATACACGCACACTTTCAAACGCATACAACAAGAATATAGTCGCTGTAATAAACAACAGTACGTATAAGAAAACAACACATCTTAAGACAAACGTTACGTTATACTTACGTATAGTTTGACGTACGCAGCCGCAGGACTAGCTTCAATGGCGGAGCTTTGAAATAAACCAGTCGACGCAGTATTTCTCTTCAGTAACACTCGAAACACAGGCATAATATAGGCTAATATCTGTCGACAGGGGGCGCTTGTGCACACGGAAAAAGTTTTATTTATCAAGCTGTTCGTTTACGCATCGTCTCGTCGTTTATGAGATGTTCGGTTTCCGGAGGAACAATTCGCCGCGTAGGAATACACGAGAGAGTGCGGAAGTGAGTGACGGGGGCGGAAGTTAATGGAATATTGGCCAGCATTGCATCTAAAAGTATCAGCATTGATCCGATGGTATGACGCCAGATTTATATTGAGCGTCATAAAACAGCGTCAATTCCCCGCTGACCGGACGTTTAGTGGCCGTAATGTAGTCGGACACAATGCCGACCAGTCAAGCGTGGTGTTTTCGCGGATTGGGGAATATTTATGCTAATTCTGGAAGCAAGTCTCTTGCGATAGTGTCATATTTCTTTAGTTCCGTATCATAGTTTGCTAGCCTCTTACCACACGAGCCTCACTGGCGCTCGGCGATTGGAGACGCTGTCCTCCAAAGCCATCTAGTGTTGATCGCTTATAATATTACCTTAAAAATAATAATATGTACGATTATTTATAGGAAACCTCAACGAAATCAACAAAAAGAAAGAAAAACAAACACATTCTGTCATGGCAGCTACAGTGAACAGCAAAAAAGTCAGATCATATGTGAAAAGGGCAGTTATTTTTTTCCAGCTTGCTTGCGCAGAAGGCAAAGGACCACTTTTGACTTCGGACAACTTTCAGCCCGTTACACCGGAACTGTCTCTACGTTCGAGTGGTTCCGGGAGATATTCACCGACTATCAGTTTTCATCACATTTGGTGAATTTCTTATGGGGCTCTCTATTCAACGCGTAGACAATATACAACGCGAACAGCGGTCCGGTAAGTAAACATAAGTATTTGTTCGTCATCGCACTAAACACAGTTATTGGTAGGTGTGTGTGGAATGAGTATAAAGCAATACACGAATAAAAGATCGGGAACGGAAATTTAAGCAGGTCACAAAGAGTAATCCTGTGAGAAGAACAGTGAAACAGTGGCGACAGACCGAATTCATTTTTAGAAAACCGGAGTTCACCCCACGTTGCACCAGTTCACTCAGCCGTACGAAGGAATACCTGGCGACAGAACGTGGTGGATTTCTGTGCACGAATAACTTTCGCGTATGAATTGCAGCTTGGCTGAATGCTTCCCAGAGAAGTCGAGATGGTGTTCGGTTGAACGGATCTGTCTGGTAATAAAATGTAAAGTCCTTTGAACAGTCTTAGCTTTATAGACAGGTTGCGGACAATTGGAAACGAAAGGATGGCCAACAAAACCGATCGAAGATGACATCCCTCCCGCGTCCCCTCTCACGTGTGTAATAGTCAATGCCAACTACAAGTATTTCACCGGAGTATTTCCTGTCTACATGTTTAAACGAAGTATGAATGTCAATTAAAACACATTGTTGGTGGATCTTTATTTGAGTACAAAGGAATACAACAACGAATAGGCACAAAGGTGGTGTTCCTACATCCAAGATGACAGATATAAATTAAATTTAAACATTACAGAGCCACAATAATAAATTATGTCGAGTTTTGCGCGGGTTGGTTTAGTAAATGTTATTCGTTACAGGAAGTTAGTTTATTTTTATTTTGTAACCTAGTGTGTATTTGTATATCAGATATATGAGAAGTTTGGTGGCTGTAAGAGGTGGTTTTCATGATTAGGTCAGAAAGTAAAAGATCGCCGCATATGATGTTAATCTCATGGGAAACTGTGTTATTAACCTATATGACTGTGGATTCAAACATGTTGAGTAGGCTTATTTTATGGTCTTGCGGTATTAGTTCTTAGAATATGGTTGGATTAAATCAATGAACACTTATTAGTAACATACGTGTGGTATATACACACCCACTATCCACTTGTGTTGTGTGTAACATGTGTAATGATGTATGAGCGACATGGGCTTACGCGCACTGAGCTACTGCTTCAAGTACGCCTACGTAGACCTATACTCAGCCATACCTAAGAAGGGCGGGGTATACTTAGATAGATAGGTTGGACTCTCGATAAGCCAAATGGCTTCCTAGTCCACCTGCCATCTAGAGTTGAATCTCTAGGTGGCAATCTTGTTAAATCTTGTTAAATTCCGTGAACATTTATCGAACAGAAACTGGCGGCGCCGTCTAGTGAGAATAGCGGACTCGACGTTAGTGGCGACGCGTAGTGCGTAGTAATAAAATTAAACGCAAAAAGCAGTGATATGTGAGAGTCGACTGACCAGTCGTTTCAGAGTGATACGTTCTTTTTAATCAAGCTGGTGCTACGCTCGCCCACATGCTTTATATTCGCCGCTGTCATTGCACTAATTAGAACATAGATTACGTGCGCAGGTGCTGATGTGCTATGGAGCGGTTCTTTCAATAGGACAATGGTGATAAACTGCATTGTATCATACCACCAAGACACAATGGGCGCTCGTATCGTATCGTATCTTTTATAATTATTATTTATATTACGACAACACATTAACGCAACCGTCGTACTCATTTACGGTTTATCTGCCGTCTGGTGGCGTTTATTAATACGACACAGTGGTCGGCGAAAAACAACACGTCTTTCGTGACGAGACGACGTTAGACGCGAGTTTATTGCTACGGGCGGAAGTCATTTCCAAATCTGACGTGATTACACTTGTGACAATGTGAAGTCACTACATGCGCCCACTAGATGGACAGCTCTACGCAGCTTGCCAGTGGTGGAGCTAATTGAGTCAGAGTGTGCTGCGTGGATATCGACAGACAGTAAAATAAGTGCAGCACCATTTATCGTGTAAACAGTTTTAGTAACTTGTGACCGCATGCAGCTGGATTCATTTGGATGAAACGTGCATCAGTTGCCAAAAGTTCGAAACACTCTCCAGATTAAAAAAATTGGGTACAAACCTGAAGTGCTATTCCGGATCCAGCGATGCTCACAAGAATAAAAGCATGCAATCTGAAAAGATACTCTCACATTACTCAGATCCGAAATCTGATCAGCGCGTTCCCTTTCGATGTTATGTATTCCGGTATGCTCATCAGACGTGAATTACTACAGCAGACCTACAGTGAAGAATTCAGGACCTAGATATAAGATGCTACTGCAAGATTCT
>CBDHHR010000012.1:12500-17500 GCA_965263245.1 Metamycoplasmataceae bacterium | reverse complement strand
TTTGCGCAATTTAAATCACAAAAATCGTTCAAATACGCAACAAGAAGATGGGATTTCGGATGTCTGTGCTGTCTGACATTTTGTTGCGGACATGGGACACGGACATCATTTATCTTCACAGCCTTCACGAATCTTTACCCCTTCACATGCGAAACCCATCTATTAACCCTGACAAACACAACCGAAACGCTTTTGTCCACAGCGAAACGCCACACAACCCACTGACCAAAACAATAAACACATGACGCAGTCAAAACGTGGCAGGAAGCGAAGAATACTACTAAAAATATAAATGGACATTAATTGAGACTAGACGGAACTACAACATACAAAGGATTTATACGATGCAGCTCACAATCCCCCTGTCAATCATACGTACTGATGGGTAATCGTTGAGTGAACGATGTTTCATTAATGAGTTATCGAAACAGCGGAATCGAAAATGACCGAGTCACAGACTGACCGGAAGTAAGACTGACCGGTAGTAAGACTGAACGGAAGTATCTCTTTCTCTCGCGGTTCCTGGATAATCATTGTAACATTACGCGCCAGTCACTAGCCGCAGAAATGGTATCATTGGGCCACAGTATACCTGTGATAGACGTATTAGTCAAACTTGATATTTCAACCAGCCAAGGAGGTAGTTTGCTGACGTGTTCCAAACTCGCAATTACGGTTCAGAAGGTACAACGTGATGTCATTCACCAGGAATAGCAAACTAGCTGCAACCTAAGTCCGACTGTGACTCCCAGGCAGTGCATTCCGTGAATAGTGACGTCGCTTGCGGTAAGCGCCGTTCAACATGGCTGGGTGGTCGTTGGTGTCTCTACAAACACTTTGATGTGTCAGTCGCAGGTGCAACATTCGCATTCCACCCGTTTTTTAATTCTGTAAGTTCACGCCGGGTGGCGCTGGGTGAATTTTAAGCCACATGAAAAGACAAGGGACTATAATGTCACAGCGTTGGCAAAACGAACTTGGGTGACAACAAGATTTGATTGCACATTTGTTGACGATTGTAAATCAACATATTAGAATGTTGGTATTTGTCAAAGAAACACTGTCACAGGCCTACACATGTTATTTTATCCCACCATTTAGGTCATTTTGTCTTTAACCGGACTATATATTTAATAGTTCAACGTATATTCAAAATAATATATATATATATATATATATATATATATATATATATATATATATATATATATATATATATATATATATATATTATACTCACAGTACATTTGAAGTGGTGACTTGTTCATGTGAACTGTGTTCATCACATGACGATGTTCCTCCAATGTTCAATCTTTTCAGGAACTTGTTTCAAGTACATATTGAGATTTTAGTAACATCGCCATGCAAAGAGGAATGTATATTATATTATAACTTAACTTTCTAATTTCCCGACACAGAACACACTACTTACTGCCAGACAGACGCAGTCCAGAAACCGGGACTCGACAAAAGTCCGCTTCCTGAGAAGCCAGACTTAAACAAGCGAATAATTAACGGTGGAATAATGCGAGCAACGCGCATCTTGTTAACGAAGCTACTTAGTAGCTATTTCTTAGACGCGCCAGCCCCGTTAGACGAGGTTTTTATTACCGCCGGTCTACCTGCTCACGCCACAGCGCCATGGCGAGTCTCAAGTCGTGTCTTTGGTCTACGTTGTCTGCAGAGTCAATGGTTGTCTTATGGCATTCGTGGTCAACGCCATTTACTCGACAGTGGAATGCGTTGGTCAGACATGTATCCGGTGTGCTGGTCTGGGCGCATAGCAAAGTCGTGTAAGTGCGTCATATAACAGGTCAAACCGTCTGTCTACAGTCGGCCATGTTAAAAAAGATAAAAACTAAACAGATTGCATGACGCGATTGGTGATAGCAGCGCGCGTGTGCATGAATATGCAGCGTCACTCGTTAAATCACCAGCACCGGACGAGAGAGAGCCAAGTGTTATAAAAAGGGGTACATAATTTAAGGAACTGCCATTTTTTTGTTTGACGCATTATTTTTATGCTAAGTTTTTGTTTAAATCTGCATACGGAGAATTTCATTAGGCATTTTGCGCGTTTGACTGGCCGTGAAATGCAACGACTTTTTTAAAGAACAGTTGGATAATAGGTTGAAAATCAACAACTAAACGACGCATATTTGCGATATTAAAAATATGATATTTCGCGACCAAATAAATATGTCTTTTAATCACATAAACGATCGGTTTCATTCAAGAGTAACGACAAGTTGCAGACTTTTCAACACCAACGACTCCGTGACGTCATATTCCACGATGGCGATACTTTGTAGTGTTGACCCACAGTAACCACGATATGATAACGGCCTACACGACAGCAATACCTTAGAACATTGGTCCACAACACCGACACCGACACCGACACCGACACCGACACCGACACCGACACCGACACCGACACCGACACCGACACCGACACCGACACCGACACCGACACCGACACCGACACCGACACCGACACCGACACCGACACCGACACCGACACCGACACCGACACCGACACCGACACCGACACCGACACCGACACCGACACCGACACCGACACCGACACCGACACCGACACCGACACCGACACCGACACCGACACCGACACCGACACCGCAGTGTCTTATGACGCACGGCAACAACACCGGAGTGTCTTATGACGGACGATGACAACAACACCGCAGTGTCTTATGACGGACGGCAACAACACCGCAGTGTCTTATGACGGACGACGACAACAACACCGCAGTGTCTTATGACGGACGACAACAACACCGCAGTGTCTTATGACGGACGATGACAACAACACCGCAGTGTATTATGACGGACGACAACAACACCGCAGTGTCTTATGACGGACGACAACAACACCGCAGTGTCTTATGACGGACGGCAACAACACCGCAGTGTCTTATGACGGACGACAACAACACCGCAGTGTCTTATGACGGACGACAACAACACCGCAGTGTCTTATGACGGACGACGACAACAACACCGCAGTGTCTTATGACGGACGACAACAACACCGCAGTGTCTTATGACGGACGGCAACAACACCGCAGTGTCTTATGACGGACGACAACAACACCGGAGTGTCTTATGACGGACGACAACAACATCGCAGTGTCTTATGACGGACGACAACAACACCGCAGTGTCTTATGACGGACGACAACAACACCGCAGTGTCTTATGACGGACGACAACAACACCGCAGTGTCTTATGACGGACGACAACAACACCGCAGTATCTTATGACGGACGACAACAACACCGCAGTGTCTTATGACGGACGGCAACAACACCGGAGTGTCTTATGACGGACGATGACAACAACACCGCAGTGTCTTATGACGGACGACAACAACACCGCAGTGTCTTATGACGGACGACGACAACACCGCAGTGTCTTATGACGGACGACAACAACACCGCAGTGTCTTATGACGGACGACGACAACAACACCGGTGGTGTTTAACGATGGAATCGCCGTGATGGAAGACAACATCGCGGTGTATTGTGGTGAACGACAACAACATCGCCTTGAAGGCCGACTGCAACAACATCGCGATGTTTTATGACGAACGACAACACCATCGCCGTGTTGACGGAAGACAACAACATTGCCGTGTTGGGCGGACGACAACAACATCGCCGTGCTAGCGGACGGCAACAACATCGCCATGTTGGTGGACGACAACAACACCGCGCAAGGTGTCTTAAGACGGACGACAACAACATCGCGCAAGGTGTCTTAAGACGGACGACAACAACACCGCGCAAGGTGTCTTAAGACGGACGACAACAACATCGCCGTGTTGACGGACGACAACAACACCGCCGAGTTAGCGGACAACAACGCCGCGTTTTGTCTTATGACGAACGACAACAACGTCGCGGTGTTGGCGGACGGCAACAACACCGCCGTGTTGGCGGAGACACATCGATCTTGGCGGAGAACTGATAACGTCATTTAGTGCTCCAGCAAAATCCGTCGTGGGATTTCGTGGAAATTATTTACGACTCATTTGTCATATTAATAATCTGCAGTTGAAGTCATGCCGGTTCGTTCTCAGAAACACGGTTTATGCGACACTTCGAGTCAGATTCGACAGCACTTACGTCATCCTGTCTCTGTTTTTAGACCGATCTATTCCAGAACATCTGAATGGATTGTGGTGTGGATATGATGCGACATGGAAGGTCCGTTAACCCCTACAAAGGACTATTGAAATATATATATATATATATATATATATATATATATATATATATATATATATATATATATATATATATACAGAGAGAGAGAGAGAAATATGTTAAAGCGTTAAAACGTGATTTGTCTAACATCGACAAAGGAAGTACCCCTGTGAGATGTGAGGAGCATAGAGGGTTCATGATCGTGATTTGTAGTGTGGGTGTTTTGGATTTTAGACGTTGTAGAACAAGTACATTGTTGATGGGCGATCCTAGTGACGATTTGACAGGTGGCGTCATGGCGTGACACGGTCACTGATAATGTGAGTGGTTGTACGCGGATAACGCTAGTGAGGGGCTGTTGGACACGTTCTCCACTTGCTCACAAGTTTTCGTATGAATGGAAAAAGCCATTCTATTCTATAAGAAAAATGTTCAACAAAAGACTAAGTTTTTTTCTCAATTAGACAAATTCTTGTTCACTTAATAAGTTTTGTTGATGATGTTGTACGTTCAAATATATCTCCTTTCGTCAAGGAACAAAGTTCAGATGATAAAGATAAAAGACTACTTTCTTGAGACAAGTTATCGGCTGAAGTACAAGTTCTCTTGTAGTCTACATCTGCTTTGGGGTAGACATTCTCTTGAAGACATGTTGCTGTCCACGGAAGTTCTCCTTTGCGGTACACCAACTCCCATCTGCACAGAGTACAAGTTGTACGTTAATGGTCAAACCCAGTTTAACTGACCAGCTCCATCCGGTAGAGAACCG
>CBDHHR010000012.1:2500-7500 GCA_965263245.1 Metamycoplasmataceae bacterium | reverse complement strand
AGACGAGCCACGTCATAGTAGCCACTAGCACGCTATGATGCAATCGAGAGTTCCTGCTTTGAGGTGCCTTGTTTCGTCAGATAATGGATGTAATTACCCATCTGACGGGATAATATCTCTCTATGTATACAGCAATAATTCCTGAGGCAATTTTCTGAAAATTGTGCATTTTAGCATGACATTCTCACGTGTGTCTTGAATCCACCCCGTGCATGTATTATCGCCCACCGTAGACATTGCAGTAACAAAGGACATGGCTCGAAATGACAGGAACGGTTACGGAAATGTTTGTGATAAAAGAATAATAGTTTCAATTAAACTGTAAGCAGAACCATTTTATCAGATTATATTACTAGATACTATAGGGATTACCAGAAGAACAAAAACGTCTTAGATATTTTGTGACGTTTTTTGAACACCTGATGACACTTGTTGATGTAAGAACATATGTGTCACTGGTAGAACCGCTGTAAGTGTAGATGATATATTGAGCACATAATATGTGGCCAGACATGAATACGCCTTGGGCTAAACGACAGTTACGGCCAGTGTCTTGCCAGCAAATGTACTGTGGTAAAAACTGTCGATCAAGTGCGTTATGGGATGTATGGAAATGTCTTGCGCGTGACGTCGAGTGGTGTCTGACTAACGTATGGGGTCGACGGCGACAGTCAATTCACTATACTATACGTCTTGTCGTTTTTATTCAAATAACCCCATTTAGCAGTCACTAGACACCGCAGCTGAGGAGTTTAATGCACTGATTTAATAGCATGAGCTAAGTGAGATGTCCTAGCGAGTCTACATCCTTCTTTGTCGTCGTCGCTAATGGAAACCAACGGCCTACAATGGCCACCTCGGGCACCTCGGACACCTCGGGCACGATGGCCACTTCGGCCACTATGGCGACCATGGCCATCACGGCCACCACGGCTACTTCGGCCACCATAACCACTTCGGCCACCTATGCCACATCGGCCACATCGGCCACCTCGGCCACATCGGCCACCTCGGCCACATCGGCCACATCGGCCACATCGGCCACATCGGCCACATCGGCCACATCGGCCACATCGGCCACATCGGCCACATCGGCCACATCGGCCACATCGGCCACATCGGCCACATCGGCCACCTCGGCCACATCGGCCACATCGGCCACATCGGCCACATCGGCCACCTCGGCTATATGTCACCACGACCAACATGTCCACCATGACCACGTCGGCCACTTCTTCCACCTCGGCCACGGTAGCCATATCGTCGTCCATCATGGCCACCTCGGCCTCACGGCCACTCTGGGTCCGCTGCCCCCGGCCGCCACCGACTGACTTGGCTTGGCTGCTCTTTCTCACTCGTCTGACATTTTCCAGGTTTTCGGTTGTCATCGCGCAATCATTTTGAATAATGTGGCTCGGCAGTGTTTGATTGGGCTCACAAGAGAAGGTCTGAACTGCACTTTAGGGCGGCGGAATGATTCACACCATAGCTCCAGTCTCGGGGCGCTGCCATCAGACTCCACTAGCGACAAAAACGGCCGGGACGACCGCATCTATCAGCGAGAGACGCCGGCTGATGGCGTGAGACTCGCCCGGCGTCGAGTGGCTGATGACGCTTCAGTACAGACGACGCGAGGTTTTTCTTCAGGAGGCCGAGGGGCTATACACTGGCGCCTTGGTGGCACCGACAGGTCCCGGAGGAGAGGACGTCCTCGGCGCTCAGGGCCACCGAGTTATGGACGTCTTAGGGCCACCTTATTATGGACGTCTTAAGGCCATCGAATTATGAACGTCTTAAGGCCATCGAATTATGGACGTCTTAAGGCCATCGAATTATGGACGTCTTAAGGCCATCGAATTATGAACGTCTTAAGGCCATCGAATTATGAACGTCTTAAGGCCACCGAATTATGGACGTCTTAAGGCCACCGAATTATGAACGTCTTAAGGCCATCGAATTATGGACGTCTTAAGGCCATCGAATTATGAACGTCTTAAGGCCATCGAATTATGAACGTCTTAAGGCCATCGAATTATGGACGGCTTAAGGCCACCGAATTATGGACGTCTTAGGGCTACCATATTATGGACGTCTTATGGCCACCGAATTATGGACGTCTTAGGGCCACCATATTATGGATGTCTTAGGGCCACCATATTATGGACGTCTTAGGGCCACCGAATTACAGACGTCTTGGGGACATAAAGTCTACCTCTAGATCCATATTCCACGGTGTAGTTCTGTTACCGACATTAAAATATCATAAATAGGGTGAACTTCAACATCGCTATAAGCTGTACATTTACCGGTTTTTGTAACAATTATTGATCACATCTGTAGAAGATTATGTGAGAAGGTTAACTGACTTACTTCTTCGTGGTTCGTGGTACACCAAGACACATCAAATGTGAGTGTTTTACTGTGAGAATGAGAAATGAGAAAATTTGAATCTGCTGTTCCTTAAAAAAAAACCGCACAATTGCATTCATGTTGCGTAGAATTGTAATTTGAATTTGGATGCATTACATTACACACGTATTAATTAGCGAATATAGGATCACTTCACTGGTCAAAACACGACGCAGTTACGTTGCTGCAGTGGGAAAAGTTACCTAAAAATGCTCGGTGTCTCCTGCACTGGCCTTATCGTCAACGGAGAAATCGGCGAAATCATCAGTGAGGATGCGGGGTCACAATTCAGATCCACTGACCATTGTCCACTGTGAAAACGAAAGTGAGCTGGAATGGTGTGGCTATTTAACACAATCAAGCGAGCTCACAAAATAAAATGTCAAGGAACAGTGCCGGGTAAAGGCGACGGGAAGACAGGGACGAGATGGTCAGTCGAAATTTCAGAATGGACTGGAAAGACCTTCGCGGAAACACAGTCTTAGCACACCACTGTCCAGACTGGCGTCGACCGGTGACACAGTCAGCAGTGCAGCGTCCCTACGACCCAGACCGATGACACAGTCAGCAGTGCAGCGTCCCTACGACCCAGACCGATGACACAGTCAGCAGTGCAGCGTCCCTACGACCCAGACCGATGACACAGTCAGCAGTGCAGCGTCCCTACGACCCAGACCGATGACACAGTCAGCAGTGCAGCGTCCCTACGACCCAGACCGATGACACAGTCAGCAGTGCAGCGTCCCTACGACCCAGACCGATGACACAGTCAGCAGTGCAGCGTCCCTACGACCCAGACCGATGACACAGTCAGCAGTGCAGCGTCCCTACGACCCAGACCGATGACACAGTCAGCAGTGCAGCGTCCCTACGACCCAGACCGATGACACAGTCAGCAGTGCAGCGTCCCTACGACCCAGACCGATGACACAGTCAGCAGTGCAGCGTCCCTACGACCCAGACCGATGACACAGTCAGCAGTGCAGCGTCCCTACGACCCAGACCGATGACACAGTCAGCAGTGCAGCGTCCCTACGACCCAGACCGATGACACAGTCAGCAGTGCAGCGTCCCTACGACCCAGACCGATGACACAGTCAGCAGTGCAGCGTCCCTACGACCCAGACCGATGACACAGTCAGCAGTGCAGCGTCCCTACGACCCAGACCGATGACACAGTCAGCAGTGCAGCGTCCCTACGACCCAGACCGATGACACAGTCAGCAGTGCAGCGTCCCTACGACCCAGACCGATGACACAGTCAGCAGTGCAGCGTCCTACGACCCAGACCGGTGACACAGTCAGCAGTGCAGCGTCCCTACGACCCAGACCGATGACACAGTCAGCAGTGCAGCGTCCCTACGACCCAGACCGATGACACAGTCAGCAGTGCAGCGTCCCTACGACCCAGACCGATGACACAGTCAGCAGTGCAGCGTCCCTACGACCCAGACCGATGACACAGTCAGCAGTGCAGCGTCCTACGACCCAGACCGATGACACAGTCAGCAGTGCAGCGTCCCTACGACCCAGACCGGTGACACAGTCAGCAGTGCAGCGTCCCTACGACCCAGACCGATGACACAGTCAGCAGTGCAGCGTCCCTACGACCCAGACCGATGACACAGTCAGCAGTGCAGCGTCCCTACGACCCAGACCGATGACACAGTCAGCAGTGCAGCGTCCCTACGACCCAGACCGATGACACAGTCAGCAGTGCAGCGTCCCTACGACCCAGACCGATGACACAGTCAGCAGTGCAGCGTCCCTACGACCCAGACCGATGACACAGTCAGCAGTGCAGCGTCCCTACGACCCAGACCGATGACACAGTCAGCAGTGCAGCGTCCTACGACCCAGACCGGTGACACAGTCAGCAGTGCAGCGTCCCTACGACCCAGACCGATGACACAGTCAGCAGTGCAGCGTCCTACGACCCAGACCGATGACACAGTCAGCAGTGCAGCGTCCTACGACCCAGACCGATGACACAGTCAGCAGTGCAGCGTCCTACGACCCAGACCGATGACACAGTCAGCAGTGCAGCGTCCTACGACCCAGACGGGCACTTCTTAAATTGTTTTCAGAAAGTTGACTTAGAAATTAATACGTATATAACCGATTTACAGAATATTTCAAATATAAGTTAGCAGGCTGCACTGCAAAACGTTGGCATAATGGTCGATGTGAAAGAGGTAATGAATTGTCCCGGGGCGAGGAAGGGCCGCATTGTTGTGCCATCTGTCGGGCCACACCCCGTGGAACGGTGACGTGGACAGTGGACACAGGCGGTCGTTTGGAACATGGGCCAGAGTTGTAGACATTAGTCCGTATTTGTATACAAAGATAGACCACAGTTATTTTGATATACTGATCACATATAATTAATTTACAAATTAACTTGTAAATTTACGATCTGTTGGTAATAGCTGCTCGGTGTATTTGCGTTGTGTTACCATGAAACGTAGCAAATAAAGTAACTATATTTTTACTTAATTATTTCGACTTCTGCTATAATCAATTTATGGGCTTTTCACATATTTCAATATTTACGTGAAACAATTGTCAAATACATTTGAGAACTCAATTTC
>CBDHHR010000011.1:10000-14765 GCA_965263245.1 Metamycoplasmataceae bacterium | reverse complement strand
ACTATGCGTACTATGACATTACAGCCAGTCTTCTCACGTCCTGGAATGTCGATCTTAGCAACAATACATTTCAATACATTCTTAAGAAGCAGAATATTTTAGTTTAATCTGGGAACTACTTTATCCAACTTGTTTCCTGATTGCAATCGGCACCTTGACATTGACGTCACACGCTGGGAGCTCTTTTGATTGTGATAAGCCTGACTTGCGGCGTATTCTTGTTGCCAGTCGCTATCGCCCCGATGAACGCGATACGCCGACCTGGTCAACAACACCTGTCAACAACACCTGTCCCCGAATATGGACGACATTCGGATAGAGGGTGAACAATGACGTCAGTAGGTACTATGCGTGCACACAATCACGATAGTGGAGTACAAGTGTACCGGTCGCACCCGCCCGCATTGTCTATGTTCAACAAACTTGCAATTTTTATTCTTTGTTATTGCACATCGCAGTATGGCTACAAAGGCTGTTTTTCGTTATGAAAGAACTGTAAGTTGATACATTTGATGTGTTGACAAAGCAGAGGTATTTAAACAAAATCCAAATCGTTGATAGCGTAGATCTTTATTCTTTGCCAAATTCGGCATAGAGTAATAAGGAAGCCTACTTCCCAACTGTGTTCTACCCAGACATGTTGAATTACTTGATTTCTTGATTTTTAACAAGTCGGTGAAAATATGATGGCGTGGAAGAGCTAAGAGGCGTATAATCAAGTGACGTCACGCTGGATCAGCGACGTACAATGACGACGACATTGTACGAGAGAAAACAGCTTCAATTAGGGTTTTTGATAAATAGGTAGACCGGGCTAGGCCATCCTGTAAATAACAGTATACAATCGGCTTATATTAATGAGAATGACTAAAAAATTCAAGGTGCCTTTTCAAAACTATTTCTAGAATAGCAAACCTCTATATTTACTATAACTATAAAAAAGCAAGAATATTTTATTAAGAACAATTGTTATTTTGTTAATTGCTTTATGTACATAAACAGACCATAAGCACGACCACGGTTGAAGGCCTTATGGTAAAACATTTGAGAACTATAAGGCCCTACGTTTTATATATAAGTTATAGCATTTTCAACCATTGAATTTTACAGTTAATGTACATCGTACTAACAACATGTTACGATTTGACAGGTACTTGATTCGCAGAAACCTTGCGAAAAACTATTGCAGGCACGGATTATCGCAAACAAAGCTGGGACTGTCTGCACGCCCATTGTGACTGCTTGGCTGCGGCCGGTGTGGTGATCCCAGAACCGGCAGGAATCGGCCAAATCTGGGACCGCAACGATAACATCAAGGATTCTATGTTATTACAAACATAGTTCCCGTTAGTAATACATCAAGTATTCCATATGACTTGGTATTCGCAAGTTAAAAAAAATGCATGCGCGGTAAGCGTTTTGAGAAAACTCGGCCCAGGCGTGACGTAAGTCTTCAACACTACGTCAGAGCAGATAAAAAGCGGGACTGCGTTTGCGAATCTGGGGCTGGCCGAATCTGGGACTATCACACCGGTTTCATAAAGCCGCGTACATTTACGCGGAATTATTCGGTCTATTGGTCGCAGCTAACAGCGACTAGGCGATGTAGGTTACGGCCTGTTTCATGAGACCAATTTAGCATTCCTGTTACTAACTTGACGTAGACGTGACCTAATTAGGTCGCCGTGGGGAGTCCCAGTATTTGTGGTGTCTGTAGACACCCTTTTTCTCTTTAGCTGCCGCCTTTGCCGTTCGTATAGCAAATACCTAGCTATGATGACTGAAAAGGATATCCAGTGTAAACATTAATTCTAATAATGTTGAGAGTGGGCGTGCCGGGAGCTTCAACAAACTTGGGGAGAATACCGTAAATATTTCGACTAGCGTAAAGTTACGACTACTAAATACACGGTGCAGCCTAAGTGCAGGTATCGAGTAGACTCGTGAAATGCAACTAGCCTAATTTTACTGCAACCACATCGCCACACTTCTGTTTGCTGTGGATACCACAGTGGAGATCCGCGACAGAAACCATTGCTAGTGGGGCGCCAGTGTCATCTCAAGAGAAGCTTGCAGCACCAAGTCCTGCCGAGTTTGACAGCTTGTTCTGTGGCCTTGTCCTGTGTGACACAAAGCCAGTTGTGTTATCACTTCTGTGCCCATCCAGTGATAGGTTTGTTCAAAGACAGGCACAAGTAACATTTCGGTAATGCTGTGTGACACGTTCTCGCACGATTGATACAAACAGGCATTCCACAGGGTCTTGGAAATGTTTTTGACACTCACGCTTTAATGAGTCAGCTCAACAGGCGGAGGCAGTGGAGGTGACGAAGGGATCGGCCAACTCACGTCTGTGGCCCACGTTCACAGCTGTCAGAGTGACTGCACCGCGTTTCTATAGAGTACCACGTGTCTGGTGAAGAATGCAGATGCCACCCTAAAGCTGAAGAAGAGACACGCCTACTACCACCACGGGCAGTGTTAGTTGTGAGTGAACACAACTGAAGCTGACGAAGAGACACGCCTACTACCACCACGGGCAGTGTTAGTTGTGAGTGGACACAACTGAAGCTGACGAAGAGACACGCCTACTACCACCACGGGCAGTGTTAGTTGTGAGTGGACACAACTGAAGCTGACGAAGAGACACGCCTACTACCACCACGGGCAGTGTTAGTTGTGAGTGGACACAACTGAAGCTGACGAAGAGACACGCCTACTACCACCACGGGCAGTGTTAGTTGTGAGTGGACACAACTGAAACTGAAGAAGAGACGCCTACTACCACCACGGGCAGTTTTAGTTGTGAGTGGACACAACTAAAGCTGACGAAGAGACACGCCTACTACCACCACGGGCAGTGTTAGTTGTGAGTGGACACAACTAAAGCTGACGAAGAGACACGCCTACTACCACCACGGGCACTGTTAGTTGTGAGTGGACACAACTAAAGCTGACGAAGAGACACGCCTACTACCACCACGGGCAGTGTTAGTTGTGAGTGGACACAACTGAAGCTGACGATGAGACACGCCTACTACCACCACGGGCAGTGTTAGTTGTGAGTGAACACAACTGAAGCTGACGAAGAGACACGCCTACTACCACCACGGGCAGTGTTAGTTGTGAGTGGACACAACTGAAGCTGACGAAGAGACACGCCTACTACCACCACGGGCAGTGTTAGTTGTGAGTGGACACAACTGAAGCTGACGAAGAGACACGCCTACTACCACCACGGGCAGTGTTAGTTGTGAGTGAACACAACTGAAGCTGACGAAGAGACACGCCTACTACCACCACGGGTAGTGTTAGTTGTGAGTGGACACAACTGAAGCTGACGAAGAGACACGCCTACTACCACCACGGGCAGTGTTAGTTGTGAGTGGACACAACTGAAGCTGACGAAGAGACACGCCTACTACCACCACGGGCAGTGTTAGTTGTGAGTGGACACAACTGAAGCTGACGAAGAGACACGCCTACTACCACCACGGGCAGTGTTAGTTGTGAGTGGACACAACTGAAGCTGAACAAGAGACACGCCTACTACCGCCAGGGCTACGAGTGTGGACACCGGTGAGGCCGGTGTGAACACGGACACTGCGATTGTGAACACCGGTGAGGCCGGTGTGAACACGGACACTGTGATTGTGAACACCGGTGAGGCCGATGTGAACACGGACACTGTGATTGTGAACACCGGTGAGGCCGGTGTGAACACGGACACTGTGATTGTGAACACCGGTGAGGCCGGTGTGAACACGGACACTGTGATTGTGAACACCGGTGAGGCCGGTGTGAACACGGACACTGCGATTGTTCACACCGGTGAGGCCGGTGTGAACACGGTCACTGCGATTGTTAACACCGGTGAGGCTGGTGTGAACACGGACACTGCGATTGTGAACACCGGTGAGGCCGGTGTGAACACGGTCACTGCGATTGTTAACACCGGTGAGGCCGGTGTGAACACGGTCACTGCGATTGTTAACACCGGTGAGGCCGGTGTGAACACGGACAGTGCGATTGTGTACACCGATGAGGCAGGTATGAACACGGACACTGCGATTGTGAACACCGGTGAGGCCGGTGTGAACACGGACACTGCGATTGTGAACACCGGTGAGGCCGGTGTGAACACGGACACTGCGATTGTGTACACCGATGAGGCCGGTATGAACACGGACACTGCGATTGTGAACTCCGATGAGGCCGGTGTGAACACGGACACTGCGATTGTGAACACCGGTGAGGCCGGTGTGAACACGGACACTGCGATTGTGAACACCGGTGAGGCCGGTGTGAACACGGACACTGCGATTGTGAACACCGGTGAGGCCGGTGTGAACACGGACCCTGCGATTGTGAACGCCGGTGAGGCCGGTGTGAACACGGACACTGCGATTGTGACCGCCGATGAGGCCGGTGTGAACACGGACACTGCGATTGTGAACGCCGGTGAGGCCGGTGTGAACACGGACACTGCGATTGTGAACACCGATGAGGCCGGTGTGAACACGGACACTGCGATTGTGAACGCCGGTGAGGCCGGTGTGAACATTCTCACTACGAGTGTGAACATCGGTGAGGCCGGTGTGAACATTCTCACTACGAGTGTGAACATCGGTGAGGCTGGTGTGAACATTCTCACTACGAGTGTGAACATCGGTGAGGCCGGTGTGAACATTCTCACTACGAGTGTGAACATCGGTGAGGCCGGTGTGAACACGGACATATCGTGCTCAGTTCTAGCAGTGTCCGT
>CBDHHR010000010.1:10000-13630 GCA_965263245.1 Metamycoplasmataceae bacterium | reverse complement strand
GGGACTGAAATACCATGTTGTGACCATACACGCTTCCACAGTCCCCCAAAGGCTCCAGAGGCAGCTTGAATACGGTTGTTAATTTCCACATCAATGGTATTGTCAGATGTAACAGTGCTGCCCAGGTATGTGAAGTTGGTTAAAGTTAGTGTTGGGCAGCAGTAATGCTTGTATCTAGTGTTGGCGGAGGAGTCAACTTATGTTGACCAACGGTGGCATGAGAACTGAGGTTTGAAGGCAACTTCTCTCCACTGCGGGGCAACCAGCTAGACATCTAGTTGTCGTACATAGTGCTCCATTGGATTAAAGTCTCCCTGGTCCAGATGGTGTTAATGCTGATGAGCGACAGCCTTGGCACCTAAAACATGAGCGCAAGCGAAGCTGCAGGGCAAGTCCTATGGCAATGGGGTGAAAGCTACGATGGCAGGTTTGAGTAACTGGAAACTTTCAGCTGAAGCTCTACACGTAGGCGATTTGGGTATGATGGTCGTGTGTTGTTGAAGAACAACAGCAATCAAGGCAGCAATCCAGGTGACCAGGCAACCTTATCTAGGGATGCACTGCCTGTCCCAATCCGGGGACGCCCTTAGAAAAGGTGGGGTAAACCAAGTTTGTTCACTTTGACTCCTGATCAGCACACCGCGGCTGGTGGGACTCCAATACCAGCGGTGCGAAACAAATGAAGAAGAAGAAGCTACCATTAGCCATATGGAATGTGAGACCCTCCTGGATTTGCAGGATGCGGAAAGGCCACAAAGTCAAACGGCGCTAGTTGCCCGGGAACTTGATCGCAATGACATAGCTGCCTTCCACCGTCTAGAAGGACAAGGTTCGCTACAAGAAACCAACTACACTTTCTTACCTGAGCCTGGTATAAGGAGAGAGGCTGGAGTAGGTTTTGCGATTGCCAATAAGCTTGTTAAACAACTACCTATGCTACCAGCTGTTATATCAGAACGTCTCATCACTCTCAGAATATCAGTAGGGAAAACCCGCCATGCAACCATTATTAGTGCACCAACTATGACGAATCCGGATCAAACAAAGGAAGAATTCTATGAATTACTGGGTCAAACGCTCTAAGAGATTCCACGCACGGATAAAATAATCATACTTGGAGATTTCAATGCAAGAGTTGGAGATGACTTCACGTGTTGGCCAATTGCCCTGAGAAAATTTGGAAGGGACAAGTCAAACTCAAATGGTGAACAACTGCTTTTTATATGCACACAGTTCAACTTAGCGATCACAAACACCTTTTTCAAAATGCCTGATCACTGGTACTACTCTTGGCAACATCCCCGTTCAAAACGCTGTCACTTACTAGACTATGTAATAACACGAATAGAATACTTAGCTGACATACGAAGTACACGTGCGATGCGTGGTACTGACTGTTCAACCGATCACTACCTAATCCGATCGTTGTGCAGCCTCCATATCAAGCCACCTCGAAAGAACATCGGACCAACACCGGTGAAAAAACAAAATGTCAGTAAACTGGCAGATTCTGAGATGCAGAAAGTATTAATGGCGCATATGGAAACCAACATGATGAACCTTTCACACAAAAGGCAATTGACGTGCGCCATGACTCATAGGGTACGCTCAATTTACTCGAATCATGTTTTCGCCAGATTTCATTGCTTGTGACGTTTGAGTTATCAGAAACCGTATTCAACCTTTATGGTAATATGGGAAGGTTGGTTGTAGCTATCTATCTAAACACCTTGATGCTCTGTCATGTAATTTATAAGTGTTCGAAAAGATTATTTATAAAAGTTATTGAATTTGTCCGAAAATCATATTTTGCGAAGATTGTCAGGGCATGGTAACATATTGGGGTGTTCTAAATTTACTCGAGTCCTATGGCACCGTATCGGCAAGGTTGTGTGCCTCGTGAAATATCTTATTTTATCCGGTGTCCGGTGCTAGGATTATTCGCGACGTTTAGGAGCTAGCTGTATCAACGAAATACGGTGTGCGTGGGGGTATGTACGCCTACACGTATAGGGGAAACCCGGGTAAAACGGGATGGTCGCGTAATATGGGAAATCGCTATATTCACAGAATAGTGCTACCATAAAGCGTATGTTCACATTCAACTAGCGTACCGGTATCTACTGACTACTATACAAACCAATTGGTATGGCATTCTTCGCGCGGATTGAAACAATCATTGGTAATCCTTAGCTTTGATCCCTTACTAAATTGTTTGTTTGACGATCCTTCTAAGTTTGCTAAGTAACAACTTGTCATATTTCAACTTCGAATGTCATGAGGATGTAGTATTAGTTTAAGAGTGTTTCAGCGTATATATATTATAGTTTTTTCTTTGAGAGTGAGCGATGATTAATGTACCACAGTTTCATTAAATCATACCTATTCCGGGCAAAATGATATATACAAATGCGGGCAAAATGGGAATATCCCGTTTTTGCCCAGACATGATACCTGTTTAATGAACAACGGAAGTTAAAATGTGAATAATGGTTACATACCATACGATATTTATGCACGTTAACTATTTTAGATGTGACCTTTGCTAAAGGTCCACATGACACCGAACTGTTTAATGTTCACTAGTTTGCAACAGTTGTGCATGTTATGCCGTCTTGGTTTTTTCTTTTTTTTCATTAAAACAAACATTAAAAATGCAATTTATTTTGACAATATGCCTGTTTCTGTAGATCGCTTAATTTAAATAGTAGCTCACTAAGTTACATAAAGATGTGATGTCTATGGATTACATAATTTAACAGGAATAGTAATCCACCCAAGGTACGGCAGTCAAATTCACAAAGGTGAATGACATTTTGCTTATACGACCTTACCATATCGCATATGTTGGCTATTCGTATTGTAGTTTACTAGTTCTAATATATTAGTTACATAAAATAACTGAATATGTAGGACCACGTCATATTAGCGAATGATACAACTAAATATGCATCCCATATTTCCCGGATCAAAATCCCATTTTACCCGTACATGCGGGTAAAATGGGAAATTTGCAGGTAAAATGGGATAGTCCGTATTTATCAATACATAACGATGTCAAAAAAAAACAATACCATGCCCTGTTGTGTTTTGGTGTGTTTGGCCGATACACAACAAACTGTTACCCTAATGTGCAAAATGGGGGTACGACGAACAGCGAAACGTTAACTCTCCCATATTGATCGCGGTATTCCCTATATGCGTATGTGAATTCGTGTATGCGTGAATGTGTATGTGTTTGTTTGTGTGCGTGTGCGTGTGCGTGTGCGTGTGCGTGTGCGTGTGCGTGTGCGTGTGCGTGTGCGTGTGCGTGTGCGTGTGCGTGTGCGTGTGCGTGTGCGTGTGCGTGTGCGTGTGCGTGTGCGTGTGCGTGTGCGTGTGCGTGTGCGTGTGCGTGTGCGTGTGCGTGTGCGTGTGCGTGTGCGTGTGCGTGTGCGTGTGCGTGTGCGTGTGCGTGTGCGTGTGCGTGTGCGTGTGCGTGTGCGTGTGCGTGTGCGTGTGCGTGTGCGTGTGCGTGTGCGTGTGCGTGTGCGTGTGCGTGTGCGTGTGCGTGTGCGTGTGCGTGTGCGTGTGCGTGTGCGTGTGCGTGTGCGTGTGCGTGTGCGTGTGCGTGTGCGTGTGCGTGTGCGT
>CBDHHR010000009.1:0-13148 GCA_965263245.1 Metamycoplasmataceae bacterium | reverse complement strand
TAAATAGGTCAACAATTCAATATAGGTCAAACAATTAGGTAATCAAAAATGTCAGTTTACAAGGTGACAATCAGAACAGTTAGTCAATAATAATTATGGCATAATTAGCATGGCATACGTAGTTGACCTATAATTAACATTTGACCTCATTATTAGAATTAATTACATAAAACAGGTGAAGATAATTAGTAAAACGGTCAAACTACACATGGGACTGCCTCTTGTAAAATATGAAATTTGTTGATGACATAATTATTTGACCTATATTTAGCATTTGACCTATTTATTAGGATTAATTGAATAAAACGGGTGAAAATAATTATAAATATTTAAAGTATTCAATCCCATGTACAGTTTATTAATTTTAGTTTATTATTGATTTTGAAATTATGCATTTCCTGGTGATGTTTTTTTTTACAGAATATCCATAGTGGCAATATTTCGCTTATTTGTTATAGAATTATGCTATTTGTGGTACGTAATTATATTTCACAAATATGTATGTGTCACCAAAACAAAGTTCACGCCAATTAATTATGGGAATTTTAGGTGCAACACATTTCGTGAATATTGGATGTAGTTGGCATCGAATATTAAACCCGAATTTAATCAATCACCTTCAAATGTGTTAGGTCCAACTTTATGATATGCCACTAGCTTGTCATTGTTTGTTAGAAAGAAACGGTGCATCGGGTATGTTGATGTCGTAGCATATCTTTTACCGAAACAACCATGACCAAAACAATTCACCCATTTCCTACGGTAAAGTACGTATTTATACTTGTGAAGGGCCGCTGGCATGCTTCTTGGACAACGACAGTGGTGGCGCCACCTAGGGGCACTGGTATAGTTTACTGTTTTCACTAGCGTCATTCACCAGGTGGAGACACGAAATGTTGTGTTCTTTAAGCTAACATGGCGTCGATGATGTCGGTGTAAAATTCTAACTAGGATGGAACATTACAATAGAAATATGCTATTCACTCATCGCTCCTTTCTGATGTCCATACTCTTTACTTTGTCTCTCAGAGTTACACCTTTAATTCTTCTTAACATACTCATCTCTGTTTTCTCGGGAATCTGTTCTTCCTTCTTTCAAACTGTCCAACATTCTGCACAAGTGGCTGTACTGGTCTAATGGCAGTCATGTAGAGCTTGATCTTTAATGTCCTTGACATGTTCTGGTCACTGATAACTCGGCGTTGTCCACGCTGCAGTAACTTTTGCTCTTACTGTTAATAATGGTGAATAACTCAAATGAAATATCATAATGTTAATAGCCCCGACAAGTCTTAGAAATGTGTTCTCTAATATTAAGCTAATCATAAGAAATTCGTCAAAGAACACCGGGGATAAAACAAAACAAACATTTTATTAATTTGTTAACGTTGAAAGTTGAACGTTTGCCTGCTTATGGGTAATTGTATCCAGAAAATATCACCAGAAAATATCAAATAAAACTTAGCGAACGAAAGGTATTTAGATAGCGACGGAGCACCAAATCTGTTTCTATTAATCACTAATAAAATAACATAAAACTGAGTTAACACAAGAAACGCCACTTTCACGGAATTATTAGCTATACGTAAGGCGTTCATTTTTTATATATGACCAGGGTAAATAGTTATTACTAAAATATAATTGTAATGAAATGAAGCCATAGGCTTACATGAAATAGTTATATTAATGCAATTTTTTTTATCAATTGCACAGTTTTATATTAGCAAAGAAACCATGCTATTATAATTAGGGGCACGAAATAATTCCTTGTGTTAACACATTCTAATCTCCCCAGTTACCATTCACATGTGATCATACCAAAAACTCACACGCATGCACACATACACACGCACGAACGCACGAACCCACGCACACACACACGCATGCACACACAAACACATTCAGCAGTGCCGACACCGCTTAGCAGGCATGCCTAAATTAGTATTTGTAAGAAGGCTTTGCTGTCAATACGACATAAATTGCAGGACTAGTGACAAGTGCCCCAGACGTGAAAGGTGACCAATTTCTCTAATAAGTTGACGACGTAGTTATATTACATCAAACAAAATAGTGTTGACTCGTCACCACTATGACCCAGACCCTGGTGTATTGTTAGTAGTCGCACGACTAACTGAACTATTGTCAATATGAGTCACTGCCTGGGTAAGTACCTGATTGACTGAGTGAGTTATACGAAGATTGAGTGAGCGTGTGGGTGAGTGGGTGAAAAGTGGATGAGTGAGTGGATGAATGATTGAGTGAGTGGCTGGGTCAGTCAGTCAGTCAGTCAGTCAGTCAGTCAGTCAGTCAGTCAGTCAGTCAGTCAGTCAGTCAGTCAGTCAGTCAGTCAGTCAGTCAGTCAGTCAGTCAGTCAGTCAGTCAGTCAGTCAGTCAGTCAGCCAACCAGCCAGTCAGTCAGTGAGCTACTGAGCTACCTGAGACGACTCTGTCGTGTGTGGGGGCAACGAACACGGGACAAGCCTATTTATTTTTTACTTTAATAATCGCGAAACAATATAACTATACATATATTGATATATATATATATATATATATATATATATATATATATATATATATATATATATATAATATATTACACATTATATATATATATATATATATATATATATATATATATATAAAACATATATTATAATATCATATTATATATATATATATATATATTTATATATATAATATCATAATATATATATGAATATATATATATATATATATATATATATATATATATATATATATGTATATATATATATATAATTACACACACACACAAAAACACAAACACACACACACACATACACACACACAAACACACACACACACACACACTCACACAGACACAGACACACACACTCACACACACAAACACATACACAAACACACACACAAACACACACACACACACACACACACACACACACACACACACACACACACACACACACACACACACACTAACATACACTGCGCTTCGTCTGGTGCATTTATTTGCCACATCTCAGGTCTCAGGTTGTTTACTCCAAACAGCCCAAACTTGGGCTAACGCAGGAGTTTGTAGTGCTTCTTGTGCGCATGCGTTTGGTTGTATATATGTTTGTTTGTTTGTTTGTTTGTTTGTTTGTTTGTTTGTTTGTTTGTTTGTTTGTTTGTTTGTTTGTTTGTTTGTTTGTTTGTTTGTTTGTTTGTTTGTTATAACTTGTTTGTTTATTTTACAGGCAATTTAGGTGATTGGGTGTTGGGAAGGGGAGGTTCATTATTGCTGCTTGAAAAGCTATGGGATTTTCTATTGCAGTAATGTGTGATGGGATCATATTCCAGATGCGAATTGCACGGGGGTAAAAGGAGAACACTACATGTAATAAAAAATAAACAAATAAAATCGACGCAGTTGTTAATTGATAAACTCGTGTTCTTATCTGATCACTATCCGTCGCATCATTTCCGCAGGTAGTCGCTACGTGGCGCTGCGCCCGGCCAGTGGTTCCACCCGGCGTTGGAAAAATTTCGCTTCGTCTCTGCGTTGAATCCCTTCAGTCTCTGCAGGCCGACATAGGTCGAGTCGATCCCATTTCCCGTCTTTGGTTCCGACAAAGGTCCTTGCTCCTGCCCGCTTGGGAACACGTCTGGCCTCAGACGCTGTTGCTGCAGCTGCTGTTGTTGCTGCTTACGCTGCTGTCGAAGTTCCTTGCGCTTCTGCTTTGGCGAGACGGGAGGAAGGGCGCTGATTTGTAGGGCGAGGGAATTATGTGGGGTGATGCGAGGCGTTGGCTTGGGCAATGTCGCTGCCTGAGCCCTAGCTGGGCTCAGGCGGCCGATTGCTTCGGGGGATTCGCGACTGGAGAGTGGTCCGACACCGTTAGGCATTGACGGGCCTTCGATAGATGCCCGCAAGGCATTCGCATTTGCGTGGTCAACGCCGGCGAGTTTCTTCTGCAAGAGTTTGTTTTCCGCTAAGAGCGCTGCCAATCGCGCCTCCTTCGACGAGAGGTCTGCTCTTAGTTCCGCAACAATTGCATTCTTCGAGTCGACACGGTTCTTTAGGTCGTTGACGGTGGATTCCAGCATGTGGACGGTTTCTGTTTTCGACGTCGCGTGTTCTGATGCCGTCTCTTTTAGCGCCAGCACTTCGCTGTTAAGTTTCGTCACTTCCTCTCGGAGTGACGTCACCGTCCCGTCTTGCTTCACGACGTATTGTTGGAGGGCAGTGCGCAAGTCAGCCGTGACGTCAACGCCGAGCTGTGCCGACATGTAATGTCTCTCTTCCACCAGCGCATCGTGAGCACGTTTCGTTGATTCCAGCTCTTGTATTCTCTGCAGAGTCTTCTTCAGTGTGTCTTTAGCGCGGTCCACTGACGTCATCGTCAGTCCGGGTGATATTGTTTCTTCGCGCACTAAGTCGTTGTGTTCCTCGCCTTCCCGCAAGTATGACGTCAGCTGTTCTGTGACGTAATCTAGAGTAGCCTCGGTTTCATACTGTCGTTCCGTGAGACGCTGCAGCGATTTCTCGTTGGCTGTGTTGTACTTCATCTGTTTCTCGAGATCCTGAGGTGAGAACAATGAGGTTGGTAAGTAATGATAAGTTCGTGAGAACAATGAGGGTGGTAAGTAATGATAGGTTCGTGAGAACAATGAGGGTGGTAAGTAATGGTAAGTTGGTTTCTGCAATAACTATAGATATGAAACTTTTTATAATACAGATTGAGTGAGTGAGGGGTGGTGGGAATGGATGGCACAGAAGGCGGGAGGGTGGGGGGAGGGAGAGTAGACAGGGAGAGAGAAGAGTGTGGGTGGAATGGAGGGAGGAAGGGAGGGACCAAGCGAGGGAGGGAAAGAGAGAGAATGTGACGGGATGGGATGGGACGGGACAGGACGGGACGGGAAGATATCGAGGAAAGAGAGAAAAGGCGAGACTAAGACAGATATTGTCGAAATGACATGATATATATATATATATATATATATATATGTATATATATATATATATATATATATATATATAGGCATGCAATCAGACAGATAGACACCCATACACACACACGCACACACATAATAGACACAAACACACATATATAAATATATATATATATAGGCATGCAATCAGACAGATAGACACCCATACACACACACGCACACACATAATAGACACACACACACACACATATATATATATATATATATATATATATATATATATACACGCACACACAGACACACATACCGACATACACACACGCACACATACACAGAGACACACAGACAAAAACACACACACCACACACAAACGCACGCACACGCACGCACATACACACATATACAGACAGACATACATGCACACACGCACACAAATAGAGACGCACACACATACAAACATACACATACAGACATACACAGAGACACGCACACAGACATATACATAATTCATATCAGTAACACAACCATCTGTCCTCGCAAGCAAACAGAACACACGACCATCACCGTCTTGAGCAAACAGAACACACGACCATCAACTTCTTGAGCAAACATAATACACAACCATCACCGTCTTGAGCAAACAGAACACACGCCCATCACCTTCTTTAGCAAACAGAACACACGACCATCATACTCTTGAACAAACAGAACACACGACCTTCACTTTCTTGAGCAAACAGAACACACGACCATCACCTTCGTGAGCAAACAGAACACACGACCATCACCTTCTTCAGGAAACAGAACACACGACCATCACCTTCTTGAGCAAACAGAACACACGACCATCACCTTCTTGAGCAAACAGAACACACGCCCATCACGTCCTTGAGCAAACAGAACAAACGACCATCACCTTCGTGAGCAAACAGAACACACGACTATCACCTTCTTCAGGAAACAGAACACAAATATCACCGTCTTGAGCAAACAGAACACACGACCATCACCTTCTTGAGCAAACAGAACACACGACCATCACCTTCTTGAGCAAACAGAACACACGACCATCACCTCCTTGAGCAAACAGAACAAACGACCATCACCTTCGTGAGCAAACAGAACACACGACCATCACCTCCTTGAGCAAACAGCACAAACGACCATCACCTTCTTGAGCAAACAGAACACACGACCATCACCTTCTTCTGCAAACAGAACAAACGACCATCACCTTCTTCTGCAAACAGAACACACGACCATCACCTTCTTGAGCAAACAGAACACACGACCATCACCTCCTTGAGCAAACAGAACAAACGACCATCACCTTCTTGAGCAAACAGAACACACGACCATCACCTCCTTGAGCAAACAGAACAAGCGACCATCACCTTCTTCTGCAAACAGAACACACGACCTTCACTTTCTTGAGCAAACAGAACACATGACCATCACCTTCGTGAAAAAACAGAACACACGACCATCACCTTCTTGAGCAAACAGAACCACACGACCATCACCTTCTTGAGCAAACAGAACACACGACCATCACCTCCTTGAGCAAACAGAACAAACGACCATCACCTTCGTGAGCAAACAGAACACACGACCATCACCTTCTTCAGGAAACAGAACACAAATATCACCGTCTTGAGCAAACAGAACACACGACCATCACCTTCTTGAGCAAACAGAACACACGACCATCACCTCCTTGAGCAAACAGAACAAACGACCATCACCTTCGTGAGCAAACAGAACACACGACCATCACCTCCTTGAGCAAACAGCACAAACGACCATCACCTTCTTGAGCAAACAGAACACACGACCATCACCTTCTTCTGCAAACAGAACAAACGACCATCACCTTCTTCTGCAAACAGAACACACGACCATCACCTTCTTGAGCAAACAGAACACACGACCATCACCTCCTTGAGCAAACAGAACAAACGACCATCACCTTCTTGAGCAAACAGAACACACGACCATCACCTCCTTGAGCAAACAGAACAAGCGACCATCACCTTCTTCTGCAAACAGAACACACGACCTTCACTTTCTTGAGCAAACAGAACACATGACCATCACCTTCGTGAAAAAACAGAACACACGACCATCACCTTCTTGAGCAAACAGAACACACGACCATCACCTTCTTGAGCAAACAGAACACACGACCATCACCTCCTTGAGCAAACAGAACAAACGACCATCACCTTCGTGAGCAAACAGAACACACGACCATCACCTTCTTCAGGAAACAGAACACAAATATCACCGTCTTGAGCAAACAGAACACACGACCATCACCTTCGTGAGCAAACAGAACCCACGACCATCACCTTCTTGAGCAAACAGAACACACAACCATCACCTTCTTCAGCAAACAGAACACACGACCATCACCTTCTTGAGCAAACAGAACACACGACCATCACCTCCTTCAGCAAACAGAACACAACTATCACCGTCTTGAACAAACAGAACACACGACCATCGCCTTCGTGAGCAAACAGAACACACGACCATCACCTTCTTGAGCAAACAGAACACACGACCATCACCTTCTTCTGCAAACAGAACACACGACCTTCACTTTCTTGAGCAAACAGAACACATGACCATCACCTTCGTGAGAAAACAGAACACACGACCATCACCTCCTTGAGCAAACAGAACACACGACCATCACCTTCTTGAGCAAACAGAACACACGACCATCACCTTCTTGAGCAAACAGAACACACGCCCATCACGTCCTTGAGCAAACAGAACAAACGACCATCACCTTCGTGAGCAAACAGAACACACGACTATCACCTTCTTCAGGAAACAGAACACAAATATCACCGTCTTGAGCAAACAGAACACACGACCATCACCTTCTTGAGCAAACAGAACACACGACCATCACCTTCTTGAGCAAACAGAACACACGACCATCACCTCCTTGAGCAAACAGAACAAACGACCATCACCTTCGTGAGCAAACAGAACACACGACCATCACCTCCTTGAGCAAACAGCACAAACGACCATCACCTTCTTGAGCAAACAGAACACACGACCATCACCTTCTTCTGCAAACAGAACAAACGACCATCACCTTCTTCTGCAAACAGAACACACGACCATCACCTTCTTGAGCAAACAGAACACACGACCATCACCTCCTTGAGCAAACAGAACAAACGACCATCACCTTCTTGAGCAAACAGAACACACGACCATCACCTCCTTGAGCAAACAGAACAAGCGACCATCACCTTCTTCTGCAAACAGAACACACGACCTTCACTTTCTTGAGCAAACAGAACACATGACCATCAACTTCGTGAAAAAACAGAACACACGACCATCACCTTCTTGAGCAAACAGAACACACGACCATCACCTTCTTGAGCAAACAGAACACACGACCATCACCTCCTTGAGCAAACAGAACAAACGACCATCACCTTCGTGAGCAAACAGAACACACGACCATCACCTTCTTCAGGAAACAGAACACAAATATCACCGTCTTGAGCAAACAGAACACACGACCATCACCTTCGTGAGCAAACAGAACCCACGACCATCACCTTCTTGAGCAAACAGAACACACAACCATCACCTTCTTCAGCAAACAGAACACACGACCATCACCTTCTTGAGCAAACAGAACACACGACCATCACCTCCTTCAGCAAACAGAACACAACTATCACCGTCTTGAACAAACAGAACACACGACCATCGCCTTCGTGAGCAAACAGAACACACGACCATCACCTTCTTGAGCAAACAGAACACACGACCATCACCTTCTTCTGCAAACAGAACACACGACCTTCACTTTCTTGAGCAAACAGAACACATGATCATCACCTTCGTGAGAAAACAGAACACACGACCATCACCTCCTTGAGCAAACAGAACACACGACCATCACCTCCTTCAGCAAACAGAACACAACTATCACCGTCTTGAACAAACAGAACACACGACCATCACCTTCTTCAGCAAACAGAACACAAATATCACCGTCTTGAACAAACAGAACACACGACCATCACTTTCTTGAGCAAACAGAACACATGACCATCACCTTCGTGAGAAAACAGAACACACTACCATCACCTTCTTGAGCAAACAGAACACACGACCATCATAGTCTTGAACAAAAAGAACACACGACCTTCACTTTCTTGAGCAAACAGAACACACGACCATCACCTCCTTCAGCAAACAGAATACACAACTATCCCCGTCTTGAGCAAACAGAACACACAACTATCCCCGTCTTGAGCAAACAGAACACACAACTATCCCCGTCTTGAGCAAACAGAACACACAACTATCCCCGTCTTGAGCAAACAGAATACACAACTATCCCCGTCTTGAGCAAACAGAACACACAACTATCCCCGTCTTGAGCAAACAGAACACACGACCATCACCTTCTTGTGCTTCAACTTTGTCTGATCGACGAACGTCTTCAGCTCCTGTACGTTGACCCCGTGGGACCGTGCGTCAGTGACAGCCTGCTCCAGTCCTCCCTCCAACGTCTCGATCAACGAGTCCTTCTCCCTCAGAAGTTCCGTGAACCGCCACGAGTCTTCCAACTGGCGCTGTTTAGACTCAATCACCTTCTCCTTGTCCAAAGCTGTACGACGGAGCAGCTCCTTTTGTACTGAGTCTCGGATCTGTAGTCATCAATATAGTTGAACATACAGTCGAATAATATTGAATAAATAACTTATATAGCTGTCTGTCTGTTTGTGTGTGTGCCGGTCTGTTTTTTATTTATGTATGTTAATTATATATTATATTGTAATTATATTCCGCCTTTTAATTTACCTTACTTATTTATATTTACCAAATTGTCTTAATATTTTAGAAACAAAATCATAGTAATTACTAAATTATTATATAATATATAAATATATATATATATATATATATATATATATATATATATATATATATATAAATATATATATATATATATAATAACAATACAAATGTTATTGATGTTATTGTTTTAAAATATATATCATAATACATTTTATATTTTATTACAAAAGCAAGAAATGTTTGTATATATATATATATATATATATATATATATATATATATATATATATAGTTACTGGCTCTGAATAGTTTGACCCAACACGGCTTTGATGTTTTGATTAGGTATAATTTATTTGAGTAGAGGTGTGAAATGTCAATCTACGTGTCGTATACCTTGGCGTTCACGACCTTCGTGACTTCCTCCCTCTGTTGCTTGTTGACGGCCTTGTCTAGCCCGGGCACTGACCGGGTCAAGTCTTCCCACTGGACTGTGTCCGACGTACCTCCGCTAACTACAGACGTAGAGTCGTTACATCAAAGACTCGCCGTTCAGTGTTGTTTATTGTCACAGCGTGACGTCATTGCGGAAGATGTGTGTGTGTGTGTGTGTGTGTGTGTGTGTGTGTGTGTGTGTGTGTGTGTTTGTGTGTGTGTGTGTGTGTGTGTGTGTGTTTGTGTGTGTGTGTGTGTGTTTATTTGTTTGCGTGTGTGTGTGTGTGTGTGTGTGTGTGTGTGTGTGTGTGTGTGTGTGTGTGTGTGTGTGTGTGTGTGTGTGTGTGTTTTATTTGTTTGCGTGTGTGTGTGTGTGTGTGTTAGTGTTAGTGCTTGTGTGTGTATGTGTATGTGCGCGTGTATGTGTGTTTGTGTGCGCGTATGTGTATGTGCGTGTGTGTGCGCGCGTGTGTGTGTGTGCTTAACCTACATATTATACTAATGGGGAAATCCTGGACGTGTTCATTTCATGTGTTTGTGAGTCGTTTGTTTTCCATCAATACATAGCATTCCTACTGAGCGATACAAGGCCAGTGTGTGGACTGCTCCAAAGACCTGCTCACTGGTATCAATAAACATGGTCGCACCCTGGTGGCCCATGTGGCACAATATTTGTCTTTGCGATTTAGGACAAAATAAACATTTTGGCAATCTATGTTAACCGAGGGAGATTAATTAATGCTGCTCCGCTAACTCCAATCCACGTAAAGGCGTATTCAAAACATACCGCCAAAGGAACGATACGTCTAAACATGTTTATAATGTTCTGAATCGCCCTCAATCAAACCACAGTACGGATTATATGAAAGTCTCTATAGTTGGAAATATGCATTGAGCCGACAACGTTTATAAATAATTTGTCCTTGTAACAATTTCAACCACGATTGGCACTGAAAGGGATGTTAGGTCAAAATAGTAATTTAGCCGTAAGTGCATTTAGTTGAGGTCATTGGCATGCATCAATTTACAAGTAAACCATGTACAACATTACAAAATGTTGACGTTTACTTGGACCAATGTCAGGCGGTGACTCATCGTAATGTCTGCGGTTTGTGCTGCATTTAACTATCTGCATATACTTTCATCAATACGCCATTGTATTGCAATTGATTATATTCTGTCAATACACTTATTAGCCAGTATTTGGTTATTGCAACTATTTTTACTAAACCCAAAAACCTACGTCGTTTCAAATAGCTCACTTAATTACAGTTAGTTCAAGATAATCCCGCTAGGTGGCTGACTCACACCACAACACATGATGACAGTGTTGTTGTAGGCCTCCAGAATACAACCTTTGTTTAGTCGCGTCGCTTCAGAAGTGTGTTTATTTGTATATACATAACAAAATGCGTTTGTTCATGGTTTGGCGTTTACATGGTTTGTGGAAATGAGCCATTGAGTGATGTTTATAAATGGCTGCATGTATTTGTTGTCGGAAGTAATTGCAGTATCACCTTTACATGGACGTGTTTATACAATAACTGTGTCTTTATGCGTATGTTTGTTTGATGTATGGGTATAGAAGTGTGTGTGTGCGTGTGTGTGCGTGTGTGCGTGCGTGTGTGTGTGTGCGTGCGTGCGTGCGTGCGTGCGTGCGTGCGTGCGTGTGTGTGTGTGTGCGTGTGTGTGCGTGTGTGCGTGTGTGCGTGTGTGTATATGTGTGTGTGTGTGTGTGTTGATGAGCGTACGAATGCTTGTGTTTGGTAACGGCTGGTGTGCTTTTGTTTGTTGATGTGCTGCATTGTGGTTGTCACTGTGTGTGTATGTGCGCGCGCGGGTGTGTGCATGTGCTTCTCTGTATGCGTGTGTGTGTTTGTGTAACCCTATGCAGAAGCGCACGCGCTTGCGAAAGTCTTTGAAGCAAATCGGCATTTCCAACAACGTTTCCATGATGACACAGACGACCAGCTTTAGGTAAACGTCATATTACACCAAGAAATAAACACCTATATACCGAGGTGCTCTAGTCCAGAACGCTTTCGCTTTCTCTCGTGTAAAACACGAATAACCTACCTTCGTCACGCAACAGTTCCGCAAGGAAATTGTGTCCACTCAACTGTAAGGCATCACAGAAGCCGTTGAGGGCGGTCGGACCTCGCACCACGATAAGCTCCAGCAGTTTCTCCGTCTGCTCCGCTCCTGTGGCGCGTGCCTAAAATGCAATCGTAGCCGTCAGCAGAACTTTCGTTGTGATTGCGAACTCATGCGGATAATTATTCATTAATCAGATTAGTCTGCTACGTTTAAGAACGTTTTCCACGTGAAAGGGGATTTAGCCCCCTAACTTACAAATGGGGAATAATTGCTGTAAATAGTCTAACTCGTACAATAGAAGTGAGCAGTCAACAGTCGGTTGTCCTTTCCCCTTGAATTTAGATTCAAGATTCAGATTCACAATACGTTATTGTCCGTTTAAATCATCACACTAAAAACGAACATTTTTCGCCAGTTACACATTAAAATGCCAGTAATAAGATTGGTGATCCATAGATAAGACACACTAAAATGATAATAATAATAATCAGCACTAAAGTATGTAAAGCAAATAGATTGAGTATATGAATAGGTACTCTAATTAATAATAAATAAGCAAATAATGTTTCTTTAAATGTTCTTTGATAAGACACAATATGATAGCATTTATAATATTTATAAAATTGGTAAACAAATGAGATTAAATAAATCAATACAATAAGTTTATGAAATAAAAAAGTACACAGTACATTAAAATTAAGCATTCAAAATTAAAATGGCGGAGGGTATGACGTCTCCCTGGCGGAAGTTTCTGTAAAGGTTCAGAGGATGGGTAGGATCGTACAATATTTGTCTGGCCTTCCTTTTCAATGCTGCATTGTATATACTGGAGAGGT
>CBDHHR010000008.1:5000-12177 GCA_965263245.1 Metamycoplasmataceae bacterium | reverse complement strand
CTTCGGTAACTGGGTCGGTGGAGCACACGACGATGTTCATTATGTTGTTATTGTCTCGATTAGAATCCTTCAGAAAGACGAGTAGTGAACTCGCTGGGTTTAAGATGTAATACTTACACTTGAACAGTAAAACGAACTGTTTTCCAGCCAGATGTTTCCATGTGACACCGAAGCTAATAGCTTAAGGCGTCTGCCTCAAACGGTGCCTGGACTATGAATATGACGTGATAGTCACGTGACAATGTGACAGTCGCGTGACTGCAAATTGTGACAATATCGTGACAGTGGCGCGACAGTCCATTCCTCCGTTGCACCGGTTCACATTTCGTACCGCTTGTATCCGTGCGCTGAGAATAAATTATTCCGATCCGTTAGATCGACCTTGTCAGTTTAAAGTTCACGAACACGCCGGATCGAAATTATGTCATAACGGAGAATGTCTGTGTCATTCCAGAAGCCGAATCTACTCTGAAGACCAATGACCAATAAAGATAATCGTAGCATAGTTCCGCTAACGTTAATGTAAACGTCGGTACAAATATGTCGACATAAAACGGAGATTGACTTCTACGCACCGTCTGGACATTATATTGTCAGACCTACACAGATGTCACGGAAAGACGTAGTTTAGAGAAGTCATTGTGAAAACTGTATACACCAGATTCTACAACAGTAGTGCAAGTGTTATAACGAATGCGGGAACTTTATATATATATATATATATATATATATATATATATATATATATATATATATATATATATATATATATATATATACACGCACACGCACACGCACACGCACACACACACACACACACACACACACACACACACACACACACACACACAGAACCGGCAAAAAGTCATGGGAACAGCAAGAAATATTGACACTAAAACTGTTCATGTTCTGAGCAACATTATAGATTTCCGTTTGCATTGCAGGTAAATTATTTCTTCATGCGATGATACAGCCACCATTCCTGATTATACTGTTAACAATAAATTATAGTTTTGTAAATATTTCAACATGAAAAATGTCAGATTTTCTTGCTGTTCCCATGACATTTTGTCAGTACTATATATAGTTCCAAGTGCCAGTCGTGTTGAGAGTCTTGCTTATCGGTTACCAAGGGAACGAACTTGGCACGTCAATATTTTGCGACTGAGAGATCAGTTGACCACATCCGATGTGCACGAGTCGGCGAAAACCCTTGACATTCTAATGACGGGTGCATGATTAAACGAATTAGATAGCTCAATGAAAACACATTTCGCAGTGTCTATGTTACAGTAATTATTTTATAGTAATACGCGTTTCATTATGGCCGATCACGTAGAATGAATTCGTCTGTTAAAAACCCAAGTTCTTGCTGGAAAATTGGCACCTGTTTTGAAGTTACGTAAGTTACTCTCGCGTGAAGATACAAAATTAATGTATACTATGTCCTCACGTTAGAAATGCATAAAATGCAATAAATAAACCCACTGACACGTGAACCTATCGTGAACTAACAGCTGTATACGTGGTCGTGAACTCAATTGTCTGTGCTCTCATGAACTCAACGAGACTTGACATTTCGGGGATCCAAAGCCGTACTAGATACGATAACGCGGAACAACGATCTCCTAATGCACTGACATTTAAGCAGAATTTCCCGCAGACGTAGTCGATACAGAGCGACATCGTTTCTACTGCGCACCCGACGGAGCAATCACTTGCTGACATCGCTGTCATCTTGCCGGCGGTCAACTGTTAATGTATACGAGACGAACACGACGTGGTCGGGTCCAGAATAGGCTTTATCGGTGTTTGCACTGATGTCCGGTCGGATTTCGTAGCCACTAGAACACGACCTAGTGCTAATTCGTGCCCGACGACCACCGCGTCTGTTCGAGGCGCGCTGTAGTTCATTGTTAGGTTTCTTCTGAGATCACCAGGCGCTCCAGGGTCTAGCGGGGCTCTCGTCAATTCTACGGCTCATCACAGATATCGTGTGCTATCAGATGATGACTCTGGAATACGTACATCTGGATTTTCTGACAAACAATTCAATATAATAAACGAAGGCCGTGTATACTGTGTACTCGTTTGTCTCGTAGGCTCCTGGTGGAGTGATACAATTCGCGCAGCAGATGTGGTTAGGCTGAATAATTTCCAGTTGAAGTCGTGTTTGACATGAACATGGGTATCAGGTTGTGAAGTAGAGAGTGATGTGAACGGCTACGACTATTTACAGTGAGAATACTATGTACAATGAAGATACTGCGTACAATGAAGATACTGCGTACAATGAGGATACTATGTACAATGAAGATACTATGTACAATGAAGATACTATGTACAATGAAGATACTGCGTACAATGAGAATACTATGTACAATGAAGATACTATGTACAATGAAGATACTGCGTACAATGAGGATACTATGTACAATCTAGATACTATGTACAATGAGGATACTATGTGCAATGAAAATACTGTGTACAATGAGGATACTATGTGCAATGAAAATACTGTGTACAATGAGGATACTGCGTACAATGGAGATACTGTATACAATGAGGATAGTGTGTACAATGAGGAGCAGAGATACACTACAGACACAAGCAGCCACATCAATAATGCTGGGCTCAACGATAACTCGTTCATTTTTTCATAAAATGTTATGAAACTGCTCATAACAGCTTCAATATCGAATAAATAACAAAATACTGTATTTGGATACCTATACATATTAGCAATCTGTTTGTTTGGTTTTAATTGACAGTTTAATTATATGCGCGAGTTAAACACAGCTTGCACACTTGCTTGCATTTGCACGATCGGTAAAACCGGTTGAATTGTTTAGGTATTGGACAATAATCTGGTTAGGCGAACTCTTGCGGAGAAAACGACTGTTTCCAGTAAACCGCAGCAGCGAATTCCTCGTTGACAACAAATTAAATGCACAAACAAACGCGTTCACGTCTTCAAAATCCTCCTTCGGACGTCGTCGGGACCAGGTGAAGCACCGATCGACCGTCCGACCGACAATATCACAGGCTGTATGGTAATGCGATCCGTATGTGCACTGCCTTTATAATGATGTATATTGTCGCCACATTATCGCTGCCATGGCAACGGGGGCAGGTGGCCTTCGGTTGCATCAATAAATATACAAACAACACACGTAATATATATCCAATTCCATTTCCAATTCTCTTCAGTAATTGGTGCGGCTGATGAAATCACATATAGCTACTTAAATCGGACGAGAGAGAAATGCGAATCGTCACCGGAGTCTAGGGCCGTCGAAAGAAAGAGTGATGCACCTAATTGAATGCGTGCGCGTGTGTGTGCGTGTGTGTGTGCGCGCGCGTGTATGCGTACTAGACGACACGCGTTAATCCCGCTTAGCTGACTGACTCGGCCACTTAAAATTCGCCAAGAAGATAGTCAATTGAAACTTACGTAATGTCAGAAGCCGAAGGATGTCATCACTGTTTGGGCTTATTTCACAGGTTCACGTATTTAATAATAATAATTTGTATTTACCCAGTGTGTACGCTTTCGATAACGAAATTAAGCTATAAAATATATGTATACCAAAAAAACGAGATAAATAACTAACAACGAACATTTTTCATTTCTGTTTATTTTGTGTTTGATGTTTCAATATAAGTTTAATTCTGAATAGCTTTTTTTTTATAGAATAGTATTATCTTAAAAGTGTATCTTCGTTTAATTTATTTCAATGTTGGCCTGAGAGCCAATCATATTATCTACCATATTCTAGGGTAAGGCCGCCCTGACGGTCACAAACAAGAATTATAAGGTAACAAACGCAGCACATAATTTCGCCATGTGGTAAAGGGCTTCAAATGGCTACCACCTCACGGCGCTTGGGTAACTGAGGCCATAGCTTCATTTGTCACGACCTTATTTTCCGAAACATTACACATGTTATACAATAAAGAAAGTTATATACACTACTAAAGACGAAATACACTACTATAATGCACACACTAGCGGCAATGATAACAGCAATAGTTGTAATTTCCTTATCTCGAGATATATGTTATACTAGTTAGTCTACCAAGTGGATAATTATAAAATCGTTCATTAAATTCAAATTAAATAATCTCGCACAGATCCACATCAGTGAAAAGTCCGGCCATTTTGATTTCATTTGCTTGGGATGTGTATGTTCGTTTACTGTTAGTCATAACATGTTGACAATAGACGTTTGAAAACAACGACCATCAGACATGCGTTACATTTGTTATCCACTTTCGCAAGCACGGTTGTTCATATTTGACAAATATGGAAATCTACCGGGTTGCGATTCACACAACATGATTTACCAGTTGGTCAAACTTGTCATAACAATTCTTATGAACGACCCGGTCTTCAATGGCAAAGCAGCAACTACGTACTCGGCAGGAGATTAACTCCGTCGTAGTAAGTAACAAAAACCTCGCGAACATTTTACTCGACATCATTTCGACCACTACCAAACCTTCTGCAAACCCACGGAAATAAACATTAGAAAAAGCACTGTTTCCCGTCTTGACGAATATGTTACTCGATATAATTTCGACCACTACCAAACCTTCTGCAAACCCACGGAAATAAACATTAGAAAAAGCACTGTTTCCCGTCTTGACGAATATGTTACTCGATATAATTTCGAACACTACCTAACCTTCTGCAAACCCACGGAAATAAACAATAGTAGACGCAATGTTCCCGTCTTGACGAATATGTTACTCGATATAATTTCGAACACTACCAAACCTTCTGCAAACCCACGGAAATAAACAATAGTAGACGCAATGTTCCCGTCTTGACGAATATGTTACTCGATATAATTTCGAACACTACCAAACCTTCTGCAAACCCACGGAAATAAACAATTGTAGACGCAATGTTCCCGTCTTGACGAATATGTTACTCGATATAATTTCGAACACTACCAAACCTTCTGCAAACCCACGGAAATAAACAACAGAAGAAGCAATGTTTCTCGTCTTGACGAATATGTTACTCGATATAATTTCGACCACTACCAAACGTTCTGCAAACCCACGGAAATAAACAATAGAAAAAGCAATGTTTCTCGTCTTGACGAATATGTTACTCGATATAATTTCGAACACTACCAAACCTTCTGCAAACCCACGGAAATAAACAATAGATGAAGCAATGTTTCCCGTCTTGACGAATATGTTACTCGATATAATTTCGAACACTACCAAACCTTCTGCAAACCCACGGAAATAAACAACAGAAGAAGCAATGTTTCTCGTCTTGACGAATATGTTACTCGATATAATTTCGACCACTACCAAACGTTCTGCAAACCCACGGAAATAAACAATAGAAAAAGCAATGTTTCTCGTCTTGACGAATATGTTACTCGATATAATTTCGAACACTACCAAACCTTCTGCAAACCCACGGAAATAAACAATAGAAAAAGCAATGTTTCTCGTCTTGACGAATATGTTACTCGATATAATTTCGAACACTACCAAACCTTCTGCAAACCCACGGAAATAAACAATTGTAGACGCAATGTTCCCGTCTTGACGAATATGTTACTCGATATAATTTCGACCACTACCAAACCTTCTGCAAACCCACGGAAATAAATAATAGAAGAAGCAATGTTTCCCGTCTTGACGTCCGATGACTTGCCGTAAAATTATCTATACAAATTGGATAATAAATATCGTTTTCTGAAGAGATCAAGTTTGACCACTATAATCGCGTGAGTGGCCCCGCGTCTGTGCACGAGCACCTGTCTCATTTATTAACACCGAGTATTTCTGTGCGCTGGCAGGTGTTTTCGTTTGTATTGCTGAAACATATCTCCATAGCAACACATTTGATACGGATGTTATCAGTGATTTGTCGCGTGGTCGCGCGACTGTGAAGCGGCGAGTCGCATTTATTTATCTGCCTTTGTATTCTAGATGTTTTTTGGTTGATTTCAAAGGATAACCCATTGGGTAAAATATAATTCTTAGAGCGACCATTTGATCTTGCAAGTACTGGATTGTTCTCATAAACCCATTTGTTTTCTAATATCAAGAGGTATGCTGTTTAATTTGCCATATTTGGAACCGTGTTGTATACATCAGTCTTCACACCGCAGCTACTAAAGTAACTCACTGTATCACACGTTGAGTACTAAACTGAATGTTCGCCAACATATCTAATTATGATCGCAGTAGGTTCTATCATTAAGGTCTATATTAGCAATAAATAAAGGTATATAACAACAATGCTATTGAAAATTCACATCATATTCTTCTTGCGTACACCGATGAAAAGATAGCTTAGACATCCTCTTCAAAACATCTTAATTAATACCAGGGTAAAGATCACCGCAAAAGTCGGGATAACACTTCGCTATTGGCTAACGGGATCGGGTTATTTCAGGGTCATACATTTTACTAGACGTTGCCTTGACCACAGACTGTGTGATCATGTTTACACACACGTTCATCATACATAAATAATCAGACATCTTTATAGTGTTGATGTTTCTTCTGAAAACAAAATTATGGAGTTGAATTTCCACCACGAAAGATGGGGCATCGACACAATCTACGAAAGAGGTATGCTGGCTTTATTTTATCTACCTTATGTTTATCTTAATGTAAATTGTAATGTATGTTATCATTTTTAATGTGGGCTATAGTAACATAAATAGGCACATTTTTCGTCTCCGTTATTGCCGTTCTCAAAATGCATTCGTTTCCCATGTGGAAAGTCTATATAATTCATCAATGGGCAAACCATCCTGGAATGGTTACAGGTTATTGTACAAATATTCTATTCGTACACGCATTTATACAGGAATCGTTAAAGCAACCCATTCTCGTCTGATTGCGGGGAAGAACCTGTCGCGCCATGTAGTGGACACGCCGTATTACCCGGCAGGCATCGCGCCAACGTCAATCGAACTATTTGTCTTCCGCCTGACCGGCCACGTATCCGCTCGCTGACCAGCTTCCGAAACAGCATCGGTTGACCTGAGTCCGAACTAGCACGTCATTATTCAAATCGATTCACAAAAGCAACACTGGACGACTCTGGCAGCAGACGACAATTAATTTACTCAGTGACGCTCGCCGAAATGGCATAATACGATAACAGGACTCGCAGGAAAACATATCACACACG
>CBDHHR010000007.1:10000-13673 GCA_965263245.1 Metamycoplasmataceae bacterium | reverse complement strand
CGTCTTGATACCGTTTTCTTTGACAACGTCGCTAACGTCAACGAGGCTTCAGTTGACTATGAAATAGTGCCTGTGGTATACCATAATAACTTAAGTTGGCGAACCATGGGAGTTAAACGCATTTGATATGAATTTGGTTACCACACATTGTGCATCAATTCAGCACCTCAGTATTTGGCACTTCAGTAGTGGCACAATCCCTTCCATTTGCAGATCGCAATCTGCCATAAACAGCGCATGTGGAGCTGCTCTAGTCGTCTGATATGACGTCGACAACCATACAACAGTCTCGATAGTACGACTCCACAGTGCACGTTGATCGTTGTGCTCAAGCGTAGACCCAGTCTTTCCATGATGCTTTAGATGCACTCGCCTCGAAGTATATAGCTGTATGTGCAGGTCATGAAACGTGTTAATCATTGTTAAAATCAAAACCACAGTTTTGTTGTATCTAGGTTATATTAAACGATTTAGATGTTTTTGCTTACCAACAGGTGCAGCGCATGCGATGGTAGATACGCTCCAACCATGCTCAGGATCATACACGTTTCCTTTCATGTAGTCATTTACGTACTTCTCCTTAGGTTTATCACCACTGCAGTCAACGTACATTGAACAGTTGTACGGATGGGCGACAAGACCTTCCTTTATATATTCTGGCTTACAGATGGTGGCCTCATCTGAAACGAAATTTTGTTCCAATGACATCTACTCGGTACATTTGATAATATGTACTGACTGGGAACGTATGCGTTGCACTATTATATGATATCCTAACAACAATTTGACCACTTGTTGAATGGCCACAGCTACATGGGCATAATGCTTAAGAACACAAAGGGGCTTTATCTGAAAAGAAGAAGAAAACTTATAGATAGAAATATAGATACACGGATGGATGGACGGACGGACGGACGGACGGACGGACGGACGGACGGACGGACGGACGGACGGACGGACGGACGGACGGACGGACGGACGGACGGACGGACGGACGGACGGACGGACGGACGGACGGACGGACGGACGGACGGACGGACGGACGGACGGACGGACGGACGGACGGACGGACGGACGGACGGACGGACGGACGGACGGACGGACGGACGGACGGACGGACGGACGGACGGACGGACGGACGGACGGACGGACGGACGGACGGACGGACGGACGGACGGACGGACGGACGGACGGACGGACGGACGGACGGACGGACGGACGGACGGACGGACGGACGGACGGACGGACGGACGGACGGACGGACGGACGGACGGACGGACGGACGGACGGACGGACGGACGGACGGACATACGGACGGACGGACGGGCGGGCGGGCGGGCGGGCGGGCGGGCGGGCGGGCGGGCGGGCGGGCGGGCGGGCGGGCGGGCGGGCGGACGACCGAGCGAGCGAGCGAGCGAGCGAGCGAGCGAGCGAGCGAGCGAGCGAGCGAGCGACCGACCGACCGACCGACCGACCGACCGACCGACCGACCGACCGACCGACCGACCGACCGACCGACCGACCGACCGACCGACCGACCGACCGACCGACCGACCGACCGACCGACCGACCGACCGACCGACCGACCGACCGACCGACCGACCGACCGACCGACCGACCGACCGACCGACCGACCGACCGACCGACCGACCGACCGACCGACCGACCGACCGACCGACCGACCGACCGACCGACCGACCGACCGACCGACCGACCGACCGACCGACCGACCGACCGACCGACCGACCGACCGACCGACCGACCGACCGACCGACCGACCGACCGACCGACCGACCGACCGACCGACCGACCGACCGACCGACCGACCGACCGACCGACCGACCGACCGACCGACCGACCGACCGACCGACCGACCGACCGACCGACCGACCGACCGACCGACCGACCGACCGACCGACCGACCGACACATTTTCACTCGTTTATCTGTTTTATTGTTGTTGTTTGTGTGATTGGTGATAATTCATAATTGTGATACACACCTATTGTGCAGTTGTTGAAAGGCATCTCTGTTGAACATCCGCACTTTGGACAAACGCACACGTATTTATTTGGCGGTATGTCGACACATGTACCACCGTTTTTACACGGCATCTCCCTCTGGCAGAACGTCATTTCTGCACACACAAAAAACAAAAAGAGTGCTATATATATATATTATATATATATATATATATATATATATATATATATATTATATATATATATATCACTGTCTCTGTCTGTCCTGGCTGTCCCGTATGTCCTGTCTGTCTAATCTATCAATCTACCTATCTATCTGTCTGTCTGTCTGTCTGTCTGTCTGTCTGTCTGTCTGTCTGTCTGTCTGTCTGTCTGTCTGTCTGTCTGTCTGTCTATCTATCTATCTATCTATCTATCTATATATATATATATATATATATATATATATATATATATATATATATACTTATATATATATATATATATCTATCTATCTATCTATCTATCTATATATATATATATATATATATATATATATATATAATATATATTACACACACAAACATACACACACACACAATCTCTCTCTCCTCCTTGTCTATTGTGTGCGCCGCGCGCCGATATGTCAGTGTTGTATATATATATATATATATATATATATATATATATATATATATATATATATATATATATATATATATAATATATAGGATAGATTACGCTAGCCATAAAATATAGGATTGTGTGAAAGTAGTAGATTCCAAGAATTGACTCGTAATGACACTGTATGTTAATGTTGTTATAAAGCTCACCTGTCTCACACAGTTTTCCAGTGAAACGAGCCGCACAGACACATTTGTAGCCAGTGTCTGTATGGTCTGTACACGTCGCTCCGTTTTGGCATGTCACTTCATCGCAAGTTTGTATAGCTGAAACAATCTCCCACTTCTGACAAAGCAATTCATTGGGTAATTTATATACACCAATGTGGTCGTCTCTATGGTAAATTATACATTCCCGCAGATTAGCCATAGTTATTAAAATGAAAACAATGTAGAGCACTATGAACCACGTCATTACATATGCGTTTTAGTGAGTAAACCCAAGTATATGTTTTGTCAGCATCATTTCACAATAGTGTCATAATCCAACATCACAATTCTTTACGAGGTAACTATACATTTGGATGATTGTGTAATGGGGAGTGTTGACGTCTAAATATTGCATTACTCTTTGTAAAGAAGTAAATTTGTTACATTTGTTCGTGCTATACCTAAAGCCACATTATTCGGATATCAGAACAGCATCGCAGTAATAAACAAATTCTCAGTGGAAACTATAATAATGTAGACAACATACTCCCGTAAACTCTTACCCAGAATATCGTGATGCGTTATTGCTGTAGCGATTGTAGATGCTTCATACGTTTGGAAATTTGTTTTTATATGACATACCGTATTACTACAGAACCATTGCTGCACTTACCTTTTTGACAGTGAATTCCACCGTATCCAGAAGGACACGAGCATTTGATGCCAATTGAAGTATTAGTACACGTTCCGTTGTTCTCGCATGTGTCTGGGGTACAGGTTTCAACCACTGTGGAAAACACATTATACAGACATTGTGGCTATCTAGATGCGCTTTTATTGAATATATATTTTCAGAAACAAGTATTTCGCAATTAAATTC
>CBDHHR010000006.1:0-15872 GCA_965263245.1 Metamycoplasmataceae bacterium | reverse complement strand
CCCTGGAACCCAGCATCGGTCAGCAGGAGAGGGTCACCGTTCCTCCCTATCCCACCCCTGGAACCCAGCATCGGTCAGCAGGAGAGGGTCACCGTCCCTCCCTACCTCACCCCTGGACCCCAGCATCTGTCAGCAGGAGAGGGTCACCGTCCCTCCCTACCTCACCCCTGGAACCCAGCATCGGTCAGCAGGAGAGGGTCACCGTTCCTCCCTATCCCACCCCTGGAACCCAGCATCGGTCAGCAGGAAAGGGTCACCGTCCCTCCCTATCCCACCCCTGGAACCCAGCATCGGTCAGCAGGAGAGGGTCACCGTTCCTCCCTATCCCACCCCTGGAACCCAGCATCTGTCAGCAGGAGAGGGTCACCGTCCCTCCCTATCCCACCCCTGGAACCCAGCATCTGTCAGCAGGAAAGGGTCACCGTCCCTCCCTATCCCACCCCTGGAACCCAGCATCTGTCAGCAGGAGAGGGTCACCGTCCCTCCCTACCCTACCCCTGGACCCCAGCATCAGTCAGCAGGAGAGGGTCACCGTCCCTCCCTACCCCACCCCTGGAACCCAGCATCTGTCAGCAGGAGAGGGTCACCGTTCCTCCCTACCCTACCCCTGGACCCCAGCATCAGTCAGCAGGAGAGGGTCACCGTCCCTCCCTACCCCACCCCTGGAACCCAGCATCTGTCAGCAGGAGAGGGTCACCGTTCCTCCCTACCCTACCCCTGGACCCCAGCATCAGTCAGCAGGAGAGGGTCACCGTCCCTCCCTACCCCACCCCTGGAACCCAGCATCTGTCAGCAGGAGAGGGTCACCGTCCCTCCCTACCCTACCCCTGGACCCCAGCATCTGTCAGCAGGAGAGGGTCACCGTCCCTCCCTATCCCACCCCTGGACCCCAGCATCGGTCAGCAGGAGAGGGTCACCGTCCCTCCCTATCCCACCCCTGGACCCCAGCATCTGTCAGCAGGAGAGGGTCACCGTCCCTCCCTATCCCACCCCTGGAACCCAGCATCGGTCAGCAGGAGAGGGTCACCGTTCCTCCCTATCCCACCCCTGGAACCCAGCATCGGTCAGCAGGAGAGGGTCACAGTTCCTCCCTATCCCACCCCTGGAACCCAGCATCTGTCAGCAGGAGAGGGTCACCGTCCCTCCCTATCCCACCCCTGGACCCCAGCATCAGTCAGCAGGAGAGGGTCACCGTCCCTCCCTACCCCACCCGTGGAACCCAGCATCTGTCAGCAGGAGAGGGTAACCGTCCCTCCCTACCCCACCCCTGGACCCCAGCATGGGTCAGCAGGAGAGGGTCACCGTCCCTCCCTACCCCACCCCTGGAACCCAGCATCGGTCAGCAGGAGAGGGTCACCGTCCCTCCCTATCCCACCCCTGGAACCCAGCATCTGTCAGCAGGAGAGGGTCACTGTCCCTCCCTACCCCACCCCTGGAACCCAGCATGGGTCAGCAGGAGAGGGTCACCGTCCCTCCCTATCCCACCCCTGGAACCCAGCATCTGTCAGCAGGAGAGGGTCACCGTCCCTCCCTACCCCACCCCTGGAACCCAGCATGGGTCAGCAGGAGAGGGTCACCGTCCCTCCCTACCCCACCCCTGGAACCCAGCATCTGTCAGCAGGAGAGGGTCACCGTCCCTCCCTATCCCACCCCTGGAACCCAGCATCTGTCAGCAGGAGAGGGTCACCGTCCCTCCCTACCCCACCCCTGGAACCCAGCATCTGTCAGCAGGAGAGGGTCACCGTCCCTCCCTATCCCACCCCTGGAAACCAGCATCTGTCAGCAGGAGAGGGTCACCGTCCCTCCCTACCCCACCCCTGGACCCCAGCATCTGCCAGCAGGAGAGGGTCACCGTCCCTCCTTATCCCACCCCTGGACCCCAGCATCTGCCAGCAGGAGAGGGTCACCGTCCCTCCCTATCCCACCCGTGGACCCCAGCGTCTGTCAGCAGGAGAGGGTCACCGTCCCTCCCTATCTCACCCCTGGACCCCAGCATCTGTCAGCAGGACAGGGTCACCGTCCCTCCCTACCCCACCCCTGGACCCCAGCATCTGCCAGCAGGAGAGGGTCACCGTCCCTCCTTATCCCACCCCTGGACCCCAGCATCTGCCAGCAGGAGAGGGTCACCGTCCCTCCCTATCCCACCCGTGGACCCCAGCGTCTGTCAGCAGGAGAGGGTCACCGTCCCTCCCTATCTCACCCCTGGACCCCAGCATCTGTCAGCAGGAGAGGGTCACCGTCCCTCCCTCCCTATCCCACCCCTGGACCCCAGCGTCTGTCAGCAGGAGAGGGTCACCGTCCCTCCCTACCCCACCCCTGGACCCCAGCATCTGTCAGCAGGAGAGGGTCACCGTCCCTCCCTATCCCACCCCTGGACCCCAGCATCTGTCAGCAGGAGAGGGTCACCGTCCCTCCCTACCCCACCCCTGGACCCCAGCATCTGTCAGCAGGAGAGGGTCACCGTCCCTCCCTACCCTACTCCTGGACCCCAGCATGAGTCAGCAGGAGAGGGTCACCGTCCCTCCCTACCCCACCCCTGGAACCCAGCATCTGTCAGCAGGAGAGGGTCACCGTCCCTCCCTATCCCACCCCTGGACCCCAGCATCGGTCAGCAGGAGAGGGTCACCGTCCCTCCCTATCCCACCCCTGGACCCCAGCATCTGTCAGCAGGAGAGGGTCACCGTCCCTCCCTATCCCACCCCTGGAACCCAGCATCGGTCAGCAGGAAAGGGTCACCGTCCCTCCATATCCCACCCCTGGAACCCAGCATCGGTCAGCAGGAGAGGGTCACCGTTCCTCCCTATCCCACCCCTGGACCCCAGCATCTGTCAGCAGGAGAGGGTCACCGTCTCTCCCTACCCCACCCCTGGACCCCAGCATCTGTCAGCAGGAGAGGGTCACCGTCCCTCCCTACCCTACCCCTGGACCCCAGCATCAGTCAGCAGGAGAGGGTCACCGTCCCTCCCTACCCCACCCCTGGAACCCAGCATCTGTCAGCAGGAGAGGGTCACCGTCCCTCCCTATCCCACCCCTGGAACCCAGCATCTGTCAGCAGGAGAGGGTCACCGTCCCTCCCTACCCCACCCCTGGAACCCAGCATCTGTCAGCAGGAGAGGGTCACCGTCCCTCCCTATCCCACCCCTGGACCCCAGCATCAGTCAGCAGGAGAGGGTCACCGTCCCTCCCTACCCCACCCCTGGAACCCAGCATCTGTCAGCAGGAGAGGGTCACCGTCCCTCCCTATCCCACCCCTGGAACCCAGCATCTGTCAGCAGGAGAGGGTCACCGTCCCTCCCTACCCCACCCCTGGAACCCAGCATCTGTCAGCAGGAGAGGGTCACCGTCCCTCCCTACCCCACCCCTGGACCCCAGCATCTGTCAGCAGGAGAGGGTCACCGTCCCTCCCTATCCCACCCCTGGAACCCAGCATCTGTCAGCAGGAGAGGGTCACCGTCCCTCCCTACCCCACCCCTGGAACCCAGCATCTGTCAGCAGGAGAGGGTCACCGTCCCTCCTTATCCCACCCCTGGACCCCAGCATCTGCCAGCAGGAGAGGGTCACCGTCCCTCCCTATCCCACCCCTGGAACCCAGCATCTGTCAGCAGGAGAGGGTCACCGTCCCTCCCTATCCCACCCCTGGAAACCAGCATCTGTCAGCAGGAGAGGGTCACCGTCCCTCCCTACCCCACCCCTGGAACCCAGCATCTGCCAGCAGGAGAGGGTCACCGTCCCTCCTTATCCCACCCCTGGACCCCAGCATCTGCTAGCAGGAGAGGGTCACCGTCCCTCCCTATCCCACCCCTGGAACCCAGCATCTGTCAGCAGGAGAGGGTCACCGTCCCTCCCTATCCCACCCCTGGAAACCAGCATCTGTCAGCAGGAGAGGGTCACCGTCCCTCCCTATCCCACCCGTGGACCCCAGCGTCTGTCAGCAGGAGAGGGTCACCGTCCCTCCCTATCTCACCCCTGGACCCCAGCATCTGTCAGCAGGACAGGGTCACCGTCCCTCCCTACCCCACCCCTGGACCCCAGCATCTGCCAGCAGGAGAGGGTCACCGTCCCTCCTTATCCCACCCCTGGACCCCAGCATCTGCCAGCAGGAGAGGGTCACCGTCCCTCCCTATCCCACCCGTGGACCCCAGCGTCTGTCAGCAGGAGAGGGTCATCGTCCCTCCCTATCTCACCCCTGGACCCCAGCATCTGTCAGCAGGAGAGGGTCACCGTCCCTCCCTCCCTATCCCACCCCTGGACCCCAGCGTCTGTCAGCAGGAGAGGGTCCCCGTCCCTCCCTACCCCACCCCTGGACCCCAGCATCTGTCAGCAGGAGAGGGTCACCGTCCCTCCCTATCCCACCCCTGGACCCCAGCATCTGTCAGCAGGAGAGGGTCACCGTCCCTCCCTACCCCACCCCTGGACCCCAGCATCTGTCAGCAGGAGAGGGTCACCGTCCCTCCCTATCCCACCCCTGGACCCCAGCATCTGTCAGCAGGAGAGGGTCACCGTCCCTCCCTACCCCACCCCTGGACCCCAGCATCTGTCAGCAGGAGAGGGTCACCGTCCCTCCCTATCCCACCCCTGGACCCCAGCATTTGTCAGCAGGAGAGGGTCACCGTCCCTCCCTACCCCACCCCTGGACCCCAGCATCTGTCAGCAGGACAGGGTCACCGTCCCTCCCTATCCCACCCCTGGACCCCAGCATCTGTCAGCAGGACAGGGTCACCGTCCCTCCCTATCCCATCCCTGGACCCCAGCATCTGTCAGCATGAGAGGGTCACCGTCCCTCCCTATCTCACCCCTGGACCCCAGCATCTGTCAGCAGGAGAGGGTCACCGTCCCTCCCTCCCTATCCCACCCCTGGACCCCAGCGTCTGTCAGCAGGAGAGGGTCACCGTCCCTCCCTACCCCACCCCTGGACCCCAGCATCTTTCAGCAGGACAGGGTCACCGTCCCTCCCTATCTCACCCCTGGACCCCAGCATCTGTCAGCAGGAGAGGGTCACCGTCCCTCCCTCCCTATCCCACCCCTGGACCCCAGCGTCTGTCAGCAGGAGAGGGTCACCGTCCCTCCCTACCCCACCCCTGGACCCCAGCATCTGTCAGCAGGAGAGGGTCACCGTCCCTCCCTCCCTATCCCACCCCTGGACCCCAGCATCTGTCAGCAGGAGAGGGTCACCGTCCCTCCCTACCCCACCCCTGGACCCCAGCATCTGTCAGCAGGAGAGGGTCACCGTCCCTCCCTCCCTATCCCACCCCTGGACCCCAGCATCTGTCAGCAGGAGAGGGTCACCGTCCCTGCCTACCCCACCCCTGGACCCCAGCATCTGTCAGCAGGACAGGGTCACCGTCCTTCCCTATCCCACCCCTGGACCCCAGCATCTGTCAGCAGGACAGGGTTGCCGTCCCTCCCTACCCCACCCCTGGACCCCAGCATCTGTCAGCAGGACAGGGTCACCGTCCCTCCCTACCCCACCCCTGGACCCCAGCATCTGTCAGCAGGAGAGGGTCACCGTCCCTTCATACCCCACCCCTGGACCCCAGCATCTGTCAGCAGGAGAGGGTCACCGTCCCTTCATACCCCACCCCTGGACCCCAGCATCTGTCAGCAGGAGAGGGTCACCGTCCCTTCATACCCCACCCCTGGACCCCAGCATCTGTCAGCAGGAGAGGGTCATCGTGTTCTACCGCGTGACCACCTCTCCCCATGGTCAATACTATAAGAGCTCTCAACAAAATTCTTTTGACATCTTTCTTTGTGCTGTAAGTGCATCAACCCCAGGTGCCTGGGTCACTGAGCTCTTTCTAAGGTCACTCACTTCCTCGCCTTGCTATTTTTTAAGCCGCCTCGTCCACAATATGCTGGAATTGCTCCTTGAGAGTAGCTATTTAATGTGACCATTTTTGATTTTGTAATGTACTCTGCAGTGATGCTGTAAAGACACCTGCAGTTCTACAAAATTGGAGATTTTAGCAACATATTTTAGTCATAACATCACTCAGATCCCGTTATGATTTACTGCATACAATTCACGCTATTTGACAATGTGACTGATGTCACATACAAATTATCCAATCAGGGAATAGTCTCGCTTACGAGGTTAATTCTTTCTTTGTCGTCACTGATGACACATTGCAGAGTTTTGACATACTGTCAATGTAGAATATTCATGTAACAAGGTGCTCAAACATCATTCTCAACTTTTTATCTCAGCCAAAAATAGAAGCCAAATTAAGATGTCTTTGCGCACAACTGTTTTATTTGAGAGTGGTGGCACGGGCCCCGATCTTAACTCCCTTCCCAATCCCAGTCATGCCACATGCTCGGTTCCTGTGTCCAGCATCGACATGATTGTGTGGTGGGATTGGGATAGTAGTCAGAAATGGGGAACTTGCAGACACAGAAGAAGCCCCACAGACACAGTCAATAAGAATGGCGCTGTGGCACGGCAGATTTTAATAATGTCTGGATACACCAGTGGTGAGTAGTAAAAACAAGTGTTCTGCATCCCCTTTTAACAGAACTCACTCACCCTCCCCTTCTGCCTCGCCCGTCATTTTACCCAGGGCAAACACCAAGATCCCCCAACTGGTGGTGTGTTTATTAGAAAATGTTTACAGACTTATTGAAGTTTTAAGTCGGTAAATTGAATGGGCATTGTGCTGACTTTTCATCAGGTAATTAACATCTGTTGCATTCAGTGTAACAATCAAAATGGTCGACGATGTGATGTACCACAAAACAACAGGCAACTAGATTAAGTCCAACGTCTGAATAAGTTAGTTTGGAGGCAACTAATCACAAATATTCCCCAAATATGCATTTCCACCATGATAATTATTAACCAGTTATTAACTGTCAAAGTTTATTAATCTACGCTGTCTATGCAGTCATTATTAATAATATTAATCATATTTATTTTATTAATATTATTGTAGTATAGCTAGAATTACTTTTTTATTTCACATATCTAATAACAATTTTAAAGAATATAGTAATGTGTAACTATGCACTCTATGCACTTAAATAAAATAATTTATACATAGAGTATTTCGAATGTTTTTATCATGTTTTACAGTGTATCATTGCTATTTATTATTATTTAATCAATAAACTCAGATTTATTATTATAACACTTAACTATTTCAATTACGGTTTTGTTGATGTAAGAATAAGGTTTTATTATTGATTATAGAGCGGCTGATGTAGTGAATGACATCATCATTTCAGTCCTCAGGTTGGTGCACCACTCGCATTCACGCCAGATGGCGCCAGCTGAGAGTCGAACTTGTCGTCATGAAACACTTGCAGGACTGCAAGTGACGCCTATGTCAGGGAGTGAATTTGCAACTGAACACATGTGCGATTTGTTTATAGAGTCTTGGTACAGTGGTACATACAAACATACAGGCACACACACATTCATGCGCACACAAACACATACACACATACATGATCCACATACACACATACACACATACACACATATACACGCACGCACGCACGCACGCACGCACGCACGCACGCACGCACGCACGCACGCACGCACGCACGCACGCACGCACGCACGCACGCACGCACGCACGCGCGCGCGCGCGCGCGCGCGCACACACACACACACACACACACACACACACACACACACACACACACACACACACACACACACATTTACAACATCTGTTGTATCATGCAAGAATATCAGCACACTCTTCTAACTCAGGGCGAACGCTGGTCCAGCTTATTTAGAGAAATTCTTACAAACGGTAGCTAATGTTTCCCAACTGTGCTATACATGTATCACGTTGATGTAACATTTGAATCGTATCATATCAGTACATTTAAAGACAGCATGCTTTTCCAGGTTAAGTCTAATTTTAATGGCGCATAGTTAGCTAATGAGCTCATATCGTAAATTTCTCACAGGTTATGCCAGAGCTGCCGTCCAAAATAATTGCGCCAGTGTTTGAAGAATTGCCGTGACTGTTGTCATTGGTACTGTTAAAGCAATGATAGAGGAATTAGACACGACATGATTGTGTTTCTGTATAGGGGACTGGGACTCGGACATAAGTGGCAATGAATCTGTTTTTTTGTAGACAGTTTAGACAGTTTTGTGAGGACAATTGCTGGTCGTTATCTAGTGAGCTGTTACTGCCAGCAAATACTGATACTTATTTGAGTGAAAGATGGGATTCTACCTCATGGTTGGACCACTGTGTCTTCCATCAAAAGGATACCACACAGTGAGTAAAGGTGTGGCTTCTATGTCGGACCACTAGATCGTGCTCCTAATGACTAGAGTGGGTTCCAGGCCAGACGTACGTGAGACGTGAAAGAGACAAGGTGTACAGTATATACACTGTATTATTCGACCCACGGACTCCATTGTGAATGCACACACATACACAGGTGACATGACGTTAACACTATACCTACACGCCAGAACATGCATTGGTCGAGCTAATAACTATCACTAGATGGCGCCACCTGTGTACGCCTGCCTTGGAAACAACCGACTAAATGGACAGACGGACTACGTGCATTAAGACAGTCGTGATGTAATACTTTTGTCACTACAACGACCAGAGCATTAACGCGGCGTCTGTAATGAATACGTCCTACAGAGGACTCGTCAGAACTGGTTTATACGGGCATTGACTGGCTTTGTATTAGATATTATGTTTACGGAGTACCCAGTACGATTATAAATACACTAAATACGCGCTGACAATGACCCCTATTTATTAAATTTACTTCAATACACCCAGCCCGTCGCCAGCATATGTATTAATTAAACGAAGATTACAATTTATTTCGGCGATATTTGCTGCATGCAAATAATGCAATTAATTTGTAGCATGTAAATGTATAGGAAACATCACCCGACCTGCAATAACAGGGGTAACTCGAGTACAAACATTGCTACTCTACAAGAGAGAGAGAGAGAGAGAGAGAGAGAGAGAGAGAGAGAGAGAGAGAGAGAGAGAGAGAGAGAGAGAGAGAGAGAGAGAGAGAGAGAGAGAGAGAGAGAGTGTGTGTGTTTGTGTGTGTGTGTGTGTGTGTGTGTGTGTGTGTGTGTGTGTGTGTGTGAGTGTGTGTGTGCGTGCGTGCGTGCGTATGTGCGTGCGTGCGTGTGTGCGTGTGTGTGTATGCACGTATGTACGACTGTAATAACATGACTATGTATATATGTGTCTGTATTTGTATGTATGTATATGTGAATGTGTATATGCATGTGTATGTATGTTTGCATGCATGCATGTATGCAAGTCGCATGCGCGTGTGTACGTTCGTTAGTGTGTATTTGTGTGTTGTGTATGCGTATATGTGTGTATGTCTGCATGTACGTATGAATGTGTTTTAACTGTGTATGTTTGCATGCATACATGCATGCAAGTCACGTGTACCTTTGTATGTGTGTGTGTGTGATATGTGTATGTCTGCATGCAAGCATGCACGTATGAATGTATGTATGTGTGTGCAATACACTCTGTGTATGTATATATGTAATTGTGCACGTATGTGTGTGTTTTATGTGTGTATTTGTATGTGTGTGTATGTATACGTACACGTATAATAATTTATGTATATATGTATTAACGTAATGTATATGTCTGCATGTATTTACGACATTGTATGTATTTACTGTAACTGTATATACATACACACATGTACGTATAATATATGCGTATGTATGTGTGTTTGTGTTTGTGTTTGTGTTTGTGTTTGTGTTTGTGTTTGAGTTTGTGTTTGTGTTTGTGTTTGTGTTTGTGTTTGTGTTTGTGTTTGTGTTTGTGTTTGTGTTTGTGTTTGTGTTTGTGTTTGTGTGTTTGTGTGTGTGTGTGCGTGCGTGCGTGCGTGCGTGCGTACGTGCGTGTGTGTGTTACATTGTATGATTCTGCACTACAAACAATCGCCGCGCTGTCTGACAGAGAGGTAATGTGTAAAATTAGTACCACTAGGTGGCGTTAATTGTAGGCATACGCGATGTGTATCTGGAGTGGAAATTTACCAACTAGTGAAGCGAAGACGGACCTTAGGCGTGTAGACGCATGTTTGTGATACCTCAATTATAACTCTGGAAATCTGTCGTTTGATCACACCAACTGCAGAGTAATTACCGCGAACATAGCAACCGGCAAGTCTAATTCAGACGGCCATTAACACAGCACAATGAAACAAGGCTTGGTGCTGCTAAGTACAGATGTACCTACTTCGTCGACATATGCAGTTGTTTGACGTTGTTGGATGTGATAACTTTTTGCGAAGGGGAAGGGGAAGGGGAAGGGGAAGGGGAAGGGGAAGGGGAAGGGGAAGGGGAAGGGGAAGGGGAAGGGGAAGGGGAAGGGGAAGGGGAAGGGGAAGGGGAAGGGGAAGGGGAAGGCGAAGGCGAAGGCGAAGGCGAAGGCGAAGGGGAAGGGGAAGGGGAAGGCGAAGGCGAAGGCGAAGGCGAAGGCGAAGGCGAAGGCGAAGGCGAAGGCGAAGGCGAAGGCGAAGGCGAAGGGGAAGGGGAAGGGGAAGGGGAAGGGGAAGGGGAAGGCGAAGGCGAAGGCGAAGGCGAAGGGGAAGGGGAAGGGGAAGGGGAAGGGGAAGGGGAAGGGGAAGGCGAAGGCGAAGGCGAAGGCGAAGGCGAAGGCGAAGGCGAAGGCGAAGGCGAAGGGGAAGGGGAAGGGGAAGGCGAAGGCGAAGGCGAAGGCGAAGGCGAAGGCGAAGGCGAAGGCGAAGGCGAAGGCGAAGGGGAAGGGGAAGGGGAAGGGGAAGGGGAAGGGGAAGGCGAAGGCGAAGGCGAAGGCGAAGGCGAAGGCGAAGGCGAAGGCGAAGGCGAAGGCGAAGGCGAAGGCGAAGGCGAAGGCGAAGGGGAAGGGGAAGGGGAAGGGGAAGGCGAAGGCGAAGGCGAAGGCGAAGGCGAAGGCGAAGGCGAAGGCGAAGGCGAAGGCGAAGGCGAAGGCGATGGCGAAGGCGAAGGCGAAGGCGAAGGCGAAGGCGATGGCGATGGCGATGGCGATGGCGATGATCGTGATCGTGATCGTGATCGTGATCGTGATCGTGATCGTGATCGTGATCGTGATCGTGATCGTGATCGTGATCGTGATCGTCATCGTCATCGTCATCGTCATCGTCATCATCATCATCATCATCATAATCGCCACCATAAGCGTAATCATAATCATCATAATCATCGCCGTCGCTGTAATCATAATCACAATCATTATCATGACAATAATAATAATAGTGAGGTTGAATAGCGCGGATGTAGGCCAAATAAGGCTGTCGTAGTCCGTCATCACGGTGTGACTGCTACGGTGGTTTGGGTGTTACAATGACCGTCTTGGAGTTTGACAGACATTCTCATCTTGACTACGCAGAGAGCGTTCTTTCCCAACGGTACGACCTATTGCCATCTAGCTGTTCTCTTTCCACCAAATATGATTATTCGCGCATTTTCAAAGCAATTCTACCATGTTTCACAAATGAGACGAAGCTAGAATATTCTTTGGGTGAGAAATATTAGGCATAGCTAAAGTACTGGCAAAGTGACACTTTTGTACAAACTGTATCACTAAGTGTTGCCTCTGGTATCGTACGTATGTGAACGGAAAATTCCCAATTCACGGGACAGTAGCTGGCTGTGTCAATTGACTAGAACTGAACAGTTTGGTGAACTAAAGGAGATTATCATAGGCGCGATCAAACATTAGCGCAGTGTCAGTAATGAATACACTCCACAATAGCTCATTTAGATTTACTTAGATAGAACGCGACAACAAATACATGGTTTGTATCGAGTTCGTTGCGAGCACGCCGGCACACATGCCGCTAACAGCAATATATAATATGTCTACAATTAACTGGAACTGTCGGTCATGGTGACTTCACTTACATAAACAAGTTGTTTTATATCTATAGCTTGTCACAAACACGTGCATTAATTAAACCAATTTCGTACGTAAACAAGTTGTTCTGGTATATTTAGAACTTGACACAAACACGTGCATTATTTAAATCATACTAATTTACAACATTTGCTGCAAAGAATTAAAGTCACAACGAGTTAATTGTTGACTAATGACACAATGATGGAGGGACTAGAGTAGCCTGGGAGAGGACGTTACGTTGGGATAAAACGTCCCCAATCGTATACGCAACATAAAAAACTGTGAATGTTGCAATATCCTGTATAGAATGAACGTATATATGATATGTTTATAAATGGACAAACAGGAGCAACTCATTAGATTACTCAGACATTTTATTAGTGATATTATAACAGTATTACTCAACTTGCATATCGTACAATAAATCATGTTATATATTTATGGTAGTGTTTTGCTTACATCGTGTTAAGATATATGTGGGAAATGATGGGTGTTTTTTTCTGTCTTCATATATATATATATATATATATATATATATATATATATATATATATATATATATATATATATATATATATATATTTGTGTTGAAATATTAAGAAACAATAAATTTCATTATATTCGCGTTGATAAAATAATATATAAATATGTTATATTCAACATAATTTATATTGAATACATGTAATAACTTAAGATATTATTTTTATATATCACATTGACAGATCCTGTGAAGATAATCTAGGGGTGGGGCACAAAAACCTCCTGGATGGACGCCAAAACATCGACTCCGCTGTCGTGTTCTATCGCGTTGTCGTCGCGTCGAGGTGCCGGAGAGAGAGAGAGATTGAACACGCGCCGGACGGGGGCGGTAGGGGGACTGGGCGCTAGAAAATGATTCGCCTTTGTTTAACCGTGTCTACTGATCTTCAGAACACCTCGGCTTGTCTGTTGTCATCGGAAAACGGACGGGGCTAGTGTTCAACATGTCATCTAGGAAGTTAATAATACACATTTTAAATAGACAAATACAATATCTGGGACAGAATAAGTCCAGGTGAAGTTTGAAGTATGATGTGCCGTTTTTAGAACCGTAAAATTTTTAATTACTTGCGGATTGTTAATGAGATTGAAACACTGCATACAATTAATAAAAAAAATTCTGTGCGGTGCCACGCACATTAGGCATAGATGAAGCATTGATTAATAAGGTAACTGTGTGTGTGTGTCACTGTGTGTGTGTGTGTGTGTGTGTGTGTGTGTGTGTGTGTGTGTGTGTGTGTGTGTGTGTGTGTGTGTGTGTGTGTGTGTGTGTGTGTGTGTGTGTGTGTGTGAGAGAGAGAGAGAGAGAGAGAGAGAGAGAGAGAGAGAGAGAGAGAGAGAGAGAGAGAGAGCGAGAGAGAGAGAGAGAGAGAGTCACTTGGTGCAGAATAGCTTTCCTCTGTCCTCTGTTTTACTAATATAGATAAAAAACACAACACACAAATATTCTAAGGAAACGGGTGTTTAAATGAGATAGTAGAATTACACAGAATGTTTGCTAGAGGCAGAAACTTGTGATGTAATCAGTGACATTTCACTGTTGCAGAAACGAAAATCGACGCCGAGACAAGTGATGAAATATTTGTCTTCGCTCTGCGTTCTTTCCCCAAGTCTTGACAACACACTGTCTCAGCGCGTCAACACACTCTTTAAGCACAGGTGAGTACACGTTCTAACACAGCTGGTTGTTTTGTGAAGTGCCTCTTTGGTATGTCTCAGGTGGTTTCCTCCAAACAGCCCAAACTTGGGCTAATGCAGGAGTTGTCCTTCTCTAGAATTAGTAAGTCCACTATACATTTACCCCCTGTGTGGGATCTTTTACTTCCGCTGGCATAGACACCAGATAGAAGGGACCACCGGCTTTTAGTGTCTCTTCCGAAAGACACAGGCAAATGTGGGGTAAACGAAATTGCCTAAGTTTCGAAACGGTGGTAGGTGGGTTCCCCTCGATTGGCATTCCCGTGTTCTACCGCGTGACCACGTCAATACTATAAGTTCTACCGCGTGACCACGTCAATACACGCACGCACGCACGCACGCACGCACGCACGCACGCACGCACGCACGCACGCACGCACGCACACACACACACACCCACACACAAACACACACACACACACACACACACACACACACACACACACACACACACACACACACACACACACACACACACACACACACACACACACACACACACACACATTTACAACATCTGTTGTATCATGCAAGAATATCAGCACACTCTTCTTACTCAGGCGAACGCTGGTCCAGCTTATTTAGAGAAATTCTTACAAACGATAGCTAATTTTCCAAACAGTGCTATACATGTATCACGTTGATGTAACATTTGAATCGTATCATATCAGTACATTTAAAGACAGCATGCTTTTCCAGGTTAAGTCAAATTTTAATGGCGCATAGTTAGCTAATTAGCTCATTTCGTTAATTTCTCACAGGTTATGCCAGAGCTGCCGTCCAAAATAATTGCGCCAGTGTTTCAAGAATTGCCGTGACTGTTGTCATTGGTACTGTTAAAGCAATGATAGAGGAATTAGACACTACATGTGCTTCTGTCCTAGGGGACTGGGACTCGGACATAAGTGACAATGAATCTGTTTTTTTTTGTAGACAGTTTAGACAGTTTTGTGAGGACAATTGCTGGTCGTTATCTAGTGAGCTGTTACTGCCAGCAAATACTGTTACCTATTTGAGTGAAAGATGGGATTCTACCTCATGGTTGGACCACTGTGTCTTCCATCAAAAGGATACCACACAGTGAGTAAAGGTGTGGCTTCTATGTCGGACCACTAGATCGTGCTCCTAATGACTAGAGTGGGTTCCAGGCCAGACGTACGTGAGACGTGAAACAGACAAGGTGTACAGTATATACACTGTATTATTCGACCCACGGACTCCATTGTGAATGCACACACATACACAGGTGACATGACGTCAACACTATACCTACACGCCAGAACATGCATTGGTCGAGCTAATAACTATCACTAGATGGCGCCACCTGGGTACGCCTGCCTTGGAAACAACCGACTCAATGGACAGACGGACTACGTGCATTAAGACACTCGTGAAGTAATACTGTTGTCACTACAACGACCAGAGCATTAACGCGGCGTCTGTAATGAATACGTCCTACAGAGAACTCGTCAGAACTGGTTTATACGGGCATTGACTGGCTTTGTATTAGATATTATGTTTTCGGAGTACCCAGTACGATTATGAATACACTAAATACGCGCTGACAATGGCCCCTCAATACACACAGCCCGTCGCCAGCATATGTATAAATTAAACGAAGATTACAATTTATTTCGGCGATATTTACTGTATGCAAATAATGCAATTGATTTGTAGCGTGTAAATGTATAAGGAACATCACCCGACCTGCAATAACGGGGCCGGTAACTCGAGCACAAACATTGCTACTCTACAAGAGAGAGAGAGAGAGAGAGAGAGAGAGAGTGTGTGTGTGTGTGTGTGTGTGTGTGTGTGTGTGTGTGTGTGTTTGTGTGTGTGTGTGTGTGTGTGTGTGTGTGCGTGCGTGCGTGAGTGCGTGCGTGCGTGCGTGTGTGTGTGTGTTACATTGTATGATTCTGCATTACAAACAATCGCCGCGCTGCCTGACAGACAGGTAGTGTGTAAAATTAGTACCACTAGGTGGCGTTAATTGTAGGCATACGTGATGTGTATCTGGAGTGGAAATTTACCAACTAGTGAAGCGAAGACGGACCTTAGGCGTGTAGACGCATGTTTGTGATACCTCAATTATAACTCTGGAAATCTGTCGTTTGATCACACCGACTGCAGAGTAATTACCGCGAACATAGCAACCGGCAACTCTAATTCAGACGGCCATTAACACAGCTCAATGAAACAAGGCTTGGTGCTGCTAAGTACAGATGTACCTACTTCGTCGACATATGCATTTGTTTGCCGTTG
>CBDHHR010000005.1:15000-17500 GCA_965263245.1 Metamycoplasmataceae bacterium | reverse complement strand
AGATATTCTAAGTCTATCTTCAAGCCTGGGTGTCCCACGTCAGAAGCCGGAATATGCTTTCGAATGCTACCGTGAAGAGCGTGGGCGATATGGTATCTCCCTGTCGTATTCTTCTGTTGATCGTGTTGCTTTCTTTGTGTAGATGGACTGTCATCGAGCGGTTGGTGTAAAATTCCTTCAGGAGTTCGATGTACACATCTTCTATCCCCTGTTCTTGAAGCGAGGCCAGTACTGCTTGAGTTTCCACTGAGTCGAAGGCTTTCTCATAGTCGACCAATGCGATGCATAGTGGGATATTATATTCTCTGCACTTCTCCTTCAGTTGGTTTACGACATGGATGTGGTCTATCGTTGAGTATCCGTTCTGAATCCAGCTTGCTCTCGTGGCTGGTTTTCTTCGAGTGTCTTCTCTAGCCTTTTCGTTAGTACTTTCGTGAGTACTTTATACATGTTTGACAGTAGACATATCGGTCTCTAATTCATGAGGTCTTTCTTAGTTCCCTTCTTTAAGATTATCATCATCTTAGCCTTCTTCCACAGTTTAGCAAGTCTCGTCGAGATTATATCTTCTCCTGCTTTCAATGGCTCGATGTTTATATGGTCATTGCCTGTTGCTATCCCATTCTTCATATCTCGTAGTGCTGCTTCCACCTCCCACGATGTTATCTCTGGTACATCTTTTGGGTCAATGTGGATTATGGTATTCTATTCACTGTCGTATAGCTTGGTGGAGAATTCCTCTATTCGTTCTATGATCTTATCTTGATCACGGATTTCTCTATCCTACTTGTCCAGGAGTCTATCTTGGCCTAGCCTCTGCTTCTTCGGACTTTCTTCAGGCTCTTTGATGCCATGATCGTTTCTCTTATGATCTCTTGGCTGTATTTCCTAATATCCTCTCTTGTTGTCTTTTTGATCGTCTTACATATTTCTGCGTACTCTATTCGTTGTTAATTGTCGCCGTTTTCTGCCACTTCTCGTCGGTTCGTCATCAGGGCTCGAGTTGGTGATGATATTCTCAATTTATGTGGTTTGTTAATTGCCTTAGCTACTCTAGACGCGCTTTGGTGGATATGTGTGTGTGATTATGTGAATCGATTTCTCAATTCATTTTGGAATTCGCTGCTTCTTGAACTTATTCGTGTGGCATCATTTGCTTCCTTTCCACCTCTACGTCTAATTTGATGTTGCTTCTATCACTTCCAGTGTTGACTTGGTTGATAACTGTTACGTCTGTGACGATGTCTGGCCTGTTTGTTAGGACATAGTCAATTTCGGTCTTCGTTACACCGTTTAGGCTTTTCCATGTCCATCTCTCTACTTTCTTCTGGAACATGGTATTCATGATTTTATACTTTCTTGGCGTTGCCCATTCCACCGAGGTAGCGCCTCTTTCGTTTCTCAATTTGAGCCCAAATTTGCCCGTTGCCGTTTCCATAGGGTTTGTTGTTTTCCCTATTTGAGCACTGAAGTCTCCCATCACTATCGTGTAGTGGTTTGGTTTCCCTAAAGTCTCACCGACGTCGTTGTAGAAGCTATTTATGTCTTCTTCTGAGTTTAATGTTGTTGGTGCATATACTTGCACTATCTTTAGTTTGTAGCACTTTGTTATGCACATAACAAGATCTGCTACTCTGGGGCTGGTGCTGCTTACCCTCACTATATGGTCTTTCCATTTCCTGTTTGTGAGAAAGCCTACTCCTGCTTAGCCGTTGTTTGCCTTAGGATGGCATAGTAGGTGGCCACTTTGTAAGGTAGTGAAACATTCCTCTGGTTTTCTCACTTCGGAGATCCGCATTACATCCTATACAAACTTGGTTTCCCTGAGTTCTTCCTTGAAATCTTGTATGTGCTATCTCTTAGTAGAATACTGACGTTGTAGGTCGCTATCTTTAGTCTACTTACCCTCTTTCGGCGGCTCTTTTTGGCCCAGAGATTCTTAGCACACCCTGCACATAGTCCTAGTTGACCAGAGCCGCCTCTTCGGTAATGGATTCTTTCGGTGCCGCTGGGGACTGGGGGGCCATGGCTTTATAGAGCTTTGCATGCTGGTGTTGTTATACATACATATATATATATATATATATATATATATATATATATATATATATATCCCTTCTAACCAACATTGGCCAGCGTGTTATGGTAGGCACCAGCACACAAAGCACTACAAAGCCATGCAGATGACAATGCCCGTCTCAAGTTGGACAGTGGTTTACAACACAAGGTACTACTCTTCTCAGAAGGCGTAGATGATCCACAAGATAATGGTTTATTCAGTTGAGTCGATGATTCACAAGATAATATCTGGTGGATAGGTAATTGACACGATGGCGTGTCCCTTCAAGAGTTTCGGTTATTCTCAAACAAATGTCCAACTTGGGCGGCGCTGGCACGTGTTATTTAAACAAAACCAGCGCCATCAAATGGAAGCGTGGAAACACCAGGCGTTAATTAGCGTGATGAACAGAATTGTCCTAACAAATCTATTTACGTTCAT
>CBDHHR010000005.1:5000-7500 GCA_965263245.1 Metamycoplasmataceae bacterium | reverse complement strand
CACGGGGAGGGTGAAATGACCTTAATACCACCGTCACACAGAACGTAACCGTGACGGGGAGTGTGAAATGACCTTAATACCGCCGTCACACAGAACGTAACCGTCACGGGGAGTGTGAAATTACCTTAATACCGCCGTCACACAGAACATAACCGTCACGGGGAGTGTGAAATTACCTTAATACCGCCGTCACACAGAACGTAACCGTCACGGGGAGGGTGAAATGACCTTAATACCGTCGTCACACAGAACGTAACCGTCACGGGGAGTGTGAAATTACCTTAATACCGCCGTCACACAGAACGTAACCGTCACGGGGAGTGTGAAATTACCTGAATACCGCCGTCACACAGAACGTAACCGTGACGGGGAGTGTGAAATGACCTTAATACCGCCGTCACACAGAACGTAACCGTCACGGGGAGTGTGAAATTACCTTAATACCGCCGTCACACAGAACATAACCGTCACGGGGAGTGTGAAATTACCTTAATACCGCCGTCACACAGAACGTAACCGTCACGGGGAGGGTGAAATGACCTTAATACCGTCGTCACACAGAACGTAACCGTCACGGGGAGTGTGAAATTACCTTAATACCGCCGTCACACAGAACGTAACCGTCACGGGGAGTGTGAAATTACCTGAATACCGCCGTCACACAGAACGTAACCGTCACGGGGAGTGTGAAATTACCTTAATACCGCCGTCACACAGAACGTAACCGTCACGGGGAGTGTGAAATTACCTTAATACCGCCGTCACACAGAACGTAACCGTCACGGGGAGTGTGAAATTACCTTAATACCGCCGTCACACAGAACGTAACCGTCACGGGGAGTGTGAAATTACCTTAATACCGCCGTCACACAGAACGTAACCGTCACGGGGAGGGTGAAATGACCTTAATACCGTCGTCACACAGAACGTAACCGTCACGGGGAGTGTGAAATTACCTTAATACCGCCGTCACACAGAACGTAACCGTCACGGGGAGGGTGAAATGACCTTAATACCGCCGTAACACAGAACGTAACCGTCACGGGGAGGGTGAAATGACCTTAAACCGCCGTCACACAGAACGTAACCGTCACGGGGAGGGTGAAATGACCTTAATACCGCCGTCACACAGAACGTAACCGTGACGGGGAGTGTGAAATGACCTTAATACCGCCGTCACACAGAACGTAACCGTCACGGGGAGTATGAAATTACCTTAATACCGCCGTCACACAGAACATAACCGTCACGGGGAGTGTGAAATTACCTTAATACCGCCGTCACACAGAACGTAACCGTCACGGGGAGGGTGAAATTACCTTAATACCGTCGTCACACAGAACGTAACCGTCACGGGGAGTGTGAAATTACCTTAATACCGCCGTCACACAGAACGTAACCGTCACGGGGAGTGTGAAATTACCTTAATACCGCCGTCACACAGAACGTAACCGTCACGGGGAGTGTGAAATTACCTTAATACCGCCGTCACACAGAACGTAACCGTCACGGGGAGTGTGAAATTACCTTAATACCGCCGTCACACAGAACGTAACCGTCACGGAGAGTGTGAAATTACCTTAATACCGCCGTCACACAGAACATAACCGTCACGGGGAGTGTGAAATTACCTTAATACCGCCGTCACACAGAACGTAACCGTCACGGGGAGGGTGAAATGACCTTAATACCGTCGTCACACAGAACGTAACCGTCACGGGGAGTGTGAAATTACCTTAATACCGCCGTCACACAGAACGTAACCGTCACGGGGAGTGTGAAATTACCTTAATACCGCCGTCACACAAAACGTAACCGTCACGGGGAGTGTGAAATTACCTTAATACCGCCTCCACACTTAATGTAACCGGTTGCTCTGCAGAAGTATTGTGATTCACATAGTCTATATGTACAACTTTTGTACATTAATTATTTTAAAAGATTTTTTTAATAAAGTATCTCTAAATTGATGGTTGTTTTTATTGTTTATGTATATAAACTTATAAATTAATTATAATATTTTAACTCTACCACTGTATAAATAGAAGAGTTCTATTAGTTAAATGTTTTATTTGAAACTTAGTCTTTATCCTTAGAATGTATACAGAAAACAATATTATGTTCTTATATGTAAAAATAAAAACATTAGTCGCTAACTTGTTTTATTTGTATTTATGTAGCAATGTAAGTGCATGTGAAGATGTTTAGTTAACTACCCCTATGCAGTGATTTGTTCTTCTATATTGCAAAAAAATCATACTGTCTTATATTTATACTTAAAGTTTTTATGAAATGTCATTATTGTTATTTAATTATTGTGGCCATCGATGTCAGCCCAACAGGGCTTCCAGATTATAGTTACGTTTGTTAAACTTGTTTTTATGAAGTGTTATCAATCTAGTGCACATAAATTCATCATTTGATATATGTGTGGCCGAAGTAAAGTTCACTTCAATTCATTATTTAACAGTTATTAACCTCGACTTTCTGAATACAGTAA
>CBDHHR010000004.1:0-8381 GCA_965263245.1 Metamycoplasmataceae bacterium | reverse complement strand
TCATAATAACCATAAATTTGTATCTGTTGTAGCAGAGGAACATAACCATTGTCTTTAAACTCTCTGTTAACTTGCTATACCTGTGTTGTATCACTGAGTGCGTGTGTAAGTAGGAATGTGTGACTGTGTTTAACTGTGTTGTGTGAGGCCGTGTCCTCTGTATCCCCTCTGACCTGTGTCTGTGTGAGTGCATGTGTAAGTAGGAATGTGTGACTGTGTTTAACTGTGTTGTGTGAGGCCGTGTCCTCTCTATCCCCTCTGACCCGTGTCTGTGTAAGTGTGTGTGTAAGTAGGAATGTGTGGGTGTGTTTAACTGTGTTGTGTGAGGCCGTTTCCTCTGTATCCCCTCTGACCCGTGTCTGTGTAAGTGCGTATGTAAGTAGGAATGTGTGACTGTGTTTAACTGTGTTGTGTGAGGCCGTGTCCTCTGTATCCCCTCTGACCCGTGTCTGTGTAAGTGTGTGTGTAAGTAGGAATGTGTGGGTGTGTTTAACTGTGTTGTGTGAGGCCGTGTCCTCTGTATCCCCTCTGACCCGTGTCTGTGTAAGTGCGTGTGTAAGTAGGAATGTGTGACTGTGTTGTGTGAGGCCGTGTCCTCTGTATCCCCTCTGACCCGTGTAAGTGTGTGTGTGTACGTAGGAATGTGTGACTGTGTTTAACTGTGTTGTGTGAGGCCGTGTCCTCTATCCCCTCTGACCTGTGTCTGTGTAAGTGCGTGTGTAAGTAGGAATGTGTGAGTGTGTTTAACTGTGTTGTGTGAGGCCGTGTCCTCTGTATCCCCTCTGACTTGTGTCTGTGTAAGTGCGTGTGTAAGTAGGAATGTGTGACTGTGTTTAACTGTGTTGTGTGAGGCCGTGTCCTCTGTATCCCCTCTGACCCGTGTCTGTGTAAGTGTGTGTGTAAGTAGGAATGTGTGACTGTGTTTAACTGTGTTGTGTGAGACTGTGTCCTCTGTATCCCCTCTGACTTGTGTCTGTGTAAGTGCGTGTGTAAGTAGGAATGTGTGACTGTGTTTAACTGTGTTGTGTGAGGCCGTGTCCTCTATCCCCTCTGACCCGTGTCTGTGTAAGTGCGTGTGTAAGTAGGAATGTGTGAGTGTGTTTAACTGTGTTGTGTGAGGCCGTGTCCTCTGTATCCCCTCTGACTTGTGTCTGTGTAAGTGCGTGTGTAAGTAGGAATGTGTGACTGTTTAACTGTGTTGTGTGAGGCCGTGTCCTCTGTATCCCCTCTGACCCGTGTCTGTGTAAGTGCGTGTGTAAGTAGGAATGTGTGACTGTGTTTAACTGTGTTGTGTGAGACTGTGTCCTCTGTATCCCCTCTGACCCGTGTCTGTGTAAGTGCGTGTGTAAGTAGGAATGTGTGAGTGTGTTTAACTGTGTTGTGTGAGGCCGTGTCCTCTGTATCCCCTCTGACCCGTGTCTGTGTAAGTGCGTGTGTAAGTAGGAATGTGTGACTGTGTTTAACTGTGTTGTGTGAGGCCGTGTCCTCGTGTCTGTGTAAGTGCGTGTGTAAGTAGGAATGTGTGACTGTGTTTAACTGTGTTGTGTGAGGCCGTGTCCTCTGTATCCCCTCTGACCCGTGTCTGTGTAAGTGCGTGTGTAAGTAGGAATGTGTGACTGTGTTTAACTGTGTTGTGTGAGGCCGTGTCCTCTGTATCCCCTCTGACCCGTGTCTGTGTAAGTGCGTGTGTAAGTAGGAATGTGTGACTGTGTTTAACTGTGTTGTGTGAGGCCGTGTCCTCTGTATCCCCTCTGACCCGTGTCTGTGTAAGTGCGTGTGTAAGTAGGAATGTGTGACTGTGTTTAACTGTGTTGTGTGAGGCCGTGTCCTCTGTATCCCCTCTGACCCGTGTCTGTGTAAGTGCGTGTGTAAGTAGGAATGTGTGACTGTGTTTAACTGTGTTGTGTGAGGCTGTGTCCTCTGTATCCCCTCTGACCCGTGTCTGTGTAAGTGTGTGTGTAAGTAGGAATGTGTGACTGTTTAACTGTGTTGTGTGAGGCCGTGTCCTCTATCCCCTCTGACCCGTGTCTGTGTAAGTGCGTGTGTAAGTAGGAATGTGTGACTGTGTTTAACTGTGTTGTGTGAGGCCGTGTCCTCTGTATCCCCTCTGACCCGTGTCTGTGTAAGTGCGTGTGTAAGTAGGAATGTGTGACTGTGTTTAACTGTGTTGTGTGAGGCCGTGTCCTCTGTATCCCCTCTGACCCGTGTCTGTGTAAGTGCGTGTGTAAGTAGGAATGTGTGACTGTGTTTAACTGTGTTGTGTGAGGCCGTGTCCTCTGTATCCCCTCTGACCCGTGTCTGTGTAAGTGCGTGTGTAAGTAGGAATGTGTGACTGTGTTTAACTGTGTTGTGTGAGGCTGTGTCCTCTGTATCCCCTCTGACCCGTGTCTGTGTAAGTGTGTGTGTAAGTAGGAATGTGTGACTGTTTAACTGTGTTGTGTGAGGCCGTGTCCTCTGTATCCTCTCTGACCCATGTCTGTGTAAGTGCGTGTGTAAATAGGAATGTGTGACTGTGTTTAACTGTGTTGTGTGAGGCCGTGTCCTCTGTATCCCCTCTGACCCGTGTCTGTGTAAGTGCGTGTGTAAGTAGGAATGTGTGACTGTGTTTAACTGTGTTGTGTGAGGCCGTGTCCTCTGTATCCCCTCTGACCCGTGTCTGTGTAAGTGCGTGTGTAAGTAGGAATGTGTGACTGTGTTTAACTGTGTTGTGTGAGGCCGTGTCCTCTGTATCCCCTCTGACCCGTGTCTGTGTAAGTGCGTGTGTAAGTAGGAATGTGTGACTGTGTTTAACTGTGTTGTGTGAGGCCGTGTCCTCTGTATCCCCTCTGACCCGTGTCTGTGTAAGTGCGTGTGTAAGTAGGAATGTGTGACTGTGTTTAACTGTGTTGTGTGAGGCTGTGTCCTCTGTATCCCCTCTGACCCGTGTCTGTGTAAGTGTGTGTGTAAGTAGGAATGTGTGACTGTTTAACTGTGTTGTGTGAGGCCGTGTCCTCTATCCCCTCTGACCCGTGTCTGTGTAAGTGCGTGTGTAAGTAGGAATGTGTGAGTGTGTTGTGTGAGGCCGTGTCCTCTGTATCACCTCTGACCTGTGTCTCTGGCTCCAGGAGCGTCTGGAGCTGCTGCTCAAGAAGACAAGGAAGGAACTGGCTGAGTGCAAGGAGCAGCTTGAGGGATACAGGTACAGTGGCCATGGGAGAGACCCTCCTACCTATCCCTCTCCCTACCTTCTCTATTATCCCGTCTCCCTCCCTAACCTCCCTAACCTCCCTCCCTCCCTCCCTAACCTCCCTAACCTCCCTAACCTCCCTCCCTCCCTCCCTAACCTCCCTAACCTCCCTCCCTCCCTCCCTAACCTCCCTCCCTCCCTAACCTCCCTCCCTCCCTCCCTCCCTCCCTCCCTCCCTCCCTCCCTCCCTCCCTCCCTCCCTCCCTCCCTCCCTCCCTCCCTCCCTCCCTCCCTCTGAGTTTCTACAGATATAACGTACATACAACATTCCACAACTGAACTGTCGATGGTGGTGTAGTCGCCTGTCAGCAGGTGGCATGGTGCCCACAGTTGCCATGGACGACAACGCGACCTGGTGGCGAGGCAGTCAGAAGCTGTAGGCTGTAGTAAAACACAATAAAAACCCTGTTTTACTGTCTGCATCAGCTGTGTGTATCTAGTAATGCCTCGTAACTTGTGTCTGGCCACCAACACTGCATCTGTCCATGCAATAGAGAATAGAGCACCAGGCAGATTGTGACCATCATCTACAATATTGTTTTCTTCCATTACATGTTATTTGGTGTAAAACAAATCACCAATTTCATATAGACACGAGATAATTGAGAAATATCAACATAAAATCATGTACATCTTTCCCACCCTCAAAGAACCAATAAGTTGCTCTATGCAAAAAACAGCAAGTTGCTTAATACAAACATGTATCAAAGCATTGATGACAGTAACTTACAAACTGTACCATATATTGCCATGGAACATTACCATCAAATCGGGTTCTCATTGATTGGATTGCATTTTACGTATTTATAAGTATATATATATATATATATATATATATATATATATATAAATTATATATATATATATATATAATTATTTTAGATATTTTAATTATTTATTGTATTATATTTATTATAATTAAATATATTTTAGTTATTTATTGTATTATATTTATTATGATTACATTTTAACAGTGTTGTATTTGAAGAGGTTTTTATGTGTGGAGACATTTATGATTATTACCGCTGTCTGTAGGAGTGAGAAGTCGTACACGCTGCCCAGCGTTGGACTGTCCAAGTCGGCCCTGGACGAGGACGTGTTGAGGAGACAACAGAGAGGTCGCAAGGAGTCAGTGAATGACGACCCAGAGAAGGTAAACAACTAAGACAATCTGATCTGACCCCACCTACTTCTTACTTGAATGGCAGTTTATACACACACACGCGCGCACACGCGCGCACGCACACACACACACACACACACACACACACACACACACACACACACACACACACATACATATATATTACAAAAGTTACATTTTTATCTTACCACATTGGTGTTCACCAGACACTGACAATGTATGTTGACCTGATATTTTTGACATGTTGATGTGACACAGATGACACGTGTTAGTCTGACGCACATTACACTGGCCCTGATGATGCATATTGTCTGACATTGATGGCACAAGTTGGTTTGACACTGATGACGATGCTTGTTGACCTGACACTGATGATGCACGTCGACCTGACATTGGTGATGCAAGTTTGCATGACACTGGTGACGCATTTTGGCCTGACACTGGTGACGCGCGTTGTTCCAGGTGAACACACTCAATGAGCAGGAGTGGGAGAAACTGCAGCAGGCGAGCGTGCTTGCGAATGTGCAGCACGCGTTCGACACGAGCGACACAGAGTTGACAGACGACGAGTCAGTGTATGGCGCTGTCGACATGCTGTCACCGTCGGGCCACACAGACGCTCAGACACTCGCACTCATGCTGCAGGAACAACTTGACGCCATCAACAATGAGATCAGGTATGTGTCAACGCGTGTCATATAGCGTCATCAAGCCAGCACACTTCTACTGCCCTGTATGTGACTGGAGCGCGTCTGTTGAGTCACTCTGGACGTTGGCAATTGTTGACAAGTTGGTAACGGAAAATTTATGGTCTGTTTTAGAACTTGTTCTGTTTATAATTTGAGAATTACAGTTCAAAATTAAAAAATGTTGCTTTGTACTTTTCTGGAGTCCATTAGTCTCGTTATGTTTATAATGGTACCTCGTTTGTTGATTAGTTGGTCTTTGTTAGTTTTTAATCCATCCCATGGCTGTAGTTAATCTTTCTACAGAGACGAAGCAACTGAGTCAGGTGTCTGGGAATAACCTATAAAAACTATAAACTGCTATACAAGAACTGACTTTTAACCTTCGTGCCCCCTGTTTTATACAAGAGCTGCCCTACTGTTTTTATCAGAATTGCTGTCTGACCTTTAACCCTGTGTTCTCTAGACTGATCCAGGAGGAGAAGGAGACGACGGAGCAGCGAGCGGAGGAACTGGAGAGCCGGGTCGGCTCCGGAACCGTCGATGCGATGGCCGCCCGCTGGCAGACCATGCCGGAGCAGTCGTTCGAGCGGTCAGCCTCGCCAACCATCAGTGGACGGTCCACACCCACGCCACAGCCCTCGCTCTCGTACCAGTCTCGCGACTACCTCGAGAAGTACAACACAGTGAGTGGGGTAGGACAGGGTAAAATGGCAAAACTCTGTAGTGGAAATTGTTAAAAATTGATGGAGACTAGTACTCATGTATGTACAGTTTTGATTACACCTTTGTGTGTATTGTCACATAGGAAGGTGGGGTAAAACAATCAACTTGTATGTGTGCAAGTTGGACGAGGGAAACTGCAACAATTTTGGAATGTGTGTGATAGTGGAAAATGTTCTACATTAAAGAAATTTAAGTAGGTAGCATTTACATCTAAATATGGTTAAAATAAACATTGGCGGAGCAAAGGTTGCAGTCCCAAAGTTACATTTGTTGTAAAATGGTTCTGGTGTCATTAAGAAATGCCTGCACTGTTTCCATTGCTGTCTCTGTTGCATATTAACTGCTACTGTAGTTCTTAATCCCGTAGTCTCACTTCGGACATAATTGTGTACTAACAGTCACGTGTGCTTGTGGCACTGCGTATTTGTAACGATGCACAAATGTAGCACCAGTAGTGGCTTCATAAATCATGTGTCAGTCTGTCTCTGTACAAAGTCGATCTGGTGCGTGTGTGAGTGAGTGAGTGAGTGAGTGAGTGAGTGAGTGAGTGAGTGAGTGCGTGCGTGCGTGCGTGCGTGCGTGCGTGCGTGCGTGCGTGCGTGCGTGCGTGCTGCATTCTAGCTGTGTTTTACAGGCTCCGGCGGGTATGACAGGTCAACACATGTACTCTTCATCAAGTCCGCATTTAGCTATGGGCTGCAGCGACCCTTCGGTTGGGGCTAAGGTAACACACTAACCACACTAAACTGGCTTTCATCGTAGCTTCATTGATGAAATTACAACTTAATCATGTCATCATCAGTTGGGGCTAAGGTAGTGCACTAACCAATGCTTAATTGATGTGCTTCAAGGCTTTCGACAACAACTATATCACATTGGGTTCAGGTGTTATTCATTCACATGTTTCTCACGTACACATTTTGCAGGTGCATTGTGTTATGTGTCATGGTACACTTGTGGGATTGCATTAAATTTTTTGCAGAATTTGTTGAATTTGTGGTAAATTAAAGGGATGTTATTTAAACTTGATCGCTGTAATGTGGTTTTTTTTCTTAATAATTTAACTTTTCATTGGTTGCTTCACATAATGAACTGCCCCCCCCCATCATCTCAAACAAGTTTCACACAAAGTTGATAAATTCTCGCTACAAAAAATTTCTATTGAATAGTTGATTATCTGCTAAAGATAAAGAACTTCACTGACCATAATTGCAGCAGCGGTCACAACTGTACAATCACATAACCGTACAGTGACGGCTGAATCATAAAAGTAGTCTTGGGTCCAACTTTTAACTGTTATGGCCACACCTTCAGACACATTTTAAAATTGACATTGCTTGTTTCTTAAAATCAATCATGATATACCTTTCAGCAACCAGTACGTTGTCATAGGTACAGCTATACAATGAAATACTATTTCTAATAATAAAAATGATTGAATAACATCCCTTTAATTTAATTTAACTTAATATGTGAAGTAAACAACCAGAAGTGTAGAGCTCACTCTACAACAACTGACAAATACTCCTCTACTGTGGAGTGTCGTTCATTCACGTGGCTCCCGCTTTCAGCCGGTGTCGAAGGACGACACGTGCATCAAGGAGGAGGCCCGACCAATCAAATGCGAGTCGAGTCCACCGACACCACGCTCCCTGCGTCTCGAGCGTGTCGTGCAGGCGCTCGCGCACGGAACGAATGATGACAAACAGCTGCAGCAGCTTCAGTTGCAGCAGAGGTCAGTGGGGATACCCCCCGCATTCATCAGGTACTAGGTCTTTACTACTAACACCTGGCTGGACTGGATGTTGTCAACGTTGTCTCTCTAGTTGGTCGTCAAGGTTGATTTCGTCGTCTTTATGGTTTGTTTGTTTGTGGTTCAGTTGGAATGTTGGTTTGGCAATGACGCCTTTGGTTCAGTTTGATCTGTAGAGTTTTTTGTGAGTCATGGTTGGTTTTATTTGTCTTGATTGTATGTTTGTGCGTGCGTGCGTGCGTGCGTGCGTGCGTGCGTGCGTGCGTGCGTGCGTGCGTGCGTGCGTGCGTGCGTGCGTGCGGAGTGTGAGTGGAGTGTGTGTGGAGTGTGTGTGGAGTGTGTGTGGAGTGTGTGTGGGGTGTGTGTGGAGTGAGTGAGACGGACAGACAGACGGCATGCATGTGTTTGTATTGTGAACATGGATGTGTAGGTGGTTGTGGTGGTTTTTAGTGGTTTTTATTTTTTTCATAATGAAATTACAATTTGAACCCCAAGTTTGTAGGAAGAGATATCCGACCTAAACAGTTTGGTTTGTTGTGCCATGTTGTGGCACTGTCCATTGCACAGTTTAGACCTGAGTAAACCAGAAACAAATCACTGTTTCCATCTCAAGTGAATCAAGTTTCTAACCCGAATATTCAGTTTCATTGCACATTTGGAATGTGTCTTTTTCTTCCTGTTCTGTTGGTTCCTCAAGTATTTAGTGTGTTTGGCTCTTGCATCTGTATTGTATATTTGCTTCTGGTTTCTTTTACTGCTTGCAGACACACTAGAGTTAGTTTGATGTTAGACATCAATATATTCCCATCTTAAACTGTGTGAACAATTATGTAAAAATTAGGTGAT
>CBDHHR010000003.1:0-4404 GCA_965263245.1 Metamycoplasmataceae bacterium | reverse complement strand
GTGTCAGGTCAAGCGTTTGAACAGTTCAAACGGCGCCTCCAACAGCGACGTAGACCTACGGGTGTAGCGTATGTCAAATGTAGGATAACAACTGAATCGAAAAACGGTTAAAACGTGATCTTGTTTTATGAAAGACTGCCCGCTTTCACGAGACAAAGGACTGTTTATGCGGGAATCGGCTAAAGGAAACAGTCAGGACGTTTACAACGGACAACAGCAACCCTACTGACGATATGGTAAATTACACTGAACGTTAGTCAAGTTTATTATCATCATCATGCTGTCGGTCATCCAATCCGCGATAGCCAAATTCATTTACATCAGGTTACATTTCACGGCGTTGGAATTTTAGTCATAAAATTATGAGCCCGCGACATGTCAAAACATGGACGAGTTTCTTTGAGTTTTCTTGTGTTGGCGCCACAACTCTGTCGATCTTTGCGGAACGGTCTATCCCACGGTTCGTCGCCACTAAGTGTTTCCCATCTCCTGTAGAGTCGACCTCCCTCGCCCCACCACACCACACCACACCACACCACACCACACCACACCACACCACACCACACCACACCACACCACACCACACCACACCACACCACACCACACCACACCACACCACACCACACCCCAACCCAACACAACACACCACACCACACCACACCACAACACAACACACCACAACACAACACAACACAACACAACACAACACAACACAACACAACACAACACAACACAACACAACACAACACAACACACAACACCACAACACACACACTGCGCTCTGAACCGCGAACTAGCTACTGCAGGGATTGCCTAATGTCTGGGATAACTTCGGCCTCACCGTTAGCGACAAGAGTAAAGTTATGCACCGGCACGCCCCTTTCAAGTAGAATGCCTACGTGTATCCAGAAATCACTGCCTGCCAGAAGAAGGCCCACACGCTGAACTATTTCCATGTGACGTGTCGCCGCCGCTTGCTGAAGATCTGCTGGCATAATCGAGTCCCACACACAAAAGTCCCTGAACAAGCCTTCCGGCATCCACCCACTCGCCAGGCAGCCCCAGCACCAACGGGCTGAACATTTCGTTCGGGTGCCTGCGCCTGTCGAAGAGACTCATCTTCGGCGAACCGGCGGAGGTCAACGCGAATGGGACCAAAGGTTCGGTTAGGGTTAGAGAGTAGGACAGATGGCGAATGACAGAGAGTAGGACAGATTGCGAAGAACAGAGAGTAGGACAGATGGCGAATGACAGAGAGTAGGACAGATGGCGAAGGACAGAGAGTAGGACAGATGGCGAAGGACAGAGAGTAGGACAGATGGCGAAGGACAGAGAGTAGGACAGACGGCGATGGACAGAGAGTAGGACAGATGGCGAAGGACAGAGAGTAGGACAAATGGCGAAGGACAAAGAGTAGGACAGATGGCGATGGACAGAGAGTATGACAGACGTCGATGGACAGAGAGTAAGACATATGGCGATGGACAGAGAGTAGGAGAGACGGCGATGGACAGAGAGTAGTACACACGATCAAGGGCAGAGAGTAGGACAGCTGACGATGGACAGAGAGAAGGACAGATGGCGATGGAGAGAGTAGGACAGATGGCGATGGACGGAGAGTAGGACAGACGGTGAGGGACAGAGAGTAGGACAGACGGTCAATGGCAGAGAGTAGGACAGCTGACGATGGACAGAGAGTAGGACAGATGGCGATGGACAGAGAGAATAGGACAGACGAATACAGGTCTAACGCGGAATATCGAGTATCTAGCCACTATGCCACTGCATTCAATCTAAAGCGCTGTGAACACTAGGGATAAATGCGCTATATAAAATAAAAGATTATTATGTTCATCCCTCGTATCTTTCTCCAGCGCCCTCCTCGCCCATCGATTCACCCAGTCTATACCCTCCAGCTCCCTCCTGGCCAGCGATTCTCCCAGTCTACACCCTCCAGCTCCCTCCTCGCCCATCGATTCCCCCAGTCTACACCCTCCAGCTCCCTCCTGGCCCATCGATTCCCCCAGTCTACACCCTCCAGCTCCCTCCTCGCCCATCGATTCCCCCAGTCTACACCCTCCAGCTCCCTCCTGGCCCATCGATTCCCCCAGTCTACTCCCTCCAGATCCCTCCTAGCCCATCGATTCCCCCAGTCTACACCCTCCAGCTCCCTCCTGGCCCAGCGATTTCCCCAGTCTACTCCCTCCAGATCCCTCCTCGCCCATCGATTCCCCCAGTCTACACCCTCCAGCTCCCTCCTGGCCCAGCGATTTCCCCAGTCTACTCCCTCCAGATCCCTCCTCGCCCATCGATTCCCCCAGTCTACACCCTCCAGCTCCCTCCTCGCCCATCGATTCCCCCAGTCTACACCCTCCAGCTCCCTCCTCGCCCATCGATTCCCCCAGTCTACACCCTCCAGATCCCTCCTAGCCCATCGATTCCCCCAGTCTACTCCCTCCAGATCCCTCCTCGCCCATCGATTCCCCCAGTCTACACACTCCAGATCCCTCCTCGCCCATCGATTCCCCCAGTCTACACCCTCCAGATCCCTCCTCGCCCAGCGATTCCCCCAGTCTACACACTCCAGATCCCTCCTCGCCCAGCGACTCCCCCAATCTACTCCCTCCAGATCCCTCCTCGCCCATCGATTCCCCCAGTCTACACCCTCCAGATCCCTCCTCGCCCAGCGATTCCCCCAATCTACTCCCTCCAGATCCCTCCTCGCCCATCGATTCCCCCAGTCTACACCCACCAGATCCCTCCTCGCCCAGCGATTCCCCCAATCTACTCCCTCCAGATCCCTCCTCGCCCATCGATTCCCCCAGTCTACACCCTCCAGATCCCTCCTCGCCCAGCGATTCCCCCAATCTACTCCCTCCAGATCCCTCCTCGCCCATCGATTCCCCCAGTCTACACACTCCAGCTCCCTCCTCGCCCATCGATTCATCCAGTCTACACCCTCCAGATCCCTCCTGGCCCATCGATTCCCCCAGTCTACACCCTCCAGCTCCCTCCTGGCCCATCGATTCCCCCAGTCTACACCCTCCAGCTCCCTCCTGGCCCATCGATTCCCCCAGTCTACACACTCCAGCTCCCTCCTCGCCCATCGATTCATCCAGTCTACACCCTCCAGATCCCTCCTGGCCCATCGATTCCCCCAGTCTACACACTCCAGCTCCCTCCTCGCCCATCGATTCATCCAGTCTACACCCACCAGCTCCCTCCTGGCCCATCGATTCCCCCAGTCTACACACTCCAGCTCCCTCCTCGCCCATCGATTCATCCAGTCTACACCCTCCAGCTCCCTCCTGGCCCATCGATTCCCCCAGTCTACACACTCCAGCTCCCTCCTCGCCCATCGATTCATCCAGTCTACACCCTCCAGCTCCCTCCTGGCCCATCGATTCCCCCAGTCTACACCCTCCAGCTCCCTCCTCGCCCATCGATTCCCCCAGTCTACACCCTCCAGCTCCCTCCTGGCCCATCGATTCATCCAGTCTACACACTCCAGCTCCCTCCTCGCCCATCGATTCATCCAGTCTACACCCTCCAGATCCCTCCTGGCCCATCGATTCCCCCAGTCTACACACTCCAGATCCCCCCTCGCCCATCGATTCCCCCAGTCTACACACTCCAGCTCCCTCCTCACCCATCGATTCCCCCAGTCTACTCCCTCCAGCTCCCTCCTCGCCCATCGATTCATCCAGTCTACACCCTCCAGCTCCCTCCTGGCCCATCGATTCCCCCAGTCTACACCCTCCAGCTCCCTCCTCGCCCATCGATTCCCCCAGTCTACACCCTCCAGCTCCCTCCTGGCCCATCGATTCATCCAGTCTACACACTCCAGCTCCCTCCTCGCCCATCGATTCATCCAGTCTACACCCTCCAGATCCCTCCTGGCCCATCGATTCCCCCAGTCTACACACTCCAGCTCCCTCCTCGCCCAGCGATTCCCCCAGTCTACTCCCTCCAGCTCCCTCCTCACCCATCGATTCCCCCAGTCTACACCCTCCAGCTCCCTCCTGGCCCAGCGATTCCCCCAGTCTACTCCCTCCAGCTCCCTCCTCGCCCATCGATTCCCCCAGTCTACTCCCTCCAGCTCCCTCCTCACCCATCGATTCCCCCAGTCTACACCCTCCAGCTCCCTCCTCGATTCTCTACCCCTCCAGCTCCCTCCTGGCCCATTTCCCCCAGTCTACACCCTCCAGATCCCTCCTGGCCCATCGATTCCCCCAGTCTACACCCTCCAGCTCCCTCCTCGCCCATCGATTCCCCCAGTCTACTCCCTCCAGCTCCCTCCTCACCCATCGATTCCCCCAGTCTACACCCTCCAGCTCCCTCCTGGCCCATCGATTCATCCAGTCTACACCCTCCAGCTCCCTCCTCGCCCATCGATTCCCCCAG
>CBDHHR010000002.1:7500-12500 GCA_965263245.1 Metamycoplasmataceae bacterium | reverse complement strand
TATTGTGCATTGTAATAAAGGAGATTTAAGCTGTTCCTTCCTTGAGCTAAGCATCCTTTAAGTACGACCATTACTTCATATAATATTACAATTCACGTGAAAATTTATATTATGATACCGACATTGGTTATTAGTGTCATTGCGTGAAATTATGACGGCGGATTTAGTCAGAAGTAGAAGATAGAAACCCTCATTATATCTATTGAAAAAGAGCAGAAGTATAAGATATAAAACATCACGAACACGCCATTCGATGGACACGTAATGTAGTTAACATTCAATATAATTTGGATAACTGGCTACTGAGATAAGGGGAAATATCAAGAGGCAGACAGGAGTGACGATGGCATGACTACACAGAAATTCCTTAGACAAAAGCTCCCATGAGCGCCGTGGCTCAATGGTTGAACATCGAACTCTCAACTAAGAAAACTTGGGTTCGAATCCTATGCTCTTGGGCAAGTAGGTATTTGTAGGTATTGGTAGGTATTTGTACAAGCAGCTTTCGCGCATTGATTGTAGCGTGGCTGGATACTTCCCAGAGAAGATGAGAGGGCGCTAGATTGAACAGGTCTGCCGGGGTGTATAATGTAAAGCGCTTTGAGCAATGCCATAGATTGGACACTGCGTTATATAAGAACATACATTTTTTACAACAATTGCAGAGGACAGCGAAAGACAAGAAGCTACAACAAGTCACAGTCTGTATCTGGTCGTTGTGAACAGTGCAACAAGCCTCAAGCTGACTGTTTCTGTGGTTCCACTCACCAGAGACGACCTCATGGTGAAGAGGTTCGAGAGAAGAGTCGCGAAGCCCGGGGCGAGGCAGTTCTGGGCGAGGATCGCGAGACTCAACTCAGAGATGCAGATTATGCTGTCCCCGTGATCCCTGTCCCAGCTCCAGCCCGGGATGTGGAGCAGGTACCGCTGTCGAGGGAAATGACAGTTTGTCATAGAAACACTAATGGCTACTGGAGCTGTGTACCGTGCACCGGATAAACGATCAACAAAATTATTATATTTTACGGGTTTGAAACCGGTATTCAATACTAACAGGTCTTTGTGTCTGCCATAACCCTGTAAACATCACACATAAAATAAATGACGTGACGACATTCAACATATCCTGGCATTCTCTCCCGTTTGCAAAGCGCATGTCCAGAAGAGCTGATGGTACAACTCGATGTTTGGTGTTGTCCCACTAAGCCACAGTGTGGCGCCACTGTCAAATAGCCACACGTTTCCTGCACACAGCATGCAGAACGCCTCTAGAAAAATCGTATGGCGTACCGTACGCCAGTTAAAATATACTCTATGTACCGCGAACAGTATACCTAAGGGCAAGTTAACTACATACCTGTAGAAACAACAATTATGTTACTATTAGTTGACACCAGTGAGGACAGTGCATTATTTTGAATAAAGTACATTTATTTATTATATAAAAGTTATAAGTGGGGCAATGAGCATCAGTTAAGTTGGTATATGCCACTGTTCTCTAAACTACTGACAACATGTTTCAATAGTATTTGCAGGATTTTGTTGTAATTTCAAAACTAGTTTGTTTTTCTACATGTTGCTGTGAGTCGTATACATTTGCAGTTGGATATCGGCGACTGGTGTTGTCCTGATTTCTACGTGTTCGTTTATCATGTGTCTGGCTCATTAGCACGTGAATAACACCGGGAGGCGATGCTGGGCATCGCTCTTATTGATGCCTCAGTCAGCCCGTGTGTCTCTTGATGAATACTTGGGTGTGACACGGGTTTAGGTATTTGACCCGTTTACATTAGGGGCGTGAGAACAGCACACATAGCGGCTGTTTGAGGGTCTCGCACAAATAGTGATGTACGTTTTTTGCAGATGATATAGTTTGCCTGCCACTTGGTTTGACTTATTTCCAAACAGAAACATTAGCAATATCGGCGCACAAAGTGTTTTTTGAAAGTTAGATGTGACTGAAATAGTAACTATAGTGAAGCGTTGTATAAATGACGGACGCTGAAACCATGCATTGAGTGTGCGTGCGTGCGTGCGTGTGTGCGTGTCTGTCTGTGTGTCTGTGTGTCTGTGTGTCTGTGTGTCTGTGTGTATGTGTGTATGTGTGTCTGTGTGTCTGTGTGTCTGTGTGTCTGTGAGTCTGTGTGTCTGTGTGTCTGTGTGTCTGTGTGTCTGTGTGTCTGTGTGTCTGTGTGTCTGTGTGTCTGTGTGTCTCTGTGTCTCTGTGTCTATGTGTCTGTGTGCCTGTGTGTGCGCGTGTATATGTGAGCACATGTACGTCTACGCTTGCGAGTGCGTGTGCGCGTGTGCTCGTGTGCGCGTGTGCGCGTGTGCGCGTGTGCGCGTGTGCGCGTGTGCGCGTGTGCGCGTGTGCGCGTGTGCGCGTGTGCGCGTGTGCGCGTGTGCGCGTGTGCGCGTGTGCGCGTGTGCGCGTGTGCGCGTGTGCGCGTGTGCGCGTGTGCGCGTGTGCGCGTGTGCGCGTGTGTGAGCATTTCCCTAATGCGTGCTTTGCTGAAAATAATTCATCGGTCAGTATAAACTATAGTCTGTTGTGATTTGCCCCTTACATAAGGATTGTGTACCGTTGCAACATGAAACAATTAAGTTTTTGTAATTTTTTATTTAGACCTTTGTACCGTGAACATTTTAACACGTCAGGCAAACCGATACATTCTGTATTATGTCTTGTTGTGCATATATCGTTGAAAGATGCAATTATGATCGTATCATTGTGTGGCTTTCGTTCCGCACTGTATTGGCAACATGTTTTGTCATCAATGTCTACCTTTCCAAACCAAACTTTGTGTTGGTTCCCGTCCACATGTCCGAGCCGTGCTTCAGTCGCGACGCCTGTTACTTGTGTTGCTTCCTTCCTAAATGTCCACGCCGTTCCTTATGTTGGATGGGATGGTCCGGGGCGGTGGTGTGCACGTATTCCCCAGACATTTGAAATTCCCCCTTCATGTTTGCGCTAGTACTGCCCCTTGGGTGTGAAGTTAAACTACTTTCTGAGCTCCACAATATCACTGCAGTTCCGGCAACATAGTTGGTATTGGTAATTCTCACAGATATAGTAAAATGTAAGATGTTGTGCTTCCCCCTAGACAACCCTGCCTGGACACGCGCTATATTGTGACAAGCAAGCCAAGTATTTCAGAAGAACTAAGCAAATACTATTTACACATAGCGAGCTTCCCTATTCGCTTGTCATCTGTGGATTTAGCCTTGTGAAGCCAAGACACGCCTAGGCGGCGTCGTTTGTTTCTGTCGACAAGCGTTATGTCATTACCTTGTTCTGGTATCGTCGCAGTTGAACGATGACGCGAGTATGTGGCCGGTAGTTCTTCACCGCTGTCACCCGCATCAGCGTCTCAGCGTCCGCCTCATCCGGGTCACTCGCCTTCCGGTTGGCCAGGATCACGCATGCGTCAGCGTGGGCCAGCTGCAACAGAAAACTGTCGTTATACACTCAGCATAAAAATTATTACCAGGATAATACCATGACTTCCATTGGTCATGTGACCCACCCATCACGTGATATGTGGCGTAGCAACTCCGTCAAGCTATTAAATAGGATGACACTTTGGACGTTTGGAAAATCCATGATACATTTTGTAGACATTTCTGACCTAAAACGAGTTTGTATACTAATAAAAAACATAAAGACAAGAGAGAACAGCACAGGGAAAGGTTACGTTAGCATATATAATGTCGCAATGGTGACATAATGCACATATTTTACTTACGAAAATACTGTTGATGTGGCAAACCTTGGCGCAAGTCATCCGCGGAAATTTGACTGTTTGACACAATCCACCAAGTACAGTATATCATTTGTATGAAGCAAGTTGGACGTTTCGGGTATTTAACATAACATAATGTTCTTTATTGTTTGCACCTGAATACAAGCCAGCTAAATTTTATCAGTATCAAATTGGTTCACTTAATATGTTTTTCTGTAGCTGGGATACCTTGACGTTCTGCAAAGACGTTGAATCCATCGCAGATCCTTCGATGAATGTGATTTCGTTGCAGTTTCTACGGAAGAACGCTTCCAACTCCAAATTAGGGGTGTTGCTGAAACATGAAGCAAATACGTATTTAAAAGGCTTTAATGAGTATACATTTGAAATGTGCTGGGATCAACTAGAACTAGAATACGCCAAGATCGAGATTTGTATATATATATATATATATATATATATATATATATATATATATATATATATATATATATATATATATATATATATATATATATATATATAAATATATATATACATACATATATATATACATATACATATACATATACATATACATATACATATACATATACATATACATATACATATACATATACATATACATATACATATACATATACATATACATATACATATACATATACATATACATATATATTCGTGCTCGTAAACATTCTGTAATTAAAGACATATCAAATGAATGTTCCGTCGTTTCGTATGAGATTCAGGTATCTGTCTCACCTGCCGAGGAAGACCACATGGGTGTTTCGCGTCTTGGCCTTGGTGTCAGCGTGCACAAAGTTTCTTAGGAAGGGCGTCACCGACTCGTACGTGATGTGGCCACACACCACGATGTGTCTATAAAAGGTAAGTTCTTTAGTAGAAAACGCAAATAAAAATATCGAAAATGGTAAGTTGTTATATAGAAAAAATTAATTGTATATAGAAAAAGGTAGGTTTTTATTGGCAGGTTTACATAGAACAAGATACGTTCTCATACAGCGAAGAATTCCTTTCTTGGGACCGCTGAAAACGCTTTACACTTAATTCCCTGGAAAACCCCTTCATTCGAACCATCTCGATTTCTCTTAGAAACATTCAGCCACGAAGACATCACTGTAACAATACGACTCAGCCACATTTATCCACCAATGTATGTAGCCAGTTTGTCATTTCTGTGAATAAATTGCTTAATCGAGGTATAAATTACCTTTGCTTATTATTCATCTTTTT
>CBDHHR010000002.1:0-2500 GCA_965263245.1 Metamycoplasmataceae bacterium | reverse complement strand
AATGTCGTATCGTAGCAGTGTTTTATCATAATCTTATTTTTCTACTGACACGAGGAGGGTTGGACTGATTACAGAGGCATATAGATGAACAATTGACGGTACTAGTCGGATAACAACTGATACTTGCAGCACAGACCATTGCGAGATGAGATTAGTGTCAAGAGGTGACGGAAAAAGTCTTCAAGTGGGACGTAACATAATTCGATTCAGACCATAAAAAGTTACACCGTGGACTGAAGACTGTTAATCGTAACTATTATGATGACAAACGCGTAGTTGTCTGCGTTGACGCGACGGAGTAACTGAGTTAATCTAGTATAACAACTACCAATATGGCGTGAAACGTCATTGGGTGTAGCGGATGCAATGCTTAGGTGCAACTGTTCCCAATAGAACAACTAAATATATCTCCAGAAATGGCAGTCTATCGTTGATAGTCAATGGAAGACCTTACCAAGCCAGTTGACGTTATAGTACAGTCCTACGAACGATGGCAGTATAGTGAAATGGTCGACTATTGAATAGATGCCCGTCCACATGGCGAGTTTGTCTGTCGCGGCGGCAAACTGTAAACAGAATCAAATAAATGTTATGAGCTGGTGTAAATAGTATATGATATTATGTCATTTTGTGACTTTTTCATGCAAATTAAAAATAATCGTGTTTTTTCACATATATCAACCATAAGGACTGCTAAAACCTGTTTCCAAGTTTTTCGTTCACTGGCGGCGGTAAAATCCAAGATGGCCGCCAATAGTCACCAAAAATCGAATAATCGCAATATCTTTGGCCATAAACAACATAGAAACGTCAACTCGGGGTCGTGCTATATGTTTTGAGGTATGAGAAATCCAACAAAACCAACACAATGGTGAAACAAAATCAAAATGGCCGCCTCCGGTAACCAATACATGTTTTAACTGACAACTTCCCAAATTACTCACCGCCTGTTGTGAACAGGACTGGTGATGGGAACTATAAATAAACAAGTTTGTTGGATTTATGAACTTATATTATCCCTTTCTCGTTCATGACAGTAAGCGTCACGTCACAAATTTGAAATATAGTTTTTACGTAATGTATTGTTCACCGCCATAAGTACCTTATTCTTAACAAGAGTTATGTCTAAACAATTTAAATTTATTTATAAGACACGGATGTGTTCGATCGGGTTCGATCTGTAAAGCTGTTTACAGATATCGGCTATGATTTTGGTTCGATGGGACATCCAAAACAATCTATAATTATTTTAAAACGTTTGTTCTTGACTTTTTATCACATAAGAGCGTAGATTTCTCGTTCGAGAGATTAAAGTTTCGAAAATTGGATACGTATGCTCACACATCTGTATGAATGGTGATATACACTGGTGATGTGAGGGCGAATAGCTTACGCTCAATAATTACAATATTGCTGAATGTTTCACAGAGAAATCAATATGACGCTCGATTGAACAAATTTGTCAGGTAGTGAAATGTAACGTGCTTTGAAAAGTCCTAAGAATATGTAAGAGCTTACGTTACTATGTTATATTCACCAATTATGATGTGGATTATTTTGACTGCAGCGATGATTTACTTCATTAATTCGAATTAGTTCTCCGCCCATCAGTTGGTAATTTGCAGAACGTTAAATCAGCGATATGGTTTATTTTAACTCCTGAATGGGCCCAACGCCATCATAGACATACAACAACAGGCATTTATAAGCATCTGGCTTGGTCTGTGTTGCAAACGGTAACGTATCCGGGTAATAAGCGGTGGAAGATTCAAGATTCAAAAGACTTTATTGTCCTTTTAAAACATCACATTAAAAACGGAAATTGTTCTTCAGTTACACAGTAAAATGATAGTAATAAGATTGGTGAGCCATAATATATACGGTTAATAAGACACATTAAAATGGAAATAATACTAATCAGCACTAAAATTGGTAAAGTAAATAAATTAAGTATATAAATAAGTACTCTAAATAATAAATAAATAAGCAGGTAATATCCCTTAAAAGGTTCTTTGATAAGACACAATATGGTAACATTAATAATATGTACTAAAATTGGTAAATAAATAAGATTAGATAAATTAGTACATGGAAATAAGTGTATGGAATAAAAGAAGTATACAGTACATTAAAATTTAGCATTCAAAATTAATATGGCAGAGGGTATAAACGATTTCTTGAATAGGTTCTTTTTAGCGCCATACGAACCCTGACGATGTAATAGCAGACGAATATGCAACACATGGCCAGCCACGTGTACTCGCTCGCATCGCCCAGCACAGGTCCGCAGTCGTCTACGCTAAATCTACAAGCGAAACGTTGATACTGACGCATCGTTTACTTCGTGGGGCAGTTTCACGGAGATATTGAACTGACGCACGCACGCACGCACAAACTCACAAACGTACGTACGCATGCACATATATACACATGCAAGCATTCACGGTCGCACACACACACAGACACATACAGACACACACAGACACAGACACACCACACA
>CBDHHR010000001.1:0-22020 GCA_965263245.1 Metamycoplasmataceae bacterium | reverse complement strand
AGACCGGGGAGACTGGGTAGACCGGGGAGACCGGGAAGACCGGAGAGACCGGGGAGACCGGGGAGACCGGAGAGACCGGGGAGACCGGAGAGACCGGAGAGATCGGGGAGACCGGAGAGACCGGGAAGACCGGGGAGACCGGCGAGACCGGGGAGACCGGAGAGACCGGAGAGACCGGGGAGACCGGAGACCGGGGAGACCGGCGAGACCGGGGAGACCGGGGAGACCGGGGAGATCGGTGAGACCGAAGAGACCGGGGAGACCGGAGAGATCGGGGAGACCGAGACCGGAGAGACCGGGGAGACCGGAGAGAGCGGGGAGACCGGAGAGACCAAAGATATCGGGGAGACCGGAGAGACCGGGGAGATCGGGAGCTACAGAAGATGCTCGCGATTTACCCTCATTTTGGCTGTTCAAATTTAAACATGAATATGAGACTGAAGCTCATATTACACGAGACTATCAAAATTACCGGCATTTATTTAAAACTTTAAAATGTAGGAGCACTGGAGTGGACTGGCAACAGACACTCAGTGACTTCGATGTTACAAGTACTATGTTAAACTCTATTGCCAACGCAATGTATATCTTTTGAAATATTGCATACGAACATGAACGTCCAACTGTGAATAAAATATCCGAGATCGAACGTGGAACGAGCGTCTGTCACTTTACACTGAATCGGGGGTCAAACCGATTCTGGCGAGCGGACACGAGAAGAGAGAGAGAGATAGACACACACACACACACAGACACACACACACACACACACACACACACACACACACACACACACACACACACACACACACACACACACACACATACACACACACACACACACACACACACACACACATACACAGACAAACACACACACACACACACACACACACACACACACACACACAGACACACACACACACACACACACACAGACCAGAGAGACCGGGGAGACCGGAGAGACCGGGGAGACCGGGGAGACCGGGGAGACCGGGGAGACCGGAGAGACCGGGGAGATGGGGGAGACCGGAGAGACCGGGGAGACCGGGGAGATCGGAGAGACCGGGGAGACCGGGGAGACCGGGGAGACCGGGGAGACCGGCGGATGAACGGGGAGACCGGGGAGACCGGGGAGATCGGGGAGACCGGGGAGACCGGGGAGACCGGAGAGGCCGGGGAGACAGGGTAGACCGGGGAGACGGGGAGACTGGGTAGACCGGGGAGACCGGGAGAGACCGGGGAGACCGGGGAGACCGGAGAGACCGGGGAGACCGGAGAGAGACCGGGAGAGACCGGAGGAGACCGGGGAGACCGGCGAGACCGAGACGGGAGACCGGAGAGAGACCGGGAGACCGGGGAGACCGGGGAGACCGGGGAGACCGGGGAGACCGGAGAGACCGCCGGGGAGACCGGGGAGGGGGAGACCGGGGAGATCGGGGAGACCGGAGAGACCGGGGTGACCGGAGAGATCGGGGAGACCGGAGAGACCGGAGAGACCGGAGATACCGGGGAGACCGGAGAGACCGGTGAGATCGGGGAGACCGGAGAGACCGGGGAGACCGGAGAGACCGGGGAGACCGGAGAGAGCGGGGAGACCGGAGAGACCGAAGATATCGGGGAGACCGGAGAGACCGGGGAGACCGGGGAGACCGGAGAGACCGGGGAGACCGGGGAGACCGGGGAGACCGGGGAGACCGGAGAGACCGGAGAGACCGGAGACACTGGAGAGACCGGGGAGACCGGCGAGACCGGGGAGACCGGGGAGACCGGGGAGATCGGTGAGACCGGAGAGACCGGGGAGACCGGAGAGATCGGGGAGACCAGAGAGACCGGAGAGACCGGAGAGACCGGGGAGACCGGAGAGACCGGTGAGATCGGGGAGACCGGAGAGTCCGGGGAGACCGGAGAGACCGGGGAGACCGGAGAGAGCGGGGAGACCGGAGAGACCGAAGATATCGGGGAGACCGGAGAGACCGGGGAGATCGGGAGCTACAGAAGATGCTCGCGATTTACCCTCATTTTGGCTGTTCAAATTTAAACATGAATATGAGACTGAAGCTCATATTACACGAGACTATCAAAATTACCGGCATTTATTTAAAACTTTAAAATGTAGGAGCACTGGAGTGGACTGGCAACAGACACTCAGTGACTTCGATGTTACAAGTACTATGTTAAACTCTTATTGCCAACGCAATGTATATCTTTTGAAATATTGCATACGAACATGAACGTCCAACTGTGAATAAAATATCCGAGATCGAACGTGGAACGAGCGTCTGTCACTTTACACTGAATCGGGGGTCAAACCGATTCTGGCGAGCGGACACGAGAAGAGAGAGAGAGAGATAGACACACACACACACACACACACACACACACACACACACACACACACACACACACACACACACACACACACACACACACAGACACACACACACACACACACACACACACACACACCGAGAGAGACCAGAGAGACCGGGGAGACCGGAGAGACCGGGGAGACCGGGGAGACCGGGGAGACCGGAGAGACCGGGGAGATGGGGGAGACCGGAGAGACCGGGGAGACCGGGGAGATCGGAGAGACCGGGGAGACCGGGGAGACCGGCGGATGACCGGGGAGACCGGGGAGACCGGGGAGATCGGGGAGACCGGGGAGACCGGGGAGACCGGAGAGGCCGGGGAGACAGGGTAGACCGGGGAGACCGGGGAGACCGGGTAGACCGGGGAGACCGCGGAGACCGGAGAGACCGGGGAGACCGGGGAGACCGGAGAGACCGGGGAGACCGGAGAGACCGGGGAGACCGGAGAGACCGGAGAGATCGGGGAGACCGGAGAGACCGGGAAGACCGGCGAGACCGGCGAGACCGGGGAGACAGGAGAGACCGGCGAGACCGGGGAGACAGGAGAGACCGGAGAGACCGGGCAGACCGGGGTGACCGGAGAGACCGGGGAGACCGGGGAGACCGGGGAGACCGGGGAGACCGGGGAGACCGGGGAGACCGGAGAGACCGGAGTGACCGGAGACACCGGAGAGACCGGGGAGATCGGTGAGACCGAAGAGACCGGGGAGACCGGAGAGATCGGGGAGACCGGAGAGACCGGAGAGACTGGAGAGACCGGGGAGACCGGAGAGACCGGTGAGATCGGGGAGACCGGAGAGTCCGGGGAGACCGGAGAGACCGGGGAGACCGGAGAGAGCGGGGAGACCGGAGAGACCGAAGATATCGGGGAGACCGGAGAGACCGGGGAGATCGGGAGCTACAGAAGATGTTCGCGATTTACCCTCATTTTGGCTGTTCAAATTTAAACATGAATACGAGACTGAAGCTCATATTACACGAGACTATCAAAATTACCGGCATTTATTTAAAACTTTAAAATGTAGGAGCACTGGAGTGGACTGGCAACAGACACTCAGTGACTTCGATGTTACAAGTACTATGTTAAACTCTATTGCCAACGCAATGTATATCTTTTGAAATATTGCATACGAACGTGAACGTCCAACTGTGAATAAAATATCCGAGATCGAACGTGGAACGAGCGTCTGTCACTTTACACTGAATCGGGGGTCAAACCGATTCTGGCGAGCGGACACGAGAAGAGAGAGAGAGATAGACACACACACACACACACACACACACACACACACACACACACACACACACACACACACACACAGACACACACACACACACACACACACACACACACACACACACACACACGCGGAGAGAGACCAGAGAGACCGGGGAGACCGGAGAGACCGGGGAGACCAGGGAGACCGGGGAGACCGGAGAGACCGGGGAGATGGGGGAGACCGGAGAGACCGGGGAGACCGGGGAGATCGGAGAGACCGGGGAGACCGGGGAGACCGGCGGATGACCGGGGAGACCGGGGAGACCGGGGAGATCGGGGAGACCGGGGAGACCGGGGAGACCGGAGAGGCCGGGGAGACAGGGTAGACCAGGGAGACCGGGGAGACCGGGTAGACCAGGAAGACCGCGGAGACCGGAGAGACCTGGGAGACCGGGGAGACCGGAGAGACCGGGGAGACCGGAGAGACCGAGGAGACCGGAGAGACCGGAGAGATCGGGGAGACGGAGAGACCGGGAAGACCGGGGAGACCGGCGAGACCGGGGAGACCGGAGAGACCGGAGAGACCGGGGAGACCGGAGAGACCGGGGAGACCGGGGAGACCGGAGAGACCGGGGAGACCGGGGAGACCGGGGAGACCGGGGAGACCGGGGAGACCGGAGAGACCGGAGAGACCGGAGACACCGGAGAGACCGGGGAGACCGGCGAGACCGGGGAGACCGGGGAGACCGGGGAGATCGGTGAGACCGGAGAGACCGGGGAGACCGGAGAGAGCGGGGAGACCGGAGAGACCAAAGATATCGGGGAGACCGGAGAGACCGGGGAGATCGGGAGCTACAGAAGATGCTCGCGATTTACCCTCATTTTGGCTGTTCAAATTTAAACATGAATATGAGACTGAAGCTCATATTACACGAGACTATCAAAATTACCGGCATTTATTTAAAATTTTAAAATGTAGGAGCACTGGAGTGGACTGGCAACAGACACTCAGTGACTTCGATGTTACAAGTACTATGTTAAACTCTATTGCCAACGCAATGTATATCTTTTGAAATATTGCATACGAACATGAACGTCCAACTGTGAATAAAATATCCGAGATCGAACGTGGAACGAGCGTCTGTCACTTTACACTGAATCGGGGGTCAAACCGATTCTGGCGAGCGGACACGAGAAGAGAGAGAGAGATAGACACACACACACACACAGACACACACACACACACACACACACACACACACACACACACACACACACACACACACATACACACACACACACACACACACACACACACACATACACAGACAAACACACACACACACACACACACACACACACACACACACAGACACACACACACACACACACACACACACACACACACACACACATACACACGGAGAGAGACCAGAGAGACCGGGGAGACCGGAGAGACCGGGGAGACCGGGGAGACCGGGGAGACCGGGGAGACCGGAGAGACCGGGGAGATGGGGGAGACCGGAGAGACCGGGGAGACCGGGGAGATCGGAGAGACCGGGGAGACCGGGGAGACCGGGGAGACCGGGGAGACCGGCGGATGAACGGGGAGACCGGGGAGACCGGGGAGATCGGGGAGACCGGGGAGACCGGGGAGACCGGAGAGGCCGGGGAGACAGGGTAGACCGGGGAGACCGGGGAGACTGGGTAGACCGGGGAGACCGCGGAGACCGGAGAGACCGGGGAGACCGGGGAGACCGGAGAGACCGGGGAGACCGGAGAGACCGGGGAGACCGGAGAGACCGGAGAGATCGGGGAGACCGGAGAGACCGGGAAGACCGGGGAGACCGGCGAGACCGGGGAGACCGGAGAGACCGGAGAGACCGGGGAGACCGGAGAGACCGGGGAGACCGGGGAGACCGGAGAGTCCGGGGAGACCGGGGAGACCGGAGAGACCGGAGAGACCGGGGAGACCGGGGAGACCGGGGAGACCGGGGAGATCGGGGAGACCGGAGAGACCGGGGAGACCGGGGAGACCGGGGAGACCGGGGAGACCGGAGAGACCGGAGAGACCGGAGACACTGGAGAGACCGGGGAGACCGGCGAGACCGGGGAGACCGGGGAGACCGGGGAGATCGGTGAGACCGGAGAGACCGGGGAGACCGGAGAGATCGGGGAGACCGGAGAGACCGGAGAGACCGGAGAGACCGGAGAGACCGGGGAGACCGGAGAGACCGGTGAGATCGGGGAGACCGGAGAGTCCGGGGAGACCGGAGAGACCGGGGAGACCGGAGAGAGCGGGGAGACCGGAGAGACCGAAGATATCGGGGAGACCGGAGAGACCGGGGAGATCGGGAGCTACAGAAGATGCTCGCGATTTACCCTCATTTTGGCTGTTCAAATTTAAACATGAATATGAGACTGAAGCTCATATTACACGAGACTATCAAAATTACCGGCATTTATTTAAAACTTTAAAATGTAGGAGCACTGGAGTGGACTGGCAACAGACACTCAGTGACTTCGATGTTACAAGTACTATGTTAAACTCTTATTGCCAACGCAATGTATATCTTTTGAAATATTGCATACGAACATGAACGTCCAACTGTGAATAAAATATCCGAGATCGAACGTGGAACGAGCGTCTGTCACTTTACACTGAATCGGGGGTCAAACCGATTCTGGCGAGCGGACACGAGAAGAGAGAGAGAGATAGACACACACACACACACACACACACACACACACACACACACACACACACACACACACACACACACACAACACACACACACACACACACACATACACAGACAAACACACACACACACACACACACACACACACACACACACACACACACACACACACACACATACACACGGAGAGAGACCAGAGAGACCGGGGAGACCGGAGAGACCAGGGAGACCGGGGAGACCGGGGAGACCGGGGAGACCGGAGAGACCGGGGAGATGGGGGAGACCGGAGAGACCGGGGAGACCGGGGAGATCGGAGAGACCGGGGAGACCGGGGAGACCGGGGAGACCGGGGAGACCGGCGGATGACCGGGGAGACCGGGGAGACCGGGGAGATCGGGGAGACCGGGGAGACCGGGGAGACCGGAGAGGCCGGGGAGACAGGGTAGACCGGGGAGACCGGGGAGACTGGGTAGACCGGGGAGACCGCGGAGACCGGAGAGACCGGGGAGACCGGGGAGACCGGAGAGACCGGGGAGACCGGCGAGACCGGGGAGACCGGGGAGACCGGGGAGATCGGTGAGACCGGAGAGACCGGGGAGACCGGGGAGACCGGGGAGACCGGGGAGACCGGAGAGACCGGGGAGATGGGGGAGACCGGAGAGACCGGGGAGACCGGGGAGATCGGAGAGACCGGGGAGACCGGGGAGACCGGGGAGACCGGCGGATGACCGGGGAGACCGGGGAGACCGGGGAGATCGGGGAGACCGGGGAGACCGGGGAGACCGGAGAGGCCGGGGAGACAGGGTAGACCGGGGAGACCGGGGAGACTGGGTAGACCGGGGAGACCGGGAAGACCGGAGAGACCGGGGAGACCGGGGAGACCGGAGAGACCGGGGAGACCGGAGAGACCGGAGAGATCGGGGAGACCGGAGAGACCGGGAAGACCGGGGAGACCGGCGAGACCGGGGAGACCGGAGAGACCGGAGAGACCGGGGAGACCGGAGAGACCGGGGAGACCGGGGAGACCGGAGAGACCGGGGAGACCGGGGAGACCGGAGAGACCGGAGAGACCGGGGAGACCGGGGAGACCGGGGAGACCGGGGAGATCGGGGAGACCGGAGAGACCGGGGTGACCGGAGAGAGGGGAGACCGGAGAGACCGGAGAGACCGGAGAGACCGGAGATACCGGGGAGACCGGAGAGACCGGTGAGATCGGGGAGACCGGAGAGACCGGGGAGACCGGAGAGACCGGGGAGACCGGAGAGAGCGGGGAGACCGGAGAGACCGAAGATATCGGGGAGACCGGAGAGACCGGGGAGACCGGGGAGACCGGAGAGACCGGGGAGACCGGGGAGACCGGGGAGACCGGGGAGACCGGAGAGACCGGAGAGACCGGAGACACTGGAGAGACCGGGGAGACCGGCGAGACCGGGGAGACCGGGGAGACCGGGGAGATCGGTGAGACCGGAGAGACCGGGGAGACCGGAGAGATCGGGGAGACCGGAGAGAAAGGAGAGACCGGAGAGACCGGGGAGACCGGAGAGACCGGTGAGATCGGGGAGACCGGAGAGTCCGGGAAGACCGGAGAGACCGGGGAGACCGGAGAGAGCGGGGAGACCGGAGAGACCGAAGATATCGGGGAGACCGGAGAGACCGGGGAGATCGGGAGCTACAGAAGATGCTCGCGATTTACCCTCATTTTGGCTGTTCAAATTTAAACATGAATATGAGACTGAAGCTCATATTACACGAGACTATCAAAATTACCGGCATTTATTTAAAACTTTAAAATGTAGGAGCACTGGAGTGGACTGGCAACAGACACTCAGTGACTTCGATGTTACAAGTACTATGTTAAACTCTATTGCCAACGCAATGTATATCTTTTGAAATATTGCATACGAACGTGAACGTCCAACTGTGAATAAAATATGCGAGATCGAACGTGGAACGAGCGTCTGTCACTTTACACTGAATCGGGGGTCAAACCGATTCTGGCGAGCGGACACGAGAAGAGAGAGAGAGATAGACACACACACACACAGACACACACACACACACACACACACACACACACACACACACACACACACACACACACACACACACACACACACACACACACACATACACAGACAAACACACACACACACACACACACACACACACACACACACACACACACACACACACACACACACACACACACACACACACACACACACACATACACACGGAGAGAGACCAGAGAGACCGGGGAGACCGGAGAGACCGGGGAGACCGGGGAGACCGGGGAGACCGGGGAGACCGGAGAGACCGGGGAGATGGGGGAGACCGGAGAGACCGGGGAGACCGGGGAGATCGGAGAGACCGGGGAGACCGGGGAGACCGGGGAGACCGGGGAGACCGGCGGATGAACGGGGAGACCGGGGAGACCGGGGAGATCGGGGAGACCGGGGAGACCGGGGAGACCGGAGAGGCCGGGGAGACAGGGTAGACCGGGGAGACGGGGGAGACTGGGTAGACCGGGGAGACCGCGGAGACCGGAGAGACCGGGGAGACCGGGGAGACCGGAGAGACCGGGGAGACCGGAGAGACCGGGGAGACCGGAGAGACCGGAGAGATCGGGGAGACCGGAGAGACCGGGAAGACCGGGGAGACCGGCGAGACCGGGGAGACCGGAGAGACCGGAGAGACCGGGGAGACCGGAGAGACCGGGGAGACCGGGGAGACCGGAGAGACCGGGGAGACCGGGGAGACCGGAGAGACCGGAGAGACCGGGGAGACCGGGGAGACCGGGGAGACCGGGGAGATCGGGGAGACCGGAGAGACCGGGGTGACCGGAGAGATCGGGGAGACCGGAGAGACCGGAGAGACCGGAGATACCGGGGAGACCGGAGAGACCGGTGAGATCGGGGAGACCGGAGAGACCGGGGAGACCGGAGAGACCGGGGAGACCGGAGAGAGCGGGGAGACCGGAGAGACCGAAGATATCGGGGAGACCGGAGAGACCGGGGAGACCGGGGAGACCGGAGAGACCGGGGAGACCGGGGAGACCGGGGAGACCGGGGAGACCGGAGAGACCGGAGAGACCGGAGACACTGGAGAGACCGGGGAGACCGGCGAGACCGGGGAGACCGGGGAGACCGGGGAGATCGGTGAGACCGGAGAGACCGGGGAGACCGGAGAGATCGGGGAGACCGGAGAGACCGGAGAGACCGGAGAGACCGGGGAGACCGGAGAGACCGGTGAGATCGGGGAGACCGGAGAGTCCGGGGAGACCGGAGAGACCGGGGAGACCGGAGAGAGCGGGGAGACCGGAGAGACCGAAGATATCGGGGAGACCGGAGAGACCGGGGAGATCGGGAGCTACAGAAGATGCTCGCGATTTACCCTCATTTTGGCTGTTCAAATTTAAACATGAATATGAGACTGAAGCTCATATTACACGAGACTATCAAAATTACCGGCATTTATTTAAAACTTTAAAATGTAGGAGCACTGGAGTGGACTGGCAACAGACACTCAGTGACTTCGATGTTACAAGTACTATGTTAAACTCTTATTGCCAACGCAATGTATATCTTTTGAAATATTGCATACGAACATGAACGTCCAACTGTGAATAAAATATCCGAGATCGAACGTGGAACGAGCGTCTGTCACTTTACACTGAATCGGGGGTCAAACCGATTCTGGCGAGCGGACACGAGAAGAGAGAGAGAGAGATAGACACACACACACACACACACACACACACACACACACACACACACACACACACACACACACACACACACACACACACAGACACACACACACACACACACACACACACACACACCGAGAGAGACCAGAGAGACCGGGGAGACCGGAGAGACCGGGGAGACCGGGGAGACCGGGGAGACCGGAGAGACCGGGGAGATGGGGGAGACCGGAGAGACCGGGGAGACCGGGGAGATCGGAGAGACCGGGGAGACCGGGGAGACCGGCGGATGACCGGGGAGACCGGGGAGACCGGGGAGATCGGGGAGACCGGGGAGACCGGGGAGACCGGAGAGGCCGGGGAGACAGGGTAGACCGGGGAGACCGGGGAGACCGGGTAGACCGGGGAGACCGCGGAGACCGGAGAGACCGGGGAGACCGGGGAGACCGGAGAGACCGGGGAGACCGGAGAGACCGGGGAGACCGGAGAGACCGGAGAGATCGGGGAGACCGGAGAGACCGGGAAGACCGGCGAGACCGGCGAGACCGGGGAGACAGGAGAGACCGGCGAGACCGGGGAGACAGGAGAGACCGGAGAGACCGGGCAGACCGGGGTGACCGGAGAGACCGGGGAGACCGGGGAGACCGGGGAGACCGGGGAGACCGGGGAGACCGGGGAGACCGGAGAGACCGGAGTGACCGGAGACACCGGAGAGACCGGGGAGATCGGTGAGACCGAAGAGACCGGGGAGACCGGAGAGATCGGGGAGACCGGAGAGACCGGAGAGACCGGAGAGACCGGGGAGACCGGAGAGACCGGTGAGATCGGGGAGACCGGAGAGTCCGGGGAGACCGGAGAGACCGGGGAGACCGGAGAGAGCGGGGAGACCGGAGAGACCGAAGATATCGGGGAGACCGGAGAGACCGGGGAGATCGGGAGCTACAGAAGATGTTCGCGATTTACCCTCATTTTGGCTGTTCAAATTTAAACATGAATACGAGACTGAAGCTCATATTACACGAGACTATCAAAATTACCGGCATTTATTTAAAACTTTAAAATGTAGGAGCACTGGAGTGGACTGGCAACAGACACTCAGTGACTTCGATGTTACAAGTACTATGTTAAACTCTATTGCCAACGCAATGTATATCTTTTGAAATATTGCATACGAACGTGAACGTCCAACTGTGAATAAAATATCCGAGATCGAACGTGGAACGAGCGTCTGTCACTTTACACTGAATCGGGGGTCAAACCGATTCTGGCGAGCGGACACGAGAAGAGAGAGAGAGAGATAGACACACACACACACACACACACACACACACACACACACACAAACACACACACACACACACACACACACACACACACACACACACACACACACACACACACACACACACACACACACGGAGAGAGACCAGAGAGACCGGGGAGACCGGAGAGACCGGGGAGACCAGGGAGACCGGGGAGACCGGAGAGACCGGGGAGATGGGGGAGACCGGAGAGACCGGGGAGACCGGGGAGATCGGAGAGACCGGGGAGACCGGGGAGACCGGCGGATGACCGGGGAGACCGGGGAGACCGGGGAGATCGGGGAGACCGGGGAGACCGGGGAGACCGGAGAGGCCGGGGAGACAGGGTAGACCAGGGAGACCGGGGAGACCGGGTAGACCAGGAAGACCGCGGAGACCGGAGAGACCTGGGAGACCGGGGAGACCGGAGAGACCGGGGAGACCGGAGAGACCGAGGAGACCGGAGAGACCGGAGAGATCGGGGAGACGGAGAGACCGGGAAGACCGGGGAGACCGGCGAGACCGGGGAGACCGGAGAGACCGGAGAGACCGGGGAGACCGGAGAGACCGGGGAGACCGGGGAGACCGGAGAGACCGGGGAGACCGGGGAGACCGGGGAGACCGGGGAGACCGGGGAGACCGGAGAGACCGGAGAGACCGGAGACACCGGAGAGACCGGGGAGACCGGCGAGACCGGGGAGACCGGGGAGACCGGGGAGATCGGTGAGACCGGAGAGACCGGGGAGACCGGAGAGAGCGGGGAGACCGGAGAGACCAAAGATATCGGGGAGACCGGAGAGACCGGGGAGATCGGGAGCTACAGAAGATGCTCGCGATTTACCCTCATTTTGGCTGTTCAAATTTAAACATGAATATGAGACTGAAGCTCATATTACACGAGACTATCAAAATTACCGGCATTTATTTAAAATTTTAAAATGTAGGAGCACTGGAGTGGACTGGCAACAGACACTCAGTGACTTCGATGTTACAAGTACTATGTTAAACTCTATTGCCAACGCAATGTATATCTTTTGAAATATTGCATACGAACATGAACGTCCAACTGTGAATAAAATATCCGAGATCGAACGTGGAACGAGCGTCTGTCACTTTACACTGAATCGGGGGTCAAACCGATTCTGGCGAGCGGACACGAGAAGAGAGAGAGAGATAGACACACACACACACACAGACACACACACACACACACACACACACACACACACACACACACACACACACACACACACACACACACACACACACACACACACACACACATACACAGACACACACACACACACACACACACACACACACACACACACACACACAGACACACACACACACACACACACACACACACACACACACACAGACCACGGAGACCGGGGAGACCGGGGAGACCGGAGAGACCGGGGAGACCGGGGAGACCGGGGAGACCGGGGAGACCGGAGAGACCGGGGAGATGGGGGAGACCGGAGAGACCGGGGAGACCGGGGAGATCGGAGAGACCGGGGAGACCGGGGAGACCGGGGAGACCGGGGAGACCGGGGAGAACGGGGAGACCGGGGAGACCGGGGAGATCGGGGAGACCGGGGAGACCGGGGAGACCGGAGAGGCCGGGGAGACAGGGTAGACCGGGGAGACCGGGGAGACCGGGTAGACCGGGGAGACCGCGGAGACCGGAGAGACCGGGGAGACCGGGGAGACCGGAGAGACCGGGGAGACCGGAGAGACCGGGGAGACCGGAGAGACCGGAGAGATCGGGGAGACCGGAGAGACCGGGAAGAGACCGGAGAGACCGGGGAGACCGGAGAGACCGGAGAGACCGGGGAGACCGGAGAGACCGGGGAGACCGGGGAGACCGGAGAGATCCGGGGAGACCGGGGAGACCGGAGAGACCGGAGAGACCGGGGAGACCGGGGAGACCGGGGAGACCGGGGAGACGGGGAGACCGGAGAGACCGGGGAGACCGGGGAGACCGGGGAGACCGGGGAGACCGGAGAGACCGGAGAGACCGGAGACACTGGAGAGACCGGGGAGACCGGGAGACCGGGGAGACCGGGGAGACCGGGGAGATCGGTGAGACCGGAGAGACCGGGGAGACCGGAGAGATCGGGGAGACCGGAGAGACCGGAGAGACCGGAGAGACCGGGAGAGGGGAGACCGGAGAGACCGGTGAGATCGGGGAGACCGGAGAGTCCGGGGAGACCGGAGAGACCGGGGAGACCGGAGAGAGCGGGGAGACCGGAGAGACCGAAGATATCGGGGAGACCGGAGAGACCGGGGAGATCGGGAGCTACAGAAGATGCTCGCGATTTACCCTCATTTTGGCTGTTCAAATTTAAACATGAATATGAGACTGAAGCTCATATTACACGAGACTATCAAAATTACCGGCATTTATTTAAAACTTTAAAATGTAGGAGCACTGGAGTGGACTGGCAACAGACACTCAGTGACTTCGATGTTACAAGTACTATGTTAAACTCTTATTGCCAACGCAATGTATATCTTTTGAAATATTGCATACGAACATGAACGTCCAACTGTGAATAAAATATCCGAGATCGAACGTGGAACGAGCGTCTGTCACTTTACACTGAATCGGGGGTCAAACCGATTCTGGCGAGCGGACACGAGAAGAGAGAGAGAGATAGACACACACACACACACACACACACACACACACACACACACACACACACACACACACACACACACACACACACACACACACACACACACACACACACATACACAGACAAACACACACACACACACACACACACACACACACACACACACACACACACACACACACACACACACACACATACACACGGAGAGAGACCAGAGAGACCGGGGAGACCGGAGAGACCAGGGAGACCGGGGAGACCGGGGAGACCGGGGAGACCGGAGAGACCGGGGAGATGGGGGAGACCGGAGAGACCGGGGAGACCGGGGAGATCGGAGAGACCGGGGAGACCGGGGAGACCGGGGAGACCGGGGAGACCGGCGGATGACCGGGGAGACCGGGGAGACCGGGGAGATCGGGGAGACCGGGGAGACCGGGGAGACCGGAGAGGCCGGGGAGACAGGGTAGACCGGGGAGACCGGGGAGACTGGGTAGACCGGGGAGACCGCGGAGACCGGAGAGACCGGGGAGACCGGGGAGACCGGAGAGACCGGGGAGACCGGCGAGACCGGGGAGACCGGGGAGACCGGGGAGATCGGTGAGACCGGAGAGACCGGGGAGACCGGGGAGACCGGGGAGACCGGGGAGACCGGAGAGACCGGGGAGATGGGGGAGACCGGAGAGACCGGGGAGACCGGGGAGATCGGAGAGACCGGGGAGACCGGGGAGACCGGGGAGACCGGCGGATGACCGGGGAGACCGGGGAGACCGGGGAGATCGGGGAGACCGGGGAGACCGGGGAGACCGGAGAGGCCGGGGAGACAGGGTAGACCGGGGAGACCGGGGAGACTGGGTAGACCGGGGAGACCGGGAAGACCGGAGAGACCGGGGAGACCGGGGAGACCGGAGAGACCGGGGAGACCGGAGAGACCGGAGAGATCGGGGAGACCGGAGAGACCGGGAAGACCGGGGAGACCGGCGAGACCGGGGAGACCGGAGAGACCGGAGAGACCGGGGAGACCGGAGAGACCGGGGAGACCGGGGAGACCGGAGAGACCGGGGAGACCGGGGAGACCGGAGAGACCGGAGAGACCGGGGAGACCGGGGAGACCGGGGAGACCGGGGAGATCGGGGAGACCGGAGAGACCGGGGTGACCGGAGAGATCGGGGAGACCGGAGAGACCGGAGAGACCGGAGAGACCGGAGATACCGGGGAGACCGGAGAGACCGGTGAGATCGGGGAGACCGGAGAGACCGGGGAGACCGGAGAGACCGGGGAGACCGGAGAGAGCGGGGAGACCGGAGAGACCGAAGATATCGGGGAGACCGGAGAGACCGGGGAGACCGGGGAGACCGGAGAGACCGGGGAGACCGGGGAGACCGGGGAGACCGGGGAGACCGGAGAGACCGGAGAGACCGGAGACACTGGAGAGACCGGGGAGACCGGCGAGACCGGGGAGACCGGGGAGACCGGGGAGATCGGTGAGACCGGAGAGACCGGGGAGACCGGAGAGATCGGGGAGACCGGAGAGAAAGGAGAGACCGGAGAGACCGGGGAGACCGGAGAGACCGGTGAGATCGGGGAGACCGGAGAGTCCGGGAAGACCGGAGAGACCGGGGAGACCGGAGAGAGCGGGGAGACCGGAGAGACCGAAGATATCGGGGAGACCGGAGAGACCGGGGAGATCGGGAGCTACAGAAGATGCTCGCGATTTACCCTCATTTTGGCTGTTCAAATTTAAACATGAATATGAGACTGAAGCTCATATTACACGAGACTATCAAAATTACCGGCATTTATTTAAAACTTTAAAATGTAGGAGCACTGGAGTGGACTGGCAACAGACACTCAGTGACTTCGATGTTACAAGTACTATGTTAAACTCTATTGCCAACGCAATGTATATCTTTTGAAATATTGCATACGAACGTGAACGTCCAACTGTGAATAAAATATGCGAGATCGAACGTGGAACGAGCGTCTGTCACTTTACACTGAATCGGGGGTCAAACCGATTCTGGCGAGCGGACACGAGAAGAGAGAGAGAGATAGACACACACACACACAGACACACACACACACACACACACACACACACACACACACACACACACACACACACACACACACACACACACACACACACACACACACACACACACACATACACAGACAAACACACACACACACACACACACACACAGACACACACACACACACACACACACACACACACACACACACACACACACACACACACACACATACACACGGAGAGAGACCAGAGAGACCGGGGAGACCGGAGAGACCGGGGAGACCGGGGAGACCGGGGAGACCGGGGAGACCGGAGAGACCGGGGAGATGGGGGAGACCGGAGAGACCGGGGAGACCGGGGAGATCGGAGAGACCGGGGAGACCGGGGAGACCGGGGAGACCGGGGAGACCGGCGGATGAACGGGGAGACCGGGGAGACCGGGGAGATCGGGGAGACCGGGGAGACCGGGGAGACCGGAGAGGCCGGGGAGACAGGGTAGACCGGGGAGACGGGGGAGACTGGGTAGACCGGGGAGACCGCGGAGACCGGAGAGACCGGGGAGACCGGGGAGACCGGAGAGACCGGGGAGACCGGAGAGACCGGGGAGACCGGAGAGACCGGAGAGATCGGGGAGACCGGAGAGACCGGGAAGACCGGGGAGACCGGCGAGACCGGGGAGACCGGAGAGACCGGAGAGACCGGGGAGACCGGAGAGACCGGGGAGACCGGGGAGACCGGAGAGACCGGGGAGACCGGGGAGACCGGAGAGACCGGAGAGACCGGGGAGACCGGGGAGACCGGGGAGACCGGGGAGATCGGGGAGACCGGAGAGACCGGGGTGACCGGAGAGATCGGGGAGACCGGAGAGACCGGAGAGACCGGAGATACCGGGGAGACCGGAGAGACCGGTGAGATCGGGGAGACCGGAGAGACCGGGGAGACCGGAGAGACCGGGGAGACCGGAGAGAGCGGGGAGACCGGAGAGACCGAAGATATCGGGGAGACCGGAGAGACCGGGGAGACCGGGGAGACCGGAGAGACCGGGGAGACCGGGGAGACCGGGGAGACCGGGGAGACCGGAGAGACCGGAGAGACCGGAGACACTGGAGAGACCGGGGAGACCGGCGAGACCGGGGAGACCGGGGAGACCGGGGAGATCGGTGAGACCGGAGAGACCGGGGAGACCGGAGAGATCGGGGAGACCGGAGAGACCGGAGAGACCGGAGAGACCGGGGAGACCGGAGAGACCGGTGAGATCGGGGAGACCGGAGAGTCCGGGGAGACCGGAGAGACCGGGGAGACCGGAGAGAGCGGGGAGACCGGAGAGACCGAAGATATCGGGGAGACCGGAGAGACCGGGGAGATCGGGAGCTACAGAAGATGCTCGCGATTTACCCTCATTTTGGCTGTTCAAATTTAAACATGAATATGAGACTGAAGCTCATATTACACGAGACTATCAAAATTACCGGCATTTATTTAAAACTTTAAAATGTAGGAGCACTGGAGTGGACTGGCAACAGACACTCAGTGACTTCGATGTTACAAGTACTATGTTAAACTCTTATTGCCAACGCAATGTATATCTTTTGAAATATTGCATACGAACATGAACGTCCAACTGTGAATAAAATATCCGAGATCGAACGTGGAACGAGCGTCTGTCACTTTACACTGAATCGGGGGTCAAACCGATTCTGGCGAGCGGACACGAGAAGAGAGAGAGAGAGATAGACACACACACACACACACACACACACACACACACACACACACACACACACACACACACACACACACACACACACAGACACACACACACACACACACACACACACACACACCGAGAGAGACCAGAGAGACCGGGGAGACCGGAGAGACCGGGGAGACCGGGGAGACCGGGGAGACCGGAGAGACCGGGGAGATGGGGGAGACCGGAGAGACCGGGGAGACCGGGGAGATCGGAGAGACCGGGGAGACCGGGGAGACCGGCGGATGACCGGGGAGACCGGGGAGACCGGGGAGATCGGGGAGACCGGGGAGACCGGGGAGACCGGAGAGGCCGGGGAGACAGGGTAGACCGGGGAGACCGGGGAGACCGGGTAGACCGGGGAGACCGCGGAGACCGGAGAGACCGGGGAGACCGGGGAGACCGGAGAGACCGGGGAGACCGGAGAGACCGGGGAGACCGGAGAGACCGGAGAGATCGGGGAGACCGGAGAGACCGGGAAGACCGGCGAGACCGGCGAGACCGGGGAGACAGGAGAGACCGGCGAGACCGGGGAGACAGGAGAGACCGGAGAGACCGGGCAGACCGGGGTGACCGGAGAGACCGGGGAGACCGGGGAGACCGGGGAGACCGGGGAGACCGGGGAGACCGGGGAGACCGGAGAGACCGGAGTGACCGGAGACACCGGAGAGACCGGGGAGATCGGTGAGACCGAAGAGACCGGGGAGACCGGAGAGATCGGGGAGACCGGAGAGACCGGAGAGACCGGAGAGACCGGGGAGACCGGAGAGACCGGTGAGATCGGGGAGACCGGAGAGTCCGGGGAGACCGGAGAGACCGGGGAGACCGGAGAGAGCGGGGAGACCGGAGAGACCGAAGATATCGGGGAGACCGGAGAGACCGGGGAGATCGGGAGCTACAGAAGATGTTCGCGATTTACCCTCATTTTGGCTGTTCAAATTTAAACATGAATACGAGACTGAAGCTCATATTACACGAGACTATCAAAATTACCGGCATTTATTTAAAACTTTAAAATGTAGGAGCACTGGAGTGGACTGGCAACAGACACTCAGTGACTTCGATGTTACAAGTACTATGTTAAACTCTATTGCCAACGCAATGTATATCTTTTGAAATATTGCATACGAACGTGAACGTCCAACTGTGAATAAAATATCCGAGATCGAACGTGGAACGAGCGTCTGTCACTTTACACTGAATCGGGGGTCAAACCGATTCTGGCGAGCGGACACGAGAAGAGAGAGAGAGATAGACACACACACACACACACACACACACACACACACACAAACACACACACACACACACACACAGACACACACACACACACACACACACACACACACACACACACACACACACACACGCGGAGAGAGACCAGAGAGACCGGGGAGACCGGAGAGACCGGGGAGACCAGGGAGACCGGGGAGACCGGAGAGACCGGGGAGATGGGGGAGACCGGAGAGACCGGGGAGACCGGGGAGATCGGAGAGACCGGGGAGACCGGGGAGACCGGCGGATGACCGGGGAGACCGGGGAGACCGGGGAGATCGGGGAGACCGGGGAGACCGGGGAGACCGGAGAGGCCGGGGAGACAGGGTAGACCAGGGAGACCGGGGAGACCGGGTAGACCAGGAAGACCGCGGAGACCGGAGAGACCTGGGAGACCGGGGAGACCGGAGAGACCGGGGAGACCGGAGAGACCGAGGAGACCGGAGAGACCGGAGAGATCGGGGAGACGGAGAGACCGGGAAGACCGGGGAGACCGGCGAGACCGGGGAGACCGGAGAGACCGGAGAGACCGGGGAGACCGGAGAGACCGGGGAGACCGGGGAGACCGGAGAGACCGGGGAGACCGGGGAGACCGGGGAGACCGGGGAGACCGGGGAGACCGGAGAGACCGGAGAGACCGGAGACACCGGAGAGACCGGGGAGACCGGCGAGACCGGGGAGACCGGGGAGACCGGGGAGATCGGTGAGACCGGAGAGACCGGGGAGACCGGAGAGAGCGGGGAGACCGGAGAGACCAAAGATATCGGGGAGACCGGAGAGACCGGGGAGATCGGGAGCTACAGAAGATGCTCGCGATTTACCCTCATTTTGGCTGTTCAAATTTAAACATGAATATGAGACTGAAGCTCATATTACACGAGACTATCAAAATTACCGGCATTTATTTAAAATTTTAAAATGTAGGAGCACTGGAGTGGACTGGCAACAGACACTCAGTGACTTCGATGTTACAAGTACTATGTTAAACTCTATTGCCAACGCAATGTATATCTTTTGAAATATTGCATACGAACATGAACGTCCAACTGTGAATAAAATATCCGAGATCGAACGTGGAACGAGCGTCTGTCACTTTACACTGAATCGGGGGTCAAACCGATTCTGGCGAGCGGACACGAGAAGAGAGAGAGAGATAGACACACACACACACACAGACACACACACACACACACACACACACACACACACACACACACACACACACACACACACACACACACACACACACACACACACACACACACACACACACACAAACACACACACACACACACACACACACACACACACACACACAGACACACACACACACACACACACACACACACACACACACACACATACACACGGAGAGAGACCAGAGAGACCGGGGAGACCGGAGAGACCGGGGAGACCGGGGAGACCGGGGAGACCGGGGAGACCGGAGAGACCGGGGAGATGGGGGAGACCGGAGAGACCGGGGAGACCGGGGAGATCGGAGAGACCGGGGAGACCGGGGAGACCGGGGAGACCGGGGAGACCGGCGGATGAACGGGGAGACCGGGGAGACCGGGGAGATCGGGGAGACCGGGGAGACCGGGGAGACCGGAGAGGCCGGGGAGACAGAGACCGGGGAGACCGGGGAGACTGGGTAGACCGGGGAGACCGCGGAGACCGGAGAGACCGGGGAGACCGGGGAGACCGGAGAGACCGGGGAGACCGGAGAGACCGGGGAGACCGGAGAGACCGGAGAGATCGGGGAGACCGGAGAGACCGGGAAGACCGGGGAGACCGGCGAGACCGGGGAGACCGGAGAGACCGGAGAGACCGGGGAGACCGGAGAGACCGGGGAGACCGGGGAGACCGGAGAGTCCGGGGAGACCGGGGAGACCGGAGAGACCGGAGAGACCGGGGAGACCGGGGAGACCGGGGAGACCGGGGAGATCGGGGAGACCGGAGAGACCGGGGAGACCGGGGAGACCGGGGAGACCGGGGAGACCGGAGAGACCGGAGAGACCGGAGACACTGGAGAGACCGGGGAGACCGGCGAGACCGGGGAGACCGGGGAGACCGGGGAGATCGGTGAGACCGGAGAGACCGGGGAGACCGGAGAGATGAGACCGGAGAGACCGGAGAGACCGGAGAGACCGGGGAGACCGGAGAGACCGGTGAGATCGGGGAGACCGGAGAGTCCGGGGAGACCGGAGAGACCGGGGAGACCGGAGAGAGCGGGGAGACCGGAGAGACCGAAGATATCGGGGAGACCGGAGAGACCGGGGAGATCGGGAGCTACAGAAGATGCTCGCGATTTACCCTCATTTTGGCTGTTCAAATTTAAACATGAATATGAGACTGAAGCTCATATTACACGAGACTATCAAAATTACCGGCATTTATTTAAAACTTTAAAATGTAGGAGCACTGGAGTGGACTGGCAACAGACACTCAGTGACTTCGATGTTACAAGTACTATGTTAAACTCTTATTGCCAACGCAATGTATATCTTTTGAAATATTGCATACGAACATGAACGTCCAACTGTGAATAAAATATCCGAGATCGAACGTGGAACGAGCGTCTGTCACTTTACACTGAATCGGGGGTCAAACCGATTCTGGCGAGCGGACACGAGAAGAGAGAGAGAGATAGATACACACACACACACACACACACACACACACACACACACACACACACACACACACACACACACACACACACACACACAGACACACACACACACACACACACACACACACACACACCGAGAGAGACCAGAGAGACCGGGGAGACCGGAGAGACCGGGGAGACCGGGGAGACCGGGGAGACCGGAGAGACCGGGGAGATGGGGGACCGGAGACCGGAGAGACCGGGGAGACCGGGGAGATCGGAGAGACCGGGGAGACCGGGGAGACCGGCGGATGACCGGGGAGACCGGGGAGACCGGGGAGATCGGGGAGACCGGGGAGACCGGGGAGACCGGAGAGGCCGGGGAGACAGGGTAGACCGGGGAG